>DASXZJ010000024.1:0-30432 GCA_036502025.1 Acidimicrobiales bacterium | reverse complement strand
ACGTGCACCACGCAGAACTTCAATACGGGCGGGGGAATTGTTTGGCTGCCAAGCGGAGCCGGCGTTGTAGCTCCCGTCCTACCCGCCCCGGCTGTTTTGGCTCAACAGGCGGTACAACGACTGCTCTTTCCAGGCCTCACGATTGAGGCGTCACCTTCGACCGCCTCAGATCAGCTCGTAGGACTTCCTTCATGGCTGTGGCTTGACCAGAGCAAATGGCATCCGATCACCGCGACTGCCGCAGTCCCTGGAGAGTCGGTCACTGCAACTGCGACGCCCATGTCGACCATCTGGGATTTAGGAGACGGCGACTCCATCACATGCCAAGGCCCGGGTACGCCGTACGTGGCTACCACCCCGCCCGATAAGCCCTCGCCAACGTGCGGTTACACCTATTCAACTTCATCAGCCGGTCAACCTGAAAGCGCTTTCGTCGTCACCACCACGGTCTTGTGGTCGGTCGATTGGGTCGGCGGCGGTCAAACGGGGACGGTTCCCACCATGTCGAGCACTACGACCACCGAGCTACGTGTGGCTGACGTCGAATCCCTGAATACCTCAAACAAGGGGGTCTAGCCGTGGCCCGCCTGTCACCGGCTCCCCTGGTCCCCGATGGCCGTGCAACAAATGGCACGAAGACAAACAGCAAGGACTTCGGCGTTCGGTCATCAATGGCTTCGGGCCGCAGGGCGAAACGGAATCTTCCGATGGTCGGCCTAGGGGTGCTGCTAGTCGTCGGATGTGCACTTGGTTTCTCCTCAGCCTGGCTGCGCGCCGGTGGACACCAGAAGGTTCTGGTGGTGACTAGGAGCCTTTCCGCCGGTCAGGTCCTTTCGCCCGCGGATTTGCGGTCCGTCCAGCTTTCTGTGGCAAGCGGTGTGGCATCGATGCCGTCATCCCAGCTGCCTGACGTCCTCGGAAGACCTATCGCATCGGCACTAACGTCTGGGACCCTCCTCACAGCTTCTGACGTTGCCCAAGCGTCTGGGCCGCCTGCTGGGCGAGCGGATGTTGGACTCGCGCTCAAGCCCGGTGAGTATCCACCCGGCCTGACAACTGGAGAACGAGTACTCGTCGTAATGAGTGATGCTGAGCAACCTTCTCCCACATCCACAACGGGTCCCTCGGACCAGACACGGTCGGCAGCGCCACTAGAAGCGACGGTAGTTGGAGTGGAATCAGCTCCAGCCGATAGCTCCGAAGCGATTGTCGTCTCCATACAACTCGCCCAGGGAGACGGTTCGGCCGTCGCATCAGCGGCAAGTGCGGGAGACGTAGCTCTCGCGGTCATCTCCTCGGGCCAAGCGTCGTGATACTGAACCCAACCGTTGGTAGCGCCCAAGTCAGAAGTGCGTCCTCATGAGCACACTTATCCTGGCTTCCGCCAAAGGTTCGCCAGGGGTAACCACGACGGCACTAGCCCTGTCATTCTGGTGGCAACACCCACTGATCCTCATAGAGGCCGATCCCGCTGGCGGAGACCTCGCCGTCCGTCTCGGGATGTCTGAGGAGCCTGGCTTGGTCGGCTTGGCGGCAGCGCTCAGACGCAGCCCAATCGAACACCAGCAAAAAAGTGGCTTGATCGCCCAATACGCGCAGAGGACGCTATCGGGGGTACAAGTAGTTGTCGCGCCAGCCGGATCGCCTCAGGCATCTTCAGCCCTCAGCCTCCTCTCCGAATCGGATTCTGTATCACCGCCTGAAGAAACAGACTTGCTCGTAGACATCGGACGATCGGCAAGATCCACCGGTCCGAATGATGAAGTTGGACTCGGCCGAACTTGGGGATGGATAGATACCCCACCGGAATTGCTGATCTGGATCTGCCGCCCCGCCCTGGCAGATCTGGCGCACCTGGCCGCACGGCTTCTCCACCAGCGAGATTCCAACCAGGTACAAGCCATGGTTCTGGTGGGAGTGGGCGTCTACCCACCGGCGGAGATAGCCACGACGCTTGGTGTGCCCGTAATCGGCCGTCTCCCGACCGATCCCAATGGCGCGGCCGCACTCTGTGATGGCGGCGGGCGGGCCTGGACACGCAGTCCGTTGGGTCGTGGATCCAGGAGCCTGGCGGAGACTATTTCGGAATTCTTGAACAGCCGCGCCCCAGAAGACGCCGGCTCTGAAGTGCCTGCGGACCGGATCGACCCTAAACCTCCTTATGTCTCTGAGTCAGCTGGACCGTCGTGCTGAAACTGCCGACGGAGAGCGGTGGCCCGTGTCTCGCGGACCGCATTTCGGCCGAGGTCATTCGTCGCCTGAGTGCAGAGATTGGATCGCATGAGCACCGCAGCGCCCGTACTTCGACCGTTCTTCTTGATGCTGACCGCGCCGACATCGGCCGTACGTTGATCGCCGATGCTCTCCAAGCCGAGACTGCTACGGCCCTTCGTGAAGGACGAGCGGCTCTCTCTCCGGACGAGGAGGGCAGGATCGCGTCTCAGGTCTTCGCAGCCCTGTTCGCTATGGCCGGGTTTCAGCCATATCTCGATGACCCTTCCATCGAAAACATCAATGCCAATGGATCTCATGACGTCTTCGTACGTTACGCCGACGGTTCTCGCGAGCGGGTGGATCCTGTTGCTGCCTCCGATTCTGAGTTGATTGACTTTCTCCGCACCTTGGCCGCCCGGGTGGGCTTAGACGAACGACGATTTGATCTTGCGTCGCCAAGGATGAGCCTTCAGCTCCCAGATGGCAGCCGGCTTTCCGCCGTAATGGCTGTAACGGGTCGCCCGTGTGTGTCCATAAGAAGACATCGCTTCATGAAGGTCACCCTTTCCGACCTGGTTGAACTCGGTAGCCTGGATGCCGTTCTCAGTGAATTCTTGGCGGCCTGTGTCGGCGCCCGCAAGAACCTCTTGATCTCTGGAGGTACGGGAGCTGGCAAGACAACAATGCTACGCGCCCTCTGTTCCGAGATTCACCCCCAAGAGCGCCTAGTCACTGTTGAGGACGCCCTTGAACTCGGCCTTGATCGCGATCATGAAGCCCACCCGGATGCTGTTGCGATGCAGGCTCGTGAACCCAATGTCGAAGGCGAAGGTGAGATCAGTCAGGCTGACCTCGTGCGTTGGGCACTGCGAATGAGTCCCGACAGAGTGTTGGTCGGGGAGATACGGGGAGCCGAGGTAATCCCAATGTGCAACGCCATGACTCAAGGAAACGACGGATCGATGGCAACGGTGCACGCCAGCTCTTCGAAGGGAGTCTTTTCACGTTTGGCGACCTATGCCATTCAAGCTCCCGAGCGACTCCCGCTCGATGCCACGAACCTCATGGTTGCCGGTGCTGTCGACTACGTCATCCATCTCGGCCTGGACCGCAGTGGACGAAGAATCGTGACTTCGATACGTGAAGTACTTGATGCCGAAGGAATCCAGATCAATTCGAACGAAATCTTTCGACCCGGACCCACAGGTCGAGCTCTCCGAGGCGTCCCCATGCGATCGGAATCACTCAATGAATTGATGGATGCGGGATTTGATCCATCTGCGCTCGAACGCGCGGAGCAGTGGGGCTGATGACCGCTCTCACTGCCATCCTGGGCGCTGGAGCGGGACTCGGCCTATTCCTAATCCTTGGAGGCTGGCATTCCACGGAGAACGTCAGCCTTCATTGGACCTCTGGCTTGTCTCGCCTTCGCCGCGAGCACCTCGCCGCCAGGATGAGCATCGCCATTGGTGCCGGCGTCCTTGTCGGATCGATCACGGGATGGCCCGTCGCCGCGTTGCTGGCCGCAATCGGCGCAATAGCCGTTCCAAAGGTCATTGGAGGGTCCAAGGATCGAATTCGCCGGGTTGCTCGCACCGAAGCAATTGCGGGCTGGGCTGAGATGCTGCGCGACACCCTTTCAGCTGCTGCGGGCCTCGAACAGGCGATTGTGGCCACTGCCAACGTTGCGCCTATTCCAATCCGAAATGAGGTCTTGGCACTCGCCATGGCTTTGGAGCAGGAGCGCCTAGCTCCTAGTCTGCGGACTTTTGCTGACGAGTTGGCTGATCCGACCGGAGATCTCGTCGTGGCTGCACTCGTTCTCGCCGCTGGTCATGAGTCCCGCAAGCTGACCGAACTCCTCGGCTCACTCGCCGCGGCAGCCCGAGACCAGGCAGCCATGCAGCTAAAGATCGAGGCCGGGCGGGCCAGAATTCGGACTTCGACGAACGTTGTGATCGGCGCGACGCTGCTGTTTGCAGCTGGATTGGTGCTCCTCAATCGCTCCTACTTAAATCCATTTGGTACAGCACTCGGCCAGGGCATCCTGGCGATCATCGGTCTCATTTTCGGTATTGCTTTCTGGTGGTTGGACAAGATGGGTCGACCTTCGTCACCTGAGAGATTCCTCACTTTCCCTGGCTCCGGAACATCCAGCGCATCCAATGTTCCTTGGCGTTCACTATGACCATTGCGCTGCTTTGTGGAGCGGGACTCGGCTTGGGAGTCTTCTGCATCATTCGAGGGGTGATAGCTGTCCGGGTTCCCCTGGCGATTGCGCTCAAGCGCTTGCAACGCATAGAGGAAGCCTCGGCCCCGACGGGCGCAACCTTCTCAAGTTGGCTGGGCCGCCAAGGCCCGTCCGTGGCCACCACCAGGGAGGGGTTGGCATCACGCCTTGGTCAGCCCCTGGCCCGTCAACTCATGACCTTGCCATTGCTCTCAGGCCGCGTCCGCTCCGACTTGGTAATTCTCGGCCGTCTGCCTGAGCGCCACCTGGCCGAGAAGGTCACCCTTGGCATTGCAGGTCTCCTCCTCGTCCCCGCCTTCGCGGGGCTGTTGGCTCTAGGCGGCACGACGCTTGGTTGGACGCTGCCGGTTTGGGCGGCAGCGATCCTCGGAGTTGGCGGATTTCTCCTTCCGGACCTTGGCATTCGGGCTGAGGCAAGCAAGCGACGAGCCGACTTCCGACACGCCCTCGGTTCGTTCCTTGACCTCGTGGTTATCTCTTTGGCGGGTGGCGCTGGAGTCGAGGGCGCGCTGAGTGAGGCCTCGGCAGTTGGCCAAGGTTGGCCATTCCGCTGTCTACGCGAGGCTCTCGAAGAATCTCGCTTGCTGCGAACCGCACCGTGGGGACCTCTCGGCCGGCTCGGCGAAGACCTCGGCATCGATGAGCTCGCCGAGCTGGCAGCCACAGTCGCATTGGCGGGGTCCGAAGGAGCGAAGGTTCGGGCAACTCTTGGGGCGAAGGCCACCTCAATTCGCTCTCATGCGTTGGCCGACGCTCAAACGCGGGCAGAAGCCATGAGCGAGCGGATGAGTTTGCCCGTCGTTTTGCTCTTCGCAGGCTTTCTCCTCTTCGTTGGCTACCCGGCCCTTGCCCATGTGCTCGAGGGTCTCTGATGCGCAGTTACGGCGTCCTACCGCAGGCCTTTGTCAGACACCCCGACCTTCCCGTCGGAAATAAAACAGGAGAGGAGTTCAAGTGATCCATGAGTTCCAGGTACTAAGAACGATGGCCCTTGTTCTGCGAGATCGCCTAACCGCTGTCTGGGAGAAGAGCGAAGCGGGGTACTCAACCGAGGCGGTCGTGGTGACGGCGCTGCTGGTCGCACTGGCCATCGCTGCCATTGCCATCATCGCCGCCAAGGTTCTAGCCAAGGCCAACTCCATCTCGACCGGCGGATGAGTAGGCAGTCACTCCGGCCTCTAACGAGTCGCCAATACGTCGACTCACGAAGCAGTCCGGCGAGAAACAGTGGGCGCTTCGATTGGGGTGAACGTGGCAGCGTCGAACTCGTGGTCGCCACCCCCCTTCTGTTGCTACTGATCCTCGTGGTGATTCAGTTCGCGATCTATGAGCACGCCAGTGAGGTCGCTCAGTCAGCAGCCTCCCAAGCGCTCGCCGCTACTCGAACGATAGGGGGAACAACAACTTCAGGGGAGACCGAGGCGCAATCGATCTTGACCAACCTTGCCGGAGGTTCCTTAATAGATCCTCACGTTTCAGTGACACGAAATTCCACTACTGCCCGAGTGATCGTGACAGGCAGGGCGGAAGCGCTCATTCCACTCATTCACCTAACGGTGAAAGCAACGTCGTCCGGACCTCTCGAACGCTTCGTTGACGGTCCATGAACCACGCCCCAAAGTGAACCGCAGAATGCTTCCCAACGATCGCGGAAGCGTGGCAGTTGAATTGACGCTGCTCGCCCCACTGCTCCTCTTGCTCGTTGTCCTTATTGTCTCCCTCGGTCGCTTGGCTCAAGCACGACAAGAAGTTGACGATGCGGCAGCGCAAGCAGCGCGGGCGGTGACGGTGACTGACAGCGTGCGTGAGGCACAAGCCACAGCCCAACAAGCGACGGCAGCCAGTCTGGCCAGTGACCGAATCACTTGCTCCCATCTTTCAGTCACCACTAACACGCTGGCCTACGCGCCGGGAGGTGAGGTCCAAGTCCGAGTCACTTGCGCCGTGTCTATGGCAGACCTGTCTCTTCTTCATCTGCCCGGTGCCGAAACCGTTTCCGGGGTGGCCACAAGCCCAGTGGATCGATTTCGAAGCGTCAGCCCATGAGACGGGGACCGCCCCCAACGCCGACGCATGGCGAGACCCGGCTGGAGCCGCGCGAAGCGGGGCAGATAACGGCCTTCGTTGTGGTCATGATGACCGCACTTATTCTCTGCGCCGGTCTTGTAATCGACGGAGGATTGACTCTTGCAGCCAAGGTCCGGGCCACCAATGAAGCGCAAGCAGCTTCGAGGGCAGGCGCCGAACAGATCGACATCGCTACATACCGAGAAACCGGCGACATTTTGCTCGACCCGACGCAAGCAACATCTGCGGCCCAACGATACTTAGCTAGTACAGGCGATCGAGGAACCGTAAGCGTAATCGGAAACACCGTAACGGTTACGGTCGAAGCCACACAGCAGACCCAAATCCTCAACCTTGCCGGTATCCGATCTTTGTCGGTCAGTGCTACCGCGAGCGCTAGTGCTATTCGCGGCATCACCGGAGCCGGACAATGACGTCCAATAGGCGATTCGGGCGAATAGGGCTGCTGCTGCGTGGAGGCACCGCGTCCATAATCGTGATGACGTTGATCGTCGGCGTTCCGTGGTGCCTCGCGGTCGCGATTGGCTGGCCACTTCCTCATCATGTCCCGAGTCTTGAAGGCCTGCGGACTTCACTGAGTACTCGAGGCATACCTGATCGATCACTTATCGATGTCCTCGACTGTATGGCTTGGTTGGCTTGGGCAAGCATCGCGGTCTCTATCTTCGAGGAGGTGGTTGCCGCCCTGCGAGGCAGAAGGACTCAACAGATACCCCTGGTCAGAGCCTTTCAACCCGTTGCGACCCGCTTGGTCACCTCTATCCTCTTCGCTGTTTTGGTCTTCGGCCGTACCGATCCCTCGCCGACGACAGCAATCCACCCGCCGCTAGCCCAAATGCTGGGCAGCCGTGCCGTTCTCAGTTCTGACCTGATCCCGATGCCAACGGTGCCGAGTCAGAACGAAGATACCCAGAACGTCGCCACCACAATGGTGGCTTCCAATAGTTACACGGTCGCTCGCAACGACACCCTGTGGTCAATCGCCGAGTCACAGCTCGGCGATCCAACGGACTGGCCAGCCATTGCTGTGTTGAATCTTGGTCGAACCATGGATGACGGAAGACACTTTGTTGATCCGAACCTGATCTACCCCGGCTGGGTCCTGCAGTTACCCTCGCATGGTCCGGTCGCTCCTTCAGCGACAGATGTTCCTGCATCACCAAGTACGTCTCAAACCATCTCGTCCTCCCTGCCCACCCGAAGCACCCCAAACCGGCATTCGGTGTCGAGTCGTGATCATCCTGCACAGCCAAAAACATCGGCTCAACATGGCCATCGAGCAGTTTCCCGAGCCGGTGCCCCCGACCTTCCAGAACTGATCACGCTCGGCATCGGCGCCATCGGTTGTGCGGTGCTGGCCCGCCGCTCACGACGCATCCGAACGCTTCGTCATGTAGCCGGTCACGAGAGACCATCGGGATTCGAACTGTCGGATAGCGCCGTTGACACGGATGTGCTCCTCGCCAGATTCGGTGGAATACCAGCCCTCCGAGCGTTCGAGCTCGCCAACTGTCTGCTCGCTGAGAAGTTGAGCGGTACAGACGCGCAGGCTGGGATGCCTGGTTTTCGGGCAATCTGTGTTGGACCAGCGGGTGTCAGCTTCTTGCTGCAAGCACCGACGCGACGAGCTCCGGACGGATTCACCATCTCCGACAATGGCACCTCGTGGGATATCCCTCATGAGTCGATTCCCCCCACCTGCCCACATTCCCCACTTTTCCGGATGGTGTTGCCGGTCGGGGAGGACGGGTCAGGGACGTGGCTCGTACCGCTACAGCCCGGCGACTGCCTCCCTATTCTCGGTGAAGCCGCCAACGATCTATTGCGTGCCGCCATACCGGTTCAGAAGGCCTGGACCTGGGCGGATGCCGTCATTGTGACGGATGACGCCACGTTGGTTGAGCGCGAATTGCAGTGGCAAGCCGATGGAATCGCACCCTCGGTCGACGGCCAGCAGATTCTCTTTGTCGGACAGCCTGAGCAGTTGTCACTGAAATCCCGTCAGCGGGTTGCCGTCGTCACAACGTCAAATGATCACGCAAGTGACGTGACTGTGCTCGTAGATCGCCACTTGGCGTCAATCCATCCTCTAGGTAAGACCCTGCGTCCCCACCTATTCGACAGCGACACAGCTAGGAATGTCGATGAACTGGTATCCGAGCCGCTTCCCGATTCCTTCGGTGAACAACCAACCGATCCGATATTCGATGGTGATGACATTGATAGAGCCATTGCTGGCGACGTTCCGGATCCCTCCATCAGCGGCCCTGGGATAGTCGAAGTCAGGATGTTGACGACAAGCCCGAGACTTGAAGGTCTGCGGGACACACTGCCTCCAAATCGGGCGCGGCGGGCCACCGAACTCGTTGCATATTTGGCGCTGCACAGTCCCGATCCAGTGACCAGCGATCGCCTTCGAACGAGAGTCCTTGGCTCCTCTGATGCCGATGCCGCTTCGAAAACGCTCTTCAATACAGCCACTGCGGCTCGGAGAGCTATGGGCCAGGACCTGTTAGGAAACCCTCTGCTGCCCCTTGGGAGCCGAACTGGGCTCTATCAGGTCGCAGATGCCGTCACGAGCGATGTGCAGAGGGCCACAGATTTGGCGGCCTTGGGCGGCATCACCGAAGACCCCGAGACCGCCATCGCCCTATTGCGTGAGTCGCTTGCATTAGTGGAGGGCGAGCCTCTGGCGAATACGCTTTCGGGCTATACCTGGTGGGAATCTGAGGGCCATAGCGCGCGGATCGCCGCGGTGCTGATCAATGCGGCATGCAACCTTGCAGCTCTGGCCATCGACGCGGAGCTCTTCGATTTGGCCAGGTGGGGTCTCGGGCAGGCTCGCCTGGTTGATCCTTACAGCGAAGCAATATCACGTGCGGCCATGCAGGTCGCGGCCGCCGCGGGAGATGCCGACCATCTACGCCGAGAATGGCGTGAATGTCAGCGCCGGATGGATGACCTTGATCCAGGAAGTTCGCCATCGCCCCGTACGGAGCGGCTTTACGGCGAGCTTTGTCAGCGATTACTCGTAAGTTCAAGGGCGGCGCGCCACGAGTAGCTCCAAGACCCTGGTTGATCAGGACAGTCGAACCCGGGGATCTAGCACCACATAGACGATGTCGACCACGGTGTTCATGATGACAATGAACGAGGCGGCCAGAACGACGACGGCTGCGACGACCGGAAGGTCTCCGTTCTGGATGGCGTTCAAGGCCAACTGGCCGAGCCCGGTCAATCCGAAGACCCGCTCGGTGACGAAGGCGCCGGCGAGCAGGGTCCCGACGTCAATGCCGAGTTGGGTGACAACCGGCGTGAGTGCAGCACGCACGCCGTGCTTGTAGATCACCGCACGACGAGTGAGGCCCTTGGCCCGAGCCGTCCGGATGTAGTCCTCCCCCAGGACGTCGAGCAGTGAGCCCCGGATCAATCTTGTGTAGATGGCGGCCTGAACCAGGGCAAGGGTGCACCAGGGCAAGATGAGGTGAACGAGCCACTGAACAGGCGATTGTGTTAACGGCACGTAGCCAGCCGCTGGGAACCAATTGAATCCTGCTTGCGTCAGGTAGTAGTAGAGGACCAGCAAGAAGAGCAGGCCGAGCACGAACGTGGGCATCGACAGGAAGGTCAGGGCGAACATCGTTCCCGCTCGGTCGCGCAGGGAGCGGGGATGCGTGGCGGACATGATCCCGATCGGTATGCCGATGAGCAACCAGAGCACGGCAGCGCCAATGACCAGAGACGCGGTGACCGGAAAGGCCCTGGCTATCTCGCTTTTGATGGGTACCGCATTCTGAAAATCGAGTCCGAAGTTTCCGTGCAAGAGCCCCAGCAGGTAATGCCAGTACTGATACCAGAAGCCGTGGTTGAGCCCCAGGCGAATGGCGGCGTCCTTGATTTCCTGAGGCGAGGCATCGCGCCCGGCGAACCGAGCGGCCAGGTTGTCGGAGTTCCCGACGAAGAAGATCACATAGGTAACGAACGTGATGATCAACAGCACGATCGCCAGGTACAGGATCCGGCGAATGATGAAACGGATCAAGTCTCCGACCTCTTCGCCGCCCTGGACTTGGTGTCAGATCGCCGCCTTGCCCTCGTCTTCCGCTGGGTCTGCGAGCGCCCGTGGCGGGGATCGAGCGCGTCGCGCAAGCTGTCACCGAACAGGTTGAACGCCAGGGTCGTGAGCACCAGGGCCAGGCATGGGAAGACCAGGAACCACCAGGCCACGGTGAACAGGGATCCACCCTGGGCATCGGCGATCATGTTCCCCCAGGACGCGGTGGGCGGTTGCACTCCGAGACCGAGGAAGCTCAACGTGGCCTCGGTCACGATGTTCACCGGGATGAGCAGCGTCGCATAAATCACGGCCAACGCAAGCAGGTTGGGAGCGATCTCCACGAACATGATCCGCAGGTCGCTTGAACCCGTGGCTCGGGCTGCCTCGACGAACTCGCGCTCTCGCAAGCTGATGACCTGACCGCGCACAAGGCGTCCGATGTAGGGCCAACTGAACATGGCGATGACAATCAGGACAATGCCGGTGCTCGGTCCGAAGCGAGCGATGATCGCCAAGGCGAAGAGAAGGATCGGGAATCCCAGCAGGATGTCCATGAAGCGGGCCAGCAGGGCGTCGATCCAGCCGCCGAAGTAGCCGGCGATCAACCCGACCGTCATGCCGACCACGAGCGCCAGCAGCGTCGCCCCGACGCCGACCTCGAGCGACACCCGGCTCCCGTAAATGATGCGCGAGAGCACGTCTCGGCCTTGGTTGTCGGTGCCGAGCAGAAAACCACCGTGACCTGGACCAACAGGGATGCCCGAGAGCGACAGGCCGGTGTTGGGGTACTGCGCATTGGGACCATGGCCGATGAGGGCCGTCAGTAACGGGGCGAAAAGCGCCACCAGGATGAGGAACAAAATGAAGCCCAATGACGCCATCGCCACCCGATCGCTGCGCAATCGCCTCCAGGCCAACTGCCATGGGGTGCGGCCCACGAATTCCTCGGCGCCAGGGCCGCTTTGATGCTCATGTTCCTTTACCGCTTCAAGCTCGGCGTCGGCTCCCAACAAACTCACGATGAGCCTCCTTGGTTCGGAAGGACCACCGGGGCTGCCGAAACCGGGATCTCACGAGAGGCTCGGGCCAGTGCATCGCCCTCGACCACCGGAAAATGGCAGGCGGTCAGATGGCCCGGCTCATCCCCGTCCTTTTGCTCGAGTTGTGGCTCTTCGACCGAGCACCGATCCTGCGCTTTGGGGCACCTCGGGTGAAAACGGCACCCCGATGGCGGCGCTATCGGTGTGGGCACGTCGCCCGTCAGGAGGACACGTTCCCTCCGGGCACCGCCAAACGCCCTCGCGGCAACCGGGACCGCCGAAAGCAAGGAGGCGGTGTAGGGGTGGCGTGAACGGGAGTAGATCTCCTCAACGGGACCCGTTTCCACCAACTTGCCCAGATACATCACGGCGATGCGGTCGCTCACGTGGCGCACGACCGACAGGTCGTGCGCAATGAAGATGTATGTGAGTTTGAATTCGTCTTGAAGGTCTTCTAGGAGATTGATGATCTGCGCTTGGATGGAGACGTCGAGGGCAGAAACGGGCTCGTCACAGACGATCAGGTCGGGGTGAAGCGCCAAGGCGCGAGCGATGCCGATGCGCTGCCGTTGACCGCCGGAGAACTCCGCCGGAAACCGGTTGTAGTGCTCGGGACTCAGTCCGACGCGGCTCATCAGGTCCTGAACCTGTTTCCGCATGTCTTCGCGTGACAGCTTGCTGTGGACCGCGTGCGGATCACCCAGGATGGAGCCCACGCGCCGCCGCGGATTGAGCGACCCGTACGGGTCCTGGAAGACTATTTGGATGGACCGCCGGAGTGGGCGCATCTCGCGTCGGCTGAGCGTGGTCAGCTCCTGACCCTTGAACTTGATATGTCCCGAGGTGACGGGGAAGAGCGCCGTAACCAGGCGAGCGAGCGTGGACTTCCCGCAGCCGCTTTCCCCGACCAGGCCAAGCGTCTCCCCTCGCTTCAGTGAGAGTGACACTCCGTCGACCGCCCGGACCTGGGCCACCGTCCGCTGGATCAGCGCCCCGCCCCTCACCGGGAAGTGCTTCACGACGTCGTCCACTTCCAGGAGCGTGTCGCTCTGGGCGGAAGCGGACTCCTTCACGGCTTCGGCCACGTGCGGAGACCTACGCGGTTCCTGCAGCATCGAGTGAGGCGGCTGACGGCACGCCCACGCGATCAGGCGGCAGCACACATGCGGAGACATGTCCAGGGCGCTGGCCGACCTCCTTGAGCGGGGGCGGGCCGTGGCGGCACTCGTCGTGCACGTACGGGCAGCGATCAGCGAACGGGCATTGGTCGATCTCGTGCATCAGGGACGGCGGGTACCCCTCGATCGGGTGCAGCCGGCCTGATCGGCCCGCGTACGACGGGATGGACTGCAAGAGGCCTTGGGTATAGGGATGGTGGGGCTCGGTGAACGCCGCCTCGGTGTCCGCTCGTTCCATGGGCCGTCCGCCGTACATGATCACGATGTCATCGGCGACATCGGCCACCACGCCGAGGTCATGGGTGATCAGGATCACCGCCGTCTCGAAGTCCTGCTGCATCTTGTTCAGCAATTCCAGGATCTGGGCTTGGACGGTGACGTCCAGTGCCGTGGTTGGTTCGTCGGCAATGATCAGGGCGGGTTCGAGCGCGAGAGCCATGGCGATCATCACGCGCTGGCGCATCCCACCCGAGAACTGGTGGGGATAGTCCTGGACGCGACGATCGGGTTGAGGTATCCCCACCACGCGCAGCAATTCGACGGCTCTGGCTTCGGCCGCCCTCCGGCTGGCGCCACCGTGAGCCTCCATGACCTCGGCGATCTGTTGACCCACCCGGTAAAGCGGGTGGAGGCTGGTGAGCGGATCCTGGAAGATCATCGAGACCCGCCGGCCCCGGATGCTCTCGAGCTGATGCTCGCTCATGGTGAGCAGGTCTTCGCCGTCAAGCAGAGCTTCACCGGTGACCGTGGCGCCCGGGCTCAGACCCATGATGGCCTGCGTGCAGACCGATTTTCCCGAGCCCGACTCACCCACGATCCCGAGCGTCTTGCCGGCCTCGACCGTGAACGACATGCCCTGCACCGCGTGCACCGTGCCATCGTCGGTAGCGAAGGTGACTCGCAAGTCACGCACGTCGAGCAAGGCCATGGTCAGGTTCCCTCAGCCTTCAACGCGGTGGCCTCCATGCTGTGTCGGGTCACTGCGAGTCTACGTAGTCCTCCGGCGGAGCGTTGGCACCCCGGCCGAATGTTGCGCGGCCGGGGTGCCTCCACTTCGCGATTCAAGTGGCTACTTCACCCAGAGGTTGGTTGGGTCGAAACCACCGATGAACGGCACGTAGATGCCGTGCACCACCGTTGACCCGATGAACTGAGGCAGCGCCTGGTTCAGCAGCGGGATCCACGCCGGGTCCTTCAGGGTGGCCTGCTTGTCGGCGGCGGCCCAGTCCTTGGCCGCCGTGGTCAGGCTGGCGGTGTTCTCGGCGGCGGTGATGTCCTTGTTGACCGTGGCGTCGTTGTAGTCGCCGTAGTCGGTCGAGCCGTTCGCGTACTGGCGGCCGTCGAGCAACGGGCTCATGTAGGTCTGCGCCCCGTTTCCGGTCCAGTCCGGGAACCATTCACCGAACGCGATGTCCCAGTGTGCCTTGTTCGAGGGCGTCTCGATGTAGTCGAAGTAGGCACCCTGGGTGGGCTGCTCGTTGAGCTTGATGGTCACCGAGCCCTTGGCGAAGTCCGACTGCAGGGCGACGGCCTGGGCCGGCATCGGTGCATTATTCGCATAGACCAGGGTCAAGGTGATCCCGTGCTTGTAGCCGGCCGCGGCCAGCATCGACTTGCACTTCGACGGATTGCCTTCGGCCTGGGTCGAGGGGTACGCGTTGAGGTTCTTGTACCCGACCGTCATGGCCGGCGGCAGAATCTGGTCACTGGCCTGGTTGATGGCCGGCCCGCCGGTCACCTGTATGACGTGCCGCTTGTTCACGCAGTACTGGAGGGCTTGTCGCACCGCCGGCTTCTGCAGGGCGCCGCCGCTCGCCTTGCTCTTGGTGTTGAACACGAGGTAGGTCAGGCCGCCGAAGAAGTCGGCTGCGAAGTCCGGATTCTTGGCCGACACCAGGCCCGGCACGTTGGCCGGGGGAACCGTGGTGTCCCACTCCATGTCGGCTGCACCCGTCTGGAGCTGCTCCTGGACCGCACTGGGAGTCTCCCCCATGGTGACGTCCACCGCGTTGAAGTACTGATGGCGGATGTTGTCGGTGCTCTGGCTCCACGCCGGGTTCTTGGAGAGGGTGTAGCTCACGTTCGGCGTGTACGAGTCGATCTTGTACGGGCCGTCGGAGATGAGGTTCTCCTCTTCGGTGACCGAGCTGGGCACGTAGTTGTTGGTCTCAACCGGCACCGGCGAACTCATGGGCAGCGCCATGATGTTGAGGAAGGTGCTGGACGGATGGCTCAGAGTGAAGACCACGGTCGAGGAATCTGGCGTGGCCAGCCCACTGATGTTGTTGGCGGCATAGAAGGCATTGAGCGCCGTCACCTGGTCCGCCGGACTGGTTGGAAGCGTGATCTTGGCAAAGGCGGCGCAATACGACTGCATTCCCGCGATGGTGTCGGTCCAATATGTAATTGGTGGCGCCCCGCTGATCGGGTTGCACAGCCGCTTTATGCCCCTGACCTCGTCCTGCGAGGTCACCTGCCGGGGTCCGGTCGGGGTTTCCCACATCACGCCTTGCTTGATCTTGAACGTGTAGACCAGTCCGTTGGAGCTGACGGTGTAGGTGGCGATGTCGGGCACGGGCGTGCCCTCGGCCTTCTTCGTGTAGGCGGCCGTGTAGGACAACAGCTGTCGGCTCACCATTCGGAGCATTTCGTAGGTGGTCGTGTAGTAGGCGCAGCAGGTGTCGAGGTGATCGACGTCACCACTCCCGACGATCTTGAGCGTCCCGCTGGCCGTGGTGGGCGGGGCGGAGTGGCTGACCTTGGGGAGGATGTTCCCCCCCGAGCTTGCGGCTCCCGCCACGCCGGCACCCGCGCCGACGGAAATCAGCGCAAACACCGCGGCAAGAACAGATACAAACAGCCGTACTCGTACTCCCATTTGTCGCCTCCCAGGCATACCCCACTCGGTACTTCAGTGAACCGTCGCCAAACCGTAACGCGATTGTCGGTCTGGCGCGTGGAATTTTTTCTCTCCACACATTTGTTGCGCCACTGCCACTCGGAGCGGGCGCAATCTGTGATTTTCTCCACGGAGCAATCTCGGAGCTTTCGATCTCGTGCCCCGACTCGACTCCACCGGCACCCGTTCTGCGTATCCTCATCGGGTTCTCGGCAATGGGCGTTGAGCAAGGACCATGGAGGGAGCGGACCTAGCCCAAGTGAGGCCATGAGCGGGTTGCCTCCGGCTGTCCCGATCGCCAAAAGTCCAGATTGCAGGCACAAAGCCCCCACACGGGCACCGGCGCATAGCCCCGCCGCCGCCTGGCCCCGGGTAGGGGGAAACGGGCTATCGGGGTTTTGGCCAAGGACTGACAAAGGACTGATCGTCAATCGCCAGACCGTACGCATCGACGACGTCTTCGAGGCGCGCCACGCGGCTCCCCTTGATGAGCAGCGCGTCCCCGGAGCCCAAGTCGGTGGCGCGGTCGACGGCGGCCTTGACGGTGGCGACCTGGGATGGACCGTAGAGATCCGTCTGGTAACCGACGACCTCGATACCCAGCTCCTCGGCCAGCGCGGCGATACGCCGATGTTGCTCTGCCGAATCCGCCCCCAGTTCCGCCATCACTCCCAGCAGGGCGACCCGACGGGCAGCTCTGAGCGCGGCCAGCGAGCGCAGTGCCGCCTCGGTCGACGTCGGGTTGGCGTTGTAGCAGTCCACGATCAGGGTCGGGCCTCGGCTCGGTCGCCGCACGTCCATCCGGAGGGACGGGCCCGCCGCGTCGGCCAGGGCAGCCACCACCCCGTCGAGTGGCACGCCGCACCACAGGGAGGCGGCTGCCGCGGCCAGCGCGTTGGAGACCTGATGGAAGCCGTGGAGGCGCAAGGCGACCTCCGCGCTCCCCCACTCCGAGGTCAGCGTGAAGCTCGGTTGCAGCTCGTCGGTGAGCACGACCCGTGCCGCCACCACGTCCGCGCCGGTGTCGATGCCGTAGCTGACCACCGCCCCAGGGCTGAGCTCGGCCATGCGGCGCACGTTGGGGTCGTCGAAGTTCAGGACGGCCACCCCTGACTCGGGGAGGCCGACCACCAGCTCGCTCTTGGCCCGGAAGACGCCCTCGAGGTCGCCGAAGAACTCGAGGTGGGCCATGGCCACGCTCGTCACGACCCCCACCTGGGGGCGGGACATCTCGACCAGGTCACGGATGTGTCCGGGACCGCGGGCACCCATCTCGAGCACCATCCATTCGGTGTCCTCGGCCGCGTTGACCAGTGTCAGCGGCACGCCCAGCTCGTTGTTCAGCGACCGCGCACTCGACGCCGTCCGGAACGCCGAGGCCAGGCAGGCACCGAGGAGATCCTTGGTGGTCGTCTTGCCCACCGAGCCCGTGATGCCGATGGCATCGCCGGCCAGCCCGGCGCGGGCCATCACGCCCAGTTGCGTGAGCGCCGCCTGGGTGTCGGGAACCAGGACCGCCGAGCCCCCCACCACCAGCTGCGACGTCAGGTAGGCCGCCGCCCCCGCGTCGAGTGCGTCGGGAATGAAGCCGTGGCCGTCGCGGTCGGCGACGATCGGGACGAAGAGCTGCCCGCGCTCGATACTCCTCGAGTCGATGCCCGCCCCCTCGATCGTGACGTCGGGACCGATCAGTTGGCCACCGAGGCCGACGGCGAGCTCAGCTGTCGAAAATCGCACGCACAGGCCTCTCGGGGCAGATTGTATAGCCTCGCACCCATGCCAGAAGCCCCTGACCTGGTCGTCGTCTACGGGGGACCTTCCGCCGAACACGAGGTCTCGTGCATCTCGGCCTACCGCATCGCCGCGCAGGCCCGCCGCGACGGCTACCGCGTCACGCCCATCGGCCTCACCCGCGACAAGCGCTGGGTCGACGCCACCGGGGCGTTGGCATCCATCGACGACATCGACGCGCTGCCCTCGCCCGACGCCCTCATCGACCAGGCACCGGAGACCGCGCTGGACCACCTCGAGTCCGGCCTGCCCCAAGATGCCGTCGTGTTCCCCCTCCTCCACGGCCCGTTCGGAGAAGACGGGGTCATCCAGGGCCACTTCGAGGCGATCGGCGTGCCCTACATCGGCGCCGGCGTGCTGTCCTCGGCCATCTGCATGGACAAGGCCATCGCCAAGTCGGTGCTGCGCGAGCACGGACTGCCCGTCGCCGACTGGAGACTGCTGCGGCGGTCGCACCTATCCGACGAGGTGCTGGCCGGAGCGGCCGGCGGGCTGGGGCTGCCGCTGTTCGTGAAGCCGGCCAATCTCGGGTCGTCGATCGGCGTGACCAAGGTGTCGGACCCGTCCGGGCTGCAGGAGGCGGTGGCGCTGGCCTTCGAGTTCGACGACTTCGTCATCCTCGAGGCGTTCGTCGACGGGCGGGAGCTCGAGCTGGCCCTGCTCGGCAACGACGACGACATCCAGGTCACGGTGGCCGGCGAGATCATCGCCAGCCGCGAGTTCTACGACTACGAGGACAAGTACGAGCTCGGCGTGGCCAAGACGATCGTGCCGGCCGAGCTGGACGACTCCCAACTGGCCGAGGCACAACGGCTGGCGACCGAGGCCTTCCGGGCCCTGCGGGTGGAGGGTCTGGCCCGGGTCGACCTCTTCCTGGTGGGCGACGACTCGTTCGTCATCAACGAGGTGAACACCATGCCGGGGTTCACGCCGATCTCGATGTACCCCATGCTCTGGGCGGCGGCCGGGCTGCCGCTCGGTTCAGTGATTGACCTGCTCGTGGGGCTGGCGACGACCCGTCACGAGCGCCGGCGGGGGCTGCGGACGCATCGCTGAGCCGCCGGCCGCCGGGCCCGGGCCGCCCGCGCACCCCTTCGGTACGGTGAGGGGGTGGCAATGACGTTCGAGGGTCCGGCGTGGGAGGCGCTCCCCGGGGCCAATCGACTGACGTTGGAGCAGCGAGAGGCTATCGAGGCTGAGGATCCGCTCCTGTGCGTCCTGGCCGGCGCGGGCGCGGGCAAGACTCGCGTCCTCACGTTGCGCGTGGCCCGCCGGGTCCGTGACGGCTCCATCGAGGCCGATCGGGCGCTGGTGACGACGTTCAGCCGCAAGGCGGCCGAGGAACTGCGTACTCGACTGTGGTCGCTCGGCGTCTCGGGGGTGCAGGCCGGCACCTTTCACCGCACCGCGCTGGGACTGCTGCGCGAGCACCGCGCCCAGCGAGGCCGCCCCGAGCCGCAACTGCTACCCGACCGGCGCCATCTCGTGGCGGAGGTTGCCCTGGGCGATCCCCGCCGGGTGCGCTCGCTCGACGGCGAAATCGGCTGGGCCAAGGCCCGCCTGGTCACGCCCGATCGCTACGAGGAGGAGGCGCACAAGCACAAGCGGCGCAGCGGGGTGAACGGCGCGCAGGTGGCCGAGGTGTACGCCCGCTACGAGGCCGAGCGCACCCGCCGCAAGCTGCTCGATTTCGACGATCTCATCGTGGCCTGCGCCGACAGCCTGGCCGGGGACAGCGATTTCGCCGACGCCGTGCGCTGGCGGACCCGGCACCTGTTCGTCGATGAGATGCAAGACGTCAACCCCGCCCAGTTCCGCCTCCTCACCGCCCTGCTCTCCGACGAGCCCGACCTCTTCGTCGTGGGCGATCCGAACCAGTCCGTCTACGGGTTCAACGGCGCCGACCCGACCCTGCTGCACCGTCTGCCCGACATCCTGCGCGGTACCAGGGTGATCCGACTGGATGAGAACCACCGCTGTACTCCACAGGTCGTCGCGGTGGCGACCGCCGTACTGCAAGAGAATGCCTCGAGCGGTGCCGCCCTGGCCGAGATCGCCCCACCCAACAGCAGCCGGGTCGACGGCCCGGTGCCTACCGTCATCGCCCACGCCACCGACGCGGACGAGGCGGCCTGGGCCGCCCGGTGTGCCAAGCAGGCCCGAGTCCCCGGGCGGCGCTGGTCGAGTATCGCCGTGCTGGCCCGGACCAACGCGCAGCTGGCCACGGTGCAGGCCGCCATGGAGGGGGCCAACGTGCCCTGCCAGGTGGCCGGCTCTGACCTCGGCCCGGCCAGCGACCTGCGCGGCGGCGAACCGGCACGCCGTCGGGACGAGCTGGACGAAGAGCTCCGGGCCGAGGAGATCGACCGCGACCGGGTGGTCCTGACGACGTTCCACCGGGCCAAGGGCCTGCAGTGGCAGAGCGTGCTGATCGTCGGGCTCAGCCAGGGCCTGATGCCGCTGGCCTCGGCGCGCACCCCCGACGCAGTGGCCGAGGAGTGCCGGCTCCTCTACGTGGCGCTCACCCGTTCCGAAGAGGATCTGTGGTGCAGTTGGTCCGAGAGCGACGGGTCGGTGTCGTCCTCGTCGGGGACGCCCCGGACGCGCCAGCCGAGCCCGTGGCTGGCCCCGATCGAACGGACGATCCGCCAGCTCAGGAAGGAGGCCGCGCCCACGGCCGCTTCCGAGGTCTCGGCCCGGGTGGCCGAACTGCGCCAACGTCTGGAGAGCTCCACCGGGGGCGACTGAAAGTTCCCGGTAATGTCGGCTGGCCCGAGCAGTCCCACCATGGGGGACACACCACGGGGGAGGACCGACAGGTGGCCGAACTTCTAGAAGCGCTTCGCACGGCGGTCGGTGACGCACACGTGTGGTCCGGCGACGCCATCCACGCCGACTACACCCATGACGAGGCCATCACCGCCGATCCCGTGACCCCGTTGGCGGTCGTCCTCCCCGGCTCGACCGCCGAGGTGGCCGCCGTCCTGCGTGCCGCCAGCTCACACCACGTCCCGGTGATCGCCCGGGGCAGCGGCACCGGGCTCTCGGGTGGGTGCCAGCCGGTCGCCGAGGGCATCGTCATCGCCTTCGACCGCATGCGCGCCATCAAGGAGATCGACCCCGACAACCAGGTCGCCGTGGTGGAGCCCGGCGTGACCCTCGACGACCTCAACGGCGCCCTGGAGCCGCTGGGCTTCATCTATCCGGTAGCGCCGGGAGAGACGAGCGCGTCCATCGGGGGCAACGTGGCCACCAACGCCGGCGGGATGCGGGCGGTGCGCTACGGCGTGACTCGCCACCACGTGCTGGGCTTGGAGGTGGTCCTGGCCGACGGGACCGTGACCCGGACCGGCGGCAAATTCGTCAAGTGCTCTTCGGGCTACGACCTGACCCAGCTCCTCATCGGGTCGGAGGGGACGCTGGCCGTCACCACCGAGATCACGGTGAAGATCCAGCCCCGGCTGGCCGAGGCGGCCACCATTCTGGCGCCCTTCGCCACGCTGGAAGAGGTCGCCCGGGCCGTGCCTCCCATCGTGAGCAGCGGGGCGGACCCGGCCATACTCGAGTACATCGACGTGCTGGCCATGGCCGGCATCACCCGGAGTGCCGACATGGACCTCGGCATCCCCGACGACATCAAGTCGGCTGCGCTGGCCTACCTCGTGGTCGTCCTGGAGGGCAGCGACGGCAGGCGCGTCGAAGAGGACATCGAAGCGCTGGCCACCCTGCTGAGCAAGCTCGGTGCCCTCGACGTCTACGTCCTGCCGCCCTCCGCCGGGGCGCAACTGATCGCGGCCCGGGAGAAGGTGTTCTTCCTGGCCAAGGCAGCGGGCGCGGATGACATCATCGACGCCGTGCTACCCAGGGCCGCCATCCCGGGCTACCTGGCCCAGGTCGCCACACTGGGGAGCGAGGACAGCGCCCTCATCACGGGTTGTGGGCACGTCGGCGACGGTAACGTGCACCTCTCGATCTTCCAGCCCGACGACAACCGCCGTCACGCCCTGATCCACTCAATCTTCCAGGCGGCCATCGAGGCCGGCGGGGCGATCTCGGGAGAGCACGGGATCGGCACCGAGAAGCTGGAGTACTTCGTCGATACCCAGGATCCCGTGACACTTCGCCTCATGCGCTCAATCAAGACCGCCTTCGACCCCGAGGGGATCCTCGGACCGAACCGCCTGCTCGGCACGACAGGAGACCCAACATGAACGGCGCCCGATCCCTTCTGGCCACCCTCGTCGGCTCCGGCGTCGACGTGTGCTTCAGCAATCCCGGCACCTCGGAGATGCACTTCGTGGCTGCCCTCGACGACGTGCCCGAACTGCGCGGCATCCTGACGCTCTTCGAGGGGGTGGCCACCGGTGCCGCCGACGGCTACGCCCGGGTAGCGGGCCGGCCGGCCGCCACCCTGCTGCACCTCGGACCGGGGCTCGGCAACGGATTGGCCAACCTGCACAACGCCCGACGGGCCCGGACGCCGGTGGTCAACATCGTGGGCGACCACGCCACGTACCACACCCGCTTCGACGCGCCACTCGAGTCCGACATCGCCTCGATCGCCCGCCCGGTCTCGGGTTGGTACCGCGTCACCGCCCGCGCCGACGACGTCGGGGCGGACGCTGCCGATGCGGTGGCGGCGGCCTGCGGCCCTCCGGGGTGCGTGGCCACCCTCGTGCTGCCGGCCGACTCCTCGTGGTCCGAGTCCGCCACCGGGCCGTGCCCGCCGCGGGTGCGGTCGGTTCCTTCGAACGTGGCGGCCGGCACGATCGACGACGCCACCAAGGCCTTGCGGTCCGGCGAGCGGACGGCGCTGCTCCTCGGCGGGGGCGCCCTGCGGGCTCGGGGCCTGCACGCGGCCAGCCGTATCAGCGGGGCGACGGGTGCCGCCATGCTGGGCGAGACCTTTCCGGCCAACCTCGAACGCGGGGCGGGGATACCGGCGCTCGACCGGTTGGGCTACCTGGCGGAGTTCGCGCAGGCCCAGCTCGACGGGGTGCGCCATCTCATCCTGGTGGATGCCAAGTCGCCCGTCAGCTTCTTCGCCTACCCGGAAAAACCTAGCGACCTCGTCCCGGCCGGGTGCACCGTGCACACGCTGGTGCGGCCGGGCGAGGATGCCCCCGCGGCGCTCGAGGCGCTCGCCGACGCACTGGGTGCGTCACCCGACGGCGCCTCACCAGCGCCGGCGCACCGTCCCGATCGGCCCAGCGGACCGCTGACCACGGAGTCCCTGGCGGCCGCCGTCGGCGCCACCCTCCCCGAGGACGCCATCGTCGTCGACGAGGGCAACACGTCAGGCCTCTTCGTCTCCGGGGCCACCGCCGGGGCACCCCGACACGACTGGCTCACGCTGACCGGGGGCGCCATCGGGATCGGCCTACCGGCCGCGACCGGCGCCGCCGTGGCCGCGCCGGACCGACCCGTGCTGTGCCTGCAGGCTGACGGGAGCGCCATGTACACCCTCCAGGCGCTCTGGACCCAGGCGCGAGAGGGCCTCAACGTGACGACCGTCCTCCTGGCCAACCGGAGCTATGCCATTCTGAACCTGGAGCTGCAGCGGGTCGGCGCCGATGCCGGCGGACCACTTTCCCGGCGCCTGCTCGACCTGACCGAGCCCGATCTCGACTTCGTGTCGCTGTCGCACGGCATGGGCGTGCCGGCCCGGCGGGTCGATACGGCCGAGGAGCTGGCCACGGCGATGGAGGCGAGCTTCGCCGAGCCCGGCCCCTCGCTCATCGAGGTCCCGCTGCCGGGGATGCGCTAAGCGTCAGCGAGGTCGACCACCACCGGCGCGTGGTCCGACGGCTTCTGGCCCTTCCGGGCGTCGCGGTCCCTGAACGCCGCCGTGGCGCGGGCGGCGAGGCCGGAACTGAGCAACAGCAGATCGATGCGCAGCCCCCGTCCCTGGTGGAAATCGCCGGCGCGGTAGTCCCACCAGGTGAACACGCCGGGTTCGTTGAAACGAGGGAACACGTCTTCCAAGCCCCACGCCTCGACCTGCGTGAGCGCGTCGCGTTCGGGTTCGCTCACGTGGGTCTGACCGACGAATTGTGCCGGGTCCCACACGTCGGTGTCGGTGGGCGCCACATTGAAGTCACCGCCGACGGCCACCGGAGCGCCCGGCGGGCAGGTCTCGTCGAGCATGGTGCGCAGCCGGGCCAGCCACTCGAGCTTGATCCCGTAGAACTCGTTGTCCAGGCTCCGCCCGTTGGGCACGTAGACCGAGTGGACCCGCACCCCGCCGCAGGTGGCGGCCACGATGCGGGCGCCGTGCTCGTCGTCGGGGGTACCGAAGCCCCGCACCACATCCTCCAACCCGACTCGGCTGAGGAGTGCCACCCCGTTCCATCGGCCGTCACCGTGGTGGGCGGACTCGTAGCCCAGTTCGCTGAACTCGTCGAAGGGGAAGTTGGCGTCGGACTGCTTGGTCTCCTGCAGGCACATGACGTCGGGCTGGTGCATTCCGATCCATTCGGTGACGCGGGGCAGACGCGCCGTGAGCGAGTTGACGTTCCAGGTGACCAGCCTCATTGTCCGGCCGCCGCGTCGACGATGACGAAGAGAAGCTCGGCTTCACATGCCTTCTCCCCGTGCACCGTGGCCGTGCCATGTCCCTTGCCGGCCCGGGCCGACATGCGGTCCATGGTCACCGCCAGCTCGAGCGTGTCACCGGGCACCACCTGGCGCCGGAACCGGGCTCGCTCGATCCCGCCGAAGAGCGGCAGCTTGCCGGCGTACCGAGGATCGAGCAGGACGGCGATGCCTCCCAGTTGGGCCAACGACTCGACCATGAGCACGCCGGGCAGCGTCGGTCGGCCCGGGAAGTGGCCCGCGAAGAACGGCTCATCACCGGTGAGCTCCCACCGTCCGGTGGCGGCGACACCGGGGTCGACCGACTCGACGGCGGTGACGAAGAGAAAGGGCGGGCGGTGCGGGAGGACATCGATGGGCTGAGGGTTCTCCATGAAGGTGGAGGCTACCGACCGCCGAGCTCACGACGATGCTTTGGCCGCCTTCTTGACCGGGCTGCGACGCTTCTTGGCCGGCGGGACCGGCAGGGCGAGTTCGGCCACCCGGCGGGGCGGGTCGAGCCCGGCCAGGACGAACGGCCGACGTTCGCCCTTGGCGAGGACCTCGCGCGCCTTGGTCGGGGGAGGCGTGCCCATGGCGGTGAGGGGGATATAGCAGTGCAGGCTCCCGCCTCCGGGTAGCGAGACGTCGACCATGGCCCCATGCGAGGTGAACGAGACGACTTCACCTTCGACGATGCTGCCTACGGGGTAGGTGGCCACGAAGTTGATGAACGACAGCGGCTCGTTCACCGCCGGCAGCGGCGAGGCAGGGCGCTTCTTGGACCGGGACTTGGCCTGGGTCGGCCGGTCCTCGGCCTTCTTGGCGGCCGACTTCTTGGGCGCGTCCTTCTTGGGCGCCACCTTCGGGGCGGCCGTTTTCTTGGGGGCCTCCTTCTTGGCCGTCGTCTTTTTGACACTCGCCTTCTTGGCCGTCGCCTTGGCGGAGGTCGCTGATTTGGCCTGCGCCGCCTTCTCCCCGGAGGTCGCCTTGGCGGTCACCGATTTCTTCGATCCTGCCTCCTTGGCCGCGGCGGTCTTCTTGGCGGGTGTCTTGGCCGCCTTCTTGGGCTTGGAGGGATCTAGGGCCTCGGCCACGGCTTCACTGATCGCACTCGAGAGCTTGCGATCCACGGGCGCGGCCCGCCGGCTGCTTCGAGCCGGTGGGGGCGCGCTCGGCACGATCGGCCACGCTGTGTCGACGGCCGGCGTCGACTTCTTCGGTGACCGCTTGGCCGCCTTGGCCGCCTTGGCCGCCTTCCGGGCCGCCTTGGCCAGTTCGGCCGCCTTGGCCGGGGCCGACTCGGGGTCCCGCCGGGATTTCTCGGCGGTGGCGGCCCGACTCTTCGGCCCCCGGATGGGCAGCCGTGGCGTGAAGATCCAACCGACACCGGGCACCGGCTTGCCGCCGACGAGACGCCCTTCGTCGAAAAGCCAGGGGTGTTCACCGTGGAACTCCTGGAAGGAGTCATTGGACAGCACCACGGCGCCCGTCCGCTCGGCGATCCGCAGCACGAACGCGTCGCCCCGACCGATTGCGCCCGCCGGCGGCGAGATCACCTCGCCGTTGAGCATGGCTTCGCGCACCAGCTCGCGCTCGGACTCGGCGATGCGGTGCTCGAATGACGCATCGACCACCACGATGATCTGGGCGTCGGGATCCTCTTCCGAGTAGGCGCGCACGGCCTCGTCAAGCTGGTGCAAGCTTGGGAGTGTCCGTCCTTCGGTGGCCAGGTTCGACCCGTCCACCACGACGTGGTGCGATCTAGCCAACGGCGCGCTGCAGGAGATCGGCCTGCTCCAACTGGTGGAGCGCGGCGCTTCCGATGGCGGGACTGGCCGACTCGCCCCGGCTCACGTGCCGCAGGGCGAGGCGCTCGGGCAGCGCGGCGTGGAGACGGGCGTGCACGAACGACCACGCACCCATGTTCTCGGGTTCCTCTTGCAGCCAGACCACGTCCTCCGCCTGGCCGTAGCGTTCGAAGACCTCGGTCAGGCTCGTGAGCGGCCAGGGATAGAGCTGTTCGACCCGGACGATGGCAACCGCCGCCCCAGCCGAGGCGTCGGCCGCGGCCACCTCCTGGCGGCGCTGGAGCGCTTCATGAGCGATCTTCCCGCTGCACAGCACGATCCGCCGCACCGTGGCGGGGTCGACCACGCCTGCGTCGTCGATGACCTGGGCGAACGATCCGATCTCGAGCTCTTCGAACTGCGAGCGCGACGAGACGGCCCGCAACAACGACTTGGGCGTCACCACGATGAGCGGGCGCTTCGGGGTGAGCAGGGCCTGCGAGCGCAGGAGGTGGAAGTACTGCGACGAGGTGGACGGGATGGCCACCCGCATGTTGCCTCGGGCGCAGAGCGACAGGAACCGCTCGAAGCGGGAGGACGAGTGCTCGGGACCCTGCCCCTCGTACCCATGGGGCAACAGCAGGACGAGGCCGGCGTACTGGCCCCATTTGATCTCGGCCGCGGCCAGGAAGTTGTCGATGATGATCTGGGCCCCGTTGGCGAAGTCTCCGAACTGGGCCTCCCAGGCGACCAGGGCCTCGGGCGCCTCGACGGAATAGCCGTACTCGAAGCCCACGGCGGCGTACTCGGAGAGCAGCGAGTCGCGCACGGTGAAGCGCCCAATGCCCCGATCGGTAGGCGCCAACGCGGCGGCGTCGAGTTGGCCCACTCCCTCGCCCACGTGGGAGAGGGGCACGAACTCTTCGGCGTTGGCGTAGTCCACCAGGACGGCATGGCGATGGCTGAAGGTCCCGCGGCGGGTGTCCTGACCGGTCAGTCTCACGTTGACGCCCTCGTGCAACAGCGAGCCGATGGCCAGCGCCTCGGCCAAGGCCCAGTCCACCTGACCCTTGGCGATCAGCTCGTCCCGCTGGGCGAACTGGCGCTCGAGCTTGGGATGAATGGTGAACCCTTCCGGGACGGTCCGCACGACCTTGGCCAGGGCGTGCAGCACGTCGCCGGCCACGCCGGTGGCCCCCGACGGGATATCGGTATCGCCGGCGCCGTGCACGGGCAGGTGGGTCGGCGCCAAGGAGGGCTCGCCCCGCACCTCGTCGAGCACCGTCTGCAGCCGCCCGTTGAAGTCGTCGAGTGCCGCCTCCGCCTCGTCCAGCGTGATGTCGCCTCGCCGAACCAGGGTCTCGGTGTAGAGCTTGCGCACCGAGCGCTTGGCGTCGATGCGCTGATACATCAGCGGCTGGGTGTAGCTCGGGTCGTCGCCCTCGTTGTGGCCGTGCTTGCGATAGCAGACGAGGTCGATGACGACGTCCTTGTGGAAGGTCTGGCGGAACGAGAAGGCCAGTCGGGCCGCCCGCACACAGGCCTCGGGGTCGTCACCGTTGACGTGGAAGACGGGTGCCTGCACCATCTTGGCCACATCGGTCGGATAGACGGACGTCCGCGCCGAGGCGGGGGCGGTGGTGAAACCCAGTTGGTTGTTGATGACCACGTGCACCGTGCCGCCGGTCCGGTAACCCGAGAGCCCCGAGAGGTTGAGCGTCTCGGCCACGACCCCCTGCCCGGCGAAGGCGGCGTCCCCGTGGACCAGGACCGACATGCAGGGGAAGCCGAACGTTCCCTCCGACAGCGCCTTGGGCGTCCCGTCGGTCGGGGGCGACAAGCGGTCCTGCTTGGCCCTGGTCATGCCTTCGACCACCGGGTCGACCGCTTCGAGGTGGGACGGGTTGGAGGCCAGGGTGATGGGCAGCTCCTCGCCGGCGCTGCCATGGAAGACGCCCCGTGCCCCCTTGTGGTACTTCACATCACCCGAACCCTGCACCGATTCGGGGTCGAGGTTGCCCTCGAACTCCTCGAAGATCTCCTTGTACGACTTGCCCACGATGTTGGCCAGCACGTTGAGCCGCCCGCGGTGGGACATCCCCATGACGACCTCGGCCACGCCCGAGCCGGCCGCCGAGTCGAGCAACGTGTCGAGCAGGACGATGGTCGACTCCGCACCTTCGAGGCCGAAGCGCTTCTGTCCCACGTAGCGCGTGTGCAGGAACCGCTCGAACACCTCGGCGGCGTTCAACCGGTCCAGGATGTGGCGCTGCTCCTCCTGGTTGAGGGTGGTCGGCTGGCCCTCGACGTGCTGCTGGATCCAGCGCTTCTGCTCGGGATCCTGAATGTGCATGTACTCGATCCCCAGCGTCCGGCAGTAGGCGTCCCGGAGCACGTGCAGGATCTCATCGAGCGTGGCGATGTCCCGACCGGCCAGCCCATCGGCCACGAACGCCCGCGGCAGGTCCCAGATGGTCAGGCCGTAGGTCGCCGGGTCCAACTCGGCATGGATGTGGGGCGGCTCGGCGTCCAGAGGGTCGAGGTGGGCGATCAGGTGCCCGCGCACTCGATACATGTTGATCAGCGACTGCACCCGCACCTGCTTGACCAGGCGCTGGTGCTCGCCCTCCTCGGTGGCCTCGCCGGCGTTGTCGTCGACCTTCCAGCGCACCGGCTCGTAGGGCACGCCCATCGACTCGAACAGCGCGTCGTAGAAGCCGTCGGCCCCGGTCAGCAGGGCCGCCACCCGGCCCAGGAAGATGCCGGACTCGGCCCCCTGGATGATGCGGTGGTCGTAGGTCGAGGTCAGCGTGACCACCTTGCCCAGGCCCAACTGGGCCAGCACCCTCGGGTCGGCCGCCTCGAAACCCGGCGGGTACCCCAGCGCGCCGACGCCGATGATGGCGCCCTGCCCCGGCATGAGGCGGGGCACCGACTGCACCGTGCCGAGCGTGCCGGGATTGGTCAGCGTCACGGTCGTCCCGGCGAAGTCGTCGGGCGACACCTTGTTGGTGTGGATCTTCCGGATGAGGTCCTCGTAGGCCACGACGAACGAACGGAAGTCGAGCGTGTCGGCGTCCTTGATGCAGGGGACCAGCAGGGTGCGTGACCCGTCGCTCTTCTCCTGGTCCACGGCCAGTCCGAGCCCCACGTGCTTGTGGTGGATGACGCCGGGCTTGCCCGCGTCTCCAACTTCGTTGACAAACGCCGCGTTGAGGGCCGGGACGTCGTACAGGGCGCGTACGACGGCGTAGCCGATGATGTGGGTGAAGCTGACCTTGGCCCCGGTGGTGCGGGCGAGCTGGTTGTTGAGGACCTGGCGGTTGACCTCCAGCAGGCGGGCCGGCACGCTGCGCACGCTGGTGGCCGTGGGCACGGTGAGGCTGGCCTCCATGTTGGCCACGATCCGTGACGCCGCCCCCTTGAGGACGACGGCCTCGTCCGACCCGGCCAGGGCCGGGGCCGAAGCGGTGCCCGATGATGCCGGGGCCGGACGGTCGGAACTCGGGGCCTTTGCCGGAGCGAGCGGGGTGACCAGCGCCTGAGGAGCCGGTACGGGCGCCGGGCGGTAGTCGGCGAAGAACTCGCGCCAGCTGTCACTCACCGACGCCGGGTCGACCAGGAAACGCTCATACATGTCGTCGACCAGCCACGCATTTGGGCCAAAGGACCCCGCTGATGGACCGGATTGGGACATGAGACCACCATACCGGGGGTCATCGACTGGGCGGGGCGGGCGATATCGTCACCGTGCCCATGAGCTACCCGAGCGGACTCCACGTTATTGAGCGGGCCGCAACCCCTGCCGGCGGCCCCACCGTGGTTCTGGTTCACGGATCGCTGGACCGGGCCGAGAGCTTCCGCCGGGTGATGCGTCGGTTGCCGGACGTGGCGATCGTCGCCTACGACCGCCGGGGCTACCAGGGCTCCCGGGCCGCCGGGGTGGTGGGCCTGGGCGGGCACATCGCCGATCTGGTGGACGTCGTCTCAGAAGTACGAGCCCTTGGCGCCACCTCGGTCTCAGCGGTCGGCCACAGCCTCGGGGGCGACGTCGTCATTGGTGCGGCGCTGGCCGAACCCCGGGCCTTCGGCTCGGTCGGTGCCTTCGAGCCGCCGATGCCATGGCTCGGGTTCCGACGAGATCAACCCGACGATGGCCGCTCCCGCGCCTGGGCCCCCATGGCCGAGGATCCGGGCGACGAGGCCGAGCGGTTCTTCAGTCGGATGGTGAGCCCCTCGGCCTGGCAGCGGCTCACCGACGAGGGGCGTGCTGAACGACGAGCCGATGGGCCGGCCCTGGTGGCGGATATGCGCGGCATCCGCGAGCAACCCCCATTCAAGGTCGTGGATCTCACCGTCCCGGCGGTGTTCGGGATGGGCGGCACCAGCAGTCAGGAGCACCATCGGCGAGCCGTGACGTGGTTGGGTTCGCACGTCCCCGGAGCCATGGCCTATGAGATAGAGGGCGCCCAGCACGGTGCCCACTTGTCCCATCCGGACCACTTCGCCGCGTTCGTCCGCGTCGTGCTGGAGCGGGCGCAGCCCTAGCTA
>DASXZJ010000023.1:0-3320 GCA_036502025.1 Acidimicrobiales bacterium | reverse complement strand
CTCCCTGCCGCTGGTCGACGGCCTGGCCATGGGCCCGTCCCTCGGCACCGTCACGGCGGACAACCCGCGGGCGCTCGTCCTCGATACGCCGCCCGCTCTCGCCGCCCTCGACCCCTACCGCGGCGCCACCGCAGCCGACGTGGCCGATCCTTCGGTGGAGCCCGGGACCCTCGGCTACCTGCTCTTCACCTCGGGCACCTCGGGCGCGCCCAAGGCCTGCCTGTGCAGCCAGGGCCGCATGGCCGGCATCGGCCAGAGCCTGGCCCAGCGCTACCGCCTCGGCCCCGACGACGTCTGCTACCTGGCCATGCCGCTCTTCCACTCCAATGCCCTGATGGCCGGCTGGGCCCCCGCCCTGGTGGGCTCGTCGGCCTTTGCGCTGCCCTCGACGCGACGGTTCTCCGCCTCGGGCTTCCTGCCCGACGTACGGGCGGCCGGAGCGACGTACTTCAATTACGTCGGCAAACCGTTGGCCTACATCTTGGCCACGCCCGAGCAACCCGACGATGCCGACAACCCGCTCACCCGGGTCTTCGGCAACGAGGGCTCGGCCGACGACGTGACCCGCTTCGCCGCGCGCTTCGGCGTCCCGGTGACCGATGCCTACGGCTCCACCGAGGGTGGGGCCACGGTGGCCCGCACCCCCGACTCGCCCCCGGGCGCCCTGGGCCGGGCCCCCGACGGCACCGTGGTCCTCGACGCCGAGACGGGCGAGGAGTGCCCGCCGGCCCGCTTCGACGAGCGGGGCCGCCTGCTCAACGCCGAGGAGGCCATCGGCGAGCTGGTGTCCAAGACGGGCGGCGCCGGCTTCGAGGGTTACTGGCACAACGAGGAAGCCCAGACGGCCCGCCTGCGCCAGGGGTGGTACTGGACCGGCGACCTGGCCTACCGGGACGAGGCCGGGTTCTTCTACTTCGCCGGGCGCGACCACGATTGGCTGCGGGTGGACGGAGAGAACTTCGCCTCGGCCCCCATCGAGCGCATCCTGCAGCGTCATCCCGACGTCGTGCTGGCCGCCGTCTATGCCGTGCCGGACCCGGTGGTCGGCGACCAGGTCATGGCCGCCGTGCAGATCCGTCCGGGCATCGATGGCCTCGACGCGGCGGAGCTCGCCGAATTCCTGGCCGCCCAGGGGGACCTCGGGACCAAATGGGTGCCGCGCTTCGTGCGCATGACCGCGGCTCTCCCCATCACCGCCACCAACAAGGTGCAGAAACGCGCCCTGCGCGCCGAGCGCTGGAACTGTGCCGAACCGGTGCTCTGGCAGCCCGAGAAGGGCGCACCATACGAACGCCTTACCTCTGCTGGAGCCGCCACGCTCGAGTCCGCGGTCAGCGACCGGGTCATCTAGAGAGCTCGGCATGCCGGCCCAGCGCTACGACACCATCGGGCAGGCTTACACCGCATTCCGCCGGCCCGACCCGCGTATTGCCGCCCAGATCTGGGCCGCCGTCGGCGACGCGGCGCGCATCGTCAACGTGGGCGCCGGGACAGGTTCCTACGAATTGCCGGACCGCGCCATCGTGGCGGTCGAGCCATCGGCGCTCATGCTGGGCCAGCGCGGGCTCGGCGGCTCGCCCGCCGTGCGGGCCGAGGCTGAGGAGCTTCCATTTCCCAGCGGATCGTTCGATGTCGCCATGGCCCTCATGACCGTGCATCACTGGACCGATCTGCGCCGGGGCCTCGCCGAGCTCCGCCGGCTGGCCTCGCGCCAAGTGGTGTTCACCTTCGACCCAGAGAATCACGACCGGCTATGGGTCTTCAACGAGTACGTCCCGGCGGCGCTCGGCTTGGCCGACCAGGCGCCGTTGAGCGTCGTCGTCGACGTGCTCGGAGCCAGCCGGGTGGAGGATGTCTTGACCCCGGCGGACTGCACCGATGGGTTCGCCTCCGCCTACTGGCGCCGACCCGAGATGTATCTGATACCGGAGGTCCGAGCCAACATCTCAGCATTCGCCCGGCTCAGCGACGACGAGGTGCTGCCCGGCCTGGCGCGGCTGGAAGAGGACCTGGCCAGCGGTCGATGGCACGACCGGCATGCCGATCTCATGGCGAGGGAGTCTTTCGACGCCGGCCTCCGGCTCGTCGTCGCCGGTTGACCAGCGTTAGGTCGCACGCGCCTTTTGAACTCGGCTCTGAGATCATCCGACACATGCGTTGCGGAGGTGGCCGTTTCAGCGTTGGGGTCGCGGCGTGAACGAGACCACGTGGATTTCGCGTGCGGTGAGCTGCTGGTAGTGCTTCCATCCGCTGTAATGGTCGATCAACCGGGGCCACAGTGCCGTTTGCTCCCCGGCCGTGAGGACGTGCGCATCAGCTGTCATCTTTCGCCGTCCCACCTGGAGCCCGACCACCGGAGTCGAGGACACGTTGAGAAGCCAGGCCGGTGGCTGGTCTCGCCCTCCGTTGGAACCCACCACGACGTAGCCAGGCGGGTCGGGCATATAGAGAAGTGGCGTCGTCCGCTTCTGGCCCGAGCGTCGTCCGATGGTGGTCAGCAGCAACATCGGCCCGGCCAGGGATCGATGGCCGATGAGCCCACCGGTCCACCGGTAGACGAAGCGATGCAGACGGTACAGGCGTCGGCCGACGAGGCGGTCGAACCCAACCGTGATCCGAGCCCACACGTCGGCCATCGTAAGGGCCGGCCACACCGGTTCGGTCGGGCCGGCCAGGTGGGTCGAGTCGGTCAGTCGCTCAACGGTCGACGCCGAGGACCAGGCCGCTGGTCGGGACGCCGGTGCCGGCGGTGACCACGACGTGCTCGACGTCAGGCACCTGATTGGTCGAGGTGCCGCGGATCAGCCGCACCCCCTCGGCGATGCCGTTCATGCCGTGGAGGTAGGCCTCGCCCAACTGGCCGCCGTGCGTGTTGATGGGGAGTTCTCCACCCAGTTCGATCCGACCCTCGCGGACGAAGTCCTTGGCTTCACCCTTCTTGCAGAAGCCGAGTTCCTCGAGCTGGTAGAGCACGTAAGGCGTGAAGTGGTCATAGAGGATGGCGGCCTGCATGTCGGCCGGCGTCAGGCCCGAGGTCTCCCAGAGTTGCCGGGCCACCACGCCCATCTCGGGCAAGCCGAGCAGGTCGTCGCGGTAGTAGCTGGTCATCATGTCCTGACCGGCGCCCGCACCCTGGGCGGCTGCTCGGATCACCACCGGGGTGGTCGGGAGGTCGCGGGCCCGCTCGAGCGAGGTGACGACCAGCGCCTGGCCGCCGTCGGTCTCCTGGCAGCAGTCGAGGAGGTGCAGCGGCTCGACGATCCAGCGCGACGCTTGATGCTCTTCCAAGGTGATGGGCTGCTGGTAGAACCACGCTCTGG
>DASXZJ010000022.1:0-12889 GCA_036502025.1 Acidimicrobiales bacterium | reverse complement strand
CCTAGGCAATCACACTTCTAGCGGGAGCCTCACCCATCTCGCAGGAAACCCGAACAACAGGACTGTGGCCAGGAACGATCACACAGCACGACCAGGAACAGAACCAACCCTCAACCGTTCCGCCTTAAAGCCGCTGGCATTGGGTCCCCGGCTGCGGTGGCTGTTGACTCACACTGGCCAAGCGACGCCTGAGAACTGGTCACGACTCTTGAACTGCCCTCGCGCGCTCCGGCGGATCGCTCCGCCCGCGCGGCAAGCGCCGCTCGTTTCCGAGTCCAGAACCGGGCGGACGGACGCCCCCACCCGCTGCGCTCCTGTAGCGGCTTTTGTGCCCGGCTGGAATGCTATTGGCATGGACTCCCCGCGACCCCAGGATGACGTCGCCCTAAAACGCTATTCCTGGTTAGCTGTCGTGTAGAGTAAAGGACCCGTTACAGGAGAATTTCAAGCTAAAGACGGTTCAGGCGCGGCTACCGTCTCGTAGCCGCCGAATCTGAGGAGGTATCGGGTGAAGGCGACGGCCGAGAGCCAGCTCCTGGATGGGCGTCGGAGTCACCTACCGGGCCCCGAGCCGGGAACCAGATCGGGTCCCGACCGACGAACGCTCGTACTCTCGGCCGCCCTCGAGTTGTTCGCCGTTCGTGGGTATCGGACGACCACGATGGTGGAGTTGGGAGAGCGGGCCGGGATCCGCGGACCGAGCATCTACAAGCACTTCTCGTCCAAGCAGGAAGTTCTCACGGCAATCACCTTCGCCACGATGGACAAGCTCCTCCACAACTACGCCGCGGCGGTTGCGGGGACCGACGACGTCGTCGAGCAGTTTCGGCGTGCCGTCGAGATGCACGTGCGGTTCCACGCCCGCCACCGTTACGAGGCGTTCGTGGGCACCCGTGAGATCGGCAGTCTCGAAGAGCCAGCGCGCTCCGCGCTGCTCGCTCGCCGCGACATCTACGAGCACGGATTCCGGCAGCTCATCGAGCGGGGGGATGCAACCGGGCGTTTCAACGTGCCGTCCTGCCGCCTGGCCTCGTACGCCATTCTCGACATGGGGATGGGGGTTGCCGTCTGGTACCGAGAGGACGGGCCGCTCACCGAGGACGAGGTGGTTGGTCATTACGGCACATTGGCACTGCGTCTTGTTGGGGTGACTTCGTGAACGCGTGCTCGCCGAAGCTCGGCGGCGGACCGATGCTGGGAGACGGACCGAGCACGACAATCGGGGGTGGGCTCAAAGCGGCGCTAGTGCGCTGACCACGAACGTTCACTGGGTCATGCGGCTTTGGGCTTGGGGCGGCCCCAGCGCTGGTGCCGTTGGCTGCGGACGCGGGCGCGTTCGCGGCGTTGGGCGGCCAGGACGTCGGGATGGCGGGCGTGGGCGTTGCGCCAGCGCAGGTAGTCCTGGAGCTTGCGGGCCAGCACGGTGTGGCTGGGGTGGTCAGAGGCGCCCATGACAAAGGTGCGCACGGGCCCGAACTGCGCCTCGATCGGATTGGCCCAGGACGCGTTGGTCGGCGTGAAGCCCTTGCGCTCGCGGGTCACGCCCCACAGCTGGTCATCACCCAGGGAGTAACAGCCGTGGAAGTACCGGATGCCGTGCGTGCAGTGATAGGTCGCCCGCAGCCGGACGGGCCCTTTGCGCCGCGCCCAGCAGGCCCCGTGGCAGGGCCGGATCGACAGCGGCCCGAACTGGTCAAACCCGAAGCACCGGTCCGGGTACCGGCTGGTCACGTACTCGATCCGGTCCAGCTTGGCGTTCTTGTCCGGATCGGCGGACTCCTTCCAGGTCCGGGTGCGCTGGAAGGAGATCCCGCGAGCATGCAGGATCTGCCGCAGCCGCTCCCGCCCCACCGCCATCGGCCGGGGGGCGGAAGCTAAGTACCCCGTCAGCTTGCGCAGGCTCCAGTGGGTGAACGGCAGCCCCAGCTTCTCCGGCCGGGTGGTGGCCGCCACGACGATGACCTCGATATCGCCGTCACTGATCCGGCGGGGACGGCCGCCCGCCCACCGAGGGTCCAGCGCGGCCAGGCCCTTGGCGTTGAACAGGTGGATCACGTCCCGCACCGTGTCCTCATCGCCGGCGACCAGCCGGGCGATCGCCGGCACCAGCGTGCCCGACGCCGACGCCATGATGATCATCGCCCGCCGGACCCGGATCGACCCGTGCTTGCCCCGCCGCACGATCTGCAGGGGCCGGCCCTTTTCATCACTCAGCCGCCGCGCCCGGACCGGCTCAGCCATCGTTCCTCCCGGCACTTCGAACCCGCCCCACACGATCGAGTGTGGGAGCAGGCACCGGCGCGTGCCAGCTCGACCTGCCCTGCGGTGGCCTGGGCGCGAACCGGCCGCGCCAGCCGGTTACGACCGGGACCTTGCCTTCGTCTGCTGACAGGGTGAAAACTGCACCATGGACAAGATCGGCGCGCCGGATGTGACCGCGGTCGTCACGGCGTTGTGGCGGCGAGCGCACATGGTCCTGGACGACGAGCCGCACGTGCTCGACGACGATCTGGGGTTCCGGCTGGCCAACGTGCCCGAGGTCCTCGCGGCGGCCGGCTTCCCGCCCGGGGAGGCCTGGCTCGGGCATCCGGCCATGCAAGCCCGGCCCTGGCGGGCCTCGGTCGTGGCCCGCGCCCGCCTCGTGGAAGACCTCGTGGCCGACCGCAGCCGCGACGGCCTGGCCCAGTTCGTCATCCTCGGCGCGGGCCTGGACACCTACGCGCTCAGGCGCGCCAGGGACGGCGATGCCCTGCTGGTCTTCGAGGTTGACCACCCCCGGACCCAGCACTGGAAGCAGGCTCGGCTACACGCCCTGGGCCTGCCGGTCCCGCAGGCCCTCAGGTTCGCGCCGTTCGATTTCGAATCGGGCAGCTCCTGGGCGGCAGCGCTAGGTGACGCCGGGTTCGACCCGGCCAGCCCTGCCGTCGTCGCGCTGGCCGGGCTCACCCAGTACCTGACCCGGGACGCGATCCAGCAGACGATGCGCGACGTCGCCGGCCTGGCGCCCGCCACGACCTACGTGGCGACCTTCATCGTCCCGCCGGGGGCCGCCGACCCCGCCGACCGCGACCTGGTCGCCCTGACAGCCCAGATCAACAAAGCACGGGGGACGCCATGGCTGAGCACGTTCACCCCGGACCAGTTCGCGCGCCTCGCCCGGGAATCCGGGCTCCATGACCCCACCATCATCACTTCAGGCACACTGACCGACCGGTACTTCAGCGGGCGCGGTGACGCGCTACGGCCGTGCAGCGGAGAGCAGATCCTCATCGCCACGGTATAGAAACCGGCACCAGATCACTGGAACAGCCGCCCTCAGCGCACCTGGTGAACGTTTCTGGTCAGTGCACTAGACGATGCGCCACACGGCCGAATCCCGATCTCTGCCGTCGAGGAAGTCGAGGAAGTGGTCGACTGCCTAGTCTCGGGTTCCGGGCGGTCTAATTCTCAGAGATGGTCCGGTTGATGACCTCCATCCCCGGCGGCGCCGTACGGGCTGACCGGTGCCCTGCACCCAGCCGCGCAGCTCCCCGTTCACCGCCCGCCTCCTCGGCTTCGGCCGCCGCGCCCGCTCCTTAGCCCGCGCCTGCGCCGCCACTGCCCTGTACCGGTACCGGCCCCGCGTATTGTTGCGGGCGACCTCCGGGCTCACCGTCGACACCGGACGGCCCAGCCGCCGCGCGATCTCCCGGTACGCCAGCCACAGCGCGATCTCCTCCCGCTCCGACAGCGGCAGGTACCGCCCCGATCCCGCCACCGCACCGCGGCGGCATCCCGCCCGCCTCACGGAACCACCGCTGCGCCTGAGACAGGCTCACCCCGCCGCAGCCTCCCCCAGCCCCAGCCCCGACCGGACCCATCCCAGAACCCCGCCCGCACCACTTCCGGCAACCGCGGACGCCCCAACTTCACTACAACAACTTCCAGCAATGAAACCGTTGCGACGACCAGTTGAATACGCCCTATCGATACTTAGCTAAATCGCAGCGAGGTGTGATGCAGGTCGGCGCGGCCTGGTGTTCCGTCGTGGGATCGGAGGTGGTGCGTGGGAGCAATCAACAAAGTGGTCGACATCGCGGCCGACGCGGGAACCGACGCCATCACGGCCGCCCGGCTCCCAGGACCGCACGGGCAGCCGAATTCCTCCGCCAGTCCGGCCGACCGATCCGGGCATGACCGCCTCACCGTCCCGGAGATCGCCCGCCTGCTCACCCGGCCGCCCGGCCAGGCCCGGTACTGGCGGGCCTGGAGGCGATGCCACCGGGCTCGCGCCCGCTGTTATCATCAACGCACGCGCCTCGCCCGCGACATCGCAATCATCCTGGCCAGTTAGCAAATGGCTGCTGCCCCAGCAGGCGCTTCTCGGCGCGCCAGCGTCGCCGCTTCGTCCAGAGCGTCAGGGACGAGTGTGTCAGGCGATGTGATTGGCGAGGACCCTGATTTCCTCGACCTCGCATTCCACAGCGTCCCCCACGTGCACCTCGGCGCCCGGTGGGGGTGTGCCCAGAGAGATGACGTCCCCTGGGAACAGGGCGACGAATTTGCCTATGGCGAACACCACCTCGGCGGGTGACCATTTGTAGACTGCCGTCGTCCCGCGCTGTGCCTCCACGCCGTTCACTCGACTGACGATGGCCAGGCCGTCGCGGAGTGCTTGGTCGCTGACGTCGGTTCGTATCCATAGCCCGAACGCCGAGAAGCCGTCAACAGACTTCGAGAGGAAGATGTCCCCGGTCGCCAGGATGCTCAGCGACGTCACGTCGTTGAAGACGGTGTAACCGAAGATAGAGCGTCCGGCTGCCTCTGCCGACGCGGTGTCCGGCGTCGACCCGATGACCACAGCGAGCTCGGTGCCGCTGGCCTCCTGCCTGTTCCCTCTCCGACGAGTCGAGGTGTGCCGGTGCACCGCCAGCCTCGATCCGGACATTCTCGACCTGCGTGTACGACCGCATCCTCACGCTCGTCCTATATGGTGGGAATGCCATTGCCATATTGGCTTATCGCCCCTTCCGGCAGGCCCGCCCAGGTGTCCGCCGCTGGTATGACGCCATCGGGGGTCCTCAGGACGAACCCCTCGTAGTCGGCTTTTCGGACGCCGTCGCAGATCCGCCGGTAGAGCCCAGTCCCGCCGATGTAGCACAGAAACACCCGCGGTTTGCCCGGAACGTTCGCCCCAACGTACTGGGTGTCGTTCTTCGTAAGCAGCGTGGCGTCCGCGACCTTGGCGGCATGCGTCGTCCATTGGTCCTCGGCGTCGAGGGTTGGTTCCACAGACTCCACCCCGTGCTCGTCCATCCAGGAGATGAAGTCGGCGATCCAGTCGCCGCTCTGCTCGGCCGAGACGGTGCCGGTCGAGCGGATCGATGGGCTCCCCGGACCTGCGGCCATCAAGAGGTTGGGGAAGCCGGCGATGCCGATGCCGAGGTACGACCGAAGACCCGTCGACCACTTCTCCGAGAGGGTCTGACCGTCTCGCCCGGTCACGTCCATCCGGAGCAATGCCCCCGTCCCGCTGTCGAAGCCGGTGGCGAGGATGATCATGTCGAGCTCGTAGAACCGCTCCTCGGTCCGCAGGCCGTTGGCGAGCACCTCTTCGATGGGGTGCTTCCGGATGTTCACCAGGTCGACGTGGGCAAGGTTGTAGATCTCGAAGTAGTTGTCCTCCGTGAGGACGCGGCGGGCAACGATGTAGTGGTCCCGAGGTGTCAAGAGCTCCGCGATCTGCGGGTCGTCGATCCTCTCCTTTATCCTCTTGCGCGCATAGTCCGCGACTCGATTGTTGGCGAACTCGTTGATGCTGAGATCGGTGATGCCCCCGTAGATGGAAGGACCGCCGACCTCCCACGCTTTCGAGATCCGGGCCTCGAACTCTTCGTCGGTCAGGTGGGCGATCGGCGCAACCTCTCCCTCGACCGGCGCTCCTGACCCCGACCACCGGGCGCGCTCCCAGAATTCGGCGTAATTCTCCTTGAACGTCCTCTGGTAGCCGGGGTCCATCGGACGGTTACGCTTGGGCAGGGCGAAGTTCGCAGTCCGCTGGAAGACGTAGAGATGCTCGAGCGGCGCGCTGTGTCCCAATTCGGTCGCGGTCTGCATCCCGCTCGACCCCGTACCGATGATGCCGACCTTCTTCCCGGTGAAGTCCACCGCCTCCGCCGGCCAGAAGGAGGTGAAGTAGATCTCGCCCTCGAACGACTCGATGCCCCTGATGGCCGGCCTGATCGGCGCCGAGTAGGTCCCGGTCGCCATCACCAGGTACCGGGTCGCGGCCCGGTCGCCGCCTTCGATGTCGACGAGCCAGCGCGACGTGGGTGCATCCCACCTCGCGGAGGTCACCGAGGCTGAGAACTTGATGAGATCTCGGAGCTCCAGCTTGTCGACCACGAAGTTCGCGTAGCGCTCAAGCTCCTCCTGGCCGGCGTAGCGCTCGGTCCAGTCCCACTCGCTCCAGATCTCTTCCATCGAGTAGCAGTAATTGAGGCTCGGGACGTCGACCCGCGCACCGGGGTAGCGATTCCAGTACCAGGCCCCGCCGACACCGTTGCCCTTTTCGTAAGCCCTCACCTTGAGGCCGAGACCCTTTACCTTGTTCAAGACATAGATGCCGGAGAAACCCATCCCGACAACCACTACGTCGAGGTTCTCTCGGGCGACTTTGCCCTGTTCAACTTCCATGCCGCCCTTCCTTTCGATCTTGGGTCCTTGCCGCCCGCGGAGCGTTCAGGCTGGCTTGAGGTGCTTCATCGTGTCGATGAGCGGGGCTTCTCCCCGGTCCTTCGCGGTTGCCGCCTCGAGGACGGGCCGGACCTCGGCGTCCAGTCGCGGCGCGTCCCAACCCCGCTCGTCGACGAGCTCTGCAGCGATGTCCGGCAGTCCCCAGATGGTGATCTTGGGCCCGTCGATGCCCACAAACTGACCGGTGATGCCAGCGGCTCGCTCTGAGGCGAGCCACACCACCAAGGGGGCGGCCTCCTCGGGCTCGAAGAACCCGAGGTCGCGGTCGGAGACCTCTTTAGGGGTGCCCGCGTCGCCCAACTGTCTGCGGATCGCCTGGATCAGCGGGACCGTCCCGGGACTCCGGACGCCACCGCGGACGGCGTTCACCGTGATCCCGTGAGGGGCGAGCTCGAGCGCCCACACCCACGTCGCGGCCAGGATCCCCGCTTTGGTCGCGCCGTGAAGGCTTTCGTTGTCGAACGGTCGGACCGACGATCCGCCCGCCATGTTGATGATCTTGCCCCGAACCTTGGTGTCGACCATCGACCTTGCGACCAGATGAGTCACCAGGAAGGGCGCCTTCAGTTGTGCGTCGACGGTCATGTCGAACTCACTCGGGGAGACATCGAGGATGCCCCTAGACACCTTGCCCCCGCTCGAATTCACAAGAATGTCGATCTCACCCAGGTGAGTGATCGAGAAGTCGACGAGTTCCTCCGCCCCCTCGGGCGTGTGGACGGGAACCGCGCAGCCAAGCGCGTGGCCGCCATAACGCTCGATCTCCTCGACGACGCCGGCCACGGCGTCGGCGTTCCGTCCGTTGACAACCACACGAACACCTTCTCGGGCGAGCGCGACGGCCACCCCACGACCCCACCCGCCGGACGCACCGACGACCACCGCAGTGCTCCCGTCGAGGTCAGGCAACTGACCCATCTGGCCTCCCTCCCCTACTGCACGACCGCGAGCCCACAGCAGCATGATCCCGAGCGGGAATAAGCGGCTGGGAGCCGTTGCGTACCGCTCGTCGACCGTGAAGTCGTTGTAGGCCTTGATACAGGCCAGAGTCGCCTGACAGTCCGGGCCCTCCAGAAAGCCGGTGGCCCGCGTATCGGGGATCGACGTGGAGACTCAACTGAGCCCAGACCCCGTCGATGTCCATGTCCTCCAGCCTCGCCTGGGAGTCGTAACACCAAGGCCGCATGTTCTCAAATGACGGCGCCGCGTCCCGCCATGGCCGGCCGTCCTGGCCGGAGGCGCCGCCGAGATACGGAAGCGGGTAGACGGTGCCCTGGTAGACCCAGGCGTCCATCCCGTCGGCCATCCGCACGATGTGCGGCGCCTGGTCCCGCATCTGGCCGGTGGCTCGGCTCACCCAGGCATGGGTCGGCTCGACGACATGGTCGTCGATCGAAACCAATTGAACATCAGCAGAAAGCATTCATCTCCCCTTTCGCGAACGGACTCGCTCAGGTCAAAAGAACTCCATGTCCGTGACGATCGGCCTGTTCCACTTGGCGAAACTGCTGACCACCCTGGAATGGATGCCTGTCCCAACCCCTGGCATTGGACTTTGTCGCCGCCGATCTGGAGTGCCTGCCCAGTGATGGACGCCGCGACATCCGAGGCAACGAAGACACACAACGCGGCTACGTCGTCGGCGCTGACCAGGGTGCCCTGAGGGGTCAGGAGGGGTGCCCGGGCGTTGTCGTACGTTCGCGCCGTCTTGGCCACGATGTTGCGGATCGTGGTCTCGGTAATTGGCGTGTGCGCGTAGTAAGAACAGACGCAGTTGAAGGTCACCCCGCTCCGGGGGTACTCGCTGGCCAACGCGCGAGTCAGGCCCAACAGGCGGTGCTTGGTCGCTGTGTAATGGGCGGCGTAGGCCAGACCGATCCTCCAGCCGACCGATCCGATCGAGATCACTCTTCGCTGCGAGCACCCAAACATCCCGGGCAACGCGGCTCGGGTCAACCAGAACGGGCCATCCAGATCCACCGTCAGGTGAAGACGCCACGTCGGCGTGTCGATGCCGGTGAACTTGCTCGACTCGGCTATGCCAGCGTTGTTAACGAGGATGTCCAGCAGACCGAAGGTTCGCTCCACCTCCTCCATCGTGCGGGTGCAGGCCGCCTCGTCCTGGACGTCGAGCGCCAGTGCGAGCGACCCTCTCCCGCATTCCTCGGCCACTGTCCGGACAGAACCGAAATCTCGGGCTGTGGCGGCGACACGGGCGCCGGCGCTGGCGATGGCGATCGCTCGGTCGATGCCCTTGCTCGCCCCCGTGACGAGGGCCATCCGTCCGGCCAGGCTGGCGGTGCTGCCAGTCATCATGGCTTGGGGTTCCCCAGGTCGTGGGCCCGCTCCCACTGGCCATCGGGTCAATGGCACCATCGACACTCCACGGTCGGCTGTAGGCTAACGCATATTAGCATGCAGGAGGGGTCGGGCGCTGCCCTGTGTCGACACAATAGCCCGGCCTAAGGGCCGCTCCCACGCCCGTGCCTGTGTTCGGCCACTCGATCGGCGCCGCTCGCCGTGGTAGCGTTGCTAATTGTCATTAGCCTCCACAAGGAACCCATGCCCATCGACTTCGAACCGGAACCCCATGTGGCCCAGTTGGTCGAACGCACGGCAGCGTTCGTGCGCCAAGAGGTTCTCGGGATGGTCCAGCAGCTCCTGGCCGACACCGAGATCCACTTGGCCGCCTCCCGAGGGCTGATCTGGAAGCCGGCATGGAAGCTCGATCGCGGGGAGCGTGCCGCCCAGGTCACCGCGATCGCAAAGGTCATCGTGGCCGAGGCGGTCAGTCGCGTCGTCGACCGCTCCGCCCAGGCCTGTGGTGCCCTCGGCGTGTCCGGTGACTTTCCCCTCGCCCGCTACCTGGCCGAGGTCCGGCCGTTCCGCATCTACGACGGCCCTTTCGAGACGCACCGATGGTCCATCGGTCGCCGGGTCGTCCGGAACGTCAAGCGCGCGAAAGACGGCCGAAGCTGACCGAACTCGATGACGCGCAGAGGTGGGCGGCTCGACTCACGGGCCCCCCGCCTGCCACCCACGCCGGCCCAGCAGGCGTGGACTTGGCGGCCCTAACCCGGTACTTCGAAGAGCACGTTCCCAACGTCGGTGGCCCGCTTCGTGCCGAGCTGATGCATGGCGGACGGTCGAACCTGACGTTCCGGATCACCGACGGGACGCATCGCTGGATCCTGCGACGGCGACCGCTGGGGCTCGTGGCCCCCACTGCCAACGACGTCGGTCGGGAGTACCGGGTCATGGCCGCGCTGGGATCGACGGCCATTCCGGTCCCCGAAGCCATCAGTTTCTGTGACGAGCCCGGTGTCATTGGCGCGCCCTTCAGCGTGACGTCGATGGTCGAGGGCCGAGTGATCCGGTCCGCGTCCGACGGCGCGCGCCTCGACCGGTCGGATGCCGCACAGATCGCCGAAGCCCTGGTGGACCAGCTCGCCGCGATTCACTCGGTGGACTACCACGCCATCGGATTGACAGACCTCGGCCGTCCAGACGGCTTCCTGGTCCGTCAGGTGGGGCGGTGGTGGCGACAGTGGGAGCTCGTGGCCACCCGACAACTGCCAGGGATCGACATGCTCCGCCAGCGGCTGGCCACAGACGTCCCAGACCAGACGGATGCCACCATCGTCCACGGAGACTTTCGCCTCGACAACACCATCCTCGCTCCGGACGACCCTGGAGTGATCGCGGCCGTCATCGACTGGGAGATGGCCACCCTCGGCGATCCGCTCGCGGATCTCGGTCTGCTGCTTGTCTACTGGGATCCCGTCTGCAGCCCCGTCCTCCCCGAGGGAAACCCGGTCAGTGCCAATCCAGGGTTTCCTTCGATCCCGGCGCTCGTATCCGCCTACGGTGCGGCTTCCGGGCGCTCCCTTGAACGGCTCGACTTTTACCGCGGCCTCGGGTACTTCAAGTTGGCGGTCATCGCCGAGGGCATCCACAACAGGTTCCAGGCAGGGCGCACCGTGGGGACTGGGTTCGAAACGGTCGGGTCGGCGGTCGTCCCGTTGGTGGAAGCTGGCCTCGCCGTGCTGAGCGGTGACGATCACCGTTAGCTTCGGACGATCACCGTTAGCTGCGCCAGAGCGCAGCGCTCCCACGGGCCGCTCAGCGTGTGACCTCCAGGCAACGGCGTAGGGCGTCGTTCCGGTCTCGGACGAACCGCCTACTGACCTCGGCGTGGGGGGCAAAAAGGTTGAAGCCGTGGATAGCCCCGGGGTAGACGTGGAGTTCCGTCGGGACGGCGGCGTTGATGAGCCGTTGCGCGTAGGCAATATCCTCGTCGACGAAGAGGTCGAGCTCGCCGACGACAACATAGGTCGCCGGGAGTCCCCGGAGGTCGTCGGCCCGCGCCGGAGCCGCATAGAGAGAGACCGGCCCGGTGCTCGCGCCGATGTATGCGCGCCACGCCAGGACGTTGGTGGTACGACACCAGACGCTGGGATCGACGATCGCATGACTGGAGGGCGTGACGTTGCGGTCGTCAATCATCGGGTAGACGAGGAGCTGGAGCGTGAGCGGGATCTCTCCCTCGTCTCGCACGACGAGCGCGAGGCCGGCCGCCAGGCCGCCACCTGCGCTGCCACCTCCGATGGCGATCCGCTCCCGGTTGATGCGTATCTCTTCAGCGTGCTCGTAGATCCACGACAACCCGGCACGGCAGTCATCCATCGCGGCCGGAAACGGGTCCTCAGGCGACCGACGCCAGTCGACGGAGATGCAGACGCAGCCCACGTCCTCGACGATCTGCTCCATCATCACGTCGTCTTGGTCGAGGCTTCCGAGCACGTAGCCCCCGCCGTGCATCCAGTAGAGAACCGGGAGCTCGCCCGTCTGCCCTGCTGGGCGGTAGCACCGGAGCCTCACCGCTGGGTTGTCCCCCGAGCCAGGCACGAGAAGGTCTTCTCGCACCACCCGGCGACTCGGCTCGCGTGCGACTCCCGCCGCGAGCGCCGAGAGTCTCGCCCGGGTTCCCGGAATGTCCGTGAGGTCAATCCTGGGCAGGTTGGGGTAGACCGCAGCGATCTCCGGATCCATCCTCGACAACAGGTCCACCGCAGCGCCCCTGTCCCTCCCAATATGAAGGTCCCCGCATCCGCGAGCGGTCGGAAATTGTATCGACCTCGACATGACTAGGCTCATCGAGCCGGGTCTATAGATTCTTATACCATCACGATGGTATAAACCGGACGAGGGTGAGCACGAAAGTCGACGGCGACAAGTTGGCGAGCGCGCGCCGACTATAACCCCGAACGTCCCAGAGGCCGCACTGCTCGACGAGGCGCCTGCCGCCCTGATCGCCCGGCACCGTGCTGCCGAGCTCGACGCCACATACGTCGGCCAAGACGTAGAACTGCGATCGTCCATCGTGCTGCCATGAGCCGGACGGCTTGGTCCATGCGACGATCGAGGTGATTGAGAACAGTCCCTCGCACCCGCCACTGGAGCCTGGAGACGTGACATCTACGCGCTGAGGAACCGAGCCCCCTTGCTCTGCCGGCAGACCGGGTCTTTCAAGTCTTCCGGGTGTTGTTAGCCAGTGCGAAGAGCTCGCCGTCCATCGCGATCCGGGTGGCGTGTGCTCATCGGCAGATCCGGACATCCGCGAGCGCCAGACCGTCCGATCAGTAGCGCGCAGATCACCCGGTTCGGTGTCACATCAGGCGATCGTCCTGCCGACCAGGTTGACGACGGACAGGGGACCGGGGTAGCTAGGTGGTTATGGGTCCACCCGTCTGCTTCATCTTTGCCGACCAGTTCGCACGGGCGGGTACCCACCCAGACCGACCCAAAGGGCAGGCATCAGGGAGCCATTCTGGGAGCCATCGGTGGCAGATACCGGGCGACACAGGCCGACGCGCCCATACAATTCGTCCAGCTAAATGCCTTGCAAGCGATGTCAGGCGACGTACCGCGACGCTTCGCAGGTGCCTTCTAAGCAGCGGGTCGCGGGTTCGAATCCTGCCGGGCGCACGAGCTCAGAGGGTACTTGGGCTCCTCGGCAGCGTGTCCGGGGAGCCAACGGCGCAGCCTGGAGGCATGACTCAAGCCACGGGCAAGCGCCGCGGGCACGGTGAGGACTCGGTCTACTGGGACGAGTCCAAGAGCCGGTATGTGGGTGCCGTCAGCCTGGGTTTCA
>DASXZJ010000021.1:0-5406 GCA_036502025.1 Acidimicrobiales bacterium | reverse complement strand
CGTAGGGCAGATCCCGTCATCGACAAGGGAGTCCGGCGGCCGAGGGGTGATAACCGTCAGGTGGGCCACGCTGATCTCGCCGGAAGACGAGCGTCAGGCGGGCGGGCAACCGTTGCAACCAGCAAGGCTGCAATCGAGGTGGGCTCAGGGAGTACCGACCTCAGGTCACCTTTGCCGCCGCCGTCGGCACCCACGTACCAGAGACGGGGCGCGACCCGGGCGCGGATTTCACTCCCAGCCGGGGGTCGTCTGCTCCCCGTCGGCATAGGTGTCTATAACGTAAAACGGCCAAAAGATGGGTGTCTGACCTGCGACTATCCGAGGCGGCGCCGGGAATCGAACCCGGGTAGAGGGCTTTGCAGTACCGCTCTGGACCCCAAGAACTCGCTGGTGAAAGGCAAAATATCACTGCCCTTGGGAGCGGCCGGGGAGCGAATGGGGAGCGAGTGGGGAGCGAACTGGCGGTCGCCAGCGGTCACCCACGGTCAAAAGACCGCGACGCCCGTCAAGGTCGCCGCAATACCGCGTGTGAGCCTACGCGCCGCCAGATCACGTGCGGTTGGCCGGTCACGACCGCTTCACCGAACTCGAACGTGGCACGACCGTCTGCTGCCCACGTCATCTCGAAGACACCCGACGCGCCCTGGACACCCTTGACCCGAAGACCCTTCCGGAACTTGGTACCACGGCGGAGATCCTCGACGAATTGTGTCACGGCCGCCAAGAACGCCGCCTGCTGCTCGGCGGTCAGAGCGTCGAAGTCCGCGCCGAAGCGCGCCAGCCATGCGAACGTCGGCACGGGGCGCTACGAGCGTCGTGACCGACGTGTGCCCTTGGCCCTCTTCCGGAGAGCCGCGAGGAATTCCTCCTCCGAGCCGAACGTCTCGGCGCGGCCGGCAGCCCTGTCCGCCTCGGCCTCCCGCTCCCCCGCCTGCCACTCCGAGCTCCAGAACCAGGCTTGGGTGGAGTCGATGAGCTTCTGGGGTCGGAGGAGGATCCCATCAGCCGTGATCTCGGCATCGAGGAGATCGCCCTCCTCAAGGTGTGCCGCTGTGCGCACCTCCTCGGGCAGGGTCACCTGACCCCTGGCTCGCATCGTCGTCCGCGCCATGGCGACAATCATACAGTCAGAAAGTCTGAGAGTCAGACGCGCCTGGGCGGCTGCGCTCGTTTCCCGGAACCCGGGCTGTTTCAACCAGGCTGCTACCTCGGCCGGATCGAACCTGACGAGGTGCCCCCACTTGACGTACGGGATCCGTTTCTCGGCGACCAGCCGCCGGACGTGGCGGGGAGCCACCCCGAGGTGGTCCGCAAGGACTTTGATGTCGACCAGGTGCGGCAACCCGGCTGCATTTCCATCCCCATTGGCCATGACTCGCCTCCATTACTCAGGAGGCCATTCTGAGCCAAGCGCACGTCCGCCGTTTACCCGCGAGTTACCGTTGCTCGTCCAGGGTGTCCGCCCGTTTCGCCGAGTGTCACGGCGTGTCGCTGCGTGTCGCTGATTTTTTCTTCGCACCGAGTGCCCGGGACGGTCTGACGTTGCTCGGCGCCGCTGTTCGACCGGTTCGTCACGCCGCCCGCAAGTCAGAGCTGACAGTGCTTGGAGCGCCTGCGAACCGGTGCATCCGGACGCACCCAGGTCCAGTGGACGCCATCGCGAAGTTCAGCGTGGTCCAGGAGTGCGCAGTCGGCGCGACAATGTCGAACGATGCGCCGGATAGTGAATCCCGAGCCCCTAATGCGGGAGAGGCTCGATGAGGAGCTTCGCCCGCTCCGGGAGCGATTGGAGAGGGCGGCGCACTGGCGCGACCGAATATCGCTTCGCCGAAGTATGCGGAAGGTGAAACGAGAGGTGAGACGGTCTCTCGGCGGTTACGGCCCCCTCCGGTGGTAATGGCCACCGACTCGGCGCCCCCCGACGAGGGTCGTGGCAGAACGTTCGAGCGGTTCAGGCACGGAGCGCTCCACACATTGTCCTGGCTCACGAACTGTCCGTTCCCTCTTGACCGGAGCCTTGTGGGCACACAGCAGGGTCCTGCCCGAGCATGAGCGAAGCCAGTTCACCTCCGAACGCAGCCGATCAGCAGTTCCGCCGACTTCTGCCGTTCGAGATCCTCGCCTGGGTCGGAATCCTATTCGGCTCAGCGATGTTTGCAGTCGCGCGGCCCGACGGATGGCACACGGATCTGTTCGTCTGGGGGCTTGTTGTCGGGGTCGTCGGCGCGCTGCACAACGAGTTCCTGTTCCGCCTCGGGCCGAGGCTGGCCGGTGTTACTGGGAGCAAACTGGCAGCAGCGCGAGCCTACGGGGCGTTTCGACGCCCCGTCTACACGATCAGCTACGTCGTGTTCGGACTCGCCGTCGGCACCTACTCTGCGGCGACCGGCGACGTTTGGTTCGATCTTGGCATAACCATCTACGTAGCCGTCATCTGGTTGGCCGTCCTCATGGCTATTCCGCTGGTGGCGCGACGGATCCGAGCCCGTGAGGTTCTGCGCGACCAATCGAGCGAACAGGACTAGAAGCCACCTTTAACCAACGGCGCCTTCGACTTCCCCCAGAACGAGTGGAGCGAGCCTCGCTGGTCTGAGCCGAGACCCCTGCCGCCCGTCGCCGGCTTCCAGCCGGCGCCAGTTGGCATCGGGCGCCGGAGCACTTGGCTTGATGGCGGCGGCTTCACAGGACTGCGCTCCTCATGAGTGTCCGTCCCGCGTTACTGCCCGGTACTTACCGTCAATGACCGCTAGTGTCCGTTCGTGAATTTGAGCTAGACACCAGTAGTCGTCGTCTGACATAACCTCAATATGACTGACACGATTGCAACCGCGGGCGTTGCGCGGCGGCAGGTCGGTTGAGGTAGCTGAGCCGTGGCGTGGATGCGGATGATGGGCGCCGAGTCGGTCGACTACCACCGCGCCACGGTCATGGACCGGGCTGACGACCATCCCGGCCAGGCCCTCGACTACTACGCGTCACGTGGCGAGACGCCGCTTGTCTGGGGTGGCTCCGGCGCCGATCGCCTCGGCCTCTCGGGCGCGGTCACGCCTGATGCCTACGAGGCGATGTACGGCCCCGGTGGAGCCAGTGACCCCTGCACGGGGACACGCCTTGTGCGCACCACCCGCCCAGGAATGGAGCTGGTGGTCTCTGCCCACAAGTCGGTGGCGGAGCTCGGCGTGCTGGGCCGCGCCGAGGACATGCACCGCATCATGGACGCCGAGCGCGACGCCACACTGTCCTACCTCGATGATATGACCCGCAGCGCAGGTGGCCGGCGGGGCAGGGCAGCAATTCCAACTCCCGCCTCGGGTCTGACCTATGCCCACTCCCGTCATGCCACCTCCCGAGCCGGTGATCCCTGCCCACACGATCACGTGCTGCTGGCCAACGTCATCGAGATGCTTGACGAGCGCGGCGGCTTCAAGGCCCCCGACACCACCGCTTGGCGGGTGCATCTGCACGCGGCGACCATGGTCGGCCGCATGGCCTCGGCTCGGGTGGCCACCGAGCTGGGCTACAGCATCGATGCCGATCCTGGGCCGTCGGGGAGATTGGGCCACTGGCGCATCGCCGGCAGCCCCGATCGGGTGCTGGAGGTCCACTCCAAGCGGAGGGCAACAATCGAGGCAGAAGTCAGGGCCCAGGGCTACGACAGCTACCGAGCTCGCAACTTGGCCGCCCGGACGACCCGTGGCTCCAAGCGCCACGGGGCCGAGGGGGAACTGGTCTCGCGCTGGCGCGCCGAGCTACGAGAGGCCGGCTTCCCAGTCCCCAAGCTGATGGCCTCCCTGGAGCGCGCCTCTGCCGCCCGGGCGGTTGTCTCGCCTCCCAACACCAACCAGATCCGGGACCTCGTGGCCGCGGCACTCTCACCCGAGGGTGCCTTAGGCGGGCGCAAGGTCTTCGCCCGCCGCGACGCCATCGTGGCCCTGGCTCCCCACCTCTACGGCCAGAATCCCGCCCTGCTCGACCAGGTGGTGGACCGGACCCTGGCCGACCCCGAGGCCATCCCCTTGGTCGGCGTGCGGGGGGCCAGAGAGCAGGCGTGGTCGACGGCCACCACCCTCGCCACCGAGCAGGCCATCGCCGAGATGGTCTCCGACCAGCTGGCGCGTACCGACGCTGCCGCCATCTCGGTCGGGAACACCATCGCCGCCGTTCGGGCAGCCGAGCACCGCCAGGGCTACCCGCTCACCTCGGCCCAGGAGGACGCCGTCACCGCCATCTGCACGTCGGGACGCGGCGCCGAGCTGGTTCTCGGCGTGGCCGGTTCGGGCAAGACCACCATGCTGTCGGTGGTTCGGGAGGCCTTCGAGTCAGCCGGCTACGAGGTGCTAGGCACCGCCACCTCGGGACAGGCCGCCCGCAACCTGGGGCGTGAGGCGGGCATCGACCAGTCGAGGACCCTGGCCAGCCTGAGGTGGCGCCTCGAGCACGGGAGGATCTCGCTCTCCGATCACAGCGTCGTCGTGCTCGACGAGGTTGGCATGACCGACGACCCGGACCTGATCGGCCTGCTGGCCCATGTGGAGTCAGCCCGAGCCAAGGTGGTGATGGTGGGCGACCATCGCCAGCTCGGCGCCGTCGGGCCCGGCGGAGCCCTGGAGGCATTGGTCAACCACCACCGGGACCAGGTTCACGTCCTCAGTGAGAACCTGCGGCAAAGCGATCCGGACGAGGCTCGGGCTCTTGCCGCCCTGCGAGCTGGCGACGTGGAGGAGGCGGTGTCCTGGTATCGGGGACGCGAGCGCATTGTGGCCGGTGCATCGAGGGACGAGGCTCTCGATCTGGCCGTGGACGCCTGGGCGGCCGACGTTGAAGAGGGCAAGGACACGGCGCTGTTGGCGTGGCGACGGGCCAACGTGGAGGAGCTCAACGGCAGAGCCAGAGAGCGCGTGGCGGAAGCCGGCAGGCTGACCGGCCCCGAGCTGGTCGCCCCTGGCGGCCGGAGCTACCAGGCCGGGGACCAGGTGGTGACTCTTGCCCCAGGCGCCGACGGGGCCCTCGTCACCAGCGAGCGGGCCGTGGTGGAGCGCGTCGACCCTGAGCACAAGGGCCTGATGCTTCGCACCGAGGACGAGCGTCGCGTCGGCCTGGTCGGCGACGAGGTCTCGGCCGAACGCCTGGCCCACGGTTACGCAGTGACCGCCCACCGCAGCCAGGGTCAAACCGCCGAGCGCGCCCACGTGTATGTGGACGGCGGCGGCCGGGAGCTGGCGTATGTGGCCATGAGCCGGGCCCGGGAGGCGTCCCACGCCTATCTGGTCGCTGACAACCTGGACCAGGCCGCCGAGGACCTGGTCCGCGAGTGGTCAACCGAGCGGCGAATGGGGTGGGTGACCGACGTCGCTAGCCCGGCGCCCACCCCTACCGTGGAACCGGTGGCCGACAGGCCCGACCTCG
>DASXZJ010000020.1:0-62963 GCA_036502025.1 Acidimicrobiales bacterium | reverse complement strand
GCCCGAGTTCCGCCCCCTGCTCAGGCGGCTGCCTCCGCCGGCGCCGGCGTGTCCCGGCCGGAGAGGCCGACGTGGAGCAGTCCGGCCACGACCGCGCCCACCAGCGGGGCCACGATGAACAGCCAGAGCTGGCTGGTGGCGTGCCCGCCCACAATGAGGGCCGGGCCGAGGCTGCGTGCCGGGTTGACCGAGGTGCCGGTCAGGGGGATGCCGATGAGGTGCACCACCACCAGGGCCATGCCGATGGCCAGCCCGGCCGCCCCGGTGATGGCCGCCTTGTGGGTGGCGAAGAGGACCACCATGACGAAGACGAAGGTCAGGACCACCTCCACCAGGAAGGCGCCACCTTCGGACAGGTGGGTCAAGGAGTAGGTCCCGTAGCCGTCGGTGCCCAGTCCGGTCACGCCCCGGTTGTAGCCGGGCACGTTGGCGAACATGCCCCACAGGACCGCCGCCCCGGCGATGGCCCCGACCGCCTGGGCCACCATGTAGCCGATGCCCTCGCCGATCTTCATCCGGCCCGAGGCGATGAAGCCCATGGTCACGGCCGGGTTGATGTGGCAGCCCGAGATCGGCCCGATGGCGTAGACCAGCGCGATCAGCACCAGGCCGAAGGCCAGGGCCGTGGTCGTCACCCCGGCGGCGATGCTGCCCCCGAAGAGCTTGAACCCGAAGTTCTCGGTGGCCACCCCGACGGCGATGACCACCAGCACGGCGGTCCCGACGAATTCAGCGAGCAGCTTCCTGGGGTCAAACACCATCTCGATCTCCTCGGTCCTGGTGGGGGGCTAACGGACAGAGGCAGTTTTCCATTGGGCTGCGGCGTGGGCGCGGATGCTGCGGTGCTGCTCAGGGCCCTGCCGGCCCGCCGGGGCCCGGGGCGGACGGGGCGGCGGCTCCGGGCTAGTTGTACGCCTTGTCGTCGGACTCGCGCAGGCGGGTGGCCATGGCGGCCAGCAGCTTGCGGGCCAGGGCGGGCACGGCATCGAGCACGCCGTTGAACTGGCGCTGGCCGAGGACCAGGAGCTTCATGTCGGTGTCGGAGACCACGGTGGCCGAACGGGGCCGGCGGTCGAGGAGGGCCAGCTCGCCGAAGTACTGGCCGGGCCCGAGCGTGGCGATCTTGCGGTTGTTCCGCTTGACGGCCGCCTGGCCCGAGACGATCAGAAAGAACTCCCGGCCGATGGTGCCCTGTTCGGTGAGCACCCGCCCCGGGGGGACGGACACCTCTTCAAGGGCCTTGCGGATGGTCCGGATGTCCTTGGCCGATGAGGTCGAGAACAGCCAGATGCGGGAGAGGTCGAGGTCATAGCCACCTGTAGTCATGGGCAAAGGCTACCCAAGGTGGGTGTTCACGCGCTGGTAACACGCGCGTAGCGAGGGAGAAACGACCCCTCCCCATACTGAACCCGGCACAACGATGTCCGGTGGCTTCCTGCTTCTCGCCTGGCGGGTGTGGTGGGTTACCGGCTGAAACCGTGAAAGGGGCACCGAGCGTGCTAGCAGCTGTAACGACAACGCCATATCCCGCTTGGCTCAATACGGGCGATAACACCTGGCAGCTGACCGCAGCCACCCTGGTGGGCCTGATGAGCCTCCCGGCCCTGGCTGTCCTCTACGGGGGTCTGGTCCAGCGCAAGTGGGTCGTCAACACCCTCCTGATGATCTTCTCGGGCTTCAGCGCCGTCCTGATCGTCTGGGTGCTCTGGGGCTACAACTTGGGATTCGGCCCACCGGTCCACCTGTTCGATGCCGGCGGTACCGGGTGGTTCGCCAATATGTGGGGCGCCTTCCATCCGATCACCAGCCACTTCGGTGAACAAAATCAGTCGCCCGGGCTCCATTTCCCGACGGCCACCCTGGCGTACTTCCAGTTCGTGTTCGCCGCCATCACGCCGCTGCTGTTCTGTGGCTCCATTCTGGCCCGCATGAAGTTCAAGGCCTGGATCCTCTTCGTGCCCCTGTGGACGACGTTCGTGTACACCATCGACGCCAAGCTCCTCTGGGGTGGTGGCTTCCTGGCCCAGCACGGCGCGGTCGACTACTCGGGTGGGTACGTGATCCACCTGTCCGCCGGCGTCTCGGGCTTCGTGGCGGCCGCCATCGTCGGTCCCCGCCTCCTGCGGGATCGACGCCACGGCGTGCCCAACAACCTGCTCCTGGTGGCGGTCGGTGCCGGGATCCTCTGGCTCGGCTGGAACGGCTTCAACGGCGGTGACCCGTACTACGCCGGCGTCGACGCCGCGTCCGCCGTGCTGAACACCAACGTGGCCACGGCCATGGCGCTCCTGACCTGGATGGCCATGGACTGGTGGTTCTCCAAGGCGAAGAAACCCACCTTCCTCGGCGCCATCAACGGGATGATCTGCGGGCTGGTGGGCATCACGCCGTCAGCCGGTTGGGTCAACGGCTACGGGGCAATCATCGTCGGTATCGTCTGCTCGGGAGTGGTCTGGGTGGCCTGGAACTACCTGTCCAAGGTAAGGCCGTTCTCCAAGGTCGACGATGCGCTCGGCGTCGTCTACACCCACGGCATCGCCGGCCTGTTGGGCGGACTGCTGGTCGGCTTCCTGGCCGACCCCGGCATGATCGAGTACGGCGTCGGCAAGCTGAACAGCGTCGGTCAGGTGATCCCGTCCAGCGCGAACTTCACCGGCATCGGGAAGTTGGGCGGCTTCTCGGTCGACGGCCTCTTCTACGGGGGCGGGTGGCATCAACTGTGGGAGCAGTTCCTCGGTGCGGTCTGGATCATCGGGTTCTCCGCCGCTGGGACGGCCATACTGCTCTACATCGTCAAGTTCGTCTGCCGCGGTCTACGAGAGCCCGACGAGGTCCTCGAGATCGGCGACGTGGCCATGCACGACGAGGAGGTCTACCCACAGGAGACCTTCGCCGAGCGGGTGTCGGCCATGTCGGGTTCCGAGTAGCGCATGCCTGGGCACCGTTACCGTAAACAGCACATGCCAAGACAATCGCAATCGCACCAGCAGAAGGGAGCACGAGGGTGAAGCTCGTGGTAGCTGTCCTCAAGCCGTTCAAGCTCGATGACGTCAAGGAAGTCCTCAAGAACCTCGGGGTGCAGGGCATGACCCTGACCGAGGCCCAGGGCTTCGGGCGCCAACGGGGCCACACCGAGGTGTACCGGGGTGCGGAGTACGAAGTCGACTTCGTGCCGAAGATCCGCATCGAGGTCCTGGTCGACGACGGCCAGGTCGAAGAGGTGGTCGACGCCATCGTCACCACCGCCGCCACCGGGAAGATCGGTGACGGCAAGGTGTGGGTCATCCCGGTCGAATCGGTGGTGCGGGTGCGCACCGGAGAACGCGGGGCCGACGCCCTGTAAGTCAGTCGACGGGTCGGGGCGCGGCGAGGCGTCCCGACCCGCCGCCGTCCAGCTTGTCATGGGGGCCCGCAGGTCCGGCTGGCTCGACCCCCCCGGTCAGCCGGCCTGACGGGCTACGGCCGCCGCCGCCGCGGCGGCGGCCTCGGGATCGCCCAGGGGCGCCATGGCCCGCACGCTGAGGTCCTCGTCGAGCCGCATGCGGTAGGGGATGCCGGTCGGGATCTCGAGGCCGGTGATGTCCTGGTCCGAGATCCCCTCGAGGTGCTTGCGCAGGGCCCGGATGCTGTTCCCGTGCGCGGCGACGAGGACGGCGCCGCCCTGCTCGGCCGCCCGGCGCAGGTCGGGCACGATGGCCTCCTCCCAGTAGGGCAGGACCCGGGTGACCACGTCGGCCAGGCACTCGGTGACCGGGATCTGCCCGGGTGAGAGGTCCTGGTAGCGGGGATCGCCGGCCGTGTTGTACGGGTTGTCGGGGGAGAGCGGCGGCGGCGGGGTGTCATAGCTCCGGCGCCACAGCATGAGCTGCGCCTTCCCGAACTCCGCCATGATCTCGGCCTTGTTCTTCCCCTGCAGGTCGCCGTAGTGGCGCTCGTTGAGCCGCCAGTCCCGCCGCACCGGTAGCCAGCTGCGCCCGGCGGCGGCCAGGGCCAGCTCGGCGGTGCGGATGGCCCGGGTCAGCAGCGAGGTGTGCAGGATGCGCAGGTCCAGGCCGGGCTCGTCGGCCAGCAGGATCCCACCCCTCGTGGCTTCGGCCTCGCCGGCCTCGGTGAGGTCCACGTCGACCCAGCCGGTGAAGAGGTTCTCGGCGTTCCAGGTGGACTGGCCGTGGCGGAGCAGGACGAGGTCGAGCACGGAGTCGATGGTAGGGGCTAGCGGATGGCCTGCAGCAAGATGTTGACCAACCCGAGGTCGAACTCGGCCGGATCGAAGGCCCCGCCGATCCAGCGCTTGTAATCCTGGTGCTCAGCGTGGCCCGGGTCGGCCAGGGCGGCCAGGAAGTTCTCGTAACCCCCGGGGCCGCCGACGTCGTCGGGTGGGCAGGCGTTCTGGCCTTCCAGGCAGACGGCGAACTTCATGGGTGCCGGTTCGGGCAGGGTCGCTTCGACCGTGATGCGGTGCTCCCAACCGTCCCCGAAGTCGTACTCGTAGGTGAAGTGATCGGCGGAGGCGAGGGCGGACTTGACGGTCAGGGACGCCTCGTCGATCTCGTCCTCGTCGTAGTCCTCGAAGTCGTCGGCCTGCAGGCCGAAGCGCAGCTCGCCGATGGCGAAGGCGTGGAGGTGGGAGTCGGACCAGCCCATGGCGGCCTGGAGCATGAGGTGCAGCTTGGCCAGTTTCACCTGACCCGGGATGAGCAGGCGGCGCCAGACGGCGGGGTCGACCTCGTCGAGCTCGATCCGCAGTTGGAACAGCGTGTGGGATGGGCCACGGGGGGTAGTAGATGCCATGGGGTCAGATTAGGCCCGGCCGCCGGTACTTTGGAAGTAGGAGCCGACCCGGCGGCCACACCATCTGAACTGGAAGTTTGATACGCTGGTTGCAGAGGCCAACAAAAAAGTTGACAACTAGACACTCATGTTTGGTACACTGGTGGGGACATAGAAGCAGCACCTAGAAGCCACGTAGACGAAACGACTGGAAGGACTCGAAGATGGCGAAGGCCGTTGGAATCGACCTGGGCACCACGAACTCGGTGGTCAGCGTGTTGGAGGCGGGCGAGCCCGTCGTGATCCCCAATGCCGAAGGGGGACGGACGACGCCGTCGGTCGTCGGCTTCTCCAAGACCGGCGAGGTGCTGGTCGGCGAGGTGGCCAAGCGCCAGGCCATCACCAACCCGGACCGGACCATCCGCTCGGTCAAGCGCCACATGGGCACCGATTGGACCGTCGATATCGACGGCAAGAAGTACAAGGCCCAGGAGATCTCCGCCCGCATCCTGGGCAAGCTGAAGAGGGACGCCGAGGCGTACTTGGGCGACACCGTGACCCAGGCGGTCATCACCGTGCCGGCCTACTTCGACGACGCCCAGCGCACGGCCACCAAGGAAGCCGGGGCGATCGCCGGGCTTGAGGTGCTGCGCATCATCAACGAGCCGACGGCCGCCGCGCTGGCCTACGGCTTGGACAAAGAGGATTCTGACCGCACGGTACTGGTCTTCGACCTCGGCGGCGGGACTTTCGATGTCTCTGTCCTGGAGATCGGCGAGGGCGTCTTCGAGGTCAAGTCGACTTCGGGGAACACCAAGCTGGGCGGGGACGACTGGGACGACAAGGTCATGGACTGGCTGGTCACCGAGTTCAAGAACACCGAGGGGGTCGACCTGTCCACCGACAAGATGGCCATGCAGCGGCTGAAGGAAGCGGCCGAGAAGGCCAAGATCGAGCTGTCGAGCGTGCAGGAGACGCAGATCAACCTGCCCTTCATCACGGCGACCTCGGAGGGGCCCAAGCACCTGGACCTCAAGCTGACGCGCTCGAAGTTCAACGAGCTGACGGCCGATCTGGTGGAGCAGTGCCGCGGGCCGTTCGACGCCGCCGTCAAGGACGCCGGGCTCAAGACGTCGGACATCAACCACGTGGTCATGGTCGGTGGTTCGACCAGGATCCCCGCGGTCCAGGAGCTGGTGCAGAAGCTGTCGGGCAAGGAGCCCCACAAGGGCGTCAACCCCGACGAGGTGGTGGCGATCGGCGCCGCCGTGCAGGCCGGTGTCCTCAAGGGCGAGGTCAAGGACGTGCTCTTGCTCGACGTGACGCCGTTGAGTTTGGGCATCGAGACCAAGGGTCAGGTCATGCACCGTCTCATCGAGCGGAACACGACCATCCCGACCAAGCGGTCCGAGATCTTCACCACCGCCGAGGACAACCAGCCGTCGGTCGAGATCCACGTGCTCCAGGGTGAGCGCGAGATGGCGATGTACAACAAGACGCTGGGCAAGTTCCAGCTGGTGGACCTGCCGCCGGCGCCCCGGGGGATCCCGCAGATTGAGGTCACCTTCGACATCGATGCCAATGGGATCGTGCACGTCTCAGCCCAGGACAAGGCGACCGGCAAGGAGCAGTCCATGACCATCACCGGTCAGTCCTCGCTGGCGAAGGACGACATCGAGCGGATGGTGCGAGACGCCGAGGCGCACGCCGAGGACGATCGGGCCCGCCGGGAGGAGGCTGAGGTTCGTAACTCCGCCGACACGTTGGTGTACCAGACCGAGAAGCTGCTCAAGGACCAGGGCGAGAAGTTCGAGGGGTCGGAGAAGTCCGACGTCGAGGACGCCTTGGCCGGGGTCAAGACGGCTCTGGGAGGAACGGACCTGGAGGCGATCAAGGACGCCACCGAGAAGCTGGTGGGTGTCTCGCAGAGCTTCAGCCAGCGGCTGTATGAGCAGGCTTCTGCGTCTCAGTCGGGCGGCGGGTCGGGTGACGGGTCCGGTTCGGGCTCGGGCGACGGGAGCGGTGGTGGCGGCGAGCCGGCCAACGACGACGAAGTGGTCGATGCCGAGATCGTCGATGAGCAATGAGCCAGTCCGACGAGACCCCCGGCGACGAGTTCGCTGAGGGGGTCACGCCGGAGTCCACGCCGGAGTCCACGCCGGAGCCCACGCCGGAGTCCGGTGCCGCCGACGAGACGTGGAGCGAAGCCGACTCGGCCGCCGTCGAGGCAGAGGTCGAGGCTGAGGAAGGCGGTCAGGAGGCCGGCGGGATGAAGGAAGGCATCAACGGTGGTGTGGTCGAGCCCGAGCTGTTCGCGCTCGACCCCATGCAGCAGCTGGAGAGCGAGCGGGACGAGTACCTGCTGGCGCTGCAGCGCACGCAGGCCGACTTCGAGAACTACCGCAAGCGCATCCAGCGCATGCAGGACGAGCAATCGGCCCGGGCCGCGTCGGATCTGGTCAACAAGTTGCTGCCGGTACTCGACACGCTCGACCTGGCGCAGGCTCACCAGAGCGAGGCGGGCGCGGACTCAGAGGACGCCAAGGCGTTGGCGGCGTCGCGCGCCATGCTGCTCGACGCGTTGGCCAAGGAAGGTCTCGAGCGCGTCGACGAAGCCGGGGTCAAGTTCGACCCCTCGGTGCACGACGCCGTGGCGCGGGTCGAGGGGGAGGGCGGCGAGGAAGTGGTCGACCAGGTGCTCCGCTCGGGCTACCGCTTTCGGGGAAAGGTGTTGCGCCCGGCGATGGTCAGCGTCCGGGGGTGAACTAGGCCGTGGCCGCCCAACGCGAATGGTTCGAGAAGGACTACTACAAGGTGCTCGGGGTCGTCTCGACGGCCACCGACAAGGAGATCACGCGCGCCTACCGGAAGTTGGCCAAGCAGTACCACCCCGACGCCAACCCGGGCTCGGAGGAGCGGTTCAAGGAGATCAGCGCGGCCTACGACGTCCTCGGTGATCCCGACAAGCGCAAGGAGTACGACGAGGTCCGCAAGCACGGTCCGATGACCGGCGGCTTCGGCGGCGGCCCGGGTGGGGGCGGGACCTTCCGCATGGAGGACATGGGCGACCTGGGGGACCTCTTCGGTGGCCTGTTCGGCAACCGGGGCCGTACCCAGCAGCGGGGTCCCCAGCGGGGCGCCGACATGGAGGCCGCGCTGCACCTGTCCTTCCAGGACGCCGTGCACGGGGTCACCACCTCGGTCAACATCCCGACCGACGTGCGCTGCTCGAACTGCAAGGGCTCGGGGGCTGCTCCCGGCACGTCCACGCACACGTGCCCGCGTTGTGGCGGGACGGGCAGTCTCAACGACAACCAGGGGCTGTTCTCGTTGTCGACGGTGTGCCCCGACTGCGTCGGTCGGGGGACTTTGTTCGACACGCCCTGCCCGGTCTGCCAGGGCTCGGGCACCGAGCGCAGGGTGCGCTCCATCAAGGTCCGCATCCCGGCCGGGGTCGAGGACGGCCAGCGCATCCGGGTCAAGGGTCGGGGCGCGCCGGGTCAGGGCATGGCGCCCCCGGGCGACCTCTACGTGGTGGTCCATGTTGGGAAGCACGCGCTGTTCGGGCGCACGGGGCGCAACCTGACCATCACGGTGCCGGTCACGTATCCAGAAGCGGTGCTCGGGACGCAGGTGACGGTGCCGACGCTGGACGGCAAGGTCACCTTGAAGGTGCCGGCCGGGACGCAGTCGGGCAAGGTGCTGCGGGTGCGCGGGCGTGGCGTGCCGGCGGGCGGTCGCAACGGCGCGAAGCCGGGGGACCTGCTGGTCAAGATCGAGGTGGTCGTGCCGACCGAGCTCACCGACGAGCAACGGGCGGCGGTGGAGTCGCTGGCCGCGGTGACCGACGATGCGCCGCGGGTGGCGGTTGAGGGTGCGGGTGCGGGTGCGGGTTGAGGTTGAAGGGCGTGTGGGTTGAGGTTGAGGGGCGTGTGCCGATGCGGGCTGAGGAGTTGATGAGGCATGGCGGCTGAAGCGAGAAGGAGCGAGTCTCGGGGCGCCGAGTCGAGGAGCGAGTCGAGAGCAGACTCGAACCGGGCGGTGTACGTGATCTCGGTGGCGGCCGAGCTGACCGGGATGCACCCCCAGACCCTGCGGATTTACGAGCGCAAGGGGCTGCTGGACCCGTCGCGGACGAGCGGCGGCTCACGCCGGTTCTCCGAGAGCGACCTGGCGCGCCTGCGCCATATCCAGGAGCTGACGTCCACCGGGCTGAACCTCGAAGGGGTGCGGCGGGTACTGGAGCTCGAAGCCGAGCTGCAGCGGCTCCGCACCGAGCTCAACGACGCCCTGCTGTCGGCCCAGGCGGCCGTAGCCGCCACGCACCGTCACTATCGCCGGGATCTGGTCCCCCTTCGGCAGGCCCCGGTCCCGTATCGAAGGAGGTAACGCAGCGCCATGCCCATTGATCCAGAACGCTGGACGAACAACACCAAGGCCGCGTTCAGCGCGGCTACGGCGCACGCCGCCTCGTCGAACCATCCCGAGCTGACCCCGGCCCACCTCCTCGACGCCCTGCTGCTCCAGCAGGAGACCATGACCCGCCCGTTGCTGACCCAGGTCGGCATCGATCCGGATCAGTTGAGCCGCCAGGTTCACGAGCAGCTGGCCAAGCTGCCTCGGGCCGAAGGGGGTTCCGAGCCGGGGCTGTCCCGTGACGCCCGCGCCGTCCTGGAGGCAGCCGACGAGGCCCGCCGTGACCTGGGCGACGATTACGTCTCGGTCGAGCACCTCCTGCTGGCCCTGGCCGACGAAATCGGTGTGACCAAGGACGCGCTGGCCGGCGCGTTGCGGGTCGTGCGGGGCAACCACCGGGTGACGACGCAGGACCCCGAGCAGACCTACCAGGCGCTGGCCAAGTACGGGCGCGACCTCACCGAGGCGGCCCGGGACGGCAAGCTCGACCCGGTCATCGGCCGTGACGAAGAGATCCGGCGGGTGATCCAGGTGCTGTCGCGCCGGACCAAGAACAACCCCGTGCTGATCGGCGAGCCCGGCGTGGGCAAGACGGCCATCGTCGAAGGACTGGCCAACCGGATCATCGAGGGGGACGTGCCCGAGGGGTTGAAGGGCAAGCGGGTCATCGCGCTGGATCTGGGCTCCATGGTGGCCGGGGCCAAGTACCGCGGCGAGTTCGAGGAACGTCTGAAGGCGGTGTTGAAGGAGATCACCGACGCCGAGGGCGAGATCATCACCTTCATCGATGAGCTGCACACCATCGTGGGCGCCGGCGCGGCGGAGGGGGCCATGGACGCCGGCCAGATGATCAAGCCCATGCTGGCCCGGGGCGAGCTGCGCCTGATCGGGGCCACCACGCTCGATGAGTACCGCACCTCCATCGAGAAGGACGCCGCCCTGGAGCGGCGCTTCCAGCCGGTCTTCGTCGGTGAGCCCTCGGTGGAGGACACCATCGCCATCCTCCGGGGGCTCAGCGAGCGCTACATGTCGCACCACCGGGTCCGCATCCAGGACGCGGCGCTGGTGGCGGCCGCCGTGCTGTCGGATCGCTACGTGACCGGGCGGTTCCTGCCCGACAAGGCCATCGACCTCATTGACGAGGCAGCCTCCAAGCTGCGCATCGAAATCGACTCCATGCCGACCGAGCTCGACCAGATCATCCGGCGCATCCGCCAGCTCGAGATCGAGAAACTGGCGCTCGAGAAGGAGTCCGACGAGGTCTCGGCGGAGCGCCTGGAGCGCCTGGAGCGCGAGCTCGCCGACCTGGTCGAGGAGCGCGACGGGATGACGGCGCACTGGCAGCAGGAGAAGTCCTCCCTCGATGCCATCAGCGCGCTCCAGAAGGAGAAGGCGGCGCTGGAGGAGGAGGCCGTACGGCTGGAGCGGGACGGCGACCTGGCCGGCGCGTCGGCCATCCGTTACGGCCAGGTGCCCGAGCTGGAGCGACGGCTTGAAGAGGCCAACGAGGACCTGTCCAAACTGCAGGCCGGGACCCGCTTCTTGAAGGAAGAGGTCGACGAGGAGGACATCGCCGAGGTCGTGAGCCGCTGGACCGGCGTGCCCGTGTCGCGGCTGCTCGAAGGCGAGATCCAGAAGCTGGTGAAGCTCGAGTCCACCCTGCACGAGCGGGTGGTGGGCCAGGACGAGGCGGTCTCCGCCGTGGCCAACGCCATCAGGCGCAGCCGAGCCGGTTTGAGCGACCCCAACCGGCCGATCGGGTCGTTCCTGTTTCTCGGGCCGACCGGGGTGGGCAAGACCGAGCTGGCCCGGGCCCTGGCCGAGTTCCTCTTCGACGACGAGCGGGCCATCACCCGCATCGACATGAGCGAGTACATGGAGAAGCATGCGGTGAGCCGGTTGGTCGGCGCGCCCCCGGGCTACGTCGGTTACGACGAGGGCGGCCAGCTGACCGAGGCGGTGCGTCGGCGGCCCTACGCCGTCGTGCTGCTCGACGAGATCGAGAAGGCCCATCCCGACGTCTTCAACATCCTGCTGCAGGTACTCGAGGACGGACGCCTGACCGATGGGCAGGGTCGCACCGTGGACTTCACCAACACCGTGCTGATCATGACGTCCAACCTGGCCGGCGAGCCGTCCCAGTACTTCAAGCCCGAGTTCATCAACCGGATCGACGAGATCGTGCGCTTCCGCCCGCTGAGCGAGGCCGACCTGGCGGTCATCGTCGGCGTCCAGCTGCAGAAGCTACGGGAGCGGCTGGCCGAGCGGCGGCTGTCCCTGGAGGTCACGCCCGAGGCCGAGGCCTGGCTGGCCAAGGCCGGCTACGACCCCGACTTCGGCGCCCGGCCGCTGCGCCGGGTGTTGCAGCACCAGATCGAGGATCCGCTGGCGATGACCCTCCTGGAGGGGCGCTACCTGGACGGGTCAACGGTGAAGGTCGAGGTCAAGGGCGACAAGATCGTTCTGAACTGAACTGAACTGAACTGAACTGAACTGGGCTGGGGCTCCCGACAGCGGCTCCCGGAACGGCTCCTCCGGGGTTGAATTCCGGGGTGGGTCGGAATTGTGAACTCACTCCTTGATGCAAATGCGCCGCTACTGAGATGGCGCCGCATCCAGACACGAATGGGCCGCTTTCGGGGCGGCTTCATGGTCTCCTCACATAGTGGGTTCGAAGTTCCGACTCACTACGTGAATCAATGGGCGGGGACCCCGGGTATTGCACTAACCACGCACGAAAGCGTGTCATCCGGAGGGGTCCGGCCGACCTTTCAGACAGTGGGTTCAAACTTTCGACTCACTAGGAGAATCAATTGGTCCGAGCCGGCTTAGATTCCATGCACTACTCACTGGCCCGCACACTGCAGCGGATTGGCAGCCGCTGGTCGCCCCTCGCCATGAGCGATCTGGCCCTTGGCGCCTCGCGCTTTGAGCAGCTGGCTGAAGACCTCGGTCTGCCCCGTGGCACCTTGGCGGACCTCCTCCGCGGCTTGGTGGAAAGAGGCCTGGTCGAGCGGACTCCGTATCAGCACAACCCCATCCGACACGACTACAAGCTGAGCGAAGCCGGCCGCGAGTTGATGCCCGTATTCATGGCGATGACCGCCTGGGGCGAACGTTGGACGATGCCCGAGGGCGGCCCGACCGTCTGCTTCAGGCACCGACCCTGCGGCCACTTCATTTCACCTCGCGTGGATTGCCCGAAGTGCGGAGCTTCAATCACACTGGACGAAGTCGACGTCCACGCCGGTCCCGGCCGCCTGGTGGGCCCACGAACCATGCTCCAGCGGGTCTTCATAGCCACCCGCCGATGAACCGCCCGACGCGGGCCAGGACTACCGACGAGCAACCCTCAGGTGGTCCGCCACCCCGTTGCCAGTCCCTGACGACCCGAACGCACGGATGGCGGGAATGCCGGCGAAGGACTGGAAGGTGGTGAAGCCGTCCAGCACGACATCGACGGCGTCGGAGATCCCGGCGTTCCCGTCACTGCCGTAGAAGGGTGCGTCACCGAAGGCGAAGATCCCTCCGTCGGTCGCGCTGAGCCAGTACCCGGCCCCGTCGGGGGTCACGGCCAGGCTGGTGATCGGCCGGTTCAGGTGGAGGTTCCCAGTGGAGCCGAAGAACGGAGCATCACCGAAGGAGAAGATGCCCCCGTCGGACGCCACCATCCAGTAGCCGCCGCCGTCGGGAGTGGTGGTCATGCCGACCACAGGCTTGTTCAGGTTGAGGTTCCCGGTGGAGCCCCAGAAGGGTGCGTCGCCGTAGGAGAAGACGCCCCCGTCGGACGCCACCAGGTAGTACCCGCCCCCGTCGATCGTCGCCGCGATGCCGACGATCGGCTTGTTGAGGTGGATGTTCCCAGTGGAGCCGAAGAACGGAGCATCGCCGAAGGAGAAGATGCCCCCGTCGGACGCCACCAGCCAGTAGCCCTCGTCGTCACTGGTCACGGCCATGCCCACGATGGGCCGATTGAGGTGAACACCCCCGAGGCTCCCGAAGTCCTGTGCGTCTCCGAAGGGGTAGACGTTGCCGAGCGAGTCCACCAGCCAGTAGCCACCGTCATCACCCGTCGACACCATGCCGACGATGGGGGCCGGCAACTGATGCCCGGAGGCGTCGCCCAAGAACTGGGCGTCGCCGTAGGCGTTCACCACACCGTTAGCCGTGGCGATCCAGTAGCCCTCCGACCCCGAGCCGGACAGCGAGATAACAGGGGGGTTGGCCGAGCCGTCGATCGGCGACACCGTGCCCGATCGGGGACCGAGTGCTCCGGGGAGGAAGGCCAGGTCGACCGTGCACGTCCCGCCCGGGCCCAGCACGGCGGTTTGGCAGCTGCTCTCAGCGGTCTGCACGAAGTCGTCGGGGTCGGCCCCGCCGAAGGAGAAGTTCGTGATGTGATCGGCCACCGTGCCGTTGTTGGTGAAGGTGAACGTGGTCGAGTTGCTCACGTCGCCCAGGGTGATCTGCCCGAAATTGAAGCTGGTCGGCGTGACCGAGACCGTGCCCGAGGGCGAAGAAGTGCCCGAGGGGTTGACCGCGTTCGATGGGGCTGAAGCCGGGCCGGTGCCGACCACGTTGGAAGCGGCGACCGTGAAGGTGTAGTCGGTCCCACCGCTGTGGCCCACGATGTCGTAGGAGTCAACCGCTCCCGGAGTCGGGCTCAATGCGGTGCCCGACGCGCCGGCAGGCACGGTGGCCGCGCCCAGCACGCTGCCCCCTTGGTAGGCCGTGATGAGGAAGGAGGTGATGGGATCTCCCCCGTCACCACCCACCGTCCAGCTGACCTCGGCGCTTTCGAATCCGGCCACCGCCGTTACCGAGGTCGGAGCTCCGGGTGCCGTGGCCGCAGCGCCAGCCACGGCGCTGCCGATGGTGCTCAGGGTGGCCAGTGCGGTCAGTGACAGCGCGCCCGTGAGCGCGCTCAGACGAAAGATACGGCGTCGAGACATTTTCCCCCCTACTTCCCCTCAGGTGATTCGGAGCGAACGTTACCGGGCACCAGGGAGAATTGCGGCGCGACCCCGGACCCGGAACCCGCCACCCGGGACCCGCCTACCCCTACTCTGAGGCCGAAACGGGGGCGGACTCGGCGAAGACCCCGGTGAGCTCGCGGCAGAAGGCCCTGAGGTCGGCCGGCTTGCGGCTGGTGACGATGGCGTTGATCCCCTCACGGCAGACCACCACCTCCCGGTCGACCCAGGTGGCGCCGGCGTTGCGGAGGTCGGTCTCCAGCGAGGGCCACGATGTCATCCGGCGGCCGCAGACCAGATCGCCTTCGATCAACGTCCAGGGCCCGTGGCAGATGGCCGCCAGCGGCTTGCCCGCCTCGAACATGGCCATGATGAAGTCGACCGCGCCGGCGTCCCGCCGTAACTGGTCGGGGTTGGCCACCCCGCCGGGCAACACCACCGCGTCGAACTCGGAGGCCCGCACCTCATCGGTGGTGCGGTCGACCGGGAAGCGGTCGGCCCGGTCCAGGTGGTTCATCGTCTCGGCCATGCCCCGCTTGGGAGCCACCAGCTCCGGCCGGCCCCCGGCGTCCACCACCGCCCGCCAGGGCTCGGTGAGCTCCACTTCCTCGATTCCTTCGTTGGCCACCAGAAAGGCGACCCTCACCCCCTCCATCTGCAAGCCTTGCGTGGCGCGCAGTCCGTCCAGCCCGTGCATTCCATTTAGTGCGTTGGTCATCTACTGCACCCCCAACAATTGCCCCTACCCCGGGCGGGGATCCCGAAACCCCCCGACGGGCCCCGTCGGCCCCTCACCCGGACCCTCACCCAGGCATGCCTACACCCCCCAGGGGATGGTTACAATGGTGCGTAATCCGCTTTCGTGAACGGAGATGACGCGTGCCCGCAACCGTGGTGGTGGGGACCCAGTGGGGCGACGAGGGAAAGGGCAAGCTCACCGACCTCCTCGCCCGCGAGATGCACATGGTCGTGCGCTACCAGGGTGGCCACAACGCCGGCCACCGCATCGTGGTCAACGGCGAGGCCTTCGCTCTCCAGCTGGTGCCGAGCGGCATCCTCTACGACCACATCACGCCGATGATCGGCAACGGGGTGGTGGTCGACCCCGCCGTCCTGTTGGCCGAGCTCGACAGCCTGGCCGAGAAGGGCGTCGATACCAGCCGGATGGTGGTGAGCGGCAACGCCCACCTGATCATGCCGTACCACCAGGAGCTGGACCGGGTGACCGAGCGCTTCCTGGGCAAGAACGCCCTCGGCACGACCAAGCGGGGCATCGGCCCGGCCTACGCCGACAAGGCCACCCGGGTGGGCCTGCGGGTCCAGGATCTCCTCGACCCCAAGATCTTTCGCCAGAAGCTCGACGTGGTGCTCAAGGAGAAGAACGCCATCCTGGCCAAGGTCTACAACCGCCTGCCGCTCAGCGCCGAGGACATCGCCAACAAGTACCTCGACGAGTACGCCCCCCGGATTGAGCCCATGATCGGCGACACGGTCGGGCTGGTGCACGATGCCATCGAGGCCGGCCGCAACGTCCTCCTCGAGGGGGCGCAGGCCACGTTCCTCGACCTCGACCATGGCACCTACCCCTTTGTCACCTCGTCGAACCCGGTGGCCGGCGGGGCCTGCACGGGCTCGGGCCTGGGGCCCCGGGACATCGACCGGGTGGTCGGCATCGCCAAGGCCTACGTCACCCGGGTCGGCGCCGGGCCGTTCCCGACCGAGCAGGACAACGACATCGGCGAGTTGCTGGTCGAGCGGGGCCACGAGTTCGGCACCAACACCGGCCGCATGCGCCGCTGCGGCTGGTTCGACGCCGTCATGCTGCGCCAGGCCGTGCGCCTCAACTCCATGACCGAGGTCGCGCTGACCAAGCTCGACGTGCTCGACACGTTCGAGTCGGTCAAGGTCTGCGTCGCCTACGAGCTCGACGGCCAGCGCTACACCCACCTGCCCTATCACCAGTCGACCATGCACAACGTGAAGCCGATCTACGAGGAGCTGCCGGGATGGCGCACCGATCTGACGGCAGCCACCGCGCCGGCGGACTTACCCGAGGCCGCCCGGACCTACGTCGACTTCCTGTCCGAGCAGATCGGGGTCCCGGTGCGGCTGATCGGAGTTGGCCCCGGCCGCGAGCAGTTCGTCTCCTTCGCCGCCGCGTGAGGGACGCCGCGTGAAGGTCTGCGTCGTCGGCAGCGGGGGTCGCGAGCACGCCCTCGCCCATGTGCTGTCCCGCACCGCCGAGGTGGTCGTGACCCCGGGCAACCCGGGCATGGCGGCCCCGATCCAGGTGACCGACGCCCCGGCCGAGGAGGTCGAAGCCGATCTGGTGGTCGTCGGACCCGAGGCACCGCTGGTCGACGGGCTGGCCGACCGCCTGCGGGCCCGCGGGCGCTGCGTGATGGGCCCCGGAGCCGACGGCGCCCTGCTGGAGGGGTCCAAGGCCTTCATGAAGGAAGTCCTGGCCGACGCCGGGGTGCCCACGGCGCGCTTCGGTGTTTTCGACTCCCTTCAGACCGCCGACGCGCTGGCCTACCTGAGGACGTTGCCCGGGCCCTGGGTGGTCAAGACCGACGGGCTGGCCGCCGGCAAGGGCGTGTTGGTCGCGCCGACGATGGAGGCGGCGCGGGCCGATGTGAAGGCCAAGCTCTCGGGGGCGTCCTTCGGCGATGCCGGCCGCAACGTGGTGATCGAGGAGGGGCTGATCGGCGAGGAGTGCTCGCTCCTGGTTCTGTGCGACGGCACCAACGCGGTGCCGCTGCTGCCGGCGCAGGACTTCAAGCGGGTGGGCGACGACGACCGCGGTCCCAACACCGGCGGCATGGGCGCCTACGCCCCCATGCCCCAGGTTCCCGCCGAGCTGGTCGGCGAGATCATGGACCGCTGCGTCGAGCCGCTCATCGCCGCCCTCCGCCGACGGGGCATCGACTACCGCGGCGTGCTCTACGCCGGCCTCATGCTGGGTCCCGACGGGCCGAGTGTCATCGAGTACAACGTGCGCTTCGGCGACCCCGAGACCCAGGTGGTCCTCCCGCTCCTCTCCAGTGACCCCGCCGAGTTGTTCATGGCCGTGGCCACGGGCCGCCTCGAGCAGATCCCGGCTCCGACCTTTTTGCCCCGCTCGGCCGTCTGCGTGGTCCTCGCGGCGGCGGGCTATCCCGAGCGCCCGCGCCCGGGCGACCCCATCGAGGGCCTGACCGCCGAGGGCCAGTCCACCGCGTCAGCCGGGGGCGGGCCGATCGACGGCGTGACCGTCTTCCACGCCGGCACCAGCCGCCGGCGACCCGACGGGCCGTTCCACACCGCCGGTGGCCGCGTCCTCGGGGTGACCGCGGTGGCCCCCACTCTGGAGGCGGCCCGAACCAACGCCTACGCCGCACTGGATCCGATCGAGTGGGACGGGCGGCAGTTCCGTCATGACATCGCGGCCGCGGCGGCGGCGGGGAACGCCGAGCCAGCCAGGGAGAGAGTCCGATGATCCCGCGTTACTCACCCCCGGACATGGCGGCCCTCTTTACCGACGCGGCACGGTTCGCCGGATGGTTGGAGGTGGAGCTGCTGGCCACCGAGGGTCAGGCCGCCGCCGGAGTCGTGCCGGCGGAGGACGCGGCGACCTGCCGAGCCAAGGCCCCGACGGTCGACGACGTCTTCGTCCACGACGTGCTCGAGCGCGAGAAGGTCACCGATCACGATGTGGCCGCCTTCGTCGATGTGGTGCAGGAGCGCATCGGCGCCCCGGCCGGTTCGTGGATCCACTACGGGCTGACGTCGTCCGACGTGGTGGACACCGCGCTGTGCGCCACGCTGACCCGGGCGGCCGATCTGATCCTGGCCGACCTGGACGCGTTCGTGGCCGCATTGAAGGCGCGGGCGATCGAGTTGCTCGAGGTGCCGGTGGCCGGGCGCACGCACGGCATGCACGCCGAGCCGACGACGTTCGGGGCGAAGTTCGCGCTGTGGGCGCTGCAGGCCGACCGCGATCGCCGGCGCCTCCGGGCGGCGCGTGACGGTATTGCGGTCGGGAAGCTGTCGGGGGCGGTGGGGACGTACTCCAATATCGAGCCGTCGGTGGAGGCGTACGTGTGCGCCGCCTTGGGGCTGACGCCGGTGCCGGCGACGCAGGTGATCGCGCGCGACCGGCACGCCGAGTACTTCTACGCCTGCGCCGCGGTCGGGTCGACGATCGAGTTGATGTGCACCGAGATCCGCCATCTGGCCCGCAGCGAATTGGGCGAGGCCGAGGAGCCGTTCGGGGCCGGGCAGAAGGGCAGCTCCTCCATGCCGCACAAGCGCAACCCGATCCTCTCGGAGCGGCTGTGCGGGTTGGCGCGACTGCTGCGGGGATACCTGGGGGCCGGGTTGGAGGACGTGGCGCTGTGGCACGAGCGGGACATCTCGCACTCGTCGGTCGAGCGGGTCGCCCTGCCCGACGTCTCCCTGCTCACCGCCTACATGCTGCGCAAGGCGACCGGTCTGGCCTCCGGACTGGTCATCCACCCCGAGCGCGCCCTGGAGAACCTGACTGAGGGCTCCTACGGGCTCGTGTTCAGCCAGTCGGTCCTGCTCGCCCTGGTCGCGTCGGGTCTGCGGCGCGACGACGCCTACCGCATCGTCCAGCGCGACGCCCGGGCGGCGTGGGAGGAGCGGCGCGCCTTTCGCGAGGTGTTGATGGCCGACCCCGAGGTCACCCTGCGGGGGCCGCAGCTGGACGAGGCCTTCGACCTGCGCCGCGCCCTGCGCCACACGGCTCGCTTGGCCGATGCGCTGGCGGCGTTGTGAGGACGGAGCGGTCATGAGTTTCGAGTTGCCCCAGATCCTTTCGGGCAAGGTGCGCGAGCTCTACGACGCCGGCGACGACCGCCTATTGATGGTGGCCTCGGACCGGGTCAGTGCCTTCGACGTGATCATGGCCGAGCCCATCGCCGAGAAGGGTCGCGTGCTCACCGCCATGACGGTCTTCTGGTGCGACGAGATGGCCGACGTGGTGCCGGGCACGTTGCTGGCGGTGGACCCCGGGGAGATCGCGGCCGAGTTGCCGGGCGTCACGCTGCCGCCGGAGTGGGCGGGCCGGGCCATGCTGGTGCAGCGGGCCGAGATGCTCAAACTCGAGTGCATCGTGCGGGGATACCTGGCCGGGCAGGCGTTCGAGGAGTACGAGAAGTCGGGCACCGTGCACGGCACCGCGATGCCCGCCGGGCTCAGGATGGCCGACCGGCTGGCCGAGCCCATGTTCACTCCCTCGACCAAGGCCGAGGCCGGTCACGACATCAACATCGACTTCGCCGCCGCGGTCGACCTGGTCGGAGCGGAGACGGCGGTGGCGGCCCGCGACATCTGTCTCGAGCTCTACCAGCGGGCGGCGGCGCGGGCGGCCGACGTCGGGTTCATCCTGGCCGACACCAAGTTCGAGCTCGGCTACGTCGACGGCACCCTGTCCTTGTGTGACGAGGTGTGCACGCCGGACTCCTCGCGCCTGTGGCCGGTCGAGCACGTGGTGCCCGGCGCCACGCCGCCGGCCTTCGACAAGCAGCCGCTGCGCGACTGGCTGTCCGCCCAGCCCTGGGACCGCACGCCACCCCCGCCCGCCTTGCCCGACGCGGTGACCTCGGCCCTGTCGTCCCGCTACGTCGAAGCCTACGAGCGAGTCACCGGACGCTCGCTGGTCGACTGGTACGGTGCCTCATCATGAGATTTCAGGCACGCGTCGAGGTGCAGTTGCGGGCCGGGATCGCCGATCCCGAGGGGGCCACGATTGAGCGGGCGCTGCCGGCGCTGGGCTTCGACGGCGTGGCGCACGTGCGAGCCGGGCGGTCCTTCAGCTTCGAAGTGGATGCGGCCGACGAGGGCGCGGCCCGGACCAAGGCCACCGAACTGGCGGACCGGTTGCTGGCCAATCCGGTGATCGAGGAGAGCCGGCTCGAGCTCGAGGCCATCGGGGGCTGAGTGCCGGCACGGATCGGGGTCGTCGTCTTTCCCGGGACCAACTGCGAGTACGACGTGGTGCAAGCGGTCGAATGCATAGGGGGCACCGGCGAGCTGCTCTGGCACGGTGAGGCCTCGGTGGGATCGGTCGACGCGGTGGTCCTGCCCGGTGGCTTCGCCCACGGTGACTACCTGCGCCCCGGTGCGCTGGCGCGCTTCTCGCCCATCATGGACGCGGTCACCCGCTTCGCCCGGGCCGGCGGCCCGGTCATCGGGATCTGCAATGGCTTCCAGGTCCTGACCGAAGCGGGCCTGCTGCCCGGCGCGCTGGTGAAGAACGGCCGGCTGCGCTTCCTCTGCCAACCCACCCGCCTGCGGGTGACCTCGACCGCATCGGCGCTCACCGGCCTGGCCGCGGCGGGTGACGAGCTGGTCATCCCCATCAACCACTTCTCGGGCAGCTACGTCTGCGACGACGACACGCTGCGCACGCTGACCGACGGCGACCGGGTCGTGCTGCGCTACGTGGACAACCCCAACGGGTCGGTCGACGACATCGCCGGCATCACCAACGAGGCGGGCAACGTGGTCGGCCTCATGCCCCACCCCGAGCGGGCCTCGCACCCGCTGCTCGGTTCGGAGGACGGGCTGGTGCTGCTGCGGTCACTGCTCGACGCGGCCGCGGCGAGCGCGGCGGCCTGAGCTGACCGAGGGCGCCCCCGCCGACCCCGAGCACGCCGCCCTCGAGCATGCTGCTCTCACGGCGCGGCTGTCGGCGGCCGGGTTCGTGGCGGCCGAGGAGGAGGCGGCCGAGCTGGTGGACGCCGCCGACGGGGACCCCGACGTGCTCGACGCCCTGGTCGCCCGGCGCCTGACCGGAGAGCCGCTGGCCTGGGTCACCGGGTCCGTCCGCTTCGCTGACCTGGATGTACGCGTCGATCCGGGGGTCTACGTTCCCCGCTGGCAGAGCGTCCCGCTGGCCCGCCGCGCCGTTGAGCGGCTGCCCGCGGTGGGGGTAGCCATCGACCTCTGCACCGGAGCCGGGGCCCTGGCCATGACGCTGCAGGCCGGCCGTCCCGGCGCCCGAGTGGTGGCGACCGAACTGGAAGAACGGGCCGTCGCGTGCGCCCGGGCCAACGGGGTGGAGGTCTATCGAGGCGACCTGTTCGCGCCACTGCCGAACACGCTTGAAGGTGGGGTCGACGTCGTCACCGGCGTGGTGCCCTACGTGCCGACGGCGGCCCTGGCCCTGCTCCCGCACGACACGTTCACCTTCGAGTCCTCGCTGTCCTATGACGGGGGCGGTGACGGCTGCGCCTTCCTACGGCGCGTCCTGGTCGAGTGCCCTCGTTTCTTGCGACCCGGTGGCGCGCTCCTGCTCGAGCTGGGTGGGGAGCAGGCCGAGGCGCTCAGTGATGACCTGGCGCGACTCGGTTACACCGACCTGGCGGTCCTGGCCGACGAGGACGGTGACACGCGCGGCATCGAAGTGACGCTCGGCCGACGAACGGAACGCTGACGCGTCGAGGGCGTGGAGGGCGTCGTGTGAATTAGCCGCGGGCCCGCGAGACGTCGGCGGCCTGCAGGACTGCGGCGCTCACACCGGCAGCCCGCCAGGTCCCGTAATTGATGCCCTTGCGCTCCCCGTAGGCCTTGGCCACCTTGATGAATTGCTTCTCGAGCGCGCTCAAGTCCTTGACCTGATCGACCCGGGATCGCTCGTCCGTGAGGTCCTTTTGCTCTTGAAGCAGGTGGAGCTTTGTCAATGCATCAGCATTGGCGAGTTGGGACTCGATGGCGGCCAATCGCCGGTCCATGGAGGCGGGAGTGCGCTTCCGGCCCCGCTTTGGTTTGGACGTCTCGAGCGCCTCGAGATAGTGCCGGACGGTGGCACTCTCGGCGCGCCCACGGGCCAGTGCAGCCTTGTGGCCGGTGCTCATGGGCTTGCGGGCGACGGGCGTCTTGGCTCTAGGCATACTCCTATTGTGCCTCACCGAACGGCAAAGAATGCTTCACATATGGGGATAAATATCGGCAGCCATTGAGGGGAACGCCAGTAGGGGAATATTGAAATCGAGCTATGGATCCGGCCAAAACAAGGCCATACACCCCTATGTGCCCTTGAATGCCATATGGATAATTCACGAGCCTGAACGGCTGCGGTGACGAGCAATTGACGGTTGGGTGTCATTTCGATTGCAAGACGTCACATTTGGGGTTGGGTCGCGTTCGGCGGGGTGCATTCGGCGGGGTGCATCCGGCAGCGTGCATTCGGCGGGGTGAGTTCGCCGGTTGCATTGCCCGGCCCGACTGGAACCCGAACGGTGGGGTCGCCCGGAAGTACCGTGAAACCGTGAGCCAGTTCCACTTCGACCCGGCGACGTATGCGGAGTTGATGCGCACCGAGGTCCCGCTCTACGAGACATTGCAGGAGACCGTGGCGGGGGAAACCGAAGGGGTGGCGGCCACGAGCCTCCTCGACCTCGGCAGCGGCACCGGCGAGACGCTGGCCCGGGTGCTGGCCCGCGTGCTGGCACGCAACCCCACCTTGCACGCGGTCGGGGTCGACGAGAACGTCGGCATGCTCGAGGTCGCCCGCCAGCGCCTGGCGGGACTTGACGTGGAGTTCCGGGTGGCCGACCTGCTCGACCCCCTGCCCGCCGGGCCGTTCGATCTGGTCACCTCGGCCCTGGCCATCCATCATCTCGATGGCGCCGGCAAGGCGACGCTGTTCGGTCGGGTAGCCGAGGTGCTCCGTCCGGGAGGACGATTCGTGTTGGGCGACGTCGTCGTCCCCGATGACGCGGCCGCCGCGGTCAACCCGCTCTGCGATGACTATGACAAGCCCAGCACGGTGGCCGAGCAGGTGGGGTGGCTCAGCGCGCTGGGGCTGGTGCCGAGGGTCGTGTGGCAGGGCGACGACCTGGCCGTCCTCACCGCCGACCGCCCTGCCTGACGCCACTAAGTTGGTGGCACCATGACTCCCCCGGCCGAGGAGCCGTTGCACCGGGCGCTCGGCCTGACCGACGACGAGTTCGAGTCCGTCGGCAAGATCCTGGGCCGGGCGCCCAACCACCTGGAGTTGGCCCTCTACGCCGTCATGTGGAGCGAGCACTGCTCGTACAAGTCGTCCCGCCTGCACTTGAAGCGCCTGCCCACCGAGGGCGAGAAGGTGCTGGTCGGCCCGGGCGAGAACGCCGGGGTGATCGACGCCGGCGACGGGATCGCCATCGCCATCCGCATCGAGAGCCATAACCACCCGTCGGCGATCGAGCCGTATCAAGGTGCGGCCACCGGGGTGGGCGGGATCCTGCGCGACATCTTCACCATGGGGGCCCGCCCGTTGGCCATCATGGACCCGCTCTTCTTCGGCCCGCCCGACGAGGCGCGCCAGCGTTGGCTGGTGGAGGGCGTGGTCAGCGGGATCTCGGGCTACGGGAACTCGGTCGGGGTGCCGACCGTCGGCGGCGAGCTGACCTTCGACCCCTGCTACGCCCAGAACCCCCTGGTCAACGTGCTGTGCATGGGCGCCCTGCCCACCGACCGCCTGGTGCTCGGCATCGCCTCGGGGCCCGGGAACCTGGCCGTCCTGCTGGGCAGCAGCACCGGACGCGACGGCATCGGCGGGGTCAGCGTGCTGGCCTCGGCCGGCTTCGCCGGTGATGGCGGGGGCGCGGGCGACGGGGGCGTCGGGGGCGACTGGGACGCCAAGGGCAAGGCGGTGGCCGACGACAGCAAGCGGCCGAGCGTCCAGGTGGGCGACCCCTTCGAGGAGAAGCGGCTGATCGAGGCCTGCCTGGAGCTGCTGGACCGCAAGCTCGTGGTCGGCATCCAGGACCTCGGCGGCGCCGGGTTGGCGTGCGCCACCAGTGAGACCGCCGGCCGCGGCGGCGTGGGGATGGACGTCGACGTCTCCGCCGTCCCAAGGCGCGAGGACGGCATGGAGCCCTGGGAGGTCATGACCAGCGAGAGCCAGGAGCGCATGCTGGCCATCGTCACCCCCGAATCGATGGAGGCGGTGTCGGCCATCTGCGCCAAGTGGGAGGTGCGGGCGACCGTCATCGGGAAGGTGATGGCGCCGGACCCGGCCGGCGGCGGGCGGCTGCGCATCCGCGACGGCTTCGAGGGCCCGATCCTGGCCGACGTGCCGGCCGCCTCGCTGTCCGATGACGCGCCGCTCTACGACCGGCCGCGTGAGATTGCTGTTGCGGAGGCGACGACGGACGGATCGGAGTTGTCGCCGCCCGAGGACGCCGGCGCCGACCTGCTGTCGCTGCTGCGCTCGGCGGCCTGGGTCTACCGGCAGTACGACCACCAGTTGTTCCTCAACACCGTGGTCGGTCCGGGTGGTGATGCCGCCCTGCTGCGCCTGGCCGGCCCGGGTCTGCCCATCTCCGAGCGCGGCGTGGCCATCACCACCGACTCCAACCCGCGCTGGTGCGCCCTCGAGCCGCGGCTCGGTACCGCGCTGACCCTGGCCGAGGGGGTAGCCAACCTGGCCTGCGTCGGGGCCACCGCAGTGGCCGTGGTCAACTGCCTGAACTTCGGGAACCCCGAGCATCCCAAGGTGATGGGGCAGCTGTCGGAATGTATCGACGGGCTGGCCGAGTCCTGCCGGGCGTTCGAGCTGCCCGTGATCGGGGGCAACGTCAGCCTCTACAACGAGAGCGGCGGGGCCGACATCGACCCGACGCCCGTACTCGGGGTGCTCGGTTTGGTGGACGTGCTGCGGGCCCCGCCGCCTGGGTTGGGGTGGCACGACGGCGAGACGATCGTGCTGCTGGGTGCCCGCACTGACGCGGCTGGGCGGCAGTCGCTGGGCGGGACGCGCTGGGCCACCGAGTGCCGCGGTGTCCGCACCGGATCGTTGCCGGCGCTCGACGTGAAGGCGCACCGGGCGGTGACCGGGTTCGTGACCAGCGTGGTCAGCGGCCTCGTCTCGGGCGCGCCTGACGAAGCGCCGTTGCTGAGCGCGGTGCACGACGTCTCGGGCGGCGGGTTGGCCGTGGCCCTGGCGGAGATGGCGGTCGCCGCCGGTACCGGCTGCCGGGTGGCCGTGGCGGACCCAGCGGAGCTGTTCTGCGAACTCCCCTCGCGCTTCGTGGTGGCGACGACGCTGCCCGAAGAGCTGTGTGTCCGGGCCGAGGCGCTCGGCATCCCGGCTGCGGTGGTCGGGCGGGCCACCGGTGACCGGTTCAGTTTGGGGGACCTGGTCGACCTGGAGCTCGATGCCCTGGCCGGGGCCCATGAGGGGAACCTGGCCCGTTCGCTGGGGGACTCGGGAGGGGACCGGTGAGGGGACTCGGGGCGGCGTGGGCCTGTGCGAGAATGGGCGCACCGTGAAGGAAGCCTGCGGCGTCTTCGGGATCTACGCCCCTGGGCGGAGGGTGGCCAACCTCACGTTCGATGGGCTGTTCGCGCTGCAGCACCGCGGCCAGGAGTCGGCCGGCATGGCGGTCAGCGACGGCAACACCGTCATGGTGGTCAAGGACATGGGCCTGGTGGCCACCGTCTTCGACGAGCGGACGCTCTCGGGATTGTCGGGACACATCGCCATCGGCCATACGCGCTACTCGACCCACGGCGCCTCGGACTGGTCGGGGGCCCAACCCGTCTACCGCTCCGTCGGGCGGGCCGGGTTCGCGCTGGGGCACAACGGCAACCTGACCAACACCCGCGAGCTGGCCGAGAAGGTCGGCATGCTGCCGGGCTCCATCGCCACTGACAGCGACGTGGTGGCCGAGTTATTGGCCCACGCCTTCCCCGAGACCGAGGAGCTCTCGGGCGCCCTGCAGGCTGTGCTGCCCATTGTCGAGGGCGCCTTCTCCTTCGTGCTGATGAACTCGACGCGCCTGTTCGGTGTGCGCGATCCCTACGGCTTCCGGCCCTTGTGCCTGGGCCGGCTGGGCCCGGCGGAGGAGCCCGAGGGGTGGGTGCTGGCCTCGGAGAGCCCGGCGTTGAGCGTGATCGGGGCGTCGTTTGTAAGGGAGATCGAGCCGGGGGAGCTCGTGGTGATCGACGAGGACGGCGTGCACAGCCTCACCATCCCGTGGCTCAAGGAAGTGGCGCCGCGGCTGTGCATCTTTGAGTTCGCCTACATCGCCCGGCCCGACTCCCGCCTGTACGGGCGTGAGGTGCACGAGACCCGGTGCCGCATGGGCGAGCTGCTGGCCGAGCAGGCCCCGGCCGAGGCCGACATGGTGATGGGCGTGCCCGAGTCGGGCGTGCCCGCCGCCGAGGGCTTCGCCCGGGCCAGCGGTATCCCCTACGGGCAGGGCCTGGTCAAGAACCGCTACATCGGCCGCTCCTTCATCGCGCCCGACCAGCAGTCACGGGGCGACGCGGTGCGGCGCAAGCTCAACCCGCTGCACGAGACCATCGCCGGCAAGCGGCTGGTCGTGGTCGACGACTCGATCGTGCGCGGCACCACGCAGCGCTCGGTCGTGCGCATGCTGCGCGAGGCGGGCGCCACGGAGGTGCACCTGCGCATCTCCTCGCCGCCGTGGCGCTGGCCCTGCTTCTACGGCATCGACACGCCGTCGACCGACGAATTGCTGGCGGCCAACCACTCGATCGAGGAGATGACGGAGATCCTGGGGGCCGATTCGCTGGCCTACATCTCGGTCGAGAACCTCAAGGCGGCCATCGGGGTGGGTGACGGTGGGTTCTGCGACGCCTGCTTCACGGGGGACTACCCGACCTCGGTGCCTTCGCCTACCTCGACGCCGGTGACGTTCGTCAAGGTCGGGATGGAGGCGGACGAGCTCGGGGCGTATCAAGCCGCCTTCCCCGGGGTCTGAGGGGGTGGGCGTCGAAGACGGCCGGGCGACCTACGCCGGGGCCGGGGTCGACATCGGTGCCGGTGACCGGGCCGTCGAGCAGATGAAGGGGTTGGTGACCGGCATCGGCGGCTTCGGGGGCCAATTCCCGCTCGACATGGCGCGGTTCTCCCGACCCGTCCTGGTGGCCTCGACCGACGGGGTGGGCACCAAGCTCATGGTGGCCCAGGCCACCGGGCGCTACGACTCGGTGGGCATCGACCTGGTGGCCATGTGTGTCGACGACCTGGTCTGTGTGGGGGCCGAACCCCTCTTCATGCTCGACTACATCGCCTGCGGCAAGGTGGATCCCGACCGGATCGCCACCGTGGTGGCCGGGGTCAGCGAAGGCTGCCGCCAGGCCGGGTGCTCGCTCATCGGCGGCGAGACGGCCGAGCACCCCGGGGCCATGGCGCCCGATGACCTCGACCTGGCCGGCTTCGCCGTCGGCGCGGTGGAAGACGGCTCGCAGCTGGGGCCCGGACGGGTGGCCGAGGGCGACGTGATCATCGGGGTGCCTTCACCGGGGCTGCGCTCCAACGGCTACACGCTGGCCCGCCACGTGCTGCTGGAGCGGGCCGGACGGCAGCTGGGTGATCCGGCGTGGACGGGGGCCGGGCCCGGGCAGACCGTGGCCGACGAGCTGCTGCGCCCCTCGGTGATTTACGCCCCGGGCGTGCTCGCCGTGCGGGCGGCGTTGGGGGAAGGACTCCATGCGTGCGCCCACATCACCGGGGGCGGGATCGTCGGGAACCTGCCCCGCGTCTTGCCGGACGGGTTGGGTGCGGAGCTGGAGCGCTCGTCGTGGGTGGAGCCGCCGATCTTTGGTGAGATCCAACGGCTGGGCGCCGTCGAGGAGTCCGAGATGGACCGGGTCTTCAACCGCGGCATCGGGATGGCGCTGGTGGTCGAGGCGGGCCGGTTCGACCGCGCCCTGGCGGCCCTGGCGGCGGCCGGGCAGCCCTCCACCGTGATCGGTGCGGTGGTGGGTGGGGCTTCGGGGGTGGCGATCAGATGAGTGGGGCCGACGAATTTCCCGAGCTGCGCGAGCACCTGCTCACGCACTCGGTGCGCCGCGGGGACTTCGTGCTCAAGTCGGGCCGCCGCAGCAGCTGGTTCATCGACTCCAAGCAGACGGTCTGCCGTCCCGAAGCGATGGTGCTGGTGGCCGAAGCGGTGCTGTCGGTGGTCCCGCCCGAGGCGACGGCCATTGGCGGGCTCACCATGGGGGCCGACCCGGTGGCCTTCGTCACAGCCGGGGTGGCGGCGACCAAGGGGAGGGCCCTCAAGGCGTTCAGCGTGCGCAAGGAGGAGAAGGACCACGGCGGCGGGGGCCGCATCGCCGGCGCCCTGGATCCGGGCGACAGGGTCGTGGTGACCGAGGACACGGTGACCCGGGGCACCTCGCTCCTCGAGGCGGCCCATGCCATTCGCGCCGCCGGCGCCGAACCGATCCTGCTGGTGGCGCTGGTCGACCGGGGCGGCACCGTCGAGGCCATGGCGACGGCCGAGGGGCTCCCCTTTCGGGCCATCCTCACCGCGCCCGATCTCGGCTTTGACTACGAAGGGGCCTGAGACCGACTCGCAGCGCTGAGCCGCTTACTCAGGTGGAGGCGGCGATGGTCGTCGTGGTGGTGGTCTTCGCCGGCGGATTGAACTGCAGCGCAGCCGTCGCGGTGGCCACCAGCGACTCGACCTGGGCGATGTCGGGCACGCCGAACTCCTCGAAGCTGATGCCCGTCACGTAGTGGCCCACTTTGACCAGCACGACGTCGAGCCCGATCGTGCTCTTCTGGTACTTGAAGGACAGGGCGTAGGAACTCGAGGTGTCGCCGAACGCGGGGAAGGTGAGGGGTTTCACGGTGCCGTGCAGCGTCACCCCGGCTTCGTTGAACGTGATGCGTTTGCAGGTGGCCAGCGAGTGGTTGAACCTGGCGAAGCGGGCCGCCGCTCCGGACCCCGACTCGAGGACCTGATCGAAGGCCGGGAGCGGCGTGTCGATGTAGGACACCTCCACCCGGGTGACGTGGGCGGCCGTCGTCTTGAGATCCTTGAGGCACGAGGGGGTGGCGCCGATGCCGGTGAGCGGCCGGTCCACCCAACCCGTCGGCATATTGGCCAGCGAGAGCGCCCGGAGCTTGAGCTGCGTCTGGGCTTTCTTTTGGGCCTTCTGGGCCTTGCTGGTGGCGCCGGCCGGCAGGGTGCCGGCGATGAGCGTGCTGACCAGGACGATGGACGCGACAAAGGACAGGGTGGAGAACCTCTTCATGCGCAAGAAGCTACCGCAGGGGTTCGGGCGTTCCGGATCGCCCCTGGGCCCGTTCAGGGACGAAGGTGCCGCACCCTCCACCAGCGGTGGCGGACCTGCCGCACCGACTTCGGGAGCCAGCGCCGCCGCACGGGATGGCGCAGCCGGTAGAGCCGCACGGCGCCTACAGCCCCAGTTTGCGCAAGAAGCGCCCGGTGACCCCGTTGGTGGAGCGGTAGACCTTGCGCCGCACGACGCGCTTGCCGTAGGAGGCCGGACCCTTCTCGGCGGCCTCGATGTTCCCGAGATCCCGGGCGGCCCGGTAGAGCTGACTGCGGAGTGACTTTCTACGCGCCATCGGGCTGCTCCTTTTTCATCGGTGTCGCCGGTCCCGCCGGTCCCGCCGGTCCTGCCCGGTCGTGCCGGTCCTGCCGGCGGATTGCCGGCCCATCAGGTCTACTTCGCAATGAGGCGCCGCAGGTCCTCGACCTGCCGGGCCAAGGTGTCGGCGGGGACGGTCCCGGCCGCCGCGGTGACCTCCCGGGGCAGGGGGTGCCCCGGCGCGGGGTCGTCGACGTAACGCGGCTGGATGTGCGTGTGCAGGTGCGGCACGGCGTTGCCCAAGGTCTGGTAGTTCAGCTTGGCCGGGGCGAAGAGCTCGGCGATGGCCCGGGCCGCCGTCACGGTGTCGATCCAGAATCCCACTGCGGCGGCATCGTTCAGATCGGTCGGGTCGGCGACGTGGCCCTCACGCCAGATGGCGATGGCATAGCCCGGAAGCGGCGCGGCCCGTTGGAGGTACACGTCGGCGAACTCGCCGGACAGGATGCGCACGCCGAACTCGGTCTCCTCCCGGCCCTGGTTGGCGCACATCGGGCAGCCCACCCCGGCCACCCGGTCGTCCCAGTCCTCGGGCCAGGTCCGGTCCGTCACCGGTTCGACCCCGCCCTCGGCCTCTGCCTCTGACGCGCCTCGCGAAAGCCGGCGACCGTGAGGAGGAGGGAGACCGCCATCCAGATCAATCCCATGAACAGGAGCACCGGAACGGACGCGAAGATCACCATCCACAGCGTGCCGAGCCCGAGCATGATGACGCCGAAGGCGGACCAGCCAGCGCGACCCAGTCCGTCGTCGGGGGAGACGACCTCGTTCACCCTGACGATGAAGGTGCGCGTGTGGTCCGGTGGCACCTCCAGAGCATGGCCCGCCGCTGTGACACACGGGGCGCGCCATCGTCCCCGGCTGCTGAAACCCGCTGCTCAGACAGTCGCCCCCTCGGGGGTCTCGGCGGTCCCCGCATGGGAGTTACCCATGGCGGCCAGGGCGATGAAGGGGGTGACCACCAGCCCGAGGGCCAGGCCGAGCACGGCCTTGTAGAGCACGAAGGAGGTTCGCTCGATCCCGTTGCCGAACCCGATCAGGAGGATCACCACCGAGAGCGGACCGAGCGCCCGCGTGACGACCAGGCCGAGCCGGGTGCTCCGGCGCAGCAGGGTGGGGGGCAGGTCGGTCAGCCAGCGCGGGCCCTTCTCGTGCGCTTCGAGGTCGGTCAGCACCCCCTTGCCTTGCGCTTGCCGGACGCCGAATGTCACGCCGATGCAGGTGGTGAAGGGCAGCAGGAACAGGGTGCCGATGGTGTCGGTGATCAGGTTGGGCCCGCCGAGCAACGGGGTGGACCACAGCGGGATGTGCGGGTGTCCCTTGGACGAGACCCAGGCGATGGCCCCGTTGATGAAGAGGTTCCAGATGGCCGAGATGATGACCGAGTTGATGACGATCCACCGTCGGTGGGTCGCCGGGACCGCCCGCCAGTGGTCCAGCACCGCGCTAGGCACGCCGGAATGCTCGCACCATGTCGGCCCGCCACGCCACCAGGTCGGGGTAGCGCTCGGTGGGGGTCTGGCCCAGACGGACGACGATGAGGTCGAGGGCGGGGCAGATGGTGATCGACTGCCCCTCGTAGCCCGAGGCGCGGAAGGTGCCGAGCGTGTCACCCGCCACGCCCCACCAGTGGGCACCGTAGGGACCGTCCTCGGGATCGTCCGAGCGCATGGTGCGCCCGTGGTCGACCCAGCCCTCGGGTAGGAGCCGTTCCCCCTCCCACATGCCGTCGCGTTGGTACAGGAGTCCGAACTTGGCGAAGTCGCGCGCCGTCGTGCGCACGTAGGAGGAGGCGACCCAGGTCCCGGCCGCGTCGAACTCCGGCACCGCGCTGGTCATGCCGATGGGGTCGAAGAGGCGGGAGCGTAGGAAGGCCCCGTACGGCTCGCCGGCGCCGACCACGCGGGCCACCGTGGCCGAGATGATGTTCGACGTCCCCGACGAGTAGTTGAAGCGCTGGCCGGGTGGCGCCGCCAGGGGGCGGTCGGCGGCGAAGTGGGCCATGTCAGCCTGGCCGTCGCCGAAGAGCATCTTGATGACATCGGACACCCGGTCATCGACGTAGTCCTCCACGAAGTCGAGCCCGTCGCGCATGGCCAGCAGCTGGTTGAGGGTGATGGCCTGGCGCGGGTCGTCGGGGTCCGACCACTCGGGGACCCCCGCCGGGGCATTCACGTCGAGCCGGCCCTCGCCGACCAGGAGCCCGACCACGGCGTGCAGCATCGACTTGGCCATCGACCAGCTGAGCAGCCGGGTCCCGGCGGTCACCGGGTCAGGGGGGCGATCGAAGTGCTCGAGCTGACCCGCGTAGCGCTCGGCCACCAGCCGGCCCCGGTGGATGACGACCACGGCGTAGGTGGTGGCCAGCGGCCCCCGGTCGTCGAAGGCCCGGTCGAACAGCGGCTTGAGCTCGACGCCGTCGGCCGCCTCGCCCTCGGGCCAGGCCTCGGTGGGCCATGCGACGCCGCCGGGCTGCGGCGGCAGTGGGGTCAAGGCCACGTGGTTCGAAGTCACCGGGCGCGGCCGAGGAGCGCGTCGAAGGTCAGCCCTTCGGGCAGTGGCACCAGCCCCCGGTCGAAGATGGCCTCCATGACGCCCGCCCAGAGCGGTTTCTCGGCGACCAACCGCTGGACCGCCGCCGCCGCCTCGTCGACGCGCCCCACCCCGATGAGGGCGCCGACGTAACTGAGCAACAGGTTCTCCTCGCCGGGCAAGAGGGCCAGCCCGGCCTCGGCATCCGCCAGCGCGGCGGCCACGTCACCGCGCACGAGCGCCTCCTCGGCCGCGTCGCACAGGTGGTAGGCCTCGGCCACCCGCACCAGGCGGGCCAGTTCGCCCAGCGGGTCCTCGTGGTGATCGACTCGGACGTTGACCAATGAGCCTTCCCACGGATGGTCGCGGCGAGTCCCCTCGACCACGATGAGAGCGGCCGACATCTGGCCGCGGGCGTCGCCGCCCTTGGTCTCGGCCGCCAGCAATGCCTCCACCAGGCGGACCGCCAACGGCCCGCTGGCCGACTCGAACGCCGCCGCCATGGCCTCGCAGACGCCGGGGCCGGCCATCATGTTGGCCTGAGCGCTGTAGCCGTCACCGCCGGCGTGGCCGACGTGGTCGATGCACATCGAGCCGGTGAAGGACGCCGTGGCGCCCAGGGTGTCGACCAGGCCGACCTGGCGCACTTCACGCCCTTCGTCGGCGGCCCGCACCCGGGCCAGCGCGTCCTCGGCCGTCACACCGTCGGCCAGCAGGTCCAGGCACCGCGGCCCGTACCCCGGGTCGACCATGGACTGGGTGGCCACCGCACCGACACCGGCCCTGGCCCAGGGCAGGACCGAGCCGAGCGCGAAGTAGCAGCTCTGGGCGGCCACGCCGAGCTGGCCGGTGGCCGGATCGCGGGCGACGATGGAGTAGGTCAACTCACCTCGGCGAGGAACGCCAGCAGGGCGGCGTTGGTCTGCTCGGGCTTCTCCTGCTGTACCCAGTGCCCGGCTCCCTCGACCGTGGTGACGCCGCGGAAGTCGGGGAGGAGCTCGGCCATCGCTTCGGCGGCGCCGGGCATCATGACGTTCACCGGGTCTAAGGAGCCGGTGACGAATCCGGTCGGGAACGCATAGACCGTCGGTGGGATGCCGTTGCTGCGCTCCCAGTTGGCGTCCATGTTGCGGTAGAAGCTGACCGGGCCGAAGAAGCCGCTCTTCTTGAAGGCGTCGGCGTAGACATCGACATCCGCTTCGGTGATCCAGGCCGGCAGCTGGTCCGGCGCCTCCCCGAGGATGTCGAGAAACGTGGTGCCCTCGGCCGGGGCGTCGACCGCCAGCCCGTTGGCCTTGGCCATGCCCTCGCCGCCGGCGGCGTAGAGCATGGTGCGCAGGAAATGGCGCGGGTCGGCCTCGAACTCGGCCTCGGCCGGGCCGACCGGCTGGAAGTAGAGCATGTAGAAGAACTTGCCCTCGAAGATCACCTTGAAGATCTGCGTCGGCGGGGCGGGTGCGGCCGAGTACGGGACACTCATGTTGAAGAGTGACGACACCCGGTCGGGGTGGAGCCGGCCCAACTCCCACACCACCATGGCGCCCCAGTCGTGGCCGACGAAGGCCGCCTTGTCGTAGCCGTAGTGGTCCAGTAGCCCGCACAGGTCGCCGGTCAGCTGGTCCGAGCCGTAGTCACTCACCGCCTTGGGCGCCGAGCTGCCGCCGTAGCCGCGCAGGTCGGGGGCCATGACGCGGTAGCCGGCGTCGGCCAGCGCGCCGATCTGGTGACGCCAGGAGTACCAGAGCTCGGGGAAGCCGTGGCAGAGGACGACCGGCTTGCCGTCGGCCGGCCCGGCCGTGGCGACGTGGAGCTCGATCCCGTTGGTCGGGATCTGTTCGTGGGTTGGCTCAGGCATTGGTGGCCTTGGCTGCTTTCTCTTGGTGGTGCTTCTGGATGGCGGACATGACGGCGTTCCCCGCCGCGCCGATGAACTCGGGTCGGTTGTCGGCGGCCCAGTCCCGGCTGGCCGTCAGAGTGCGGGACGAGTCCTGGAACTCCGGCGCCACGTAGCGGGCGATGAGCTCGTAGGAGTGGCGGGTGGCCTCGGTGTCGGCCCACTCGTGTCCCATCATGAGGAAGGTACCGAAGCCGCCCGACTGCAGCCGCAACCGCTCGACCTGGGCGATGGCGTCCTCCACCGTGCCGATGACGGCGAAGCCGGAGGCGTTGAGCGCATCGACGAGCGAGGTGAAGTTGGTGGTGTCGGGCGCCAGCGGCAGCGCGGCCACCCGCTGGAAGTAGTCGACCCACTCCTCCAGCCCGAAGGCGACGTCGGCGATGGCCTGCTCCTTGGTGTCGGCGATGTGCACCGGCCCGACCAGGCGCCACTTGGAGCGGTCCACCGTGGTGCCGAATTCGGCCGAGCGCTCCTCCATGACGTCCCAGTGGGCGCCGAGGATGTCGAACCCGCCTGCCGAGGTGGCTCCGATGGAGAGCAGGCTGCACCCGAACTTTCCGGCTGCCCGCGGGCCAGCCGGTGAGACCTGGGCCGCCACCGCCACCTCGGGGTACGGGCGCTGGTAGGGCCGCATCTGGAGGCGGGCGCCGACCAGCTTGAACCAGTCGGTCTCCATGGTGACGGGCTCTTTGCCCTCCAGCAGGAGGAGGATCGCCTCGAGCGACTCCTCCATCATGTCCCGCTGCTTGGCCGGGTCGATGCCCATCATGAAGGCGTCCGAGGGCAGGGCGCCCGGTCCAACGCCGATCATGAGGCGGCCCCGGGTCAGGTGATCGAGCAGTACCAGGCGGTCGGCCAGCATGAAGGGGTGGTGGTAGGGCAGCGAGGAAACGCCCGTGCCGAGGCGGATGTGCTTGGTGCGCTGGGCGGCGGCGGCGATGAACACCTCGGGTGAGGCGATGATCTCGTAGCCCGCCGAATGGTGCTCGCCGAACCAGGCCTCGTCAAAGCCGAGGGCGTCCAGGTGCTCGATGAGCTGGAGGTCGCGCTCGAGCGCCAAGGTCGGGTTCTGGCCCACCGGGTGGAACGGGGCCAGGAAGATGCCGAACTTCAGGTCGTCGGCCGCGTCAAGGGTCGTCATTGCAGCGTGGGTTCCTCTCTTGGAAGGTCGGCGGAGCGCCGGTGATGGTCAGGTCGAGCGTCGCGGCCCCGATAGTTGAATTTCGGAGTGAGTCGGAATTTCGACCCACTCATGAATTTCCCTGTGAGTCAGGCACGGCCGCAGGGGTGGCAGCTGCAGTGAGTTCAAAATTCCGACTCACTACGAAAATTGCATGTAGGTCCTGCTCAGTCACCAGGCCGCCCCCGCCCTCGCCGGCCCCCGTCGCCCCCGCCCCCGCCCCCGCCCCCAAACCTCACGGAGTGACCAGGATCTTCCCGTGCTCACCCGGCGTCCGCAGCGTCTCGAAGGCCCCCGGGGCGCCGGCCAGGTCGACCGCGGACGTCACCAGCAAAGAAGCGCCGGGCACCCCCCCGACCGATCCGAGCCGCTCCAAGGTCAAGGCGAACTCGGCCGGCGTGTACCCGAACGAGAAACGGAACTCGATCTCCTTGGTCACCGCCATGAAGGGCTCGATCGAGTCGGTGTGCATGCACACCCCCACCACCACGATGCGGCTGCGAGGCGGCGCGTCGGCGATGAGCGACTGCAGCATGCCGGGCACCCCGACCGCCTCGAAGATCACCGGGTCACGGATCTCGCCCCCGAACATGGCCGCCCCGGCCCGCTCCATCACGGTCCGGGCCACCCCAAACCCCGACCAGCGATCGTGGGGCGACTCAACGCCAGGGTCGATGACCTCGTCGGCCCCGAAGGCCTCGGCCAGCCGGCGCCGGGTCGGCGAGAAGTCGGCCGCCAGCACCGGTCCGTGCCCTCGGGCCTTCAAGGCGGCGATCACCGCCAGCCCCACCGGCCCGCACCCGACGACCAGGCACGGCTGACCCACCGAGAGCCCAGCCAACCCCACCGCATGCTCCCCCACCGCCAGGGGCTCGGTCAGCGCCGCCACCGAGGTCGCCAAACCCTCGGGCACGGGCAGCAGCAGCATCTCCTGCAGCGCCATGTACTCGGCCAGGGCGCCTGGATACTGGTTGGAGTACCCGATCTGCTCCACCCCGGTCTGGCCCACGATGATCGGCACCGAGCACACCCGCGTCCCGACCGGCAGGGTCGCCGCCGTGTCGGGCCCGTGCTCCACGATCTCGGCGCAGAACTCGTGCCCGAACACGCAGTCCTGGTCGGGCGCCAGCATGGGCACGCCGACCGATTCCATGAGGCCGGTGAAGTGGGCGAAGTCGCCCAGCGCGTGGAGGTCGGAGCCGCAGATGCCGGCGGCCAGCGAGCGGGCGACCACGTGGCCCGAACCCGGGACGACGTCATCGACGTCGCCCACTATCAGCTGTCCACCCCTGGTCACCGCGGCGCGCACTCGACCCCCGTTTGTCGCTACGTTTGCCTGTCGCTACGTTTGCCCGGTGAGTTTCACACAAGACGCCGCTGGGCGCCCCTTCGCCGGCCAGGTGGCGCTGGTCACGGGGGCGGCTCGGCCCCGCGGCATCGGCCGGGCCACCGCGCTGGCCCTGGCCCGGGGCGGGGCCTCGGTCGCCTGCCTCGATATCGCCCGCCCCTACGCCGACGCGCCCGCCCACGGCACGGCCAGCGGGGATGATCTGGCTGACCTCGCCGTCGAGCTGAGGGCCTTCGGCGGAGGGGTGACCACCGCGGTCGCCGACATCTCCATGGAGGACGAGGTGGAGGCCGCGGTCGACCAGGTGAGCAAGGAGCTCGGACCGGTGACGCTGGTCGCCAACATCGCCGGCGGCAGCGGGCCCGGCTTCGGCCTGGGACCGCTGCTGAACGTGCCGGCCGCCGAGTTCCGCCGCGTGCTCGATGTGAACGTCACCGGCACCTGGCTGGTATCCAAAGCCTGCGCCACCCGCATGATCGCGGCCGGGGTGGCCGGGCGCATCTGCAATGTCTCGAGCCAGGCCGGCAAGCGGGGCTTCCCCTTCCTCGGCGCCTACTGCGCCGCCAAGGCGGGCGTGATCCTGCTCACCCAGACCATGGCCCTCGAACTCGGGCCGAGCGGCATCGCGGTCAACGCCGTGTGCCCGGGCACGGTCGACACCGACCTCATCAACAAGGACGCCATGTTCGAGAACCTGATGGGCGGGGCCGAGGGCCTGTCCACCTGGATCGCCCGCGAGATCCCGCTGGGCCGGCTGCAGAGCTCCGAGGAGATCGCGGCCGCCATCTGCTGGCTCCTGTCCGACGATGCCCGCGGGGTCACCGGCGAGGCGCTGAACGTCAGCGCTGGGCAGACCATGGCCTGAGCGTGTAACCAATACCCATGCCCATCCTCGAACCACGCCACGACCTGGCCCATCCCGTCGAAGGCGACTCCGCCTGGAGCGAGTCCTACTACTTCAACGCCTTTGACCCGGGCACCGACTCGGGCTTCTTCACCCGCGTCGGCATCCGGCCCAACGAGGGGACCATGGACGTCGGCATGTCGGTCTGGCTGCCCGGCGGGGAGCTGTCGGAGTACCGGGCGGTCAAGGAGCAGCACGAGATGGTCGACACCGTGCTCGAGGTGGGCGACGTCCGTTACGAGATGCTCGAGCCCCTTGCGTCCTGGCGTCTCACCATGGACGCTGACGCCGAGGCGCGCCCGTGCCGCACCGGGGCCGACGCCACCCGCACCGTGCACCTGGCCCTCGACGTCACGTTCACCGCGGTGACGCCGGCCATCGGCACCGACGGCCAGCCCTCCGGCGGCCCCAAGTCGGCCGAAGCCGCCGCGGCGGCGGGCACGGTGGGCAAGGGGCATCTCGAGCAGGCCGGCCGCTGGACCGGGTGGCTCAAGGTCGACGGGGAGCGCCACGAGTGGAAGGACGCGCACGGCAACCGAGACCGTTCCTGGGGCCCGCGCCGCTGGGGCGGCCCCAAGATGTGGCGCTGGTTCTCCATCAACGTCGGCGAGGACATGCACTTCGGCGGGATCCGACTGGGCACCGACGCCGGTGACCTCCACCGGGGCTGGGTATGGCACGGCGACCGGGCCACCTCCGTCCGCGAATGGCGCCTGCGCACCGAGCTGGCCGACGACGGGGTGACCCACCAGGTGGTGCACATGCAGGTGCTGGACAAGAAGGACCGCACCTACGACCTGCGCGGTGACGTGTTGCGGGTGGCCGACATCGGCCGGGCCGGCGGCACCATGGTGAACGAGGGGCTGGCCCGCTGGACCTACACCGACCCCGACGGCCCCGCCCGCACGGGCTACGGCATCTGCGAGTACCTGCACCAGCTCGACGACAGCGGGAGGCCTGTCGTCCCGGTCGAGTAGTGGCACCCACATCCGAGGAGGCCGCGGCCGCGCTGGGCCGGCAACTGGGCGGCACCGTCGAACACCTCCGCCGGCTCTCGGGTGGCGCCTCGCGGATCACCTCCTCGTTCGACCTGGCACCCGACCTGGCACCCGACCCGCCCGCCTCCGGCGCGGCGCCGCGCCGGCTCATCCTCCAGCAGGACCGCGCCGGCGGGATCGCCCCGGCCGGTCGGGTCCACACCGAGGCCGCGCTGCTGCGGGCGGCGGACGCGGCCGGTGTCCCGGTTCCCGGGATCGTGGCCCTCGGCGAAGGTGACGGCCCGGGCGAAGGGTTGGGCACGGGCTGGCTGGTGGTCGAGCGCATCGAGGGCGAGACGATCCCCCGCAAAATCCTGCGCGACCCCGAATGGGCCGCCGCCCGGGCCGCGCTCACGGCCCAGTGCGGGCAGGCGCTCGCCGCCATCCACACCATCGACCCCGAAACGATCCCCGGCCTGGCCCCCAGCGACCCGCTGCGCAATCCGCTCCCTTTCCTCGACGCGCTGGGCGAGGTCCGCCCGGCCCTCGAGCTCGGGGTGCGCTGGCTGGGCGCCAACCGGCCGCCCGACGGACGGCGGGTGACGGTGCACGGCGACTTCCGCACCGGCAACCTCCTGATCGGACCCGACGGGCTGCGCGCCGTGCTCGACTGGGAGCTGGCCCACGGTGGTGATGCGGCCGAGGACATCGGTTGGCTCAGCGCGCCGCCCTGGCGCTTCGGCGCGAGCGGGCCGGTCGGCGGCTTCGGCGAGCTGGACCAGTTGCTGGCGGCCTACGCGGCGGCGGGTGGGGGCGACATCGAGCCCGAGGTGGTGCGCTGGTGGCAGGTCTACGCCACGGTCAAATGGGCCACCATCTGCGTCATGCAGGCCTCGGCCCACCTGAGCGGGGCCTCGCGCTCGGTCGAGCTGGCCGCCATCGGCCGCCGGGTGTGCGAGAGCGAGTGGGACCTCTTCGTGCTCCTGGGTGTGGCCCCCAAGGGTGACGCCCCCGACTACGAGCCTGCCGCCGCCGTGACTTCGCCCTTCGGCCGTCCGACCGCCGCCGAGTTGGTCGAGGCGGTGCGCGAGTACCTCGAGCACGGCGTGATGGAGACGGGCGCGGGCGGGGCGCGCTTCGAAGCCCGCATCGCCCGCAACGCGCTGGCCACGGTGGAGCGCCAGCTACGTATCGGTCCCGCCATCGCCGGGGCCCACGCCCGACGCCTCGCCGTGCTCGGGTTCACCAACGACGCCGCCTTGGCGGCGAGCCTGCGGGCCGGCGATCTCGACGCCGACTGGCAGGTGGTCGGTGCCTCCTTGGCCGCCTCGGCGCGCGACCAGCTGCTGGTGGCGAACCCGGGCTACTTGCCCGCCGCCAACGCGTAGGCCTCGCGCTCCTCGACGAAGACCTCGACGCTCGGGCGCCGCACCGTGACCTTGCGCCCTATCCCCTGGAGGATGAGCCCCGAGGACAGGCTGGCGGCCACCATGAAGATCCAGGCGTGATGGAAGGCGTGCACCGCGTCGGCTCCGGTGGCCGTGCCCAGGATGGCCACCAGGCAGGCCACACCGAGCGCCAGCCCGATCTGCCGGCACATGGCGTAGAGGGCGGTTCCGGTGGCGAAGCGCTCGGGCGGCAGCGGCGAGGTGGCCGCGCCGCCGAGTGAGGGCAGCATGAGGCCGACGCCCATGCCGCCCAGGAGGCTGCCCGGGAGGTACGCGCCGACCCAGTCAGGGGTCAGTCCGACCCGGGCCACCCACCAGATGCCGCTGGCGGCGAAGAGGAGCGTGCCGACGGTGCCGACGGCGCGGTGGCTGAAGCGCGCGCCGAGTAGCCCACCGGGGAAGGCGCAGAGGCCGGCCAGCAGGGGGCCGGGCGCGATCATGAACCCGGCCCGCAGGATCGACTCGTGCCACACGCCGGTGAGGAAGAGCACCCCGCCGAGCACCATGGCGCCGAATCCGGTGAAGAAGACCAGTGAGCTGGCGTCGGCCAACGCCACGGCGCGGTGCCGGATCACCGCCGGCTCAATGATCGGGTAGGGGTGGCGCCGCGAGCGCACCACCAGCAGCGCGCTGGCCCCGACGGCCACGCCGAAGGCGCCCAGGATCAAGCCGCTGTCCCAGCCCCAGTCCGTGCCCTTGACGATGGCCGCGGTCACTGCGGCCACGGCCAGCGCCAGCAGCCCGGCCCCGATCAGGTCGGTCCGGTGTGACGCCGGGTCGCGCACCTCCTTGAGCACTTTGAGGCCGACCACCAGCGCGATCAGGCTGAAGGGCAGGTTGACCAGGAAGACCCAGCGCCAGCTGGCCTGCACCAGCAGGCCACCAATGGGTGGGCCGAGTGCAGCCGCGGCACCGCCCACGGCCGACCACAATCCGATCGCCGCACCCTTTCGCTCGGGCCCGAAAGCCGGGAGCAGCAGACCGAGCGAGGTGGGGAGCATGAGCGCGCCACCGCTGGCCTGGAGGATGCGAGCCGCGATCAGCAGGCCGAGCGAGGGGGCGACCGCGCACAGGGCGGACGCGGCGGTGAAGAGCCCGAGCCCGATGAGGAAGGCGCGCTTGCGACCGGTCCGGTCGGCCCAGCGCCCGGCCGGAACGAGCAGGGCGGCGAACACGATCGTGTAAGCGCTCAACACCCACGAGAGCGAGCTCAACCCGGCGCCGTGGAACGTCGTCGAGATACTCGGGAAGGCGATGTTGACGATGAACAGGTCGAGCGAGGAGAGGAACACCCCGGTGAGGACAACCAGCGCCGTCAACGTCGGGTGGGTTCGGGCGTCCCGGCCGGTGTCGCGGTGCAACTCAGTCGGTAGTGTCATAAAACTAACCATACCCTGGAAAGTTGCTCTATGCAACGTATTAGTCGAAGGATGGGATAGGCTGGGGGAATGCTGAAACGGGACTACCCAACCCAGTACTGCTCGGTGGCGTCGACGCTCGAGGTCATCGGCGAACGATGGACCATGCTCATCCTGCGGGACGTCTTCCTCGGCGTCCGGCGCTTCGATGACATCCAGCGAGATCTGGGGGTCGCCCGCAACATCCTCCAGGCCCGCCTGGAACGGCTGGTCGAGAACGGGATCCTGGTCAAGAAGCCCTATCTGGACCGCCCGCGGCGCCACGAGTACCGGCTCACCGAGAAGGGTGCCGATCTCTGGCCCGTGCTGGTGGCCCTCCTCCAGTGGGGCGACCGCTACGCCATCGACGGCGAGCGGCCGATGATCCTCCAGCACCGTGGTTGCGGGGGCGAGCTCGACGACCGCCGCCGCTGCCTGGTCTGCGGGGCCGACGTGTCGGTGACCGAAGCCCTGGCCATGCGGACCGGTGCCCGCCGTATCCCGGTGGAGGCCTCCGCCTCCTCCTGAACCCCGGTCTGAACCCCGGTCTGAACCCCGGTCTGAGCGGCGGGCTGACCGAGGGCGGCGCGTCGCCGGCGGGGCCTGGCTACCGTTGGCGGCCATGAGCGACGACACCACCTGGTTGGATGCGACGGCCCACGCCGAACTGGTCCGGAGCGGTACCGCGTCCCCGGGCGAACTGGTCGACGATGCGATCGCCCGTATCGAGAAGCTGAACCCTCAGTTGAACGCGGTCATCCACGAGCTGTTCGACCGGGCCCGCGCCGACGCGGCGGGCGAGTTGCCCGACGGGCCGTTTCGTGGCGTGCCGATGCTCCTCAAGGATCTCGGGGCTGAGCTCGAAGGCACGCCCTTCAGCGAGGGGACCGACTTCGCCGGCGACTACCGCTCGACGGTCACCCAGGAGTTGACCAAGCGGTTCCTCCGGGCCGGCTTCGTCGTCTGCGGCAAGACCAACACGCCCGAGTTCGGCATCCTGCCCACCACCGAGCCGCGCCGCTTCGGCGCGTCACGGAACCCGTGGAACACCGACCACTCCACCGGCGGGTCCTCGGGCGGATCCGCCGCCGCGGTTGCCTCGGGCATGGTGCCGGTGGCCCACGCCAACGACGGCGGCGGTTCCATCCGCATCCCGGCCTCGTGCTGCGGACTGGTCGGCCTGAAGCCGACCCGGGCCCGTGTCTCGACCGCACCGCAGTACGGCGACCTCATGGGCGGCCTGGTGGCCGAGCACGTGGTGACCCGATCGGTGCGCGATACGGCGGCCATCCTCGACGCGACCTCAGGTCCGGTGCCCGGTGACCCCTACTGGGCGCCACCGCGTCGGGGCGAGTCGTTCGCCGCGGCCGTCAGCGCGCCGACGCGCGCGCTGCGCGTGGCGGTCATGACGACCTCGCCGACGGGGAGCGACGTTCATCCCGACTGCGTGACGGCGACGGAGCGGACGGCGTCCCTATGCGAGTCATTGGGCCATCAGGTGGAGCCGGCCACCCTGGCGCTCGATGGCGACCTCTTCACGGCGCACTTCGTCAACGTGTGGGCGGCGGGGAACGCGTGGGGCCTCACCGATTGGGAGGAGCGGGTGGGGAGGACGGCGACCGAAGAGGATCTCGAACCGCTCAGCTGGTCCCTGGTCCAGCTGGGCCGGTCGATCGACTCGGGCCTCTACCTCAAGTCGATGCAGGAGCTGCAGAAGCTGACCCGGGTGATCGCCGACTACTTCGAGGGGATCGACGTCCTGCTCACCCCCACCCTGGCGGAGCCGCCGGTCCCACTGGGCACCTTCGACTCGCCCCCGGGCGAGCCGCTGGTCGGTCTCATGCGCGCCGCCACCTACGTGCCGTTCACCCCGCCGTTCAATGTCACCGGTCAACCGGGCATCTCGCTGCCGCTGCACTGGAACGACGCGGGACTGCCCATCGGTTCGCAGTTCGTCGGCCGCTTCGGTGACGAGGAGACGCTGCTGTCCCTGGCCGGCCAGCTCGAGGCCGCGGCGCCCTGGGCCGATCGGCGGCCTCCGGTCAGCGCCTGAGGGCGGCGTCGGAGGGCGACGTCGGAGGGCTGCGTTACTGGTTGACGAGGACGCAGCGCGTCCCCGAGTAGATGGTCGGCATGCACTTGTTGCAGTGGATGCACAACGACGACACCGCCGACCCGGCTTGCATCCGGGCCACCAGGTCCGGCTCGCGCAGCAGCGCCCGCGCCATGGCCACGAAGGCAAAGCCCTCCGACAGCGCGTTCTCGATGGTGGCGAGTTGCGTGACGCCGCCGAGGAGGATGAGCGGCAGGTCGAGGGCGGCCAAGAACTGACGCGCGTACGGCAGAAAGAAGGCCTCCTCGAAGGGGTAGGACTTGAGGAAGCGGCCGCCGATCAGCTTGAAGCCGAGGCGGATGGGCCCGGGAAGTGTGGCCCCGAACTCCGGCAGCGGCGCCTCGCCGCGGAAGAGGTACATGGGGTTGGCGAGCGAGGAGCCTCCGGTGAGCTCAATGGCATTGAGCATGCCGTCGGATTGGAAGAGGGTGGCGACTTGGATGCTGTCATCGAGCCAGAGCCCGCCGGGCACGCCGTCGGCCATGTTGAGCTTGGCCGTCACCGCCACCTTGTTGCCCGCGGCTTCTCGCACGGCCCGGAGCACCTGACGGGCGAAACGGGCGCGGTTCTCCACGCTGCCGCCGAACTGGTCGTCGCGACGGTTGAGCTTCGGGCTCAAGAACGCGCTGAGGAGATAGTTGTGGCCGACGTGCACCTCGATGCTGTCGAAGCCGGCCTCGACGGCCAGCGCGGCGGCGCGGCCGAAGTCCCCGGTGACGCGCTCGATGCCTGCGGCGTCGATGGCGCGCAGCCGGTTGCCCATCGGGGTGAACCCACCTGACGGCGAGAGCGCGGGGGCTCGGTTCGAGCGCGCGTTGGCCACCGGGCCGGCGTGCCCGATCTGGGCCGCCACGGCCGCACCCTCCGCATGCACGGCCTCGGTCAGCCGACGCAGGCCCGGGAGCGACTCCTCGTTGAGCAAGAGGCAGTGCCGGTCGGTCCGTCCCTCGGGGGCGACGGCCAGGTAGGCCACGGTGGTCATCGCCACTCCGCCGGCGGCGACCCGGCGGTGGAACTCGACGAGCTCGTCGCTCACCCGACCGCCCGGCATGACACCCTCGAAGGTCGCCGCCTTGATGATGCGGTTCTTGAGCGTGATCGGGCCGAGCGCGGCGGGGGCGAAGACCTCGGGGGCGGTCGCCCGGGTGGGTGGCATGACCCCACCTTTATCGACGCACCGGCGGTGTGCACATGCGGTGGTGGCCCGGTTCCCAGATCCGGCACGGTGGCGCATAGTGAGGGGGAGGGGGAGCGCCGAAGGAGGTAACCATGGCCAACCCGAGTTCTGAGCACGCCGCCGGCAACGGGGTGAGCACCCGGACCCTGGCGCTGGTCCAACCGGCGGGCGTCGCGCTGTCCGAAGGCGAGTTCGCGCCCGCCATGATCACCGTGGAGATGGGCCGGGTGCTCAACGTGCACGTTCCCCTCGGGGCCTTCACCATGAAGGAGGGCAAGGTCCAGTACGTGCCCTCGATCGACCTGGTCGGGCTCACCGCCGTCGTCATGGGCATCGGCGTGGGGATGCTGGGGGTCAGGACAGTGGGATCCGTGCTCCAGTCCTGGCTCTCCCGCCCTCACTGAGGACGGCCCAGAGTCCGCCCGGCCGCCCGGTCTGGTGCGTGTACCAAAATACGACTAAGATCGTCGGATATAGAGAGTTAGGGCAACGCACCGCAGGTCGGGAGGGCTTCACGTGACACTCACACAGGGTCAGGCAACCCCCTGGCGCGGTGGGGGGCGCTCCGCCGGGGCGGCCCGGGGCGGCGCCGGCCGGTCCAAGCTGAGCCCGTTGGCCCTGCTCGATCTCCTGCAGGACTACGTGGCCGAGACCGCCGACCGGCTCCCGGCCCCTCCGCCCGGCTTGAGCGGCCGCTCCTACGAGCTGCTCGAGCTCACCGACGACCTGGAGATCTGGGCCATCCACTGGCCCAGGGACCACGGCCTGGAGTTGCACGACCACGGCGGTTCGGTCGGCGCCCTCTGGGTCGTCCGGGGCAGCCTGGACGAGCACTACGTCACCGGGCAGCGCTCGCTGGCGCGGCGGAGCCTCGTGGCCGGCGGGGGCGCGGCCTTCGGGCCCGCCTATGTGCACGACGTCGTCAACGCCCACGACGCGCCGGCGACGAGCGTGCACGCCTACTCTCCCCCCATGGCATCGATGACCTTCTACCGCCAGGCCGGGCGTGCCTTGCTGGTGGACCGGGCCGAGTATCGAGCCGATCCGGCCTGGGCCCCGTGAGGTGAGCTCGGTCGACCGCCTACTGGCCGCCGCTCGCCACCGTCTGGCGCGGGTCGGCCCGGAGCGGGCCAGGCATCTGCAGGCGGCGGGCGGTCTCCTGGTCGACATCCGACCGGCGGCCCAGCGGGCCGAGTTCGGTGAGATCCCCGGTGCGCTCGTCATCGAGCGCAACAACCTCGAGTGGCGGCTGGACCCCGACGGCTCGCACCGCCTGCCCGAGGCCGCCGACCCCGAGCGAGCGGTCGTCGTCGTCTGCCAGGAGGGCTACGCCTCGAGCCTGGCGGCGGCCAGCCTGCTCGACCTGGGCCGGACCAACGCCACCGATCTGGTCGGTGGGTTCTCGGCGTGGAAGGCGGCCGGTCTCCCGACCACCGGCTGAGCGGTGCGCCGGCGCCCGATCAGATCAGGTGCTCGGCCTTCAACCAGGCCTCGGCCACCGCCGGCGCCTGCTCCTTCTTGGGGCCGGTCACCAGGACGTTGAGCTTGGAGATCTGCGCCGTGGTGAGCTTGGCCGACACGCGGTTGATCAACTTGGCCACCTGGGCCGAGTCGACCGACTTGCGGATCACCGGGGTGATGTAGTCGGCCGCCTCGAGGTGCTTGTTGTCGGTGAGGGCGACGAAGTTGTTGCCGACCACATTGCCGTCGCTGGAGAACAGCTCGACCACCTGGACCTCTCCGTTCTTGAGGGCGGCCACGCTGATGGTGCTGGCCTCGTCGGTCGGCTTGAAGGCGGAGAAGTGCAGCCCGTAGGTGTGCTCCAGGCCCGGCAGGCAGCCGGCGTTGGAAGGACACTCCGGCGGGCCGCCCAGGATCATCTTGGAGGCGTACTTCTTGAGGCTCGAGATGGTGGTCAGGTGGTCCTGATGGGCCGTGGCCTTGGTGACGGCGAAGACATTGGTATCGAGCGCCGGGGCGGGCGTCAGCACGGTGACGCCCGACGGGCCGAGCGACCGCTTCAGGCTCGGGATGGCGGTGGCCAGGTTGTTGGCCACGGTGGTCGAGGTCCCGCCGTTCAAGAAGTTGACCAGCGAGCCGGCGTAGTCGGCCTCCAGGTCGATCTGCCCCGACTTGATGGCCGGCACCACGATGGCCCGGGTGCCCGAGGGCGGCTCGACCGTCACCGGGTAGCCGGCGTGGGAGAGCACGTCGCCGTAGAGGTTGGCCACGATGGCCTGCTCCTCGAAGTTGGTCGAACCGATGATGATCCTCGGCTTGGTCGCCGCACCGGCCGGCGAGGCGATCGAGGAGCTCAGGCCGGCCAGCATGACGATCGCCGCACCCCCTGTGAGTAGACGTGTCAGGCGCATGTGGTCGTTCCTTTGCTGTCGAGGAGTCCTGTGGGGAGTCGATGTGCCGCCGGTACCCGGAGCCCGCGCTCGGGGTATCCCTGTAACGATAAGAGGAAAATCCGTCACGCGTTCGTTACAGAGGCCAAATCTTGAGGAATCCCATCAGTATTGTCAAGGTGGGCCCGGATCCGGGGGCCGGGGGATCCTGAACCTTCTCTGAGCGGAGGGTGCGGATCAGATCGCCGAGGCGGCGTCGACGGCGGGAGCGGAGACGAGCAGCGAGCCGGCCCGCCGGCCCACTCTCATGCCGGGGGGCGTGACGGCGCGCAGGATGAAGCCCAGGCCGATGGCCACCACGGCGGCCAGCACGGCGACCAGGAAGGCACCGCAGAACGCCTCCACCGTGTTGTTGCTGTTCAACCCGGCGATCACCGGCGTCCCCAGGTCGGTGTAGAAGACCTCCGCCGCCAGCGTCGACGTGGCGACCACCTCGATGGAGGCGGTTCGGATCCCCGCCATGATGAAGGGGATGGCGAGGGGGAGTTCGACCCGGCCGAGAACCTGCCGGCCCGTCAGGCCCATGGCCCGGGCGGCGTCGGTGACGTCGGCGTCCACCTCCCTGATGCCGACGTAGGCGTTGGTGAGGATGGGCGGGATGGCCAGCACGGTCAGGGCGATGAACGAGGCCAGGAACCCGTCCCACTTCAACGAGATGGGCGGGTAGATGGCCAGCAGGGTCAGGAGGGCCAGGGTCGGCACCGCCCTGAAGGCATTGGCCGCGTTGACCGCCACCAGCGACCCGCGGCCCGTGTGGCCGAGCACGAGCCCCAGCCCGCCCCCGATGAGGGTGCCGGCCGCCACCACGGCCGCCGAGAGCTCGAGCTGGCGGAGGAACAGGGTTGGGAAGCCACCGGAGCCCGACCAGTTCGACCCCGTGGTCAGGTAGCCGAACACATGGGCGAAGAAGTGGACGAGGTGCACGTCAGACCCCCGCCGTCACCCGTCGGGTCGATCGGCTCCACGGCACGACCGCCCGCTCGATGCCGACCCAGGCCAGGTCCAGGAGGGCGGCCAGGACGATCGACAGGACCAGGCCGACGATGATCGGGGTGTAGAAGCCGTTGGCGTTGAACCCGTAGAGGATGAGCTGCCCCAGGCCGCCCAGGCCGATGAAAGCGGTGACGGTGACCAGGCCGACCACGGTGGCGGTGGCCACCCGGAGCCCGGCGATGATGTAAGGCAGCGCGAGGGGCAACTCGACCCGGATCAGGGTGGCCGTGTCGGTGTAGCCGATGGCGACGGCGGCCTCCCTGGCCTCGACCGGCACGGCGGCGAAGCCGGCCAGGGTGTTCCACATCAAGATCAAGAGGGTGTAGCCGACCAGCGCGATCTCGGCCGTCGGGTAGGAGGCTTCGTAGCCGGTGACCGAGCCGACGATGGCGAAGAGGGCCAGCGAGGGGATGATGTAGAGGCCGCTGGCGATTCCGACCAGCGGTCCCCGGCTGATCGGGAAGCGCCACGCCACGGCCGCCAGCGGCACCGAGATGCCGAGGCCGATCCCCACCGCGATCAGGGTCAGCTCGATGTGCTGGACCAGGTCGGCCTGGATGGTGGACCAGTTCCCGGTGATGTAGCTCCACTGGATCGCGCTGCCCAGCAACATCTCGCCGACGCTAATGGGCACGACTCGGGGCGACCCGCATGCGCAGGTCCAAGGGCCGGTGGGTTCTGCGGGCGGCCCGGGTCACTAACGTGATGTCGCATGATCTCGCTCGATGCGGTGACCAAGCGCTACGGACCGGGGGAAGTGGCCGTCGAGGCGCTGACCCTCGAGATCGTCGACGGGGAGATCTGCGTGCTGGTCGGACCGTCAGGCTGCGGCAAGACCACGACGTTGCGGATGATCAACCGGCTCATCGAGCCCACCGGCGGGCACATCTTCATCGACGGACGCGACGTGCTGGGCATGAACCCCGTCGAGCTCCGGCGCGGTATCGGCTATGTGATCCAGCAGGGCGGGCTGTTCCCACACCGCCGGGTGGAGGACAACGTGGCCGTGGTGCCCCGCCTGCTCGGGTGGCCGAAAACGAAGGTGTCGGCGCGTGTCGAGGAATTGCTCGCCCTGGTCGACCTGCCGGCGGCCCAGTACGCCCGCCGATACCCCCACGAGCTCTCCGGTGGCGAGCGTCAGCGGGTCGGTGTGGCCCGCGCCCTCGGGGCCGATCCGCCGGTGCTCCTGATGGACGAGCCGTTCGGGGCGGTCGACCCGATCACCCGCCAGCGACTGCAGAACCTCCTGCTCGAACTGCAACAGAAGATCAAGAAGACCATCGTCATGGTGACCCACGACATCGACGAGGCCGCCAAGCTGGCCGACCGCATCGCGGTGCTCTCCAAGGGGGGGCACGTGGAGCAGTACGCCACGCCCCCCGAGGTCCTGGGCCGGCCCGCCACCCCCTTCGTGGCCGAATTCGTCGGCGAGGACCGCGGCGTCAAGCGGCTGGCGGTGGTCGACGTCAAGGAGGACGACCTGGTCGACCCGTTCACCTTTCGGCGCGAGCAGTCCATGGCTGACGTCGCCGCCTCGGTCCACGGGTCGGCCCAACCCTGGGCCGTGGTGGTCGACGACGGCGTGGTGCAGGGTTGGGTGAAACCCGAACCGCCCTACGAGGGGACGGTCGGGCAGCACCTGAGGCCCTTCCCGGCCCGGATCCCGCTGGGGACGTCACTGCGGGTGGCGCTGGCCGAGCTCCTCCAGCACGACGCGCCGGCCATCCCGGTTTTCAACGGCAACCGCTATCTCGGAGTGCTCACCTTCGACAACCTGCACGTGGCGATGAGACGGTCGCTGCCGGTGGATCCGGCCTGACTCAGATCGGGCCATCGGGGTCACTGAGTCGGTGCGGCGGGGGGAGGAGCCGCTGCCGGCTGCTCCGACTGCAGGGGTGGGCCGACCAGGGCGCAGTAGTAGTGGCGCAGATACCGGTTGACGAGCCGCGTACCTGAGCCTTCCGGGTTGCGGATGGTGGCGAACGCGAGCAGGCCCCCCGCGGCGGCGGTGACTCCGGCGATGATCATGGCGGTCCGGAAGCCGCTGGCGAAATGGTCCGGCTGCAGAGCCGTGGCTCCCGTGATGCCGGCCAGGAGCGGGAGCACCGCTACCGCCAGGAGCCCGGCGGCGCGGGCGACCACGTTGTTCACGGCGGAGGCCACGCCGGCATGCTCGGCCGGCGCCGCCGCCATCGCCGTCGAGGTCAGTGGCGCCACGGTCACGGCCAACCCGAACCCGAAGACCAGCACCGCCGGGAGAATGGCAGTGAAGTAATTCGCATCGTGGGTGCCGCGCACCAGCAGGATCAGGCCGGCTCCCACGATCAAAGGGCCCACGGTCATCTGCAGTCGGGGCCCGAGGCGCGCCGCCAGCTGACCCGAGCGCGCGGAGAGGAGCAACATGATGACGGTGACCGGCACGAGCGCCAACCCGGCCACCGTGGGGCTGTGGTGGAGCACGACCTGGAGCTGGATGGGCAAGAGGAACAGCGCACCGCCCAACGCGCCGTAGACGACGAAGGTCGCCGCGTTGGCGCCGCTGAACTGCCGGGAACGGAAGACGCCCAGGGGCATCATGGGGTGCGCCCGCAGATGCTCGGCCAGGAGGAAGCCGGGACCCGCGACCGCGGCCACGACGAGGCTGGCCAGGATGGCGGGACTGGTCCAGCCGTGGCTCGGTCCTTCGATCAACCCGTAGGTGAGGGCGGCCAGGAAGATGACGGCGAGAGCGGCCCCGACCGTGTCGACCTTGCCGGCGCTCGTCGGATCGCGGGTCTCGGGGACATGACGCGCGGTCACCGCCAGCACGACGACCGCCAACGGGATGTTGATGAAGAAGACCCAGCGCCATGACGCCGCCTGGATGAGGTAGCCGCCGATGATCGGCCCGCCCGCCGTGGCGACCCCGCCGAGCCCCGACCACGCACCGATGGCCCGGGAGCGGTCGTCAGCGCGGAAGGACGCTTGGAGGATGGCCAGGCTGGCCGGGGTGAGCAGGGCACCACCCACGCCTTGGAGGATCCGCGCCGCCACCAGGAAGCCGGCGTTGGGAGCCAGCCCGCAGCAGGCCGAGGCCACCACGAACCAGATCACACCGATGGAGAAGATCCGCTTGCGGCCGAGTCGATCGCCGAGGGACCCGCCCAGGAGAAGAAAGGCGGCCAGGGTCAACGAGTAGCCGGTGACGACCCACTGCAGCGTGCCTACCCCGCTATGGAAGTTGCGGTTAATGGCCGGGAGGGCGATGCCGACCACCGTGGCATCGAGCCCGGCCATGCCCGAGCCCAGCACGGTGGCCGCGATGACCCAACGCCCGCGGGCCGTGCCGAACGCGAGTACGGGGTCGTCTCCACCAGGAGGCCCGGTCGGATGAGTGGGCGTGTCAGCATCCATAGCGCTGCCGGGACCTTATGGGAACGGCTGCCGGCTCGGGTGCGGGAACGAGGGCGGGTGCGAGGGGCTAGCCGACGGGCAGCGTCGGATCCTGCAGGTAACAGCTGACCTCGCCGGTGGGCAGGGTGGCCGAGGCGAGATCGGGCGGCGCTTCAAAGCTCGGCTGGGTGAAATCGACGCAGTCGAGGAGGTTGCTCGCGTTGGCATCCCGCGCCGTGAGGGCCGGCAGGTTCCATTTGGTCTCGATCAGCCGGAGGAACGAGGTGTGGTCGTGCACGACGTGGGAGACATAGTTCGGCCTCGACCACGGCGAGATGACGATGCCGGGCACCCTGAACCCCGACCAGCTGAACATGTCCCCGTACGTCTCGTCATCGGGCACGTTCGGCCTGATGTCGTCCGGCGCCGCCAACGGCACCGGAGGGACGTGGTCGTAGTACCCGCCGTGCTCGTCGTAGGTGAAGAGCATCAGGGTCTTGTCCCAGGCCCGACCGCGCAGGACAGCGTTGATCACCAAGGACGAGAAGAGCTCACCGGTCTGGATGTCCTGGGGATTCTCCTCGGAACCCTGCCACCCGTCCGGGTCGACGAAGCTCACCGAGGGGAGGGTGCCCAACTCGGCGTCGACCAGGAATTCGGCGATCGAGGCCAACTTGAGCGGGTTGCGCTCGGCCACGTGCGGGAACAGCCCGGTCGAGGTGGGAAGGTCGACGAAGTAGTCCTTCCAAGTGATGTGGTGGGCATTGAGCAAGTCGAAGATGGTGCCGTTGGGTGGACTGGGGGTGGTGAGGATCCCGCCCAGCGAGGTGTCGTTGACCTCGCCCACCGAGGTAGCCGCGACCATGAAGCGACGGTTGGGGTCGGTCTGCCCCATGAGCGAGCAGAAGTAACGGTCGCAGATCGGGAAGGTGCTGGCGAGCGAGTAGTAGAAGGGAATGTCGCTCGCGTCGAAATAGGACATGGCGTCGACGTTGTTCGTCTCGGCCAGGAAGCCGTCGTTGCGACCCTGGTCCCAGGCCAGGTGGCTCCGCTTCCAGTCCTGCCCGATGTTGTAGTGGGCGGTGCAGGGGGACGGTGCGTGATAGGCGCGCACGCTCCCGCCGCTCCAGATCGGATTGGCGTTGACGGGATGACCGTTGGCGTCGAGGGTGAAGCCGTCGCCCCGGCCGAGCATGCCGAAGTAGTTGTCGAAGGAGTGGTTCTCCATCATGAAGTACACGAGGTGCTCTATCTGAGGCAGCGACTCGTACCCCACGGGCAAGTCAGGGAAGGGACGGGTTCCCGCCGGCAAGTAGGGCGTGGCACCGCCGGCCGCCATGGCGCCCAAGGTGGGCCGGACGGCGGCGGCGATGGTGGCACCGGCCAGACCCTTGAGCACCGTCCGCCGCGAGAGCGCCATGCGCGCCAATCTACCCAGTGGGCCCGTGACGGCTTGGTGAACGAAGCGGCTCTCTCAGCGACCAGGCCGCTGGCCTCGCGGCGGCGGCCATCCGTCGACGAGACCCAACTCCCGGCACAACGAGCGCGACGAGACCATCTGGCCGGAAAACCGCCCCGCCTCGGGCGCCGCCCCCAGCCAGCCGGCCACCTCACCCGCCACCTCGGGAGGGGCGGGTGCATGACCCGCACCCACCAGAACCTTGTCCATGCCCGAAGCCCGCATGGACTCGGTCAGCGTCAGGCCCGGAGCGATGCTGAAGGCCCAAACCCCGGCCTCGAAGAACTCAACGTGGCAGATGTCGGTGACCCGGTGGAGGGCCGCCTTGGCGGCCGCGTAGGCGACGCCCCAGCCGCCGCGGCCCGCCGGAGCCGGCGGGGTGGTGAAGGCGGCCTCGGAGAGCATGTTGACGAGACGGCCCTCGCCCCGTTCGAGCATCTGGGGCAGGAGGAGTTGGATGAGCAGCAGAGGATGGAGGTAGTCGCCGATCAGGCAGGCTTCGGCCAGATCCAGGGGGAGATCCAGGATGGTGTCCATGGTGCCCGGGCCCTGGTAGATGGCGTTGTTGAACAGCACGTCCACCCGACCCCACTCGGACAGGACCGTTTCGGCCACGCGGTGGATCGAGGGGCGGTCCATCAAGTCCATCGGGATCATCAGGCAGTCACGCCCGAGCGCCTCGATCTCGCCGGCGGTGGTCTCGAGGCTGCCGGCGATGGTGACCGGCCCCGCGGTGGCTTTCGAACTCGACGGATGGGAGCGCCCGTCACCTTCGCGCACGGTGCGGGCGGTGATGACGACATCGAAGCCACGGCGGGCCAGCGCCAGTGCGCCACACTTCCCGATGCCCCGGCTGGCTCCGGTGACGAGCGCGACGCGACGCTCCTGCGCTGCGGTCATGGTTGTTGGACTCTCCCCATCTACATGATCCCGGCGATCTGATGCCCGCCGTCGACGTGGATGACCTGCCCGTTGACGTAGGAGGCGGCCTCACTGAACAGGAAGACGACGACTTTGGCGATGTCCTCGGGGCGACCGAGCCGGCGCGTCGGGTTGGACGCCGCCAGGCGCTCCCGGGTCTCGACGGGCACGTTGGCCGCGGCGGTCTCGGTGAGGATGAAGCCCGGGGCGATCGCGTTGGCCCGGATGCCCTCGCGGCCATAACGCGTGGCCAGGTGGCGGGTCAGCTGGTTGATGGCGGCCTTGGACACCCCGTAGGCGATCCGGGTGGATTCGCCGATGGTGCTGGTGCCCGACGAGATGTTGACGATGGAGCCCCCGCCGCGCTCGATCATCTTGGGGATGGCGTGGCGCGCCAGGAGGACCGCTCCTCGTGTGTTGGTATCGAGGACGCGGGCCCACACGTCGAGGTCGACGTCACCGGCGTCGGTATCGAGCCGGGGGTGGGACCAGGCGGCGTTGTGGTCGACGCAGTCGATCCCTCCGAACGCGGCCGTGGCCTGCTCGACGAAGTCGGCCACTGATTCCTCGCTACGAACGTCGCACGAGCCGGCCCGGGCTTGGCCACCGGACCCGGTGATCTCAGCGGCGATCGCCTCGGCCGCCTCGACGGCGACATCGCCGATGGCTACGGATGCCCCCTCTTTGGCCAGGAGAAGCGCGGTGGCCCGGCCGATGCCCGAGGCGCCACCGCTTAGGAGCACCACCTTGTCGTCGAGCTGTCCCACAATCCCCCCAGTATCGGACCCGGACCGGCGGCTCGTTGCGCGTATCGAGGAGCGCCGACCATGCTGGCACAGGACTCCGAGGGTCGACCGGACCGAGCGCCCGCCGCACGGGTCGGTCGGGAAGCACGAACACCACTTTCCAACCGACCGCAATGGACCTACTATGACTAGGACTATGTTGGAGGTCAACATCGACCGCAATGAGCCGGTCGCGCTGCACGACCAGGTGGCGGCCGAGATCCGTCGTGCCATTGCCGAAGGCGAGGCCGGTCCCGGCGATCGGCTCCCTTTGGCCAAGGACATGGCTGCCGTACTGGGCGTGAACAAGAACACCGTGCTGAGAGCGATGCACATCCTCCGGAACGAGGGCCTCTTGGAATTCACCCGGGGTAGGGGGATCACCGTCTCAGGGTCTCCCGAGAAGAGCGTCGTCCTGAGCCATGTCCGCGAGCTGGTGGAACTGGCTCGCCATCACGGGTATCGGCGGGAAGAAGTTATCGAGATGATCATCGGACTGCCATGAGGGCCGAGAACAGATCCACGGCGCTCCTAGAGCGTCCGGCGGTCACCGACCTCGATGCTGACGCACTCTTCAAGGAAGCCCGGCGACGTCGACGGCGTAGGTGGGTTATCGGTTCGTGTCTTGCGCTGCTGGCGGCCGCCGTCGCAGCCGTGGTCGGTCTCCAGTCGAGTGGCCCGATCCACGCGGAGCCGCCAGCTCGTCCGACGCCGCAGATCACGACGGCCGCACCGCGTCCCCTCGTCAATGCGCACGCGCTCAGGGGGCGGGGGCGACTCGCCTTCGTGTCGAGCGGATCGCTCTGGGTGCTTGATGGCGGCGCAAAGACGCTCGGCCGGGTGGCTATGCCAAGTGGCCTGGTACCGATCTCGCCCGCGTTCTCGCCCGATGGCCGGTGGCTGGCCTTCCAGACCGGCTCGGCATCCCAAATGGAAGGCTCCCTGTGGATCGCCCGTTCCAACGGATCAGGCGCTCATCGGGTGGCTGGCCTCGTCCTCGGCGATGCCTTCGGGTGGAGCCCTCGGGCCGACGTGTACGCCGTGGGCACCGGCCCACTCTCGAAGAAGGCGCCCTACGACCAGCCCACCACCGTCCGCCTGGTGTCGCCGAACGGCGCCCTGCGCACGCTGGCCACCGCGCCGGCGATTATCGGAGCGGCGTGGTCCCCCGACGGATCTTCACTGGCTGTGTCGACCCTGAATCGCACGTTCGTTCCCACCCTGGCGTCGTACTCGGTGGCCACTGACCGCCGCACGGTTTGGACGGGTGCTCCCGCGGCCCGGCAGGACTTCATCGTGCCGGCGGGCTGGTGGACCGGATGGGGTGTGGTGTTCACCGTCATCGACAAGGGTGCCGTCCCCGACGGCGAGGGTTCCTTTGAGGACGCCGCGCTCTATTCGCTCTCGAGGCCAGGTGCGACACCGCATCACCTTGGAGAAACGTTGACCAACGACTCCGACGGCGCGCCGTCGGCGACGACGACCGGGCTGCTGACCTTCGTCAGTGACACGGGCGACGCACGCATCCCATGGAACGGGAAGAAAGTGGAGGTCTGCTCTCTGAGGTCGATGACCTGCTCGGCGGTCCCAACCCCGCCCGGCGACGTTACCGAGGATCCCGTCTGGTCACCTTCAGGGTCCACGCTTGCCTACGTCGCCGCACCGAGCTTGAGCACGTCTGATTTCCTTACCTCCACCGTCTCCTCGTGGTACGACTCGCACACCCTCGAGCTTTATGACCCGAGCTCTCTATCCGCATCGCCAGTCGGGAGTGCGCCAGGCGCGACGGTTCCCATCTGGTCCAGCGACGGCACGGGTCTTCTCTATGCAGCGCACGACGGGTTGTGGCTCCTAACTATCCCAGGATCGGAACCGGTGGAAGTGTCAAGCCCGCTGTACGCTCAGTCGACCCCACCCTCGTTCTACGGCGAGATCGATTGGTCACAGCAGTTCAGCTGGTCGAGGGGCTCCGCTCCGAGTCAGTGTTACGTGGTTTGCGACCCGCAACTCGCCGGGGACTGATGACGAATGGCATGGTTGCATCCGTGGGACATGCAGTCAGGATCCTCGCAACCAGCGTGGCGATCACGCTTTTCATCGCGGCGATGTCCCTGGCACCGCTAGGCGGACAGGCACAAGCACAGGCACAGGCCACACCGGCACAGCCCCACGCCATGTCGACATGCAATGGAGTTGCGCCGAGCGGAACCGTGATCGGCATGGAGGCGACCAGTGACGACGGCGGCTACTGGATCGCCACCAACTATGGCGAGGTGATCGCATGCGGAGATGCGCCGTATTTCGGTGACGCGGACATCGATCACAACTATCCGATCGTCGGCTTCGCGGCCGAGCCCGACGACGATGGCTACTATCTGGCGGCTTCCAATGGCGGCATCTTCGTCTTCGGGGACGCCCCGTTTGATGGCTCAGCGGACCAGACGCCGCTGAACAAGCCCATTATCGGCATGGCTGTCGACTCTGGCACCGGGGGCTACTGGTTAGTCGCCTCGGACGGGGGCATCTTTGCCTTCGACGCACCCTTTCTCGGCTCGACTGGCTCGATTCACCTGAATGAGCCGATCGTTGGAATAGCCGCTTCGGGCAACGGTACCGGCTACTGGTTAGTCGCCTCGGACGGGGGCATCTTTGCCTTCAACGCACCTTTCCTCGGGTCGACCGGTGCCATACGGCTCAACCAGCCCGTTGTCGGCATGGCCGTCGACCCTGGCACCGGGGGCTACTGGTTGGTCGCTTCCGACGGGGGCATCTTTTCCTACGGCGCGCCGTTTCTCGGCTCAACAGGGAACATCACCTTGAACCGGCCGATCACGGGTATGGAGGCAAACTCGACCGGGTCCGGGTACCGCTTCGTCGCCTCAGACGGGGGGATCTTCGACTACGGCTCGGCCTTCTACGGTTCCGTCGTCGAGGCTCCAGCGATCACTTCACCGCCGGGTTCACCGCCGACCTGCTCGGTGAGCCTCTCGTACCCAACGCCCAAGGAGTACATGGGGGAGACCGTGACCATCACGTCCAACGTCCCCAACTATCAGGCTGTCCTGGCCAAGGTCTACACAACCGGGACCTCGTACGACGCGGGGTTCTCAACGGACGCCAACGGGACGTTGGCTCTTATGATCAACATCACCACCGCGCCCATCGGGCAACCCGCCCGGATCGCGGTGGCGGTCGGTCCGGCATTCTGTACCGCGACCTTCACGCCGAGTTGAGCCCAACCTGTCCAGTCCACCTCATGGGTGGTTCGCCGCGGCACTGGCCAACAACCTGTCCGAACGCCCATCGTCGAACGGCGAGTGCCTCGTCTGTGGGCGCGATGGTCAAAAGTTCCGCTCGTTGGCAGTAATCGTCAGCTTCGTCCAACAGTTCGTTGTAGTGCTCGATGGCGGGACCGGCTTCTGGTGGAAGTCGAAAGTGCACGGTCACCGTGCGCCTGTTCTCACGGACCGCGATCCCCCAAGCTTCTTCGGCCGAGTGCCCGTAACCCAAGAAGGACGTCCCAAGCGCATGAATCAAGTGCAACAATCGGCCCGGGGTGGCTTGGCGACGCGAAGGATCAAGTTCGAGGATCAGGCGAAACTCGCGATACAGAGCGTCGTAGTGGGCTCCGGTACGGATCATTTCTTCCACCGGCGCTTCGAGGAGGGCGATGGGCATCCCGTCGGGATAGGGATCTTCGTACGACCTCTGCTCGACGGCGGGCGTCCTTGCGCCTTCGGCGGCTCCGCCCAGTTCAAACCACACGACCTTGCCAGGACCAGTCCATTCCCATCCCCACGATGTCGCAAGGCAATCCAACAACTGCAAGCCGCGGCCAGTGGCGTCGTCAGTCCGATACCCCTTCTGGGTTAGCGGTGCCCTGCCCTCGTCGCTCACGGCAATCCGGTATGCACCGCCTCTCTGTTCGACTTCGACCATCACGGGTCCCTTGGCATGCAAGAGCGCGTTGGTAACCACCTCAGAGGTGAGGAGGGACGCATTGTCGCGTAGGTCGTCCGGCGCGTCGGCAAGAGTGTCCCGAACGAATCGCCGCGCTATCGAGCAGCTCTTGACTTCTGACGCCAACTCGATCTTCTGCGAAGGCATCGCACCCCGTCCACTTCGCGTTAGCCAGAACCTGCCGGACTATATATCGCATCGGTTAATTCTGGTGCGATTCGGGCCAGGATGAAACCCATATTGCGCTCAAAACAGCCGGTCAGCATTGGCGGGTTGCTGCGGGCGATCGAAGATTTGTATCAGCAGGGCCGATTCGGAGGGGCTACTTTTGCCTTCTGCGCCCGCGATTCCCGCCACACTGACTCATGGCGACGCGGCAGGACAGCCAACTGCCCAGGTGGCGTTCGGGGTCGCCGGTCCCCTCTGGCGCACACCGCGCCCGGTCATCCGGTCCGAGCCGTCGTGCCCCGCCGGCAACGAAATATGCCACGTGGCAGATGTTCTGGGCCCTCATGGCGTCGTACCGTCACGGTGACCAGCTGAAACGCTCACCGTAGAGCAGGCGGATCCTCGTTGGGACCAAGGGAGTAGCGATGACCATTCAAATCGGCGCCATAGCGCCCGACTTCGAGGCAGAGACCACTGAGGGTCTGATTCACTTTCACGACTGGATCGGTGACTCATCGAACCCGAAGGACTTCACCCCGATCCGCACCACCGAGTTGGGATTCATGGCGAGGATAAATCGAGAATTCGATCACCGCTGGGTCAAGGCCCTGGGCCTCTCCTGCGATCCCGTGGACCGTCACGAGGCGTGGGCAGCGGACGTCTCCGGCGAGTTGAGCGCACCCAAGCCCTACATCCGCATCGTCCCGCAGCCTAAGGCTGCCTCGTGATGGTCGACATGCAGAGCCCAGTGGACCTCGTCCACAACCGCGAGTTGATCGTCGATCCGAAGACGTTCGCCCAACAGGCGTCTGCCGCGTCTTGGCTGTACTTGTGCGGGGAGGAGTTTGCCGCAATGGAGGGCGGCATGTCCTTCGCCGACGTTCAGTCAGCAGTGTCCGAAGCGGAGAACCTGATCGCCGACCCGCCGCATCCCTTCGACATGGCGGTGGCGCGTCGAGGGGTGGAAGCCCTCGACCGACTGCCACGGCCGACCATCGTCACCTGTCGCACCGGGCCGCGATCCTCGGCACTGATCTACCTGTACGCGGGGTTGCGGTCCGGGGCCTCGGCGGACGACGTGTTCGCTCGGGCAGACGCCGATAACGCCCCGTTCATGCAGGCAGCGCCCCTCAAGGAGTGGGTCGCACAGGGGCTTGGGCAGCTGTCGACGACGATACCGGCCGAGGGCCGAGTCTCAGGTCGGCACGACACGTGACCGGGGAGGCGGTGTGCCGATCAGGGTTCTGATCCTCGGTGCCGGATTCGGCGGGCTGGTGAAATTCCTGTCGGCTCATCGAGTGCTATGCGAATATCGACGACCACCCGAGGCAATTGAGGGCTGAGGCAACTTCAGGGTGGCGGACCGATCATCCCAACCATGGTCTATGTCAACGGGTCGCAGGCAGTGAACCCGAGCGACCAAGAACTGGCCAGCCGCATCGGCGTGAAGCTCGAGGCGGCGGAAGCCTGGTACGAGGTGGTCTTTGTCGGGGGGGTCCCGCCCGGTTTGGCCGCTGCCATCTGCGCGGCGCGAGAGGGTATCGAAACCGTCGCATCTATGCGCTGAATCCGACAGAAACGAGCGGTTACTCAGGAGGTGCGGCGGAGGGAGAAGGCGACGAGCTCGGAGCGTGAGTGAACGCCCACCTTCTTGAAGACGTGCTCGACGTGGATTTTTGCCGTTCCCCGAGAGATGAACATGCACTCGGCCACCTGCGCATTGGTGAGCCCTTGTGCCACGAGCTCCACGACCTTCAGCTCGGTCGGCGTAAGGGATTCCCAGCCGCTCGAAGGCCGCTTGCGGGAGCCGCGGGCACGGCGGGCCCACCCAATGGCCTCCTCGAGCGGGGTCGCTTCGCCCTCCGACCGAGCCGATCCGTACGTCCCGGTTCCAAGCTTCGATTGGACAGTCCGTTCGAGTTCCTCGATGAGGGGTCGTTCCGGTGGCCATCGGGCCAGACCGAGGTCCGTGCGCGCACGATCGGCCGCTCCGAACAGCCGGGCCGCCTCGACGTGGGACTCGAACCCTACGGCCACTTGCGCGAGCCGATCGAGAGACTGGGGCAACCAAGGCATGGCTCCAATCTCGAAGCGCACGGCCAGTGCCTCATGCGCCAACGCGTCCGCTTTGGTCCACTCGCCCCGCTCGATCGCCACTCTGGCGAGCAATTCGCACGCTGTCGCTGAAAGCGACGTGGCGCCGACATGCTCACTGAGAGTTCTGGCCTCGCTCGCTCGCGTAAGCGCGGCGTCAGAGTCGCCCATCACAAAGAGCACCTCGGACAGCAGCAGCACCGCCCTGCACAGGAGCCAGGCGCCGTCCGCCTTTCCGGCGACCACGACCTCAAGCAACTCGCGCGCGGTACTCAGGTCGCCCAGCGTGGCATGTGCCCGAGCCAGCTCGGTCCGCACAATGGGGAATGTGAAACCCGCGCCGGCCGCGGTCACACGCGCCTCGTTGGCGAGCGCTCGTTCCAGGGCGCCTTCCCCGTTCCCCCGTTGCGTGGCATTGAGCACCCAGATGGATTGCGCAAACGCTTCGGTGACGGGCTCGTGCAACTGGCGGGCCGCTGAGGCTGCTCGCTCGCACAGTTCAACGCAAAGCTCGTGCTGGGCCCGGAACATGGCAACCCAGGCAAGCCCGGAGGCGCCCCAATTCACAGCATCGAGCCCGGTTCGGTCCGCAGTGCCCAACGCCTCGTTGAACAAGCGGTCTCCCTCATCAAGCTCGTCGTCGGTCACGATGTAGGTCCGACCCAGCGTGTTCAGTGCGAGGTTCAGGGTCCAGTCATCCCCGCTCTTGCGCCCAAGCTCCATCGCCTGTGTCAGTGCCTCGCGACTGCCCTTTGGGTCGGGATGCATTCGAACATGCCCGAGCGTGACGAGCGCGCGAGCCATCGTGACGTCATCCCCGATGGACCGGGCAAGCTCGAGCGCCTGAGGTTGGTACAGGCTCACCGCTTGAGCATCACCGCGAAACCGCGCCAGATGTCCACAGCTCCAAAGCGCACGCGCCCGGAGCGCTTGGGGCGCGTGGTCCGAGACCTTCAGGGCTTGTTCCAAGTGGTCTTGACCGGCGGCGAACCGTCCCCCGAGTTCCCACCATGATGTCAAGCCGACCCCAATACGAAGGGCAGCGTCCGGGTCGTTCTGGGCAGCGTAGGCAATTGCTGCATCGAAGTTCGCCGCTTCGGGCTCCAGGAGCTCGAGCCATTCGAGATTGCGAGGAAGATCGAGCTCCACGGCCGATCTCTCCGCAAGTTCCAAGAAGTACTGCAAATGCTGTTCGCGTGCCGCTGGAAGTTCACCAAACTCCTCTAGGAGGCCGAAGGAGTACTGGCGCAACGTCTCGAGCAATCGAAAACGAGCGACGCGATCGTGACCCGCGATATCCACCAGTGACTTGTCGATCAGCGACGCCAGCAAATCCAGAATGTCGCGGCGGTTCAAGCCGTCTCCGGTGCACACCGTTTCGACCGCGTCGAGTGACCAGCCGCCGATGAAGATCCCGAGTCGGCGGAATAACAGACGCTCGGCGTCGGACAGCAGCTGATAGCTCCAGTCCACCGAGGCCCGCAGCGTCCGGTGACGGGACAACCCGCCGCTGGGTCCACCCGTCAACACCCGAAAGCTGTCGCTCAGCACGCTGGCGATCTGCTCAACCGGCAGCATCCGCACCCGGGCAGCCGCCAGCTCGATAGCCAAGGGAATGCCGTCCAGCTGGCGACATATGCCCGCAACCGCCTGAGCGTTCTCATCGCACAGGGCAAAGGCAGGATGAGCTGTGGAGGCTCGTTCCAAGAACAAACGACCGGCGTCGCATCCGGTTACCTCTTCGGGGGTGTCTCCGTCGACTGTCCCGGGTAGCGACATCGACGGCACGGGCCAATCCGACTCCCCGGTCAGGCCCAGGGGCTCCCGACTGGTCGCCATCACCACCGTGTCGGGGCAGCCACGCAGCAACGTTTCCGCAAGTTCGGCTGCAGCCTCGGCCACGTGCTCACAGTTGTCCAAGACAACCAGTGCACGGTCGCGTGCGAGCCGGGTGGCCGCCGCTTGCGCCTGGGTGCGACCGGGCAACGGGCGCACACCGAGCGCGCGTGCAAGCTCCGCTCCGACTAATTCCGCCTCGGCAAGGGGTGCTAGCTCGACCCACCACCCGCCGTCTGGAAAGAACTGAGCTGATTCAGCCGCTACCTGCCGTGCCAAGCGGGTCTTTCCCGCGCCTCCGGCTCCGGTCAGGACCAACAGCCGGGTGGATACCAGCGCATCCCGGACCTGCTCGCGCTCGCGCCGCCTTCCGACGAAGCTCGTGAGCTGCTCCGGCAGGTTGTTCGGCCACACTTGCGCCATAGCCACACTTTAGGGCGACAGCGAAAGTCCGGTTCAGAAC
>DASXZJ010000019.1:0-32261 GCA_036502025.1 Acidimicrobiales bacterium | reverse complement strand
CGCACCAGCCGTACACTCCTCGAGTGCCCGAGCGGATGCTCATCGTCACCCAGGTGGCGCCCTACGCCGATGGACCGGCCGGTGTCCACGGGGTGCTCGGACAGGCCGCCACCGCGCTGGGCCAACTGGCCGAGTCGGCCGGTCTCTCACCGGTCATCGTGCGCGACGTCCGGGACCTGTCGACTCATCAGCTCGGTTCGGCCCGGGTGCTCGCCCTCTTCACCATCGGCGAGACCCCGTTCACCGCGTCCCAGCGGGAGGCGCTGCTCTCGTCCTGGCGGTCGGGCCGCGTGGGTGTGCTGGGCGTGCACTCGGCCACTGACGCCTGCCACCGCTGGCCCGAGTACGGGTCCGTCATCGGCGGCCGCTTCGACGGCCACCCCTGGACCCAGGACTTCGAGGTGGCGGTGGTCGACCCGGACCATCCGGCCACGGCACACCTGGGCGAGCGATGGCGCTGGCACGACGAGATCTACCTCTTCCACTCGCTCCGGCCTGACGCCCGGGTGCTGCTCCGGCTGGCCGATGGCCAGGTCGACCTCGCCGTCCCCGGCGGCCGGGTACCCGCCTGCGGGTTCCCGCTGGCCTGGTGCCATACCGAGGCGGAGGGCCGTACCTTCTACAGCGCGCTGGGCCACTTCCCGGGTGCCTGGGAGACCCCGGCCTACCTGCGCCACCTGGCCGGAGGGCTCGCCTGGCTGACCGGGGACGCCTAACGTTGACACCCGTGTCAGGTATCTCGCCCGCTGAGCAGCTACCCGGGGGGCCCGGTGCACCCGTCTCGCTCAACGACCTGCCGGCCCTCATGTCGGCGGCCGTCTACCAGTCCCCCGGCGTGGTGACCGTCGAGGACCGCCCTGTCCCCCGACCGGGTCCCGCTCAGCTGGTGGTGCGGGTGCATCACTGCGGCATCTGTGGCTCGGATATCCACCAGCTCCGCGACGGGTGGGGCTTCAAGCCCGGCGCCGTAGCCGGGCACGAGTGGACCGGCACCATCGCCGCCATCGGTGACGACGTGACGCAATGGTCCGTCGGCGAGCGGGTGGTCGGCGGGTCGTCCCCCAAGTGCGGGTCCTGCCGGCGCTGCCGGGAGGGCAAGCCCTCGCAATGCGAGAGCCGCAGCAGTCCGATCACCGACAACACCGACGGCGCCTTCGCCGAGTTCATCCTGGTGCGGGCGGCCGGGGTCCTGCGCCTGCCCGACACCCTGTCGGCCCGCCACGCGGCGCTGGCCGAGCCCCTGGCGGTGGCCCTCCACGGCATCACCCGCTCGGGTATCGCGCCCGGCGACACCTGCATGGTCTTCGGCGCCGGGCCCATCGGCGCGCTGACCATCGCCGCGCTCCGGGCCCAGGGCATCGAGGACATCACCGTGGTCGAGCCGTCGGCGGGACGCCGGGAGCTGGCGCTGAGCGTCGGCGCCTCCGAGGTCATCGACCCCTCCGACCTCGAGATGTTCCCGTCGTGGGAGCCCGAGCGGCTCTCGTCGAGAGCCGTGCACGTGGTGCTCGAGTGCTCGGGCCACCAGGCCGCCATCGAGGCCGGCTTCCACCAACTCCGGCGGGGCGGGATGCTGGTGATGGTCGGAGCCGGGATCGAGCACCCCACCTTCGATCCCAACCGGATGATCCTCAACGAGCTCCAGGTCTGCGGCTCGTTCGTCTACGACCTCGGCGGCTTCGAGCGGGCCCTCGAACTGCTGGCCTCGGACGGCTTCCCCAACGAGCGGCTGATCGATCCCGTCGACGTCTCCCTCAACGGTGTCGCCGACGCGCTGGAGGCGTTGGCCACCGGGCGCATCGCCGGCAAGGTCATGGTGGTCCCCGAGGTCAGGGACGAAGGGACGGACACGGTATGACCCACCCCTTCTACCCATCGGGGAACCCGCGCTTCAACCACGTCGCCATGTCGATGCCGGCCGATCTCCTGGGCGAGGAGAGCCGTCGCGACATCTGCCGCTTCTTCAGCGAGGTGCTCGGCTTCGAGGAGATGCCGACCATGACCGAGGACCGGCACCGGTTGATCCTCAGCTGCGTGCACTGGGACCAGTTCATCTTCCTCATCTCCGAGGACAACCCGATGGCCTGCCCCCGCATGGACCACTTCGGGCTGGCCGTGGGTTCGCTCGAAGAGCTGAAGGGAATTCAGGAGCGGGCCGAGGCCTTCCGCCGCACCGATGACCGGCTCGATCTGATCGACCTGCACATGGACGACCAGCAAATGGTCAAGATCCACTCGCTCTACGTGAAGTACATCCTCCCGATGATGTGCGAGTTCCAGTATTGGGAGTTCGCCGCCGCCTGAGTTCGACGGTCACCCACCAGTCGCCCCGCCTGAGGCTGAGGCCGCCACCCGGGTCACCGCCATCGCACCCTCCGATGTTGCATCCACCACCACGCGCTTACCGAGCGGAGCTTTCAGTCCCACCGTCGCGTGCCTCGAGTACCCCACCAGGGTGCAGGTATAGGCAGCTCCGTTGGCCGCCCCGTGTGGGTGCGCGATCACCAACAGTGCGACGGCCTGCTTCGACTCCTTGAAGGACAGGGTGTAGCCGGCGGTGCAGGGTCCCGTGCCGGCCGCGTCACCGACAAAGGTCGCGACCAGCTGCCGACCATTTGGGCTGACGGTGGCCGACATCTGTGAGGGTGACATGCCGCCCCGAGTGATCGGCGCCGAGTAGAGGGCTGACGCGGCGACGGCGAGGACCTTCGCCGGATTCTGGACGCCGGTGAGTGAGTAGAGCCAGGCCGGGAGGACCCGCCACCCTCGATCGGTGAGGAAGAGTCCCGAGCCGAGCTGGACGCCCGAGGTTGCCAGGGGTGGGGGCGTGCCGAGCGAGTTGGTCGAAGGGGTCGTCAACGTTTTGAAGGCCGCAGCGGCGCCGACGATCGGAAAGCCCGTCGACGAAGCAGGCGATGCGGGCCAGGTCGCCGGCGCAGTGATGTCACCGTCGAGGAATGCTTCCTTGCCGTTGTCGTCTCCGAATCCATACTCGGGATTCAGGACGTACCCCTGGAGAAGGACGAGGCGGCGGGGCGACGATCCGACCGGGAAGCCGGCCCAGGCGTGGAGCGCTCGATTGAGCTTGGCGTCATTCGATTGGTTCTTCTGGACCTTCGCCGGCGAGGCGGCGGCCGCGGCCACACCGGTCGTGGCGGTGACAACGGCCACCGCGAGCAAGCCGAGAACAGTCACAACGCGAGCCACCGGCCTCATCAGCCAACTATGACGCAGAAGAGCCCTTATCGGTTCGCCGCCTCGTACCGCACCGCCTCGCTGGAGGCGGGGTTACCCTCGGTTCCATGGCCACCCAACCCGAACTCGCCGCCCGATTCCGCCGGCTGCACCAACCGGGCACGCCGCTGTTGATGCCCAACGCGTGGGACATCGGCTCGGCCGTGCTCTTCGCCTCGCTGGGCTTCGAGGCGCTGGCCACGACCAGCGGAGGCTTCGCGGCCACCAGGGGCAAGCTCGATGGCGCCATGACCCGCGACGACGTCCTGGATCACGCCGAGGAGCTGGCGACCGCAATCGACATCCCGCTCTCGGCCGATCTGGAGAACTGCTTCGCCCACGATCCCGAGGGCGTGGCGGAGACGATCACCGACGCCATCGGCGCTGGCCTGGCGGGCGGCTCGGTGGAGGACTTCAGCGGCGAGAAGGACGAACCGATCTACGAGTTGGCCCACGCCGCCGACCGGGTCCGGGCGGCCGCCGAGGCGGCCCATTCGGATGAGAATCCCTTTGTGCTGACCGCCCGGGCGGAGAACTATCTCCACGGGCGGCCGGACCTGGCCGACACCATCGCCCGGCTGCAGGCGTACCAGGAGGCCGGGGCCGACGTGCTCTTCGCGCCCCGGGTGGTGGACCCGGCCGACCTGCGCCAGCTGCTCAGCGCGGTCGACCGGCCGGTCAGCGTGTTGGTATTGCCCGGGGCGCCGACGGTGGGCGAGCTGGCCGAGCTGGGCGTGAGTCGGATCTCGGTCGGCGGGGCCGTCGCGGTGGCGGCTTACGGCGCCGCCATCAACGCGGTGACCGAACTGCGCGACCAGGGCACGTGCAGCTACTGGGACCTCGCCGCCGCGGCCCGGCCGGCCATTCAGGCGTCCTTCACCCGCTGAGCGTCGAGTCGCTGAGAGCGACCGTGACCTCGATCTCCACCGCACCGTCGCGCGGGAGGGCCGCCACGCCGATGGCCGAGCGGGTGTGGCGGCCCGCCTCGCCGAAGACGTCGGCCAGCACCTGGCTGGCGCCGTCGACCACCGCGGGCTGCTCGTGGAAATCCGGGGCCGACGAGACGTAACCCGTCACGGTGAGAACGCGGGCGATGCGGTCGAGGGAGCCCAGGGCGTCCTCGAGGACGGCCAGCGCGTTGAGGGCGCACACGGCCGCCGCCGCCCTGCCCGCCTCGACGGTGACATCGTCACCCAGGCGGCCGAGGCAGGTGAGCCGGCCGTCGATGCGGGGCAGCTGGCCCGAGGTGCGGGCGATGCCCTGGTGGATCACCACCGCATCGAGCGGATCGTGCGGCGGGTGGGGGCCGTGCAACGTGAGGCCCAGCTCGGCCAGTCGGGCCGAGATCTTCCCTTCGCTCACCAGGAGCCCGATCTCATGTGCGCTACCGCATGTAGGGCCAGTAGGTGGCGAAGGTGGCGTTGACCTTCTCCGGCAGCGGGAAGATCCCGCCCAGTTGCTTGGCGCCCCAGATGATCTTGGCGGACCGTTCGACCAGCGCGGTGTTGTGCATCGCCCGCTCCATGGTCGTGCCGATCGCCACCATCCCGTGGTTGGCGATGAGCGCCGCGCTGCGGCTCTCCAGGGCCTTCACCACCTGCTCGGCCAGTTCGGGAGAACCGCTGGCGGCGTACTCCGAGCAACGGATGTCCCCGCCGAGGTAGACGGTGAACTCGTCGATGCAGCTCGGGATGTCCTGGTGGGCGACGGCGAACATGGTGGCGTGGACGGCGTGCGAGTGGATGCACACCGCGAAGTCCTCGTACGCCGCCTGCACGGCGAGGTGGAGGTACTTCTCCGACGTGGGGCCGCGCTCACCCGAGACCACGTCGCCCTCGGGGTTCACGATCACGATGTCCTCCACCGTCATGAGCCGGTAGTCGAGCGAGGAGGGGGTGACTGCGATGTTGCCGTCCTCCATCCGGGCCGAGATGTTGCCCGAGGTCCCCTCCACCAGCCCCTTATGGAGGAGCTCCTTGGCCGCGGCGACGATCTGTTGCGGTGCGTTCTCGATGAAGGTGGCCATGGGAGGGGTGCTCCTCGTCGCTCAGCGGGCTCCGAATGGCCCGTCCGTCCGCCCCGATGGTATCTGACACGGCTGTCAGGGAACTGAGCGGGCGAGATAGTCTCCGCCGATGGGACTTCTCGATGGCCGGGTGGCAGTGGTGACGGGAGCCGGACGCGGGATCGGGCGCGACATCGCGCGCGGCCTGGCCGCCGAAGGAGCCAAGGTGGTGGTCAACGACGTGGGGGTGTCGTTGGGCGGAGAGGGCACGGGTGACGACCCGGCCGCCGACGTGTGCGCCGAGATCGAGGCCGCCGGAGGCCGCGCCATCCCCAACCACGACTCGGTGAGCGACTTCGAGGCCGCCGGGCGGATCATCGGGGCGGCGGTCGATTCCTTCGGCGGGATCGACATCCTGGTGAACAACGCCGGGATCGTGCGGGACCGCACCCTGGTCAAGATGGACGAGGCCGACTACGACGCCGTCATCGGCGTGCACCAGAAGGGCACCTTCAACACGGTGCGCCACGCCGCCCCACTCATGAAGGACGCCGGCTACGGGCGCATCGTCAACATCACCAGCTCGGCCGGGCTGCGGGGCAACTTCGGGCAGACCAACTACGGCGCGGCCAAGGCCGCCATCATGGGCATGACGTTCGTCTGGGCCCTGGAGCTCGGCAAGTACGGCATCACGGTCAACGCGGTGGCGCCGGCCGGGTTCACCCGCATGACCGAGGGGCTCTACGCGGGGGCTGAGGCGCCGGCCGACCAGGACCCGGCGCTGAATGCACCCTTGATCGCCTTCCTGGCCAGTGAGGGCGCCTCCTACGTCAACGGGCAGGTGCTGGGCCGGACGGGATTTGCCTACACCCTCTTCCAGACCCCCCGCCAGATCGCCACCATGTGGCGCGAGGGTGGCTGGACGCCATCCGAGGTGGCCGAGCACTTCCACGAGGTATTGGGCCAGCACCTCCAGCCCGTCGGCATGGGCGAGCACCCGCTCCTGGGCAAGAAGGACTAGAGGCGGCCGACGGGGCGGGGCGGGGCGGGGCGGCGCGGGGCGGGCGCCGAGGGGCGCCCGAGCGGCGGGATCGGTAGGGTGGGATCCGACAACACCGCGCACCGCTCAGGGAGGGCATCAGATGGACGTCCGCGACAAGATCTACATCAACGGGGCCTGGGTCGCCTCGACCGGCACCGGCACGCTCGAGGTCATCGACTCGACCACCGAAGAGGTCATGGCCACCATCCCCGAGGGGACGGCCGAGGACGTCGACCGGGCCGTCCAGGCCGCCGCCGCCGCCTTCCCGGGTTGGGCGGCCACCTCTCGTGAGGAACGCGGCAAGCTCCTCGTCCGCATCGGGGAGGCCCTCAGCGCCCGCACCGACGAGATCGCCGCCATCATTTCGCACGAGGTCGGCATGCCGATGACGCTGTCGGGCGCCGTGCAGGTGGGCCTGCCCGCCGGTGCGTTCGCCGACGCGGCCAAGGCGGCCGAGTCCTTCCCCTGGGAGGAGGAGATCGGCAACTCGCTGGTCGTGCGCGAGCCGGTCGGCGTGGTCGGCGCCATCACGCCGTGGAACTACCCGCTCTACCAAGTGGTCCTCAAGGTCGCCCCGGCCCTGGCGGCCGGCTGCACCGTGGTCCTCAAGCCGAGCGAGGTGGCCCCGTTGAACGCCTTCGCCCTCGCCGAGGTCATCCACGAGGTCGGGCTGCCGGCCGGTGTCTTCAACCTGGTGACCGGCGTCGGGCCGGTGGTGGGTGAGGCGATCGCGTCGCACCCCAAGGTCGACATGGTCTCCTTCACCGGTTCCACCCGGGCCGGCAAGCGGGTCATGGAGCTGGCCGCCGAGTCCGTCAAGCGCGTCTCCCTGGAGCTGGGCGGCAAGTCGGCCAACATCCTGCTCGACGACGCCGACTTCGCCACCGCGGTGCCGGCCGGGGTCTTCGCCTGCTACATGAACTCGGGGCAGACCTGCTCGGCCCTCACCCGGATGCTCGTCCCCCGGGAGAAGCTGGCCGAGGTGGAGGAGCTGGCCCGGGCGGCCGCCGAAGGCTTCGCCCCCGGTGATCCCTTCGAGCCCGGCAAGCTGCTCGGACCCCTCGTCTCCTCGGTGCAGCGCGACCGGGTGCGGGGCTACATCAACCGGGGGATCGAGGAGGGGGCCAAGCTGGTCATCGGCGGAGCGGAGCCCCCCGAGGGCCTGGAGAAGGGCTTCTTCGTGCAGCCGACCGTCTTCTCCGAGGTGACCCGGACCATGACCATCGCCAACGAGGAGATCTTCGGCCCCGTGCTGTCGATCATCCCCTACGACAGCGAGGAAGAGGCCATCGAGATCGCCAACGACACGCCCTACGGCCTGTCCGGCGGGGTCTCGAGCGGCGACCCGGCCCGGGCCGAGAAGGTGGCCCGCCAGCTGCGCACCGGTCAGGTCGACATCAACGGCGGCGCCTTCAACCCGAGCGCACCGTTCGGTGGGTACAAGCAGTCGGGCATCGGGCGCGAGCGGGGCCGCTACGGCCTCGAGGAGTTCATCGAGACCAAGTCGATGCAGCGCTAGACCCAGTCGGGAGGCCATCGGTTTGTTGGACTCCCCTGGCCGGTAACAGGCGCCATGAGGTTGCGGGCCGAGGAGGCAAGGGTGCTCGGCGCGCTGGTCGAGAAGCAGCTGGCTACGCCCCAGCAGTACCCGTTGACCCTGGCCGCCCTGGTGGCGGCCTGCAACCAGACCACCAACCGCGATCCGGTGGTCGACTACGACGAGCGCGCGGTCTCGGCCGCGGTCGACGACCTGAAGCAGCAGAAACTGGCCCGGTCGGTCCTGCCGTCCCATGGACGCTCCGCCGTGCGCTACCGGCACATCCTCGACGAGACCCTGGCGCTGGACCCCGGGCAGTGCGCCCTGCTGGCCGTCCTCCTCCTGCGCGGGCCGCAGACGATCGGCGAGTTGCGCATCCGGACCGAGCGCATGGCCGAGTTCGCCAGCCTCGACGAGGTCACGCACGAGCTGGAGTTCCTCAACGGTCGCGAGGAGCCGCTCACCACGAACCTCGGCCGGCGTCCGGGTCAGAAAGAGGAGCGGTGGGCGACCCCGCTCCTGCCCCTCCCTACGGAGGGATCAGCCCGGGGCGATGCTGGGGGGGCCGAGCCCGGGCCGCCGATAGGGACGGGAACCCCCGGCGGCGTGGTCGACGGCGAGCCTGCGCCCCGCGCAGGCGACCTGCGCACGGAGCTCATTGAGCTGCGCGCCGAAGTCAGCGAGCTCCGTGACGAGTTGCGGGCGCTACGGGCCAGCCTCGGCGACTGACGGGCCCGCCCCTCTCACACCAGTAGGAACTGGTGTGAGATGACGGATTCGAGCTCGGCCGCCGGCAGGGGACGGCTGAACAGGTAGCCCTGCGCCTGCGCGCAATCCCGTTCCGCCAGCGCGGTGGCTTGTTCGGCCCTCTCCACTCCCTCGGCCACCACGGTGAGATCGAGAGCCTTGGCCATGGCCAGGATCGCCTCGACGATGGCGGTGTCCTCGGCCGACGTCCCGACCCCGGCCGTGAACAGCTGGTCGATTTTGACGACGTCGACCGCCAGGCGTTTGAGATGGCTCAGGGAGGAGTACCCGGTGCCGAAATCGTCCACGGCGATCCGGAAGCCGTGGGCCCGGAGCTCGGCGATGGCCTCGGGCATCAGTTCGTCCTCCCCCAACAGAGAGGACTCGGTGATCTCGAGGATGATGCTGCCCGGGTCCACGCCGTTGCGCCGGGCGATCTTGGGGAGCTCGAGGATCCGGACCGATCGGAGCTGGACCGGGGAGACGTTGACCGACATCGAGAATCGCATGTCAGGTGCGATGGCCAGGCAGCGACTGAGTTCGAAACAGGCCAGTTCGAAGATGCGCGTCCCGATGGAATCGATGAGACCGGTGGCCTCGGCCAGCGGGATGAAATCGGTGGGGCCGATGAGCCCGAGCACCGGATGCTGCAGGCGCACCAGGGCCTCGGCCCCGACGATGCTGTGGTCCGAGAGGGAGACGATCGGTTGGTACTGCACGACCAGGTCGCCATCGTCAACCGCTCGCCGCAGCGCTTCGACGGTCTCGAGATGCGAGGTCGCCTCCTCGCGCATGGCGGGTTCGAATACCTCCACCCGGCTGCGGCCGTTGGTCTTGGCCCGGTACATGGCCGTATCGGCATCGGCCATGAGGCGGTCCGGAGAGACCCCGGCCTCGCCGAGCGCCACGCCGATGCTGGCGGAGAGGTGGATGGTGCCCTTGCTGACCTCGAACGGCTCGTCGAAGACCTCCCTGAGCAACCGCTCGCCCACCTCGCGGGCCTCCCCCAATGAATTGACGCTCTCGGAGATGAGGACGAACTCGTCGCCGCCGAAGCGGGCCACCGTGTCCCCGGTGCGGCACGCCCGGCGCAGCCGGCTGGCCACCTCCCGCAGCGCGCTGTCACCCACCGAGTGCCCGCTCGAGTCGTTCAGGAACTTGAAGTGGTCCAGATCGATGAAGGCCACCGCCAACTTGCTGTCCAGTTGCTCCCGGCGCGCCATGGCATGACCGAGGCGATCGTCCAGCAGGTACCGGTTGGGCAGACCGGTCAGGGCGTCGTGCATGGCGTGGTAGGCGATCTTCGCTTCGGCCAGGTGCCGGTCGGTGATGTCGCGGGCGTTGATGATGATCCGCTCGACGGCCGGGTCGAGCAGGAGGTTGGTGACCAGAGCCTCGATCCAGATGAACGACCCGCCGGGCCGGATGACCCGCAGCTCGACGGATTCGCTGGCCCCCGGCTCGGTCATGGCCAACGTGATGGCGGCTGACGTCATGGCCCGGTCCTCGGGGTGGACGAGGTCCATGAGGCGGGTCCCGATCACCGAGGCCAGCGGCCGAGCCAGGAAGGTCTCGATACCGGGCGTCGCGAAGGTGACGGCACCGTGAGCGTCGATGGCCACCACCACGTCGAAAGCTTGGTGCAGGATCGCCTCCAACCAGGCCTCGTTGCGTTCCAGCTGAGCCGATGCCTCGACGCGCTCGGTCACGTCGCGACCGTGCACGATCACGGCGTCGATCTCCCCCACCAGATTCGTCGCGGTGAACTCGAACCACATGTAGGTCCCGTCGGCCCGGCGGATGCGGCACTCGTAGGGGTCGCGTGGGTTGGATCCGGCCAGGGCGCGGCCGAAGGCGGCCACGGTCTCCTCGAGGTCCTCGGGGTGTACGAACACCGTGAGATGGGTCCCGACCACCACCTGCGTCTCGTCCAGACCGAGGATCTCGAGCGTCGACGGCGTGGCAAACGTGATGAAGCCGTCTTCGGAGACCCCCACCACCAGGTCGAAGGCGCTGGCCACGATGGCGTCGAGCCAGGCCTCCCGGAGGATGAGCTCCTTCTTCGTATCCACCTCGGCGCTCACGTCGGTGACGATCACCAGACCGCCGGTGATCGTCCCCTCGTCGTCGCGCAACGGGCTGGTGGACAGCCGCACGGGCACCCTGCTCCCATCGGGCCGTTGCAGGTGCGTCTCGACCGGGCGCCGGACACCGGTGGTGAAGTTCCGGTCGAGCTCCCGCAACAGGTCGCCGAGCGCCTGCTCCTCGATGCAGGCGAAGGCCGAAGCCCCCACGATCTCCTCCATGGAGCGGCCGAGGATCTCGGACATGCGATGGTTGGCGAACGTCGTGACCCCGGAGGGGTCCAGCGTCCAGATGCCCTCCTCCGCAGTCTCGAGCACCTGGCGGAACCACGAGTCGGTCACCCGCCGGTCGGTCACGTCCCGGGCATTGATGACCAGCGTCTGGGCCTGGGAACCGTCGTCCAGCAGGCTCGCCACCGCCTCGACGTGGCGCCACTGCCCGTCGGTGTGGCGCAGGCGGAAGTTGATGGCACCCTGGGCCACGTCCTCTTGGGAAGGCTCCATGGTGCGCCCGAGAGCGGTGGCGACCGGGTCGGCGTCGTCGGGATGGATGAGGTGCAGCAGCGAGCGGCCGCGCCACCGCTCGGGATCGAACCCGAGCAGGACCTGGGCCGACGGGTTGGCGTAGAGCAGTTCGGCGGCGTCGTCGACCACCACGATGAGGTCCCCGGAATTCTGCACCAGGGCCCGGAATCGATCCTCGGTGCGGCGGGCCGTCTCGTACTGGACCGTGAGGTCGTGGGCGATGGTGATGGTGCCGGTCACGTCGCCGTCGTCGTTGACGACCGGCGCGATATTGAGCGAGACGTTGGACCGGCTCCCGTCCTTGCCGACCCAGGTGGTCTCGAAGGACCGCATCGACTCCCCGCCCGACACCCGGCGGAGCAGCTCCTGGGTCTCGCCGGACCGGTTGGGCGGTTCGAGCAGCGCGACACTCTGGCCCAGCATCTCGTCGCAGCGGTAGCCGTAGGTGCATTGTGCGCCCCGGTTCCAACCGGTGACCGTGCCGGAGAGGTCGGCGGTAACGATGGCCGCGCCAGACGAACGGGCGAGCGCGGTGACCCAGCGGTGCACGCTGGCACCGTCGATCTCCCGTTCCCCGTAGCCCTCCGGCGTTCGCTCGCGCCTTTCGGATTCCACTGGAATCCTCCCCCAATCATCCGGCGCCGATCGCGGCGCCCCTCCGAACCCTCCAACGCAAGGTTACCCCGCTTGATGTGCGAAAAACGGCGCTGGGACAGCCCGCAACCGCGCTGCAACCTCGCCGCGACGCGCGCCGAAGCGGCGCGTGTTTCAGCGCCGGGGTGGGCTAGGTCAGGGGGTTGCGCCAGCCCGGCGACCCGGTCCGGGCCCCGGCCGCCACGCGCCGTCCGATGAAGTTGCGCTGGGCCTCGACCGTGCCGGCCCCGAAACACAGTCCGCGGATGTCCCGGTAGGCGCGCTCGAGGGGGTACTCCCGGCTGTAGCCGTACCCGCCGTGGATCTGCATGGCCTCGTCGCAGACGAACTTGGCGGCCAGGTTGGCGGCGGCCTTGGCCAGCGCGGTCTCGAGGGCGGGTGGGGTCCCGCCGTCACCGGCCAGACGGACGGCGCGCCCGAGCAGCAGGCGCGCGCCCTCGAGTTGGACGGCCATGTCGGCCAGCTTCCACTGCAGCCCCTGCAGGTCGGCCAGGGGCCGCCCGTTGATCACGCGCTCGGACATGTAGCGCACGGCGTGCTCCAGGGCCCCCTGCGCCGCGCCGATGCACATGGCCGCGTTGCCGCAGCGCTCGTGGTTGAGGTGGCCGAGCAGGACCTTGAAGGCGTCGGTGTTCGACACCTCCCCCGCGATGAGGATGTCGTCCGCGGTGATCTCCACCGCGTCGAAGGCCAACTCGGCTTCGGTGGCGGCGTGGATCCCCATCCCCTTGTGCCGACCGGTCACCGAGACACCCTCGCGCTCGGTGGGCACGATCACCGCCCCGATGCCCTTGGAGCCCTCGCCTCCGAGCCAGCGGCACCAGACGAGAACCCCCTGGGCCACGTGACCGAGCGTCGAGTAGTTCTTGTAGGCGTTGAGGCGCCAGCGGCCGGGCCCGTCCTCGGTCAGCGAGGCGCGCATGTTCTGCACGGCCGAGCCGGCGTCGGGCTCGGTGATGCCGATGCTGATCAGGGCGTCACCGTTGGCCACGTCGGGCAGCCAGCGCTCCTTCATGGCGTCGGGACCCAGGTGCTCGATCCCCCGGGGCGGCCCGTTGAAGGTCAGCTGGCAGCAGATGGCCGACGACACGTCGGCCCGGGCGATCTCCTCGAGCACGATGGCGGCCTCGACGTCACCCAGCCCCAGGCCGCCCCACTTCTCCCCGATGGTGACGCGCAGCAGGTCGGCCTCGGCCAGCGCCTTGCGCACCTCGGGTGCGACCTCGCCCTCCTCGTCGCCCTGGTGGGCCCGGGGCGCCACTTCCCGGCTGGCCACGTCACGGGCCAGCTGGCGCAGGGCGGCCTGGTCCTCGCTCTCGGCCAGGAGGTCGTGCCCCGCTGCTCCACTCATCAGGCGTCGAGCTCGGTGCCCACGATGCCGACGAAGCTGACCCCTTCGCCCGGTGCGCCACCGAGGTTGTGCGTCAGACCCAATGTGCGCCCCGGGCCGACGGTGCCGATCTGACGCTCGGCCGGCGCCTCGCCGCGCAGCTGCAGCCAGCACTCGAAGAGCATGCGCAGCCCGGAGGCGCCGATGGGATGGCCGAAGCTCTTGAGCCCGCCATCGGGGTTCACCGGCAGCTCCCCGTCACGGTCGAAGGTGCCGGCCAGCACCTCCTTCCAGGCCGTCCCCCGCTCGGCGAAGCCGAGATCCTCCATGAGGACCAACTCGGTGGGGGTGAAGCAGTCGTGCACCTCGGCCATGGCCAACTGGGCGCGGGGGTCGGTGACGCCGGCCTGCTGGTAGGCGTCGGCGGCCGAACGGACCACTTCCTCGAACGTGGTGTAGTCGTAGTTGGGATCGATCGGTCCGGCGGCCGGGCCGGCCACGAAGCTGAGTGCCTTCACGTACAGCGGGTTGGCGCAGTACCGATGGGCGTCCTCGGCCCGGCAGATGATGGCGGCGGCTGCTCCGTCACTCACCCCCGAGCAGTCGAACACGCCCAACTCGCCGGCCACCAGGGGCGCCTTGGCGATGGTCTCCATGGAGACCTCCTTCTGGAACTGGGCCCGCGGGTTGCGCGCCCCGTTCTGGTGGTTCTTGAAGGCGATCCGGCTCATGACCTCCTTCATCTGGGCCCGCTCGACGCCGTATTTGTGGCCGTACGAGGGCGCCAGGAAGGAGAAGGCGGCCGGCGACGACAGGCCGGGGTCGGTGCCGTCGCCGACCGGCCGGATCCCGGTCAGGCCCGAGTAGCCGGTGTCCTTGAGCTTCTCGACGCCGATGGCCATGGCGCTGTCGTAGGCGCCCGAGGCCACGGCGTAGCAGGCGTTCCGGAACGCTTCGGACCCGGTGGCGCAGTAGTTCTCCACCCGGGTCACCGGCTTGTAGTCCAACTTCAGCGGCCGGGAGAGGGTGACCCCGCACACCCCCGAGGTCATGGTGCCCAGCCAGAACGCATCGAGATCGTGGATGGAGACACCGGCCGAGGCGGCCGCCTCGGCCGCGGCGTCGGTGAGCAGATCGTCGACCCCCTTGTCCCACAGCTCGCCGAAGCGGGTGCAGCCCATGCCGACGATGGCCACCTGATCGCGGATGCCGCTACTGCCCATGGCTCTCCTCCTCGCTCGTCCCGCCCAGCCCGGCGGCCCCGCCGCCAAGCGGCCGGGCCTTCCAGAAGTAGTTGTGCACGCCTTGTGCGGTATAGACGCGCCGGAACGTCATCTCGACCCGGTCGCCGATGGCCACCCGGGCCGCGTCGGCGTCGGTCAACTCGCAGCGGTAACGGCCACCGCCGTCGAAGTCCACGATCACCCCGATCACCGGCGGCGAGAGGCTGTGGGCCAGGTGGTCGATGGTGAAGGTGGCCACCGTGCCCGGCGTGTCAGCCAGCCGCTCGGCCTGCATCTGATCGACGGCCTGGCAGGACAGGCAGACCCGGGTGGGCGGCATGTGCCGGAAGCCGCAGACGGTGCACGTGCTGGCGGCGAAGGCGTACTTCCAGGACTCCGAGCGGTACACCGTCGGCGCGCCCGGTCGCTCGGGGTCGGGACGGCGGGGTGGCTCGCGGTGCAGCTGGCCGCGCCAGGTCAAGAAGGCGGCGTAGGACAGCTCGCCACCATCGGCGCCCACTTGCTGGGCCACGGTGGGCACGCCCGCCTGGGCGTAGGCCGCCTGGGCCACCGGTAGGCCTTCGGTGGTGCGCAGCACGAGGGCGTCGGCGCCGTCAGCCAGGGACAGCACCACGATCACCTGCCCAGGACGGGCCCGTTCGAGCACGTCGGCCAGCGCCAATCCGGCCTGGGCCGCGCCCAAATTGCCGACGGTGGCCGAGAGGTCCGGCGCCATGGCCTCCGTGGCCACGCCGAGTGCCCCGGCCACGGCCTTGACGGCCCGGGCATGGAGCCCGGACACGATGGCGTGGTCGATGTCGCTCTCGGCGATGCCGGCGTCCTTCAACGCGTCGGCGAAGGCCTCCCGGGCCAGCGGCACATAGCGCTCCTCGCCGAAGCGCTCCTCCCAGACGTGGGAGTCCGGCTCGCCGGGCACCCGCCAACGATCGAGGAACTCGTCACTGGACGAGCCCCGCCCGACGAGCTCGGCCACCGGCGCCACGCCCGCAGTCTCGTCCCCGCACACCAAGGCCACCGCGCCGTCGCCGGCGTCGCGCTCCTCGGCGCCGCCGGCCAGCCCGGTCCGCAGGTCGGACAGGATGGTCAGGCTGGCTCGGCCGGTCGACCCGCCCAGGGCCTGCACCAGTGTCCCGATGGCGGAGCGGGACGAACCCACGAAGTCGTAGGCCGCGCCGCCGCGGTCCAACCCCAGCGCGGCATGGATGGTGGTGGCACTGGTCTTGTCCAGGTAGCCCGGAGCCGGCGTGGAGAAGAAGAGATCCCGGGGCGCGGCCGCACCTCCCAACCCGGCCAAGGCCCGGCGTCCGGCTTCGACACCCAGGGTCGTGGTGTCCTCGTCATAGGACGCCACGGCGCGGCTCCCCTTGCCGCCGCCCGAGCCCAACACGCCGGCGATGGCCGCGCCGCGCAGACGCCAATACGGCACATAGCTGCCCCAGCCGATGATGCCCGCGGCCAATGTCCCTTTGCCCCGGACTTAGGCGGCCGGGCGGGCCGAACGCATATCGGTCCGACGCGCCTCGGTGGCCGCCTCGTCCACCACCAAGGTCAGCTCCTCCAACGAACCTGTCAACACCACGCCGTAGTCACGCCGCGCCCCCTCGACACTGACGTACTCGTCGAGCACGTCGTCGAGCACGGCCTGGGCCGGACGATCCAGCGGGTCGCCCCACCCGCCGCCGCCGCCGTAGTCGAAGCAGATGCGGTCACCCGCGGCCATGGGCACCCAGTCCGCCGTGTGCTGCACGACCAACTCGTCTTCCGAGCCATAGCGAAGGGTCAGCCGGTTGGGCGCCCCCTTGCCGCCGCCGGCGATACCCGGCATCGGGTACTTCATGCCCACCACGTAGGTGTAGACGTTGGAGGGTACCCGCACCTCCTTGATGTAGTGGCTGCCGCAACCGCCGCGCCACTGGCCCGGGCCACCCGAGTCGGTGCGGTAGTCACGGCTCCATTGGAGGTGGGGGTAGAGGCTCTCGTTGATCTCGGCCGTGGCCTTCCACAGGTTGCCGAAGCTGGCGCTCACCGCGCCCCAGGCGTCCATGCCCTTCGCCGCGTTGCACCAGCCGGCGTAGACCTCGGCTGACCCGTCGACGAACACCTGGCCGCTGCGCGGGTCGACGCCCTTGATGGTGGTCGGGATGCCGGTCTTGTAGGTCTGCGGCACGGCCCGCTCGGGCAGCACGCCCGAGAGGGCGACCGCGATCACCTCGCCGATGTCGGCGCCGGGGTGGTGGGTGCCCGCGCTGACCGGGCGGCCCGCCTTGGGGTTGAGAACACAGCCCTCGGGCACGATCAGGTCGATGGAATTGAAGAAACCCTCGTTCTTGGGGATCTCGGGATCCATCATGGCGGCCACCTGGGCCACCGTGTAGCCCCGCGTGTTGCCATAGGTCGACCAGGCCTGCAGCTCCTGGCGCTCGTCGCTGCCGGTGTAGTCGATGGTCAGCTTGGAACCCTCGACCGTGATGGCCACGTGGAGGTGGATGTCGGGGTTGCCCAGCGGGTCGTGGTCCACGTAGGCGTCGCCCTCGTAGGTCCCGTCGGGCCAGGCCGAGATCTCCTCGCCGAACCGCTTGGCCGCGTAGTCGATCATGTGGTCGACCGCCGACTCGATCATGTCGACGCCGTAGCGCTCCACCAACCCGGTCAGGTGCTCGGCCGCCTGCTTGGCCGCCCCGATCTGAGCCCGGAGGTCGCCCAGGTAGCCGTCCAGGCGGTTGTTGATCTGCAGGGCATAGAGCACGTCGCGGCGCTCCACCCCGCGGTCGAGCACCTTGACGACGGGCCAGCGCACGCCCTCGCCCCAGATGTCGGCCGCCGTCACGTTGTAGCCACCGGGCACCGCCCCGCCGGTGTCGCCGTGGTGGCATTGGATGGACGCGATCAGGACCAGGTGGCCGTCGACCACCACCGGCGAGAACACGTTGTAGTCGGGCAGGTGGCCCCCGCCGTGGTACGGGTCGTTGGCCACGAAGACGTCGCCCTGGCGGAATTCCTCGACGCCCAGGAAGTCCAGGGCGAAGCGCACCGGCAGGGTCGAGGTCAGCATGAATTGGGGGATGCCCACACTCAGGGCCGCCAGGCGCCCCTTGCCGTCGAGGATGGTGGCGTTGCGCTCGTTGGACTGGTTGAGGATCGGCGTGGTGGCCGTGCGCGAGACGTACATGGCCATCTCGAAGCAGACGGTCTCCATGGTCCCCCGGATGACCTCGGCGGTGACGGGGTCGACCGTGCCGTCCACCATCAGGCGGTCTCTGGGTCCGGCCAGTGCCTTCAGATCGACGTTCATAACCCCTCCCTTGACGCTCGAAGCGGGACGTCACAGGCGCAAAGTTTCCTGACAACCGTGTCACCTTCACTGTACACCTGGGGCTGAAATACCCGTCCCTCCTCACGCCGGGTCCGCCCGGGTCGGCCCCGCCCCAGCCCAGCTCAGGCCGCCCCTTACGCCGTGGCCTGGACGACCATCACCCAGCTGTCGAGCTCCAACGGCCCGCCCCCGCCAGCCGTGAACCGGACCTCGCGGAACCCGGCCGCCTCCATCCAGGCCACCCACTCGGGGGGCGTCGGGAGGCGGATGAAGTGAGCGGTGTGCCGGACGGCGCCGTCTCGATACACGGTGCGCTCCGTCTCGATCCTCCCCGACAACGGGTCGAAGCGGGCCAGGTCCACCTGCGCGTCGTCGCCCCGCTGGACCACGGTGGCGTCGGGCGTCGCCGTGAAGTGCCGCACCGTGGCGTCGTGGTGCATCGTCTCAATGACCACCGTTCCGCCGGGACGCAGGACGCGGTGGAACTCGGCCAGCACCCGGTGGCAGTCAGCGTCGTCGTAGTAGCCGAACGAGGTGAACCAGCAGACAACGGCGTCGAAGGGACCCGGCACCGGCAGCTGGCGCATATCGCCCACCACGTAGTCGACTCGGACCCCGGGACCGACCGGCTCGCCGCGGGCCAGCTCGATGAAGGCCTCCGAGGCATCGACGCCGGTCACCTCCAGGCCGGCCGAGGCCAGTCGACGGGCGATCCGGCCGTGGCCGCACGGCACATCGAGGATGCGGGAGCCGAGGGGCAGTTCCACCAGCCCGAGGATCTCGGCGGTGTCGAGATCGGAATGGGCGTCGTCGATCGACTCCTCGTAGAAGTAGAGGTAGTCGTCACCGAATGTGGCGGTCGCGTCGAACTCCATGACAAATATTGACCGGTAACGTCGCGGCGTGCCCCTTTCACCTTCGGCGGACGACCTCGACTTCGACCAGGCGACCAAACTCGCGCCGCGGGACGACGGGACCGTGTTCGACACCAGCGTCCACCCATTGTGGACGGTGGGCGACAAGCCCAACGGGGGCTATCTGCTCGCCCTGCTGGGGCGGGCGGCCCGGGAGTCGGTCCTCCTGGCCGGGGCGGCGGGGACCGAGGTGGTGTCCGCCACCGTCACCTATCTCGGACCGCCGGCCCTCGGCCCGGCCGTTGTCCATACCTTCCTCCTCCGTCGCGGGCGCACGGCCAGCCACGTGCGGGCCACCCTGACCCAGGAAGGCACCGACCTGGTGGACGCCGTCTTCGTGGTGGGCGCCCTGTCCCCCTCCGCCCCGCCGCGTTACAGCGACATCGCGCCGATGCAGATCCCCGGTCCGGACGACTGCCTCCGCCTGCCGCCCCGGATACCCGGCGGGGTGGCCGTCGGCATCATGGAGACCACCGACCTGCGGCTCGACCCGACCGCGCTGCCCTTCCCTGAGTCAGGAGGGACCGAACCCGACGCGGTGGCCGAGCTGCGCGGGTGGGTCAGGTTCGCCGACGGCCGGGCCCCCGACGCGACCTCGCTCCTCTTCTTCACCGACGCCGTACCGCCGGCCACCATGCGCATCGGATCCACCGGATGGGTGCCGACGTTGCAGATGTCGGTCTTCGTGCGCGCGCTCCCGGCGCCCGGCTGGCTGGGCCTGCGCATGACCGCGCATCTGGTGGCCGACGGCATGGTCGACGAGACCTGCACGCTGTGGGACGGCAGTGGTCGGGTCGTGGCGCAGGCCACGCAGTTGGCCCGGCTGCGCTTCCCGGACTGAGCATCCCACCGCACCAAAACGGGGCGCGGGCGCTACGGTCTGCCGTAATGTCCGTCGCCCTCGGGATCGTCACCCCGGTCCTGCACATGAACCCGCGCTTCGATCCTCCGGAGTGGGAGGTGACGGCCGGCGTCAGCGAGGTCGTGTCGGTGGTGCAGGCGGCCGAGTCCCTCGGGTTCGACTGGGTGGCCTGCTCGGAGCACATCGCCATCCCCTCGGCCGCCTCGACGGTGCGCGGCGGGCGCTACTGGGATCCCTTCTCGACCCTCGGCTTCTTCGCCGCCCACACCTCCCGTCTCGGGTTGCTGACCCATATGGCCGTGCTGCCCTACCACCACCCTCTGGAGCTGGTGAAGCGCCTGGGCACGCTCGATCTCATCAGCAACGGCCGGGTGATCGCCGGCGTCGGTGTCGGCTCGCTCAAGCCCGAGTTCGAGGTGCTGGGGCACACCTTCGACGGGCGCGGGGACCGCTCCGACGACGCCATCCGGGCCATCAAGGCGTCCTGGGGCAACCGTCTCCCCGAGTACCACGGCGCGCACTACGACTTCGAGGGCTTCATCGTCGAGCCGTCTGGTCTCCCCCGCGCCCTGCCCATCTGGGTCGGCGGCCGCACGAAGCGCTCCCTGCGCCGGGCGCTGGAGTTGGGCGACGCCTGGATGCCCTTCGGCTTCACGCTCGACGAGCTGGCCGGGGTGCTGTCGGACCCCAAGACCAGGGGCGCCCTCTCCGACTACGGGCGGGAGCACGGCACGCCCCTCAAGTTGATCCTGGCCCCCGAGCCGCCCATCGACCCGCTGGGCGCACGCGCCCCCACGCTGTCCTTCCTGCAGTCCTACGTCGACCTCGGCGCCACCGGCTTCAGCCTGCGCTTCGACCATCACTCCAGGGCGCACTACATCGAGCAGATGGGCGCCATGGCGGACCTGGCTCCCGAGCTCTCGGCCTGACTTCTCAGATGTTGGTGCCCAGGCCCGGATAGCCACCCCCGCCGAAGCGCTCGTCCAACGCGTCGTAGTCGATGGCCCATCCCTGCCGCGGCAGCTGGTCGACGAACTCGACCACGGATGGCTTCTTGTAGGACGCGATAAGCGAGCGGCAGTGCTCCACCAGGACGTCAGCCGTCACCGCCTCGCCGTCGGGCCCGTCGGCCCGCACCACCACGGCCAGCACCCGCTGCGTCCATTTGGCATCGGGGACACCGATGATGGCGGACTCCTTCACGCCGGGATGGCGGTTGAGGCAACCCTCGACCTCAGCCGGATAGATGTTCTCCGCCGCCGACTTCACGATGCGGGTCAGGGGCGCCACGAAGGTGAGCGACCCGTCCACCTCGCGCCGGCCGAGGTCGTTGGTGTGCCACCACCCGTCGCGTGTGCGCTCGGCGTTGAGTTCGACCCGGTCGTGGTAGCCGTCGGTGATGACGCGGCCCCGGGCCACGATCTCGCCGGTCTCGCCGTCGGGCACTTCGTGGCCGTGGGGGTCGACGATCCGCACCTGGACCCAGGGCGACGGCCGGCCGCTCCCGCCGGCGCTCCCGATGCCGAGGGCGTTGAAGGTGAGCATGCCGGTCGCCTCGGTCTGGCCGTAGCCGGCTGGGTGCACGCCCCAGGGGCTGTCATCGACCCGGATCATCTCGTTCCAGGCCGGGCTGCCGCCGAACGTGCGCAGGGAGGAGAGATCGAAGCGACCGTCCTTGTTCACCTCCATGATCTCGCCGGCGGTAGGGCCCATCACGAAGCCGTAATTGCAACGTTCGGTCTCCACCAGTCGGCAGAGCTCCTCGGCGTCGACCCGGCGCGTCATGACGTTGTTCCCGCCGAGTCCGAAGGTGGCGAAGGTGGTCATGAGCGTGGCCATGTGGAACATCGGCCCCGAGTTCAGGTACACCGTGTCCTCGGTGATCCGCTGCACCAGGGCCACCATCAGCGCCTGCGACAGCACGGCGTCATGCGAGAGCAGCGCGCCGTTGGGCCGGCCACCGAAAGCCGCCGTGTAGAGCGCGATGACCGGAGACGCCGGGTCGACCGGCCGCTCGGGGTCCTCGGTCGCGGCGCCGGCCAGGAAGGCCTCGTACCCGGCGGGACTCCCGGCGGGGGCGTCGTGCTGGAGCCACTGAGCCGTGCCTGTCCACTGGGCGCGGGCGGTGGCTGTCGGTGCACCGATCTCCTCCTCTTGCCAGATGACCACGCCGGGCTGCACGTCGTCGAGCAGCGTCACCAGCTCGTCGGCGCTCTGGCGCCAGTTGGCCGGGACGAAGACCGCGCCGACCTTGGCGCACCCGAGCAGGCACTCGAGCACCCGGTGGCAGTTCTGCCCGAGCCACAGGACGAGGTCGCCCGGTTCGACTCCGGCGGCGAGGAGGGCGTTGGCCAAGCGGTTCACCCGCTGGTCGAGCTCGGGGTAGGTGGCCCGGTGCTCGCCGCACACCACGGCCGTCTGCTGCGGCCGGCTGCGGCGGTGCTCGCGCAGGACGTCGCCGAGGGTCAGGTCGTGAAGCGGGTCCACCGTGGGCTCCTCGGTCGGGACCTCAAGGCGCGGCGTCGACCAGGCGGGCGCGCAACTCGGGCTTGATCACCTTGCCGGTGGCGTTGCGGGGCAGCCCATCGACGAAGTGGAACTGGCGCGGCACCTTGTAGTCGGCCAGCTGCTCGAGGGCGTAGGCGCGCAGCGACTCCCCGTCGGCGTCGGCCCCCTCGTGCAGGACGACGAAGGCGACCACGTCCTCGCCGAGTACGGCGTGCGGCGCGCCGACGACGGCCACCTCGGCCACGGCGTCGTGCTGGACCAGGACGTGCTCGACGTCGGTGGCGTGCACGTTGTTGCCCCCTCGGATGATCACGTCCTTGCTGCGGCCGACGATATAGAGGTACCCGTCGTCATCGAGCCGGCCCAGGTCACCGGTGATGACCCAGCCGTCCTTCCAGGTCTCCGCCGTCGCCTCGGGATCGCCGAAATACTCGCGCTGGTGGCCGGGCAATTTCAGGCGCACCTCCCCCACCTCGTTGGGTGGTTGGGGTTCCTCGTTGGTATCGACGATGCGCACGAGGGCCGGCGGGGCGATCATGCCCACCGATCCGGGCCGCTTGACCGCCTCCCCCTGCGGCATGATGCAGTAGGCCGAGCCGGCCTCGGTCATGCCGTAGTTGTTCGAGACCATGGCGTCGGGCATCCGTTCCTGCAACCGCTCGACCACGAACGGGGCCAGCGGGGCGCTGCCGACCGAACAGAGACTGACCGAGGAGAAGTCGGCCGTCTCGAAGCGGGGGTGGTCGAGCAGCAGATGGGCCATGGCGGGCACCAGGAACACCGCTACCGGGTGCTCGGCCTCCACCACCTGGAGCCAGCGGGTGGCGTCGAACCGCGGCTGGTAGACCCCGCGCAGGCCCAGTTTCGCCGGTGTGTAGACCAGCGCGATGCCGGCGAAGGTGAACATCGGGCTGGCGTGCAGCCAGCCACCTCCGGTCCACGACGGCTCGACCTCTCCCACCATGGAGCCGTTCGAATGCCGCACGGCCACCCCTTTGGGCCGTCCCGTGGTGCCCGAGGTGTAAAGGATGTCGGCCAGGTCGTCGGCGTCGCGCGGCACCTGCATGGCGGCGCGGTCGCCGGAGGTGACCTCATCCCAGGCCGCCAGGCGCGGCCCCGACCGGGCCGGCGGCGCCGGCGGCGGGGCACCGGTGGTGGCGTCGACGACCAGGGTGAGCCCGTCGTTGGCCACCCCCAGATCCTGGGCGATCAACTCGCCGTCGGCCACCACCGCGCTGGCACCGGAGTGCGCCAGCATGTGCGACACCTCGGCCGGGGCCAGACGGGGGTTCATGGGGACGGCGACCCCACCGGCCCGGTGCACGGCGGCGTAGGAGACCAGCCAACGCAGGGCATGATCGGTGTGCAGGTGGAGGGCGACCCGGCCGCCGGGCGGCAGGCCACCGTCCACCAGACCGCGGGCCAGGGCGTTGGCGCTGCCCTCCCATTCGGCGAAGGTCAGGTCTCCCACATCGACCACCGAGAAGGCGACCTGGTCGGGGAACGCCTCGGCCATACGGCGCAGATGCTCGTCCATCAACACGGGTCGGGATGCCCCCAAAAGTGGTCGCGGCGCCCAAAAGTTGACGCCGGTGTCAGGTTCGTTGCAGCATGGCCGATGCTCGACCGGGGGTCAATCCCGGCGACGACCACCTCCCCGCCGGCCGTCGGTCGGGGCACGAGCAAGGGAACAGGCCCAGATGAGCACGGTTCGCTTCGACCTCCCGACGCCCGAGGGCGACACCATCGAGTTCTGGGAGGCGGCCAAGGAGGAGCGGCTGCTGATCAAGCACTGCACGGCCTGCGACGCGTACTCGTACTACCCGCGCCCGTTCTGCCCCAGCTGTTGGAGCGAGGACGTCGAGTGGTTCGAGGCCAGTGGCGACGGCACCCTCTACACCTGGTCTGTCATCTACAACAACGACATGCCGCCGTTCAAGGATCGAGTGCCCTATGTAGCGGCCATCGTCGACCTGGCCGAAGGGCCACGAATGATGACCAACGTGGTCGACTGCCCCTTCGAGGAGCTCATGGTCGGGATGCCCCTGCGGGTGAAGTTCCAGCCGATCTCCGAGGAGTACACCATCCCCGTCTTCGTCCCAGCCTGAGGAGGCCCACCATGGGAGATGCCGTCATCGTCACCGCAGTGCGGACGCCGATCGGGCGTTCGGGGAAGGGCCTGGCCGGCCTGACCCTCCAGGACATCGGGGCGCAGACCGTGGCCGCGGCCATCGCCACCGCGGGCCTCGATGTTAACGACATCGACGACCTCATTCTCGGCGAGGTGCTCCAGGGCGGGGGCTGCACGGCGCGCTACGTGGCCAACGTGCTGGGTCTCCCGCCCGACACGCCGGGCGCCACGGTGCAGCGCCAGTGCGCCACCGGCATGATGGCCGTCCAGGAAGCGGCGGCCAACATCCTCTCGGGCATGGCCCGGGTCGTCATCGCCGGCGGGGTCGAGTCGATGACCCGCTCACCGGCCATCTTCGCTAAGTCGCCGGTGGCCTTCGGTCACATGCAGCAGTTCATCCCGCCGAGCCACCCCGACACCGCTGAGGCTCCGAACATGAACATGCTCATCACGGTCGGCGAGAACACGGCCAACGAGTGCGGGATCACCCGCGAGGAGTCCGACCACTGGTCGTACCACTCCAACATCAGGGCCGCCGCGGCGGCAGACGACGGCCGATTCGCCAGCGAGGTCGTGCCGCTCACCGTGCCGGCCGGCCGAGGCCAGACGGCGACCTTCACCACCGACGAGCACCCCCGGCGCGACACCACGCTGGAGAAGCTGGCCGCGCTGCCCTCCCTCACCGGTCCGAACGGCACCATCACGGCCGGCAACTCCTCGGGGATCGCCGACGGCGGGGCCGCCCTGGTGGTGGTCGAGCGCGAGTACGCCGAGGCCCACGGCCTGGAGATCCTGGCCACGGTGCGCTCGTGGAACTCCTGCGGGATCGAGCCGGCCCGCACCGGCCTGGCGCCGACCATCTGCGTGCCCCGGGCCCTCTCGCTGGCCGGCCTCGACGTGGCCGACGTCGACCTGGTCGAGATCAACGAGGCCTTCGCCAGCATGGCCGTGGCCTGCGCCCGCAAGCTCGGCCTCTCCCATGACATCGTGAACGTCAACGGCGGGGCCGTGGGCATCGGCCACCCGGTGGCGGCCTCGGGGGCGCGCATCCTGGTCACCCTCATCCACGAGCTGCGCCGTCGGGGTGGCGGCATCGGGGTCGGCACCCTGTGTGCCGGCGGTGGCATGGGATCGGCCACCGTCCTCGAGGTGCCCGCGGCCTGAGCCGGCCTCAGGCGCAGCGGACGGCGAACTCGCCGTCGGGCCCTCGGCAGGCCTCCACACCGGAGCCGTACCAGGAACCCGGGTCGACCTGGGCGGGCCGCAGAGTCCGAGTTCGTCGTAGGGCTGCAACGCCTTCTGCGACAGCCGACCAACTCCACCGAACCGACCTCCTCGACCCGGGCGGACGCCCGGCCCTTCCCCCTACGGGGTCCGTCCCGGAGGCAGGGTCGGGGATCTCTTGGTGGACCGCCTACTCCTTGTCTTCAGCGCCCTGCGCCATGCCTTCCTTGATGGCGTTGACCACGGTGGGGTCCATGAGGGTGGTCACGTCACCGAGGTCGCGGTGCTCGGCGACGTCCCGCAGCAGGCGGCGCATGATCTTGCCACTCCGTGTCTTGGGGAGCTCGGGGGTGAGCATGATCTGTCGCGGCTTGGCGATCGGACCGATCTCATGAGCCACGTGGTCCCGTAACTCAGCCACGAACTTCTCCCCGGCGGCCGGATCGTCGAAGCCGGTTCCCTTCACGGTGACGAAAGCCACGATGGCCTGGCCGGTGGTGGCGTCGCTGGCCCCGACCACGGCCGCCTCGGCGACAGCAGGGTGGCTGACCAGGGCGTGCTCGACCTCGGTGGTCGAGATGCGGTGGCCCGAGATGTTCATGACGTCGTCGACCCGGCCGAGCAGCCAGATGTCGCCGTCCTGGTCCCGCTTGGCGCCGTCGCCGGCGAAGTACCGGCCAGGGAAACGGGACCAGTAGGTCTCCCGGTAGCGCTCGTCGTCGCCCCAGATGCCGCGCAGCATGCCCGGCCACGGCTCGCTGATCACCAGGTAGCCGCCCTCGTCGTTCCCCACTGACTTACCGTCGTTGTCGATGATGTCGACCGAGATGCCGGGGAACGGCGTCATGGCCGCCCCCGGTTTGGTGGCCGTGATCCCGGGCAGCGGGGTGATGAGGATGCCCCCGGTCTCGGTCTGCCACCACGTATCGACGATGGGGCACTTCTCGCGCCCGATGTGGGTGCGGTACCAGATCCACGCCTCGGGATTGATGGGTTCGCCGACCGAGCCGAGCAGGCGCAGGCTTGAGAGGTCGTGGCCGGCCGGCAGGTCCTCGCCCCATTTCATGAAGGTGCGGATCGTCGTGGGCGCCGTGTAGAGGATGTTGACCTTGTACTTCTCGATGATCTGCCACCAGCGATCGCGGGCCGGCGTATCCGGGGTGCCCTCGTACATGACCGAGGTGGTTGCATTGGCCAGCGGCCCGTAGACGATGTAGCTGTGGCCGGTCACCCACCCGATGTCGGCCGCCGTCCAGAACACGTCCTCGTCGGCTTTCAAGTCGAAGATGAGCCGGTGGGTCGCCGAGACGTGGGTCAGGTAACCCCCCGAGGTGTGCAGGATCCCCTTGGGCTTGGCCGTCGTCCCGCTGGTGTACATGATGTAGAGCGGATGCTCGGCGTCGAAGGCCTCGGCGTCGTGTTGTTCGGGCTGGCGATCGACCACCTCGTGCCACCAGACGTCGCGCCCCTCCTTCCAGGCGACCTCCTGACCGGTCCGGCGGACCACCAGCACGTTGTGCACGTCCGGGCACCCCTCCAGCGCCTCGTCGACGGCCGCCTTGAGCGGGCTGGCCGTCCCCCGCCGGTAGCCGCCGTCGGCGGTGATGACGAAGTGCGCGTCGCAGTCGAGGATGCGGCCCCGAAGGGCGTCGGAGGAGAACCCCCCGAAGACGACCGTGTGCGGTGCGCCCAGGCGGGCGCAGGCCAACATGGCGACCACCGTCTCGGGGATCATCGGCATGTAGATGGCGACCTTGTCGCCGGTGCGCACACCGAGCTCGATCAGCGCGTTCGCGGCCTGGCTGACCATCTTCAGGAGGTCCTCATAGGTGATGGTGCGGGTGTCCCCCGGCTCGCCCTCCCAGTGGAAGGCCACCCGGTCACCCAGGCCGGCCCCAACGTGGCGGTCAACACAATTGACCGCCACGTTGAGCTTGCCTCCGACGAACCACTTGGCGAACGGCAAGTTCCATTCGAGTACCTCGGTCCAGGGAGCGGCCCAGGTGAGACGCTCGGCCTGGGCCGCCCAGAACGCCTTGGGGTCGGCGTTCGCCTCGGCGTAGATCCCCGGCTGCGCGTTGGCCCGCTTGGCCAGCTCGGCCGGCGGCGGAAACGTCCGCGTCTCGTGCAGCAGAGCGGACAGCCCTTCCTCTCGAGTTTCACTCATCTCGTTCTCCTCATCGCGATGTGGTGTCAGCTGCAGCCACGTTGGCCTGGCCGACCTCCGGCCCGAAGACTGCTCGCCTCAGCTCTTGGGCGCAAGCGAGATGACCGGGACGAGGACCTTCTTGAAGGTCTCGTTGATCACGCCGGCGGCCGAAGCGTAGAAGGCAATGGCTGCGGTGACGATGCCGGCCCAACCACCAGCCTTGTTGAGCGAGGTGCTGGAGTGGAAGGCACCGATGGTGAGGAGGACAAAGGTGACCGTCAGGGCGAGGAACACACCGAGCACGGCGACGTTGATGCGCATGGCGGGGAAGATCAGGTAGAAGGTGATGATCGTCCATCCCAGCAGGAACACCCCCACCGCGGTCGGAACATCCGCCGGCTTTACACCCGGCAGCACGAAGTGGCCGAGGACGTAGTACGAGATCCAGAATGAACCGTACGAGGTGAAGGCGATGGCACCGAACGTGTTCTTCCGGGCGAATTCCCACATACCGGCCAACAGCTGCCCGAAGCCCCCGTAGACCAGCGCGAGCGCCAGGGCTGCGTTAATGCCGGCCGGCCACACATTGGCGTTGGAGAGGCTCAGAGCGAGGGTGGTCATGGCGAATGCGGCAAGTCCCAGCGGGGCCGGATCGGCCACAATGGGTGCGGCGGTCACCGCAATACTTCGCGGGCCTTGATCAGTTACGGACATGGCGAGATGCTCCTTGGAATGGGTGTGCCCGAGATCTCGGCCACACGAGGTACGAGTGGACGGCCCAAGGCGGCGGTCACCTCTAGGTGGAGCTGGCGCCCCCGCAACAGCAGTCCTGATCGGACGCCGGCTCGGGCGGCGCTTTGCCGTCCGATCTCCACCCCCTTTCGCTCAGCGGTCCATCACTCTGTGCACAACTGCTCCACGGTGGTTTCATCCCCAATCTCACAGTTCGCCAAACAGAGGAAAGTCCTGCCTGCCTGCGCCCCTTCGGCCTACCCGGTATGCGGCCGATCCCGGCGGAGCTCGAATCCTTCAAAGGTGAACGCGGGGGTGACGGTGGCTCCTACGAGGGTGTAGCGACCGAGCGGCCGAGCCGATTGCCAGGTCCCCGACGGCACCACTATTTGAGGCGACTGTCCCGCCTCGACGTCGATCCCCAGCACTTTCACGTCGGTCGCCGCGCCGACAGGTTCGCGGGTCAACTCGAGCGGGTCACCGGCGTAGAAGTGCCACAGCTCGTCGGCGTCGATGCGATGAGGGGCCGAGCGCTCCCCTTCGAGGAGCAGATAGATGATGGCGCTACCCAGCGGGCGTTGTCCATCGGTGCTCTCGGCCACCCAGGTACGGCGGAACCATCCGCCCTCGGGATGCGGGGCCAGGTCGAGAGCCGTGATCAGCGATTCGCCGGGACGCACCACGCCAGTCTCCCCTTCGCTCAGGCCAGCGATCCGACCCCGAGGTGCTCGGCCAGGGCAAGGGAGTGGGAGCTGGTGCCCCCGAAGAGCGCCCCGGTGGTCTTGGCCCGCTTGATGAAGAGATGGGCATCGTGCTCCCAGGTGAATCCGATCCCACCGAATGACTGGAACGAGTCCTGGCAGACCAACCGCTGGCAATCGTCACTGGCCGACTTCGCCATGGCGACCGCGGACGCTCGGGTGCCCGCGTCCTCCTCGACCGCGGCCACCGCGTAGTAGCAGAGCGCCCGCGCCCGCTCGAGCGCCACGAACATGTCCGCCATCTTGTGCTTCACGGCTTGGAACGACCCGATGGGGACCGAGAACTGCTGGCGGTCCTTCACATAGGCCAGGACCATTTGGAACAGGGACTCCGACGTACCCACCGTCTCGAGCGCCATGGCCAACGTCGCTTCCTGCACGGCACGGTCGAGGCCGAGGGTCGAGGCGGCGCTCCCCGGCTCACCGAGGGCCCGGTCGGCGGTCACCGACACGGCGTCGAGGGTGACCGAGAAAAGCGGACGGGAAGCGTCGAGGGAGTGCACCGGCGTGAGCATGACGTCCGCCGCGGGGACGACAAAGCCGCCGAGGCCGTCGACCACCCTGGCCACTACGGCAAGCTCGTCGGTGCCGGCCTCGGCCAGCACGCCGTGCTTGGTCCCCTGCAGGGTCCAGGCTCCTCCGGCCAGCACGGCCGTGGTCGTGACGTCGGACAGGCTCCAGCGTCTGGGATGGTCGGCCAGCGCCAAGGCGCCGGTGATGTCGCCAGTGGCCACCTGGCCCAGGAACCGTTGTCGCTGCTCGGGCGTCCCGAGCTCGCGCACCACGGGGGCGAACTGCGTCGTTGTAGCCAAGAGGGGTCCGGGGGCGATGACGCGGCCCAGCTCCTCGGCCAGCACCGCCGACTCCACAAAGGAGAGCCCGATGCCGCCGTTCTCCTCGGGGACCGTCAACGCGGGCCAGTCGAGGGCCACCATGGCTCCCCACAGCTTTTCGGGTGGTTCCCCGGTCTCCACCACGGCCCGCACCAGATCGGTCGGGCACTCCTTCTGCAGGAAGGATCTGACCGAGGACCGGAGGTCCTCCTGATCCTCGGTGAACTCCAGGTCCACGGCTCTTCCCTTCGCGATGGCGCCCCGGACGAGGCGTGATGGGCCGGATTGTACTCTGACACCCGTGTCAGTCTTTGGGTAATCTGACCGTCACTCGCACCCGCCTCCTCACCGCGGAGCGGAGCGGCCCCCGGGGGGGGGTCGCCGGCCCGATCACTTCGATTCGGGCCGGCGACAACCGGGGCCCGGAGAAGCCCCTCGTTACGAGTGGAAGGCCGCCCGTGTCCCCCGGAGTGCCGCGGCCAGGGCCGGCACGACCTCATGCCAGTCCCCCACGATGCCGACGTCGCAGTGGGTGTGGACCGGCGCCTCGGGGTCGATGTTGATGGCCAGGATGGTGCCGGCGGCACGGACGCCCACCATGTGGTTGAACTTCCCGCTCGATCCGAGCGCCACGTAGAGCCGGGGTGCGATGCTCCGCCCGGTGATACCGACCTGGCGGGCCCGGGGGGCCCAGCCCTGGTCCGTCACCTTCCGCGTCGCCGCGAGCTCGGCTCCCAGCAACGAGGCCAGCGGCGCGAGAGCCTCGTACTCGCCCGGTCGGACCGCGGCGCCGACGCCGATGACCACCTCGGCTCGAGCTAGCACCTCGACGTCGTCGTCCGGCCGCTGCGAGATGCTGCTCAGGCGGCTCCCGCGCTGCAACTTCTCGGTGGTAACCGGCGCCAGATAGCTCCGCCGGGTTGGGAAAGCGAGGACGCCGGGGCGCACCGATACCATGCGTAGGTCCGAAGTGAAGGAGATGTCAGCGACCAGCGCACCGGAGAAGGCCGGCTTCGCAGCCACCAGCTCACCGTCGGCCACCGCCACGGCCACGGCATCGCCCACCATCCCGGACCCGGTGGCGGCCGCCAGGCGACCCAGCAACTCCCGGCCGAACGCCGTGCTCGGTCCCAACACGGCCCAGGGGTTCTTTCCGGTGAACCAGGCCAGCATGGAGGCCGCAGCGTCCTCGGCAACTGCCACCCCTTCGAAGTCAGTGACCAGATCGGCGCCCCACGTACCCAAGGACTCGGGCCGGTCCTCGCCAAACGTCACGGCATGGACGAGCCCACCGATGGAATCGGCGAGGCCAGAAGCCGCGCCCAGGAGCTCGGAGGCCACCCGCGGCCGGCCCGGCTCCACCACGACGGCGATCACGGGGTCGGCATCACCGAAGGCGCGGGCACGGATCTCCCGGTCAAGACTCTGGCTCGCGTCGGTGTCGAAGACCGGCGATGGCGTGAGCGCACCCCGCTCGGCCAGCAGGTCGAGCGCCTCAGCCACCTGGTCGTCGACCGAGCCCGAGAGGATCTTCCCGGCCCGATCGTGATGCATGACCCGTGTCGCGCCCACGGTGGTCGGGCTGGCGGCTTGCCCCCACGGCCCCTCCCCCAATTCTGCGGCAGTGACCACCGCGATTCGGTCGGCCGGCACCGCGGCCCGCAGCTCGGGTGGTACCTTGCACGGCTCGCACAGCCGCTCGGCGACCGAGAGGACGGCGGGCAGGTCGACCTCGACCTCTTCGGCACCGTCGTCGTGTTCCAAGGTGAGCGACAAGCGGCCGCCATCGAGTCCCATGACGCGGACGCCCGAGGCAAAAGGGAGGCCGCTGAGCTGGGCCACCTCGGGCCCGACCTGTCCGGTGTCGCCGTCGAGAGTGTTGCGGCCCACCAGAACGAGGTCGAAAGGTCCGGCCGACCCGAGCGCGGCCGAGAGGGCGTTGGCGGTGGCCAACGTGTCCGATCCGGCGAAGGCGGCGTCGCAGAGGTGGATCCCATCGTCGGCACCCCAGGCAATGGCTTCACGGAGCACATCCTCGGCCGAAGGTGGCCCCAGCGTGAGCACGGTGCAGCTGCCACCGCTCGCACCGGCCCATTCGACGCCCTTGGAGACCGCGCGGCGGCAGAACGCGTTCATTTCGAGCTCGAGCCCTTCACGGACCAGGCGGCCATCCGCCCCCAAGGTCATTGACTCCCCGACCGGGATCTGCTTGACCAGCGCCGCTACCCGCAGCGGCCGGTCGAACCGACACGACGGGCTGTCGTCGGCTCCTGACATTGGCGTCAGGATACTCGCCAGCAATTCCCGATCCCTTAGGACGGGCGAGCACAGGGCGTTCGCCTACACTCTCCGGTGCGCCTCTAGCTCAACGGCAGAGCAACGGACTCTTAATCCGCAGGTTTCGGGTTCGAATCCCGAGGGGCGCACGAAAA
>DASXZJ010000018.1:0-1915 GCA_036502025.1 Acidimicrobiales bacterium | reverse complement strand
GGCTTGTAGACGACCGAGCAGCCGGCCAGCAGGGACGGCGCCAGCTTGGCCGCCGCGATGAACAGCGGCACGTTCCACGGCGCAATGGCGCCGACGACGCCCACCGGCTCCTTGGTCACCAGGACCTGGGGGTTGAGCATGCCGGCCCGCACTTCGTCGAAGGCGAAGGTCTTGGCCAGCTCGGCGTAGTAGCTGAAGATCATGGTCGGGGCCAGCACCTGGCCGAGGGTGGAGAACGAGATCGGCGAGCCCATCTCCCTCGAGATGATGTCGGCCATGTCGTCCATCTCGGCCGTGATCTGCGCGGCCACCTTGGCCAGGATCTCGGCCCGCTCCAGCGGCGTCATGCGCGGCCAGGGCCCCCGGTCGAACGCCGTGCGGGCGGCGGCCACGGCCTTGTCGATGTCGGCCTCGGTGCCGTCGGGCACCCGGGCGATGACCTCCTCGGTCGACGGCGAGATAATCCCGATCGTCTCGGTGCCCTCCGGGCTCACCCAGTCGCCGCCGATGAACAACCGGTCGTAGTCCCGAATCGCCATGCACCCTCCCCGGATCTGCGGGCGCCGCACTGGCCCCCGGCTCGCATGCACGCCATGCGACCCGCCCAGGGTAGCCAACCGGCGCCGCTCCCCGACAGCCGGCACCACGCTCCCCCGAACCCTCCCCCGGCTATTCCCCCTGTGCCTAACCCCTGCCCGACTCCCTGCCCGTTCGGCCTTTACCCGTCGCGCCACTCGATGTGGGCCAGGATGGCCCCGTCGGCCTCCACCCAGCCCTTACCGGCGGCATACGCCCTCATCTTCTCGAATCCGTCCTCCCACGCCGGGGTGGCCGACGGTCCAGCCAGCGATTTGAGGGCGATCGGATCGACCGCCACCTGCGTCCCGTCGGGAACGACGCGACCGAGATTGGTCTCCCCCACCAGGCTGGCCAGAGCCTCAGGTCCCCCGTCGCCCTCGACGGCGATCGAGAAGCGCCCGAAGTCGTCAGGCTCCGCCAGGATGACCCGCTCCTCGGTGAGGTCCATGACGACGATCACGCCACCGGACGCTACCCGCCCGAACGCCGCCAGTCCCGCCTCGATACACTCCCGCACCGTGCCCGACATCGACCAGCGTGACCCGGCGCAGGTGGCGGACATCCTGAGCCGCTGGCTGACCGGCAAGCTCCGGGAGAACCGCCCCCAGGGCGCTGCGGTCGAGGTGTTCGACGTGCAGGCGCCTGCCTCGAATGGCTTCTCCAACGAGACCATCCTGTGCCGGACACGGACGACCGCCGACGGCACGGTCGACGAGCGGCGCCTGGTGGTCCGCGTGGCGCCCACCAAGCACCTACTCTTCCTCGACGCCGACTTCTCCACCCAGTACCGCGTCATGCGCACCCTGGCCGATGCCAAGGCCGGCGTCCCCCTCCCCACGCTCGGTTGGTACGAGGAGGACCCCCAGTTTCTCGGGGTGCCGTTCTTCACCATGGACCACGTCGAGGGAGACGTGCCGGCCGACAACCTCCCCTACACGATGGAGGGTTGGGTGATCGATGCCGCGCCCGAGCAGCAGGAGCGGATGTGGTGGAGCGGGATTGACGCCATGGCCGCGGTGCACCGAACTGACTGGCGCGCCGCCGGCCTGGACTGGCTCGACGACCCCGGCCGCGGGCGACCCGGCATTCACCAGCAGATGTCCTATTACCGCGAGTTCCTCGACTGGGCCGCCAAGGGCACCGTGGTGCCGACGCTGGAGTCCACCTGGACGTGGCTGGTGGAGCACCAGCCGGCCGAGGAGGGCGACGTTGTCCTCAGCTGGGGTGACAGCCGGATCGGCAACATCATCTGGGACGACTTCAATTGCGCGGCCGTCCTGGACTGGGAGATGGCGTCGCTCGGCCAACCCGAGATGGACCTCGGATGGTGGCTCTA
>DASXZJ010000017.1:0-62376 GCA_036502025.1 Acidimicrobiales bacterium | reverse complement strand
AGCCCCGACCGGCTTCAACTCGCCTCGTACCGGGGAGCCGGCCCTACGCTCTACCCTGGCAGGTGCCATGGCGCTCACGTTCCGCATCCTCCTGGCCTCGGACATGGCCGCCTTCGCCGTCCTCTTCGGGATCTTTGTGGTGGCCCTCCTGGTGCTGATCGTCATCACCCTGCGGTGGGTGTTCCGGCGCGACAAGGCCGGTCGGATCGCCTGGCGGGAACAGCAACTGGCCCGACAGGGTCGGCCGCCGGGCACCACCTCGGCGGCGAGCTCAGCCCCGAGCCGAGCGGCCGCCACCGAGACCCAGGCTCCGGCCCCTCCCACCCAAGACCCCCCGGACCAGTGAGCGCGTGGAGGGAGCGGCTGCGGGCCAAGTGGTCGTCCCGAGCTTCCCGACCCGTCGCCCCGCTCGTGGAGTCGAGCCAGAAGACCGCCTTCGTCCTCGCCGGCGGCGGCAGCCGGGGCGCCGTGCAGGTGGGGATGCTGGCCGAGCTGGTCGACCGGGGGATCCGGGCCGACCGGGTCTACGGCGCCTCGGTCGGCGCCATCAACGGGGCGTCCTACGCGGGCAACCCGACCGCCGAGGGCGTGGAGAAGATGGCGGAGATCTGGCGCAACGTCAAGGGGACGGACATCTTCCCGAGAGGGGCGCTCGATGGTCCGTGGGCCTTCCTCCAGAAGCGCGCCGCCGTGCACGCCAACAGCGGGCTGCGGGCCATCATCGAGGCCGGGGTCGATTTCGAGAAGCTGGAGGACTCGACCATCCCGCTCGAGGTGGTGACCACCTCGCTCACCGACGGGCGCGAGCGCTGGATCACCCACGGCCCCGCCGTCGAGGCCATCCTGGCGTCGTCGGCCATCCCCTCCATCTTCCCGCCCGTGGTGATCGACGGCGACGTCCTGGTCGACGGCGGCGTGGTCAACAACGTGCCGATCAGCCGGGCCATCGCGGCCGGCTGCACGCGGATCTACGTGCTGCTGTGCGGCCCGCTGCACTACCACCCGCGCCCGCCCAAGCGCCCGGCCGAGGCCGCGCTCACCGCCTTCTTCGTGGCCATCCACGCCCGCTTCGTGCGCGAGCTGTCCCAGCTCGCCCCCGGCATCGAGGTCGTGGTCTTCAGCGGCGGCGGGGACCCTTCGGCCCAGTACCGCGACTTCTCGGGGACGGCCACGCTGATCCAGGAGGGCCGCACTGAGGTGGCTGACGTCCTCGACCGCTACGCCGGGACCTCCCAGGACCTGACCGGGCACCTTCCCGCCAATGCCACGCCCGCCGTGGTGGCGGCGCTGACCTCCGACGCCGAGCCCGAGTCCGAGCCGATGGTGGAGCCGGCGGGTGCTGCCGGCCCGATGCCGGAGCCCGCGGGCGCAGCCCCACCGGAGGTGAGGTCCTGAGGCCCTGAGCAGGGGCTCGGGTACAGCTCGGGTACGGCTCGGGTACGGCTCGGGTACGGCTCGGGTACGGCTCGGGTACGGCTCGGGTACGGCTCGGGTGCGGCTCGGGTGGGGCTCGGATGCGCTGGGCGGCCTGGCGTGCGCCGTCGTCACAGCATCCTGGTGAAATAGGACGGTGACCGGTGTGGTGATCGATGGGCTCAGCGACGTGGCGGGGGATCCCTCGGGCGATCCCGTGCTCCGGTTCCATCCGGCCGTGGCGGGCTGGTTCGCCCGCCGATTCCCCGACGGCCCGACGGCACCCCAGGCCCGGGCCTGGCCGCACATCGCCGCCGGCCACGACGTCCTGGTCGCCTCCCCGACGGGGACCGGCAAGACCCTGACCGGCTTCCTGGTGGCGATCGACGCCGCCTATCGAGCGGCGGAGTCGGGGGCGCGGGTGTCGGGATCGCCCGAGGTGCTCTACGTCTCGCCGCTGCGCGCCCTGGCCGTCGATGTGCACGAGAACCTGCACGTCCCGCTGGGCGAGATCCGCCAGGAGGCGGCGCGGTTGGGCTACGCCGACCCGGGACTGCGTATCGCCGTGCGGACGGGAGACACCCCGCCGGCCGAGCGGGCGGCCATGCGCAAGAACGCGCCGGACCTCCTCGTCACCACGCCCGAGTCGCTCTACCTCCTCCTCACCGCGCCGTCGTCGCGGGCCATGTTGCGCGGCGTGCGGACGGTGATCGTCGACGAGGTGCACACCCTGGCCCGGGACAAGCGGGGCAGCCACCTGGCGCTGAGCCTGGAACGGCTGGACGCGCTGGTGGCCGAAGCGGGCGGGCGCCTGCAGCGCATCGGGCTCTCGGCCACCCAGCGGCCGCTCGACGTGGTGGCCCGCCTCCTCTCGGGCGTGCACGACGACCGCCCGCCGACGGTGATCGTCGACTGCGGGCACGCCCGCGACCTCGATGTGGCGATCGAGCTCCCCGAGACCGAGCTCGAGGCGGTGGCCAGCGGCGGCCAGTTCTCCGACGTCCTGGACCGGATCGCCGAGCACACCAAGAACCACCGCACCACCCTGATCTTCGTCAACACCCGCAAGATGGCCGAGCGGGTGGCCCATCAGCTGGCCGAGCGTCTCGGTGCCAACAGCAACGCCGACGCCGACCGCGCCGGGGGCGACGACGTGGACGCCTCGCTCTTGGTGGCGGCCCACCACGGCAGCCTCTCGGCGGCGCGGCGCCGCCTCGTCGAGACGCGCCTGCGCGCCGGCGACCTGCGCGCCCTGGTGGCCACCGCCTCCTTGGAGCTGGGCATCGACGTCGGCCCGGTCGAGCTGGTCTGCCAGATCGGCTCCCCGCGGGCCATCGGGACCTTCCTCCAACGGGTGGGCCGGGCCAACCACCATCGTGACGGCACCCCGGCCGGGCGGCTGTACCCGATGACCCGCGACGAGTTGGTGGAGTGCACCGCGCTGCTGGCCGCGGTCAAGGAGGGCCGGCTCGACGTGCTGTCGCCGCCGGTCGCCCCGCTCGATGTGCTGGCCCAGCAGCTGGTGGCCGAAGTGGCGTCGGTGGAGGAGCGCGAGGTCGAGGCGCTGTGGGCGATGGCCCGGCGGGCGGCGCCCTACGCGGCGCTCGCCCGGGGTGATTTCGACGAGGTCCTCCAGATGGTGAGCGCGGGTATCGAGACCGGGCGGGGGCGGCGGGGCGCCCACCTGCACTACGACGCGGTCAACGGCCGGGTGCGGGCCCGGCGCGGGGCCCGGCTGGCCGCGCTGACCAGTGGCGGCGCCATCCCCGAGACGGGCGACTACCGCGTCGTACTCGACCCCGACGGCATCACCGTCGGCTCGGTCCACGAGGACTTCGCGGTCGAGGCCACCGCCGGTGACATCTTCCTGCTGGGCACCCACTCGTGGCGGGTGGCCAAGGTGGAGGTGGGCACGGTGCGGGTGCACGACGCCGGTGACCTCCCGCCGACGGTGCCCTTCTGGCTGGGCGAGGCGCCCGCCAGGACGGCCGAGCTGTCCGAGGCGGTGAGCGACCTGCGGGCCGCCCTCGAACCGCGGCTCCGGTCGGGGGACGGCGACGGGGCACGGTGGATGGTGATGGAGCGGGCCGGCGTATCGAGCGAGGTGGCCCAGCAGGTGGTGGCCTACTGCGCCGCCGGCCTGGCCGCGTTGGGGTTCCTCCCCACCCGGCAACGCATTGTGGTGGAGCGCTGCTTCGACGAGAGCGAGGGGACGCAGCTGATCGTGCACGCGCCGTTCGGCGGCCGCATCAACCGCGCCCTCGGGCTGGCCCTGCGCAAGCGGTTCTGCGTGTCCTTCGATTTCGAGCTCCAGGCGGCGGCCGACGACGACACGGTGGTCCTCTCTCTCGGTCCGCAGCACAGCTTCCCGTTGACCCGGGTCGAATCCATGCTGACCAGCGCCAACGCGGCGGAGGTACTGACCCAGGCCGTGCTGCCCCACCCGATGCTGGGCGCCCGCTGGCGCTGGAACCTCACCCGGGCGCTGGTGCTGCCCCGCTCGCGCGGCGGGAAGCGCCGCCCGATCCACCTCCAGCGCATGGAAGCCGACGACCTCCTGGCCGCGGTGTGGCCCGGCCTGGCCGCCTGCCAGGAAAACGCCCCGCCCGGACCGGTCGCCGTGCCCGACCACGTGCTGGCTCGCCAGACCGTGCACGACTGCCTGACCGAGGGCCTCTCGGTCGACGGGTTGGTCGACCTGTGGGCCCAGGTCGAATCGGGCGCGGTGGCCGTGCACACCGTCGAGTCCTCCGAACCCTCGCCGCTCTCCCATGGGATCCTGAGCGGGCGCCCGTTCACCTTCCTCGACGGCGCACCGCTCGAGGAGCGCCGCACCCGCGCCCTCTCCCTGCAGCGGGGCCTGGGCGAGCTCGGGCCCAACGGGCTGCCGGTGCCCACCGAGGAGCTGGACGCCCTGGACCCCGCGGCGGTGGCCCTGGTGCTGGAACAGGTGCGACCCCAACCGCGCCACGCCGACGAGTTGCACGATCTGCTGCTGTCGTTGGGGCTGTGCCGCCCGGTGCCCGAGTGGACGGCGTGGTTCGACGCGCTGGTGGCCGAGGGGCGTGCCTCCTTGATCACGCTGTCGGTCGGCGAGGGCTGGGTGGCCACCGAACGGATGGAGGCTGCGCTCTCCCTGGGTGATGACGACGACGCGGCCGCCGCCTGTGTGGGCGGGCACCTGCAGCTGGCCGGCCCGGTTACCGTCGAAGCGCTGACGGCCGACGCCCCGTTGCCGGCCGGCGCGCCGCGGGGGGCGCCGGTGACACCGGCCCGGGCCCGCACCGCGCTGGCCCGCCTGGAGGCGCGGGGCTCGGCCATTGAGCTGCCCGACGGCCGCTGGTGCGCCCGCAACCTCCTGGTGCGCCTGCACTCGGCCAGCCGACGGCGCCGGCGCGGCATGGTCGACCCGGTTCCCATCACCGACTACGTGCGCTTCCTCACCCATTGGCAACACGCCACCCCCGAGTCCCGGTTGGAGGGGCGCGCCGGGCTGCTCGCCGTGCTCGAACAGCTCGGGGGGATCGAGGCACCGGCGGCCGAGTGGGAGGCCCAGATCCTGCCGGCCCGGGTCGAGGGCTACGACGCCCGCTGGCTCGACGAGCTCTGCCTCTCGGGCGAAGTGGTGTGGGGCCGGCTGACCCCGCGGCCCGAGCGCGCCGGGCGGTCGGGCACCCCCTCCCCGGCGACGCCGCTGGCCTTCATGGTCCGCGAGGACCTGCCCTGGATGCTCCGGGCCGTCCGCAACGGCACCGAGGCGGCCGAACCCGAAGTGGGTGCGGCGGCTGACGTCCTGGCCGCCCTGCGGTCCCGCGGGGCGTGCTTCCGGCCGGAACTGGCGCCGCTGGCCGGCCGCCTCCCGGCCGAGGTGGACGAGGGACTGTGGGACCTGGTGGCCCGCGGCATCGTGACGGCGGACGCCTTCTCGGCCGTGCGCTCGCTCCTCTCGGCTCGCGACCGCTGGCGGACCCGGACCTATCGACGCCCGACCGGCGGCCTGGCCGGCCGGCCCGGGTTGGCCCGCCGGCGCGCCCCGGTGGGATCGGGCATCGGCGAAGGGCGCTGGTCACTGCTGCCGGGCCCCGGGGAGGGCGGTGGGGAGGACGGCCGGGTCGACGATTCGGGCTCGTTGACGCCGGGCCACGAGGAACTGGCCGAGGCGGTCGCCTGGCAGCTGCTGGCCCGCTGGGGCGTGGTGGCCTGGGAGGTGTGGTCCCGCGAGTCGTTCCGGGTCCCGTGGCGCGAGGTGGTGTGGGCGTTGCGCCGGCTGGAGGCCCGCGGCCTCGTGCTCGGTGGCCGCTTCGTGGTCGGGCTGTCGGGCGAGCAGTACGCGCTGGCCGAAGCGGCCGAGGCGTTGGTCAAGGTGCACCGCCGCGAGCCCAGTGGCGAGCAGGTCGTGGTGGCCGGCGCCGACCCGCTGAACGTCACCGGCTCCATACTCCGCAGCGTGCGCGTCCCGACGCGCCGAGGGGCCCGGGTGATCTTCCGCGACGGCGTGGTGGTGGACGACCTCCGTGTCGGGTGAGCGGGCCGGTACCGGGCGAGCGCTCAGACTCAGCGTCGATCTGAACGCCGACGTCGGCGAGGCGACCGACGAGGAGGGGATCGCGGTCGAACGCGCGCTGCTCGGCTCGGTCACCTCGGTCCATGTCGCCTGCGGCGGCCATGCCGGCGACGCCGCATCGATGGAGGCGACCGTGCGGGCCGCGCTGGCGGCCGGAGTCCGCGTCGGCGCGCACCCGTCCTATCCGGATCGGGACGGGTTCGGGCGCCGGCCGCTCGAGATCGCGCCGGACGAGCTGGCGTCGTCGTTGCGCACGCAGATCGGCAGCCTGCTCTCGGTGGCGCACGCGTGTGGCACGACCGTCCACTCGGTCAAGGCCCACGGCGCGCTCTACGCCGAAGTCGCGGCCGGGGAAGTGGCGTATCGCGCCCTGGTTGGCGCGGTCACCGAGATGTGCCCGCCCGGCACGGCGCTGGTGGTGCGCGCCGGGTCCCCGGCGGTGGCGCTGGCCCGGGCGGCCGGCGTCACGGTGTGGGCGGAAGGGTTTTGCGACCGGGCCTACGGGTCCAACGGCGAGCTGGTGGCCCGCCAGGTGGCCGGTGCGGTCTACGACGATCCGGCCCCGGCGGTGCGCCAAGCGCTGAGCCTGGCCCGGCAGGGGACGGTCGAGCTCGCCGACGGGGCGCCGCGGCGGGTGCACGTCGACACGCTCTGCCTGCACGGGGACTCCCCGAACGCGGCGGCCATGGCGGCCGCAGTGCGCGCCGCGCTCGAGGCAGACGGCATCGAGGTGGCCGCGGCGTCGTTGCCGCGCGGCTGAGACAGTAGGGAGCGTGTGGACGCGCTCGGTGCCGGTGGGGGAGATCCGCCTCCTCGGTGACGGCGCGCTGATCGTCGGCGTCGAGGACGCGGCGGCGGCCCGGCGACTGGTGGTGGCATTGGACGAGGGAGTGCCGCCGGGCGTGACGTGGGGTGAGGTGGTGGGCGGGCTGGCCACCGTCGTGGTGAACCTGGTGCCCGACGGCGAAGACTCCGACGCCCGGCGGGAGCGACTGGCCGAGCTGGTGGCGTCGCTGGCGCGGGGCGCTGGCGCGGCGGCGGCCGATGACACGGATCGTGACATTCGCCCGCTGGTGGTGAGCATCCCGACGGTCTTCGACGGACCGGATCTGGCGGAGGTGGCGGCGCTGGCCCGATGCACCGCCTCGTCGGTGATTGAGCGGCTGACGGCGCGTGTCCTGACGGTGGAGGTGGTCGGGTTCTCCCCGGGCTTCGCTTACCTGGCCGGCCTGCCCGAGGAGCTGGCCGAGGTGCCGCGGCGCGCCAGCCCGCGCCCGGTGGTGCCCACCGGATCGGTCGCCGTGGCCGGTGGCTATGCCGCGGTGTACCCGGGCGCGTCTCCCGGGGGCTGGCAACTCCTTGGCCGCACCAGCGAGCCCCTGTTCTCGTCGCGGGAGCCGCCCTATGCCCGCCTGGCGCCGGGGGACCGCGTGCAGTTCACGGTGTCGTCCGAGACTGACCCCACGCCGCCGCCGGCGGCCGTGGCGGCGACGGAGCCGCCTCTGGCGACAGCTCATCCCGTTTTCGTGGTCGAGGAGGCCGGACTGCGCACGGTGCTCCAGGACGGGGGCCGGCGGGGGATGGCGGCCATCGGGGTACCGGGCGCCGGTCCCGCCGATCCCTACAGCTTCGAGGTGGCCAATCGCCTGGTGGGCAACGAGCCCGACGCCGCCGCGTTGGAGATCACGGCCCGCGGACCGACGATGCGCTGTCTCCGCCCGGCGTACGTCGCCATCGTCGGTCCGGGCCTCGACGTGCGGGTCGCCGGACAACCGGTGCCGAGCGGCCGGGTTCTGCCGCTCACCGAGGGCCAGCAGTTGTCGGTCGGGGCGGTGCGCGGGGGACTCCGGGCGTATCTCGCGGTGGCGGGGGGCTTCGATGGCCCGCTGGTGCTGGGAAGCCGGTCCAGCGATCAACTGGCCGGCCTGGGTCCGGGGCCGCTGGCCCATGGGGACCTGCTCGGGACCGGGACGCTCCGGCCTCCACTGGGGGACCACGTGCGGCCCGATGCGGTCGCCCAACTCGCGCCGGGCCAACCGGTGGTGCTGCGCGTGGTGCCCGGGCCTCACCATGAGTGGTTCGCCCCGGACGACTACGCCACCTTGGCCGATCGGCGCTTCCGGGTCGGAGCTGACAGCAACCGGGTCGGCCTGCGACTCGAACAGGTCGAGGGCCCGCCCCCTCTGCGCCCGGCCCACGGTGGTCCGGGCGAGCTCGATTCGCAGGGGACCGTCACCGGCACCGTGCAGGTCCCGCCCCGCGGTGATCCGGTGATCCTCCTGCCCGATCACGCCACCCTGGGCGGCTACCCGGTGCTCGCCGTGGTGGCATCGGCCGACCACGGCTGGCTCGGGCAGTGTGCCCCCGGGGCCTCGGTGGTGCTGGTCCCGGTCGATCACCGGGCGGCCCGGGCCGCGCTGGCAGAACGGCGCCGCGCCCTGGCCGGGGCGGTCAGCGGCCTCTACCCGCTGGCGGTCGAGTGAGCCCGTAACCCGGGCGGCCGGCGGGAGATGTCGGCACACTCCTCGCACACGGACTCGGGGATCAATCCCCGGCGCATGAGGAAGCCGAAGATGGAGCAGCCCACGCAGATGGCCAGCACCGACTCGAGGAAGGCGAAGACGACCATCATCCCCAGCAGCACCTCGGCCGCCCACCAGTTGCCGGTCAACCAGAGGGCGACGGCGGCGGTGGTCACCACCGTCCCGATCCCCTGCGCGAACCGCTTGGGCGGGCCGGGCACCAGGCGCGGCCGCACCGTCAACCGCGGGGCGATGACCCGGGTGGCCAGCTGGCCCAGTGGGCTGAGGGTGGGGCCGGTGAGCACCCGGGCCCAGAAGCCGTAGGCCAGCGGAATGAGGAGGACAGGCAGGTCGGCGGTCAGGGCCATGGCGGCCAGGATCAGCACCCCGCCGGCCACCACCCGCGCCGCCACCTCGTTCACCGGGTTGGGGAAGCTGAAGAGTGAGCCCTGCCGTGCCATGACCTAAATATTATCGGCTTCGTCGGGATTTGCCCTCAGGCGAGCAGCTTGACGGCGGTGCCCAGACCGATGAGGACGACCACGGCCCGCAGGGCGTTGGCGGGGATGGACAGGGCCACCCGGGCGCCCACCCAGCCCCCGAAGAGGCCCCCGATGGCCAGGAGACCGACGGCCTCCCAGGCCAGGCCGCCGTGGATCAGGAAGACCGCGGCGGCCACCCCGTTGACCAGGATGGACAGCACCGTCCGCAGCCCGCTGGTGCGCACGATGGAGTCGGGTAGGGCGAGTCCCAGGATGGCCAGGAGCATGACGCCCATGCCCGCCCCGAAGTAGCCGCCGTAGACCGAGGCCGAGAACATGCCCACGATGAGAAGGACCGGCCGGGTCCGTGGCGGCGTGTGCGACGAGCCGGCCAGGGCGCGCCGCAACAGCGGCTGGGCGGCGAACAGCAGGGAGGCCCCGAGGACCAGCCAGGGGGCCAGGCGGGCGAAGTCGGCCGTCGAGGTGGTGAGGAGAAGGATCGCTCCGAGGATCCCGCCGAGCACGGCGGCCGGGCTCAGCCGGGCCAGGCGCCCCCGCTGATCGGCGATCTCGTTGCGGAAACCGGCGGCGCTGCCCAGGTATCCCGGCCAGATGCCCACGGTGTTCGTAATATTGGCGGTCAAGGCGGGATAGCCCAGCGCAAGCAGCAGCGGGAAGGAGATGAGGCTTCCTCCGCCGGCGACTCCATTGAAGATGCCGGCACCGAGACCCGCCAGGATGAGCAGAACGACATGAGAAGTGGTCAGGGCAGGTGTACCGAGACCCACGAGCTCCATGACCCGGCAATGGTACGGGACGCTGGGGGAACGGCCTTTGTGAGTGACTTCACAAGGTCGCCCGGCCTGGGGGAAAATCTTGCTGCTCGCGCAAGATTCCCAGCGCTCCCCCGTTTCATAGCTGATAATCGGAGACTCCGTGGGACTCAGCGGAGACGGAAGGGGTAATGCAATGAGAGGTCGCACACGAATTGCGGCAGTGGGAATGATGGCCGTGATGGCCATCGCCGCGCTGTCGTCGAGCGCTGGCGCTGCGGCGCCGACGTACTCGGTATCGGCCAACGGAGGGTTCATCTCTCTGTCGGCCCTCAACCTGATCGGTCTCACCGGTGCAGGGTCATCGTCGAGTGCCGGTTCAGGCGCCGCCACCACCGCATCGGGAACGGGGCTCTGCCTCACCGTGTCGGTGAGCAGCAGCACCTGCCCCAACACGACCAATGCCTCGAGTTCGGACGTCATCAACACCACGGCCAACGCCTCGGCGGCCAGCGGGCCTGGCACCTCGAGCAACCCGGCGGCCAAGTGCCTCATCCCGCCGTTGTCGCTCGTGCTCGTCAGCCTGCAGGCGGCGTGCGGGACGGCCTCGGCCTCCAACGACAGCAACGGGATGCCCACGGCGACCGGTGAAGGCAACCTGGCCAAGCTGACCGTCGGTCTGGGTGCACTGCCCGGAGCCGGGAGCCTGCTCGGGAACGGCGCGCTCTGCGGGTCCTCCAGCGCCCTCAACAGCTCGACCGGCGCCTCGACCGGCCTGGTCTCGAGCCTGCTGGGTGCGGTGAACTCGCTCCTGAGCGTGACGGGCAAGAGCCCGCTCGCCAACTCGGCGAGCAGCCCGCTCGACTCGATCTGCTCCATTCTCTCGGGCTTGACCAGCCAGCTGCCGCTCGTCGGTGGCCTGCTGTCCAACGCCACCGCCTCGACCAACCTGCTCACGGTGAACGTCGGCGACTCGACCTCCTCGGAGACGACCTCGACGGCGGCGAACGGTGACACGCTGGTGACCTCGACGGCGACCACCCAGGGCGTGGAGATCAACCTCCTCAACCTGGTCGACGTCAAGCTGCTGCCCAACACGGTCTCGGTGACCATGGACACGACGACCGGCCTGGTCAACTCGGCGCCCACCGCGGTGACGGGAGTCCTCAGCATCCAGGCTGGCAGCTCGGCCCCGTCCACCATCGCCCTGCCCGACTTGAGCAGCGTTCTCAGCAACCTGCTCAACTCGCTCGGCCTGAGCGGACTGATCAACCCGACCCTGACCACGGTGGCCGAGAGCGCCACCACCTGGGCGCCGGACCACACGTCGGCCTCGGCCGAGTCGGCTGACCTCAAGCTGGACCTCCTCGACGGCCTGGTTGTCCTCAACCTGGGCGACGCCAAGGTCTCGGCTTCCGGTGCGGCGGCTGAGGCCCCCGCCATCATCACCTCGCCGTCGGTCGCCGCTCCGGCCGCCGCTCCGGCCGCTACGGCAGCCGCCGTGGTGCCTGGTGTGACGACGGTGCACACCGGAGAGTTCTGGGCCGGTTCGCTGGCCCCGATCCTCGCCGGGGGCATGGTGCTGGCCGGCGCATCGCTGATCGCCCGACGTCGTATCCTTTCAGTGGCCCGTTCGGTTCTCCTGCGCCGCCATCGATGAACGGCAGGCGGACCGCCACCGGGCCCGGCTTCCGGGACCTCCTCCGTTCCCCCTCCGGTCTCGGGGGCCGGCCCGGCGGCGGCCTCCGACCTGGCTAAGTTCCACTAACCGCTCCGGCGTGTTCCGCCACGCTGGAGGCACACCACAGAAGCACTAACTGAATCAAAGGATCTACGGAGGGTCTGGAGAGGGAGAGCAGGATGCAGCGGGAACCGGTGCTGCGAGCTGCTCGGAACGGGTCGGCGGAATCCCGTTCCGAGCAGGAGCAGCCAGCACGGAGCACGGGCCCATGGCGCCCATAAGAAAGTGGTCGATCACCCTGTTCGGGGTGATCCTGATCTGGGCGGCCATCGGCTTCACCGCCTACGCGGTGGCCTGGCAGCATCACACCGACTCGGCCAAGGCAGCGCTGCTCAAGGCCCAGCACGCGGCCATGGCCAAGATCGCCGACAAGACCCATGGGGCCGCCTGCCTGGTCAGCGGCCAGCAGCAGGGTGAGCTCTCGGGCATCCTGAGCATCCCCGCCCTCAATCTCACCGCCCCGGTCGAGGAAGGCACCGACGACCAGGAGCTCAACGTCGCCGTCGGCCACGACCCGCAGTCGGTCTGGCCCGGCGTCAACGGGGCCGCCGTGTTCCTGGCCCACGACGTGAGCTACTTCGTCCACCTCAACGACCTCAAGCCCGGTGACGTCATCACCTATCAGACAGCCTGCAACACGGTGAAGTTCGTGGTGAGCGGCCAGCAGATCGTCCAAGCCGGATCCGACGTGTCCAACACGCCCGATCCGAGCCTGGTCCTCGACACCTGCTATCCGCCCAATGCGCTGTTCTTCACCTCGAAGCGGCTCCTGGTTCGGGCCACCGAGGTGTCGGCGGCCACCAAGGGCACCAGCCTGCATCCCGGGCAGGCGTTGGTGAAACAGGGCACCAATGTCGACTACACCACTTCCGCGCCGCCGGCGCTGATCGCCCAGGGCTTGACCCTCGAACAGAACGAAGCGCCGATGGGCACCATGCAATTGGTCAATGCCTCGGTCGACTTCGCCCAGTCGCCCGGTCCGCTCTCCCTGGAGGCGGCTGCCCTGGAGGCCTACTTCGGTGGATTGCATTCGGGGGCGCAGCGCCAAGCGGCCTGGTGGGCTGCCCTGGCTCCCGGGGTCCCGATGCCCCCGCAACTCCTGGGGGCGACGGTGACCGGCCATGATGCGCCGCTCGACGTGGAGATCGACTCGACGGGCGGCCAGCCGTCGCAGGTGATCCTGCGCACGACCGTGACCCTCTCGGGCGGGGCGTCACCCGGCGAGCACACCGAGACGGTCGTTCTCCCAGTTCACGGAGCCAATGTCACCATCGGCAGCTGGCAGTTCGGCTAGCATCATTTCTCAGGTTCGTGCCTGAACTTCACCGCAAGAGAGGGCCCCAAGATCCGTTTTCACTGTGCAACGCCGGGGGGAGACCCGGGACCACGGAGGAGGAACCCGCAGCATGAGTTTTGACGAGATCTACGACGAGATGTTGCACGACGAGTTCAAGCCGTCGGCGACCGCCGTCCCCGAAACCCGGGGGGCCCACGCCAAGGTGAGCCCCGAGGGCGGTCTTTCCCGGTACCGCACCGCCGCGCTGGTCGCCTCGGGCGGCATGGCCTGTGCGGTCGTCGGCGCCTTCCTGGGCGGTCTCGGCGGCGAGTTCGGCCTCCACACCGCCGGCGCGCAGGCCCTGCGCAATTCCAACGAGACCATCCCGCTCGCCTCGGTCGGCAGCTCGGCCTTCAAGGTCCCGGTCGTCGCCATTCCCACGCCGCTGGCTTCCCCCACCACCGAGGTGTCGTCGGTCATCGGCGAGGTGGCGTCACACGGCGCCGCGTCCACCGTGGCGGCGGCCTCGGGTGGACTGCTGAAGGGAACAACTTCGGAGGACCCGGTAACGACCGACACGCCGACCGTCACCACCAGCGCGGTCACCACGTCTGCCGTCACCACGGCCACCGAGACACCCGGACAGATGGCCCTCGGCGATCTCACCGCCGGCCTCACCGGGGTGCTCACCAACCTGACCGGTGCGCTCCAGGGTCTGGTGCAGGCCGTGTCGAACCCGGGCGGCGGCCTCGGCGGCGTCGTCACACCGCTGACCGGCGTGCTCACCGACATCACCGGCACCCTTTCGAACCTGAGCACCCTCCTCCCCCTCCCGACCGAGATCGGGAGTCTCCCGGTGCTCGCCGCGGCGGCGCCGACGGTCAACACCGGTTCGGCCGTGACGAACGCGGCGGCGCACACCACGGCCACGACGTCGAACCCGGCGGCACCGCTGGTCAACGCGGTGACCACGCTCGTACCGACGCTCGCCGGTGGGGGCGGCTCGTCCTCGCCGACCAGCGGCCTCGGACTGCCGGCCGTGCCGTCGCTGCCGCTGCCCTCGGTGACCTCGATCCTGCCGAGCCTGCCGATCGTCAGCACCGTCACCGGGCTCCTGCCGGCGCTGCCGACCATCGCCCTGCCGACGGTCCCGGCGGCGACGAGCAACGTTCCGGCTGGCACCAGCAGCTCTGCCACCTGCGTCGCCACCCCCTCGACGGGGAGCGGCCTGCCCACCCTGGCCAACGGAACGCTCAACCTGGGCGTGGTGTCGGTCGGCGTCAAGCTCGGTGGTTCCTCGGCCGCCACCGTCTGCCTCGGCTCCTAAGCCCTGAAGTAGTGCCCTGACCCTGAGGGATCTGGGTACCGCCGGCTTTGCGTCAGCCTCCGACGTCTACGAACGTGGCCGTCCCGGCTATCCCGACGCGCTGATCTCCGAGTTGGCGACGCGCCGCCCTCGGTCGGCGGAGTGGCGAGCGGCCGACGTGGCTGCCGGCACGGGGAAGCTGGCGCGCCAACTCCAGGCGGCGGGCGCCCGCACGGTGGCCGTCGAGCCATCCGCCTCGATGCGAGCTGAGGGCCGCCGGGCCTCGCCGTCGACCGCGGTGGTTGCCGGATCGGCCGAGGCGCTGCCGTTCTCGACCGGCACGTTCGACCTTGTCGCGGTAGCCCAGGCGTTCCACTGGTTCGAACCGGCTCCGGCGCTCCACGAGATGGCCCGGATCCTGCGTCCCGGCGGGGTGCTGGCCCTGGTGTGGAACGAGCGGGAGACCGGCCCTGCGTGGACCGTCGAGCTGAACCGGATCATGCACGGCGCCGGAGACGCGCCCCACCAGCCGGTCGACCAGCTCCGCCGCACCTTTGACGGGGACCTGCATTTCACCGCCTTCTCCCGCTGGACCGGGCACCACGACGTCGCCATGGATGCTTCGGAGGTGGAGGACATGGTGGCGTCACGCAGCTACGTGCGGGTGCTGGCCGAGCACGATCGTCGGTCGGTGCTGGCCCAAGTGCGGCGGCTCATCGCGTCGCTACCTCGGCCATTGGTGATGCCCTATACGACAGTCGCATACTGTGCGGAGGTGAGACCGGGACCCTGTCCGTGCAGATAGGCCCGCCGGACCGCATCCGAGGAGCCAGATGGTCAGACTGACGTGCCTGTTGCGACGCAAGGCCGGCCTCACCCCGGCCGAGTTCCACCAACACTGGCGCACGGTGCACGGTCCGCTGATCGCGGCCAGCCAGAGCGGCAGTCACGTGGTGCGGTACGAACAGCATCCCCGGCCGCTCTCGGACTACGCCGGCGACGACGACCCGGGGTTCGACGGGGTGACCGTCCAGTGGTTCGAGAGCATGGAGGCCTACCGGGCCCACATGGCCGAACCCGACTTCCCCGTCATGTGGCAGGACATCGAGACCTTCCTCGACACCGACTCACTGCACTTCGTCCTCACCGAGGAGCCGCACGTGGTCATGGGCGAGGACGGGCCGTTCCCCCTCGCCTAGACCTCACGCCGGGCCGTCGCCCCCGCGTCTCGTTGGATCCTGCGGCACCACGGGCGGCAGGTCCGGCGCGCCAGCGGGGATGAGGGTGGTCACCGGTGGCGCGGGCTCCGCCGGGGTGACCGTTTCGGCCACCTCAATCGCGGGCGGCGTTTCGGCCACCGGTGCCGGCAGTGCACGCAGGGTCCGCCGCGCCGGCGGCAGGAGTTCGACGGCCGCGTCGCGCCGCCGAGCCATGAGGGCCGACAGGTCCTTCCACTCATGTCCCTTGACCCGGGATACCTCATCAGGTAGTCGGCGCAGCAGACGCTGTACGTCTCTTCGGTGGTGCTCGGCCACGCCGCCCATCACGAAGATGGTCGAGGGGGGCAGGTGGGTTTCACCGGTGGCCAGGTCGGCCAACCGGGCCGCCGCCACCTCCCCGTCCTGCAGGAGGCCGAGTTGATCCTGCAACGTGGCAAGTCGCTTGGTGTAGCGACCGGTCCGCCCCTCGTAGAGCTCGGAGGTGAACTCGAGCGAGTAGCGGAGACGCTTGCACCGGATGCGGAGGCGATGGAAGTCCGGGGCGAGCCCAGAGTGCTTCGCCCGGCGCGCCGCCTTCACGACGGCGTGGTGGCGGGCTTCGACCAGTTCGGGCACGGCGACCACGGCGGGAAGGCGCGTGGCGGTCGACCGTCGTAGCGGCCCCTGCTGGGCCATGGAGGCCAGGCCGCCGCTGAGGCGGTCCCAGCGCACCGAGTCGAGCGCGCCCAGCATGGCGTCGCGTGCGGCGTCGCGCTCGCGGCCGAGCAACGACGTCAGGTCGGCCAGCGGATCGAGGTGTTCGGAGCCAAGCAGGTCCGCCCAGCCTTGGGCGGTGATCGACATCTCGGCCTGACCCTCAAGCTGCACGTCGAGGTCGCGTACAGCGCCGAGGACGCCGGCCAACCAGCCCAGCTCGAACCGGAAGGTGCGAGCCCGTACGGGCAGGACGTCGATGAAGACATCGAGGGCGGCCCGAAGCCGACGGGTGGCCACACGCATGTCGTGCAGTTCCTCGGGGTCCTCGCCGAGCCTGGTGCCGGGTTCCTTTTCCCGGAGCACGGCGAGCTGGCGCCGCACCACGGCGTAGGCCAGCTCCCCCAGCGTGGACTCGGGGCCAATGGCGGTGGTACCGAGGTCGGGCGGTCCGGGGATCACCGCGCCGAGGGCCAGCAGGCCGGCCTCGAACTTGGAGAGGGAAGCGGGCTGCAGCCCGCAGGCCGCCCGAAGCTGCTGCACGATCGGCTCCAGGGCGTCCAGCCACTCCGGGCGCACCTCGACCTCGACCCGTCGGAGTTGCATCGGCCGCTGGCCGTTCCCGACGACGATCATCGTGTCGTCCAGTGCGACCTCGGCGGCGTCGACCCCACCGACGCGCAGGGCAAACGGCCGCCGCCGGGTGCGGACCTGGAGCACCTGGCGCAGCGCGCGATGGCCAGCCACGGCGTGCACCCGCCGGCCGACGGGGCCCTCCCGCCCGAGGGCGCCGACGCCCGCCGCCGGGAGCGCCTCGGTCACCTCCAGCCGTTGGCGCAGGCCGCCGGCTCCGGCCGACTGCATATCCTTGAGCGTGACCTCGTCCTGCCGGCCCCGCCGACGGGTGCGCACCACGAATCCGGCCCGCGCCAACCGCCAATCATCGGTGTCGAGATAGGAGTCGATCAGGCGCCGCGGCGGTTTGGCCAGCGCGGTGATCGTCTGGTGCTCATCACCCTCGAGGGACAACGTCGGGAGCATGGAGAGCCAGCGCTCGACGGGTCGCAGGTCGAGCGCGTCGAACTGCCACTCGATCTCGACCGACTCGCGATCGTCGTTACCACCGACACTCCCTGGACCGACCACCGACGCGAGGCTACCGCTGCCCACCCGGGGCGGTTCAAGGAGACGTGAATGACGCCAATTTCACGCCTAGCGGCGGTAAGGTACGAGGAGTGGCAAGGCGCGCATCGACCATGGACTTCTGCACCCCCACCGAAGTTGTACAGGCCGCCGGCGGGCTGATCGTGCGCCGAGAGCAGGGTCGGTTGCAGATCGTCGTGGTCCACCGGCCCGAGCACGAGGACTGGTCGTACCCCAAGGGGAAGCTCGAAGAGGGTGAGACGTACGAGGACGCGGCACAGCGTGAGGTGCTCGAAGAAACCGGCCTCGCATGCCGGCTCGTCCGCTTCGTCGGGCACACCGAGTACACCGATCGCAAGGGGCGACCGAAGGTGGTGGCCTACTGGGTGATGGCCGTCGAGGCGGGCAGCTTCGTGGCCAACGAGGAGGTCGACGAGCTGCGCTGGCTCGACCCCCTGGCCGCCGGGCCGCTCCTCTCCTACGAGCGCGACCGGGAATTATTGGCCGTGGTGACGGCCGCTGACCAGGTAGAACCCCTGGTCTGAGCCTTCGGAGAAAAAATCCGGTCCAGCGTGTTTGAACCGGGTTCGGATGGGGAACAAGTCCGGCTAGCGATCTACCGCCTGATCGCACATTGCCGGAGTGTGTGCCCCAGCTGAGTTGTCTCAGGACCCCCCCGCCAAGGGACTGTGACGAGCCGATTCTCAATCGGCTGGGGCACCCCCGGCACTTCTATTGTCTCCCCCGATGACCCCTCGCGGCGAGAAGGCCGTCCCCATCGGTGGTTCGGTCGATCCGGCCTTCACCGCGGTGCAAGCCGCCTTCGCCGAGAACTTCTCCTCACGCGGTGAGCTCGGTGCCGGCGTCTGCGTGGTGGTCGACGGGCGGACGGTCGTCGACCTCTGGGGAGGGTGGCGCGATGGCCAGCGCCAGCACCCGTGGCAGCGCGACACGCTGGTCAACGTCTTCTCGATCGGCAAGGCGGTCGCCGCGGTGTGCGTGGCCCGGCTGGTCGGGCAAGGCGCATTGGCGTTCGACGACCCGGTCGCCCGCTACTGGCCCGAGTTCGGGCGTCAAGGAAAGTCTTCCATCACCATTCGGCAACTGCTCAGTCATCAAGCCGGACTGCCGGCGGTGCGCGCCGTACTGCCACCCCGGACCGTCTTCGATTGGGAGGCCATGTGCGCCGCGCTGGCCGCCCAGTCGCCGTGGTGGGAGCCCGGCACGGCCCATGGGTATCACGTCAACACATTCGGCTTCCTGGTCGGGGAGTTGGTGCGCCGGGCCACCGGACGCACGCTGGGGACGATGGTTCGCCAGGAGATCACCGGTCCGCTGGGGTCTGACTTTTTCGTCGGCCTGCCGGCGGCCGACCTGTCCCGGGTGGCCGAGTTCGTTGGCCTCGCCGACGCACCGACGCGCCGCGATGACGAGCTGGGCGATGAGGCCGTGATGGAGCTCCACGCCTACTTCAACCCGCCCGAGCTGTCGGGTTCGGGTGTGGTCAACACGGTGGAGTGGCGCCAGGCGGAGTTGCCCTCGACCAACGGTCATGCGACCGCCCGTGGCATCGCCCGCCTCTTCGAAGCCCTGGTGGCCGGCGGCACCTACGGTGGATGCGAGATCGTGGCATCCGGCTCGTTGACCGAAGCGGTAACCGAGACGGTCTACGGGGACGACCTGATCCTGCACCGACCCTCCCGGTTCGGCGTCGGCTTCCAGCTGACCCAGGCCGAACGTCCTCTGGGGCCCAACCGCGGCAGCTTCGGCCACTTCGGGGCCGGCGGCTCGTTGGGGTTCTGCGATCCCGAGGCCAAACTCGCGCTGGGCTACGCCATGAACATGATGGGCCCCCGTTGGCAGAACCCGCGCAACCAGGCGCTCGTCGCCGCCTGCTACTCCAGCCTGGCGGGATGAGTGACGCCGACGGGGTTCACGTGACACCGCGAGACAGAGGGTGACGCCAGGTTCGCGCTGAATGATCGATCCGCGAAGGGCGTATGAAGATTGTGTTTCGCGCGTGTAGCCCGCCGATTCCGGGGTAGGGAGAATAGTTCGGCTTTTGCGCGGGAGGCGTCATATGCATATGCAACGAATGACCGGTATCGACCCTATGTTCATCTTCTCTGAAACGCCGGTGACCCCGATGGAAGTGGCATACGCCTGCGTGTTCGATCCCTCGACGGCACCAGGTGGGTACGCCTTCGATCACCTGCAGGATCGCGTGGCGGAGCGCTTGCCGTCGCTCGCCCCGTTCCGGCGCCGCCTCATGTCGGTTCCCATGGGTCTCGACAACCCGCGTTGGGTGGACGACCCGGATTTCGAGCTGGCCAACCACCTCCGGCGTGGTGGGTTCCCGGCCCAGGGCGGTGAGGTTCGCCTGAGCGATCTGGCCGCGGAGGTCATGGGCCGACCGCTCGACCCCGGTCAGCCGCCGTGGGAGATGCACGTGATTGAGGGATTGCCCAACGGCAGGATCGGCGTCATCGCCAAGGTGCACCACTCGCTGATCGACGGTGTGTCGGGCACCCAGATGCTGGCCCAGCTGCTCGACGTCTCTCCGGACGGACCGGCGGCCAACCTCGAATGCGCGCCGTGGCACCCCCCGGCACCCCCTTCACCGAGGCAGCTACTGACCGACGCGCTGCCCAGCTTCCTGACCACACCACTCCGGGCCGCCCGCGCCGGGCGCGAGGTGGGACGGACGTCACTGCGGCTGCTCCGCCACGCCGCCTATGCCGGGATCTCGGGACTCTCGATCCCGCTCGGAGCCCCGGCTGAGTTCGCCACGCCGATGAAGGCCAGCCGCCAAGTGTCGTTCGCCGCTGTCCCTCTGGATGACGTCCTGCGTTTGAAGGAACACCTGGGCGTCACGATCAACGACATCGTGCTGGCCGTGTGCTCGGGCGCGTTGCGCACCTATCTGTCCACCCATGATCGGGCCACGGCCGTGCCAATGGTCGCCGTCGTGCCCGTCTCGGTCAGAGGGCAGTCCGAAAGTGACGCCATGGGCAATCGGCTCTCGGCCATGTTCGTTCCGTTGGCCACCGACCAGGATCGCCCGTTGGACCGGTTGAGCGCCGTGGTCGGGGCCAGCGCGTCGGCCAAGCGGCAGGAGCGCGAGGTCGGCTACAGCGCGCTCATGTCGGCCGTCTCAGATGCGCTGCCGCCCGCCATCACCCGTCCGGCCATCCGTTTGGGTGCCCGCCTGGGTGCGGTGCGGCGGTTGCGGCCCGGCAATCTGGTCGTGTCCAACGTGCCGGGACCGACGTTCCCGCTGTACCTCGCCGGCATGCGCATGGAGTCGGTCTTCCCGATCGGACCGATCGTCGACGGGGTGGCCCTCAACATCACCGTGCAGAGCTACCTCAACACGCTCTTCGTCGGCCTCAACGCCTGCCCGGTGGTGGTGCCCGACCTGGACGCGCTGGCCGGCTCCTTCGTCAGGGAACTCGACCACCTGACCCGGGCGGCCACCGATCAGGGGCGGTTGCCAGCCGTCCCACTCGAGGACGCGCCAACCCGACCTCCCCGTCCAGCTCCCCGTTCGGTGCCGCGCCAGGCCGCGCCCACCCCGCACGCGGTCACCTCCTCGCTGAACCTGCGGTCCCGGCGCGAGCGACTGGCCCGGGCGCGGGTACCCGTGGCCGCCAACTCAGCGGCGCCCCGCCCGCTGGCCTTCGGTGTGCCGTGCCTCGGCGTGGACGACAACGAAGGCTGGTAGCACGGGGCGGCACGTCGCCGGTCAACCCAGCAGCATCGGGTCGGCCCGGAGCTCGGCCCGTACGGCCGCCTCCCAGAAGCCGACGAACCCTTCGCCGTCGCTCGCTTCCATGGCGGCGAGGAACTCCTTGGGGAGCAAGGACAGGCCTGATCCGCCAGCCACCCGGGCATGCCACGCCCGCTGGCAGCGCTGCTCGAGGGCGACGGCGCGCTGGTGGACGGCTCGGGCCGACCCGCCCAGGACGAAGACGCCGTGGCCGGCCAGCAGGGCCGAGGTGGCCGAGCCCATCTCCTCGACGGCCCGGCGGGCGCTGGCCGGATCATTGACCGGACCGCTGTACTCGTTGACCAGGGCGAGCCGCCCTCCGCCCAAGGCGGAGCTCTGGTCGAGGATCGGGGGAATCTCGCCGAGATCGGCCCACACCGTGCCGTAGAGGGGATGGTTGTGCACGGCCCACATGATGTCGGTCCGCAGCCGGTGCAGCTCCAGATGGAGCGGGATGCCCAGGGGGACGGGCCAGTCACCCTCGACGACCTGCCCGTCCAGGTCGATGCGCAGCACGTCACCTGGCGTGAACTCATCCCAGGTGAGCAGCCACGGATTGCAGAGCAGGGTGCCGTCGCCCAGGTTGACCGTGATGTGGCCGGCCAGATGATCGTTGTACCCCTCGCGCCAGAGGGCGCGTGCGAGCACGACGAGCTCCTGGCGCCGGGAGAGGTCAGGCATGAGGCGCGGCGCGTCGGGGGTGAACGGCATGGATGCTCTCTACCCGAGGGGGAGGACCCGCTCGGGTAGCGGGTGGCGGTAGAGGGCGGCCGCGTTCTCACAGCAGAGGGCGCGCCGCTCGGAGGCCGGGAGGTGGCCCCAGCACTCCTGGATCACCCGCTGGGTGTCCGGCCAGGTGCTGTCGCCGTGGGGGTAGTCGACCTCGACCATGATGTGGCCGATCCCGATGCGGTGGCGGGTGTCGATGGTCGACGGGTCGTCGAGCGTGCAGAACCAGAAGTTCCGTTGGAGCACTTCGGCCGGCCGCAGGTCCCAGCCCAGCCCGTAGCCGGAACGATCGACCATGTTGTCGAGGCGGTCGAGGAGCATGGCCACCCAGCCGATGCCGCCCTCACTCATGGCGATCTTGAGGGCGGGCTGCCGGGCCGGGTAGCCGGACCACAGCCATTCGGCGCAGGCGGTCAGCGACTGCTGCCCGAACAGCGTGGCCCCGAGCTGGAGTGCGGGCGCGCCTGGTGGCGCCACGCCCAGGCCCGAGCTCCCCACGTGCAACGACACCACGGTGTCGGTCTCGAGAACGGCGCCGATGATCGGGTCCCAGTGCCGGCGGTCCCACAGGGAGGGGAGGCCGATCTCGTGGGGCCGCTCGGGCAGCGTCACCGAGGTGAAGCCCCGGGCGGCGTTGCGCCGTATCTCGTCAGCGGCCAGTCCCGGATCGGTGAGGTAGGTGATCCCGAGCGGCACGATCCGGTCGGGGTGGGGCTCGTGCCAGGCTTCGAAGAGCCAGTCGTTCCACGCTCGCACGCAGGCCAGCCCGAGATCGCGGTCGGCCGCGTCGAAGAAGACCCTGCCACAGAAGCCGGTGATCTGGGACGGGAAGTTCACCGAAGCCCAGACGCCGTTGATGTCCATGTCGCGCACGCGGGCGTCGACGTCGTAGCAGCCCGGCCGCATCTGGTCGAAACGGAAGGGCTCCAGCCCGTAGCTCTCGGGGCGCCGGCCGGCCACCGCGTTCATGCCGACCTGGGTGTACTGGCGGCCTTCGAACTCCCAGACCTGGTGGCCCGCCGCGGTCTCCACGATCCGGGGTGCCCGCTCGGCCAGCCGGGCGGGCATCCGGCTCTCGAAGGTATCGGCCGGCTCGACCACGTGGTCATCGACCGAGATGATGGTCGCCCGCACCTCCCGGGGCGCCGGTTCAGGCAGGAACAGCTCTTGATCGATGACGAACCCCACTTCGGCTCAGTGTACGGGCGCCGCCCGGCGCAGGCCCGAGCCGGTGCTACCCGGTCGGACCGAACCGCTCGACCCGGATCTGCTCGACCGGTTGCCCCACTTCGAGAAGGAGTTGGCTCGCCGCATCGGCGAAGCCCGATGACCCGCACACGTAGGCGGTGGCGTCGGTCGGCAGGGCCGGGGCCAGGTCGTAGCGGGACAGGCGACCGGCCGGCCGGGCAGAGTCGGCGGGCGACCGGCGGGAGTAGGCGACGGTCGCCTCGGGGCCCACGAGCTCGTCGGCGTAGTACAGGTCGTCGGGGGTGCGCACCGAGACGACCAGACGGACCCGTTCGGGGTGCTGCAGTCGGCGGGCCAGCCGCAGCATGGCCATGAGCGGCACGAGGCCCGACCCCCCGCCGACCAGAATGGCCGGGGTCCGGCCCTCCCAGACGAACCAGCCGCCGATCGGTCCGCGCACCTCCAGCTCGTCGCCCAGCCTGAGCTCGTCATGCAGGAAGGTGGAGACTTCACCGCCCTCGAGCCGCTCCACGGTCAACTCGATCTCGTTCGAGTCGTCAGGGGCCGAGGCGACCGAGTACGAGCGCGTGGCGGTGTAGCCGTCGGGTGCGGTCAGCCGCACGATGTAGTGCTGACCGGCCAGGTGGTGCTCCGGCGAATCCAGCGCGAATCGGAACGTCTTGGCGTTCGCCGTCTCTGGCCTGATCTCCACCACCCTGGCGGTCCGCCAGGGTGTGCCCACCGCGGGGTCGTCCGTCATGCCTCAGTCACCCTGGTAGCGCTGCTCCTTCCACGGATCACCCCGATCGTGGTAGCCGTTCCGCTCCCAGAAGCCCGGCTCGTCGTGATCCAGGACCCGGATGCCGGCGATCCATTTCGCGCTCTTCCAGAAGTAGAGGTGAGGGACCAACAGGCGCGCCGGTCCTCCGTGGGCGACCGGCAAGGGCTCATGGTCATATTCCCACGCCACCCAGGCCCGGCCACCCGTGACGTCGGCCAGCGGCAGGTTGGTGGTGTAACCGGTATGCGAGAACGCCAGCACGTGGCTCGCGCTCTGGTCCACCCCGGCGAGGCCGAGAAGGGTGTCGACCGAGACGCCTCCGAAAGTGACGCCGAGCTTGGACCACGTGGTCACGCAGTGGATGTCACCCGAAAAGGTGGCTGCGGGGAGGTCGTGGATCTCCTCCCAGGTCCACGAGGTTGGATGGGCCACCAGGCCCTCGACGGTGAATGACCACGACGCCAGATCCAGCTTGGGGGTGACCTCAGCGGTCAGCACCGGCCATTCGCCACCCGCGTCGTACTGGCCCGGTGGGAGCCGGGGATCACGGGCGGCTCGGCCGCGCCCGGCGAAACCTCTGGTCAGCTTGACCATGACACCTCCTTCGTCATGCGAACGATGATCCCCGAGGGGATGGGGTGGCCGCCTCGTCGGCCCGACAGCTGGCTCAGGCGGCGTTCGTGTTTTCCAGGACGAGAGCCACGCCCTGGCCCGATCCGACACAGACCCCGAGTACCCCGTAGCGAAGCTGGCGCAGGTGGAGCTCGGTCGCCAGCGTCAGGACGTACCGCGTGCCCGAGGATCCGAAGGGATGGCCGATGGCGACCGCCCCGCCGTTGGGGTTCAAGCGATCGTCGGGGACTTCGAAGCCGTCGAGCTGGACCGGGAGCTCGCGCAGGACGCCGAGGGCCTGGGCGGCGAAGGCCTCGTGGACTTCCCACACGTCGATGTCGGTGGGCGCCAACCCGGCCCGCCCGAGCGCGATGGGGATGGCGAAAGCAGGGGCGATCCCCATGAGCTGAGGGTCGAGCGCATAGGTGGCCGAGGCCGCCACCCGCGCCAGCGGCTCGACGCCCAGGGACTGCGCCGCCGCGGCACTGCCCAGAACGACGGCACTGGCACCGTCGCTCAGCGGGGAGGAGTTCCCGGCCGTCATCTGGGTGGTGTTGGGTTGGGGAGCGAGCCTGGCCAGCTGCTCGGCGGTGGTGTCCCCCCTGATGATCTCGTCGTGCTCGAAGGTCCGGCCGGGCTCCTTACGGGTGCCGGGGATCTGGACGGGATGGATCTCGGCGGCCAGGCGCCCCGACGCCGTTGCCGCCGCGGCGTGCTGGTGCGAACGCAGTGCGAAGGCGTCGATCTCCTCGCGGCTGAGCTGGTAGCGGTCGGCCACGTTCTGAGCCGTCTTGATCATCTCGACGTACGCATTGCGGGCAAGCAGCACGGGGTTGGGTGGCCCCCCGGCGCCGGCCCACATGGTGTCCAGCAGCAGTATCGGCCCGCGCGGGCTGAACGGGGCATCGCCCTTCATCTGGGCCCAGCCAGACCGGGACATGGACTCGACGCCTGCGGCCAGCCCGATGGCGAGCTCGTCACTCCTGATGGCGTGGGCGAGCGAGATGGCACCGGTGAGCGAGGAGGCGCAGAACCGGTTGATCGTCACGGCCGGCACCGAGTCCGGGAACCCGGCGGCCAGCGCGCCCCAGCGGGCGATGTCCCCCATGCCTTCATGGGCTGTGTTCACGCAGCCGGCGGTGATGTCCTCGATCCGGTCGAGCGGGACGCCCACCCGCTCGCACGCGGCCACCATGGTCTGACCCAGGAGGTCGTCGGTTCGCAGGTGGGACAAAGAGCCGCCGTAGCGGCCCACGGGCGTTCGCACGCCGCCGAAGATGAAGGCATCCGTCATGGCATAGTCCTCCCTGTCCGATCGGGCTGGTTCTGACTCTTGGGTTGCCCTTGTGATGGGTGACCTTATGGGTGGTCCCGCTCGGCCGGGCCGCCGGGACGGGGGGTCAGGTGAGGGCTACCCGTACCTCCCGGCCGGCTGCGGCAGGCACGGATCACCGGGATCGGTATGCCCAGTCGGTGTAATTGTGACGAACTTGGTGACTTATGGGTCTTCCGCCTCTCCTGGGCCCGGGGTACAACAAGGGAAGATCAGGTTTCGGGGGGGAACCATCATGAGGCCGAACAAGAAGACGACTGCTCCACCGCGTGGAGCTTCCGACCGGTATGAGGCCGCTCCCGGTCTGGTGCTCAGCCCGGCGGCCGGCAGCGTCGAGGCGATGTTCCATGACATCTCGACCGGCGGCGAGCCCGGACTTGACCGCCCGCGTTCGGCGCCGCGCCAGGGCAGGTATGACGACCTCTGGCAGCTTGCCCTCGCTGATCCCAACACCGGATTGGTGAACCAGGTCCTCCTGTTGGATCGTCTCACGCAAGCCCTGAAGCGAAGCCGGCGGCACGGGGGCTACGTGCTGGTCTGCCACATCGACCTGACCAACTTCGGTGAGATCTACGACAGGCTCGGCTACATCTCAGCCAATGAGGTATTGGCCGAGGTGTGCCGACGACTTACCTCGCTGTTGCGATCTGAGGACACCCTCGGACGAGTGGGGCGCAGTGAAATTGTCGCGGTCATGGCGATCGATGGCGAACAGGCGACTGCCGTCATGGCGGGCCGGCTCACCTCGGCCTTGGAGCAACCAGTCGCCGTCGTCGGGCACGAAGTCCACGTGACATCCAGTTTCGGCGTCGTGGTGGCCGAGGACGGCGAATCGGCGGAGAACCTGATGGTGCGAGCCGATGGTGCGGCCGACTGCGGCTCCTCCTTCACCGAGCGCTACATGCACCATCACGGCTGAGGAGATGCAGTGCCGCCGCCGCTAGGCTCATGAGGCATGTACCGAATGGTGAGATGGGTGGTGCTGGTGGGAGGTGCGGTTTTGGTCGTGCAGTCGCTGCCTGATCTGGCCCGCTACCTCAAAATGCGCTCCTTGTAGCGTCCTTCGCTCGCTTCAGGAACGAATCGATCGTCACGGGGGGAGCCGTCTCGGTCTGGAGCCTCCGACCGAGTTCCCCGAAGAGGTGACTGGCGTGGGAGCGCAACGCATTGAGCAAATCAGTGAACTCCTCGGACTCTCTGACCGACTTGAGGGCCGCGGCTACCTCATCGAATCCCTGCTCGCCGCCCCGACCCCCGACGATGTACCCGGCGACGAATGCCAAAATCAGGCCCACTCTGCGACTCCTCGCTCTCGGCTGCTCCGATGGTACGGCGATCGGCTATTTGGCGCTCGCTTCAAGGTGCATCTCAACGAAGACATCCGGGTAGATCTTGAAGCTGAACGTGGTCGGAGGTTCGAGATTGAAGTCTCGGATATCGAACGTCTGCTCGCCGCGCACGACGACGGTTCCCTGGTGGGGAACACTGACCGAGACCGTTCCAGCGATGGCGCGAATCTCGTTGTGCAGCCCCATCTCCCCTACCAGGTCGTATCGGTTGGTCTCCTCAATGCGCGAGGCAGATTTCAGATCAAGGGTGGCCAACGGGTGCCGACGAGTGTCGATTCGTCTCCGGAGCTCTGAGTCATAGAGGTTGTTGCCCGAAGTCAGCGTCTGGAGGGGCACGACCAGGCGCGCCGTCAACGTGGCGCCTGTGTCGACGGCACCATTGAGTAACACCATCGAAACCGCGCCCTCCACGTTGCTGGTGGCAAAGGAGATCGGGCCGACCATTGAGCGCGCTCTCACCAGGACAGCCGAGCGTCCTGGCACGATGTCAAAAGCCTTGGTGGGGGCGATCAATGGTCCGTGCCGTGGGTTGGGGGATTCACTCTCATGAACATACAAGCCTCATGCTGGGCGGCTAGACCGCCACCTTCTCGCTGTCGAGCGAAACCAACCAGTCCGTGACTTCCTGAGCCGTGGCAGGGCGCCGCCACTTGAACCCCTGGGCCTGATCGCATGCCATTTCGCAGAGCACCGCAAACTGCTCGTCGTTCTCGACCCCCTCCGCGACCACGCGTACGCCGAGTGAGTGGCCGAGATCGATGACGCTCGATACGATCGCGCGGTCCTCGGGGTTGGCGGCAACCTCGGCCACAAAGGTCTGATCCACCTTCAAATGGTCGACGGGGAAGCGGCGCAAGTGGCTGAGCGACGAGTAGCCGGTGCCGAAGTCATCGATCGAAAGGCCAACACCCAATCCCTTGAGGGCATCCAACCGGGTGATGACCCCTTCGGTGTCCACCACCGTTGCGCTCTCGGTGATCTCGAGCACGAGAGATCCCGCGTCAAGGCCGGAGACGTCGAGCGCCCCGGCGATCTCGTCGACGAGCGTGGAGCTCTGCAGCTGGCGGGCCGAGACGTTGACGGCGATGGTCAACTCACAGGCATGCGTTCGCCGCCACTCGGCGACCTGCTGACACGCTTGGCGGAGCACCCAGCTGCCGATGGGCACGATCATCCCGCTCTCCTCCGCCAGAGCGATCCACTGGTTGGGGCTGAGCTCGCCGCGGTCCGGGTGATTCCAGCGCAGGAGCGCTTCAAAGCCGGTCAACTCACCACCGGGCAGATCGACGATTGGCTGGTAGTGGACAACCATCTCGGATCGTTGGAGTGCCCATTCGAGGTCGGTGCGCAGGGCGGACCGCTCAATGGCGGCTTCACGCATATCGGCTTCGAAGAACTCGAAGTGCGAGCCGCCCCTCGACTTTGCGACATACATGGCAAGGTCCGCCCCGACCAGCAGGTCGGCAGAACTCTCCTCGCCCCTGGTCACGGCGATGCCGACGCTGGCCCGTGAGAGGACTTCTTGATGGCCGATCTTGTACGGAAGTTCCAGCTCGCGGATGATCCGCCTGACGATGGCCTCAGCGGACGGGCCGTCGGCATTTTCGAGAAGCACCGCAAACTCGTCTCCTCCCCATCGGGCCACCGTGTCACCTGGTCGGACGCACTGCTCAAGCCGCACTCCGGTCATTTCCAACAGCGTGTCCCCGACGGCGTGGCCCCGGGAATCGTTGATCGACTTGAAGTCGTCGAGGTCCAGGAAGACCACTGACAAGGGGCGCTTCTGTAGCTTGCGACGGCCGATGGCGTTGTTGACCCGCTCGACGAAGAGCGAACGATTCGCCAATCCCGTGAGCGGGTCATGGGTGGCTCGGGTGCGCAGTTCTTGTTCAAGGGCGACCCTTTCGCTGGCGTCGCGCGTGTTGAGCAGGAGTCCTTCCACGCCGGGGTCGTCAAAGAGGCTCCTCACGGCTGACTCGCCGACCCGCCACGTACCGTCGCGATGTCGCATCCGCGTCTGGACGAGGGTCGCGGCCGATTCGCCATCCCTGGGTGATTCGAGGAAGACAAGCAGCGCCGCGGCATCTTCGGGGTGGAGCCACGATGCCAGAGGTAGACCCACCATCTCGTCGGGTCCGTGGCCGAACACCTGCTCCACCGATGAGCTCTGATAGGTGATCGTCCCATTCCGGTCGACGATCGTGATCACGTCGGAGGAGTTCTGAGCTAGTGAACGGAAGTGGGCCTCGCTGCCGGCGACGTGCTCGAGGGCCGCGCCGGCAAGCGTGGCGATGAACTCGGCCACCTGCACCTCGACGTCGCCGAAGAGGTCGTTTACCTGGTGGTGCATGACGAAGAAGCACGCCACCACCTGTCCCTCAGAGATGATCGGGGCACAGAGCGCGGACCGCAATTCGGCCAGCAGCATGCTGTCACTCGAATCGGGTTGCTCCATGGCTCCCGAGACGACGGGAGACCGCTGCTCGATGGCGCGGGCCAGGAGGCTCCTGCTGACTTTCGGGGCGATCTCTCCAGAATCGGAAACCCCGGAGAGATCCGGGCCCTTGACCAACGGGATCACCACGCAGTAGTCGCCGCGCAGGAGTTGCGCGGCCGCTTCGTGCACTTCCCGGTACACGGCGGATGGGGAAGCGGCGCTCCCAATCCGCCGCCCGACGGCCAGGAGCGTTTCAAACCGGTCAGCCAGTGAAAGAGTGGCGCGGGCACTTTGAGGCTGACGAGGTTCGAGGCTGCGGAGATCGGCCTCCGAGACTGACAGCTCGTCCGCCATCCTGTCCTCGCCGAGCGGAATCGACAGACGAGCCGCGGCCGCTTGAGTGAGAATGGTCTCGTACGCCGCCCCTTGCTTTTCGGCGATCGTCACGCTCTCGGCGAACAATCGCCGCGCCTTGGCTCGATGTCCCCTAAGACTGGCCACCAGAGCGCGTTCGCGCAGCGCATGGGGGCGGTTGTTGCGGTAGGAGCGAGCGAGGCGATCGGCGCGCCGCGCCGCCCGGGCCGCGTTCCGGAGAAGGCGTCGCCGAGTGCCCGGATCATGAGGATCGGCGGCCTCGACCTGCGATCGCCGTGCGGTGGCGAGCCACGGAAGGACGGGCGCGACGTATTCCTGCCGCAGCCCGGCCGCTGCCACGATCGCCTTCGCTTCCTCCAAACGTGCCGCCGCTCGCTCAAAGTCTCCGGCATACAGCAGGCGGAGCCCATCCGCCAGGTGTACCTCGGTCGAAGTTTGCGCGTCGCCAAGGTCCCGGCCGAGTTCGATGGCCACGAAAGCCTCCGGAACTCGGCCTACGCCGGCACGAGCCCAGCCGCTGAGAGCGATCCCGGCCGCAGTCACGTCGCCGATGGCGGTGGCGGTGTAGTAGAGCTCGCGGGCCATCTCGAACGCCGTGTCCAGCTCCCCCAGCCGATAGTGGCTGAAGATCTGATGCCAGGTGGCGGTGTTCTGCTCCCAGCGGTCCCCGGTGCGTGTCAAGAGGCGCACCGACTCGCGGCAGGCTTCGATGCACTCCCGATAGCGAGTTGAGGCGTAAAGGACGACTCCCAGGAAGTTGAAAGACTGCCCTTGACCCCATACATCGCCTGACTCCTGTCGGATCTCAAGGGATCGCCTGGCGTAGGTAAGCCCGCGGGAGAACCACGGCAGCATGGTCATCACCGGTGCGTGTTCCGAGTAGGCCTGGGCCAGCTCAGGCGTCGGGGGATACAGCTCGGCCAGGTTCATCTCCCGGAGGTGTGCCCACGCGCACGGCACCTTTCCGGCACTGAACCAATAGACGTACGCCAACCGGCTGTAGATGCGAATCGCCACGAACTGGCGCTCCGCACCGGCGAGCGAGCGACGACGTAAGAAAAGCCGTGGCGCGACGGTATGCAGCGACTGCACGAGGACCTGACCCAGCGCGGCAACGACCTTCGCCACTCCTGATTGCGGTACCCAGCGACCCAGGTCGCGCAAGGCGCCTTCCAGGTATTGACGTGCTCGGGCCTGATCACCCTTCTTGAAGGCGATGTTGCCCAGCTTGCCGTCGATCACGGCCCGGCCCACGGCGTCCGTGGTGAACGAGAGAGCTCGGGCCAGATGCGTGGTCGCTTCCGTATAATTGCCCTGAAGCGTAAGGACATCACCGAGGCCCTCGGCGATACCGGCCGCCAGGGTGCGATCGCTCTCCGCTTGAGGTTGTCGTGTGGCGCGCTCGGCAATGCGGTAGTGAGTCACCGCCACATCCAATGCGTGCTGACCTCGGGCGATCTCAGCGGCCCGGATCGCATAGGGCAACGCCCTGACGGATTCGCCGCCGGCATCGAAATGGTAAGCCAGCTCGAAGGCCCGATCAGAATCGGAGGCCTCGATCAGCTCGGCTGCCTGCATGTGGAGGGCCTTCCGGTCATCGACACTCAGGCGTTCGAGGACCGTCTCCCGCAGCTTGTCGTGAGTGAAAGAGCAGACGCTGTTGATTTCGTCGACCCACAGGAACCGACGACGACGGGCATCGTCAAGGGCGATTGTGACCTGAGAGGCAATCTGGTGTGAAAGGGAGACGGCCAGTCCGAGATCGAACTCCTTGCCGAGGATCGCTCCCACGGTCAACAGGCGCATTGCTTCGGGTACAACGAGCTCGAAGCGCCTGGATAGAAAGAGTGCGGCGCGGCGCGAGGTTTGCACATCTTGCATGGGACCCGGGTCGAGTTCCCATCCTTCAGCGGTGTCGCGGAGGGCACCCGTTTCGACCATGCCGCGCAGCACGGCCGCGCCCATAAAGGGACTGCCATCGGCAAGCCGGACGACGGTCGCCAATGCCTCTTCCGGTAGTTTCCCAGCCATCGACCAGCAGAGCGCCTCAATGTCTGCGGGGGAGAAGGGGGTGAGAGAAACCGTGGCCAATGGGTCCAGGGAACGGATTGGGTGGCCCGGTGGCACCTCATCCGAGCGAAAGGCCACCACGACCAGGACGTGACGAGAGGACTCACGGTCCCGGTCGGATTGCCATTTAGCCAGCAGTTTCAGGGTGAGCGCATCGGCCCACTGGCAATCGTCGAGCAGCACAAGGGCCGGGCGAGCACCCTGCCCGAGAAGGTTGAGGAGTGCCGCCAGCGCGTTGATACTCCGGGTCTCACCGTAGGCCTCAGGTCCGAGAGCGGACTGGTCGACCGGTGTCGATGTTCCCCTGAGTGCGGGGAGAGCAGCCTCGGCCGCCTCGGCCCAATCACCCAAGCGCGACAGCAGTCTCTCCTCGGGCGGAGTGTCTGACTCGGCGGTGACGATGGCTGACACGACACCGTCGAGGACTTGGAAGGGTCGCTGGGCTACCTGATCTACGCCCTGGCCCCGCAGGACCCAGATGTCCCGCCGTCCAGCTTGGAGAGCAAGCTCGTCGAGTAGTCGGGTCTTTCCCGCGCCGGATTCGGCCTCCAGCAGAACTAGCCCGCCATTGGTGGTGGTGACGCGGTCGAGGAGAGCAGAGAGCGTATGCAGTTCCTGTGTGCGTCCGACGAAGGTCGGTTCGGTCAGAATGTGCCGTCGATCATGTAGCCCGAGTGTCATCATGGGATCGTCGACACCGGCGGCGAGCGCGGTCACCAACTCCTCCACGTCCGATAGCAGCGACATGGAGGACTGATACCGAGCTTCGGGCACTTTGGAGAGCAGCCGCTGGATCAGGCCATCAAGCGCGCGTGGGACAGCCAGGCCCAACGAGCGGAGCTGCGGCGCTCTGGTGTTGAGGTGCTGCCGCAGCAACTCGCCCACCGTGTCGCCACCAAACGGAGGGTGTCCAGCGAGGCACTCGAAGAGTACGACCCCGAGCGAATACAGATCGGACCGCTGATCGACACTCACGTTGATCAGTCCGGCCGCTTCGGGGGCCACGTAACGGACCGTGCCGACTGGCTCGTCCCGCAATGAGTCGTCGAGGTCGCCACTACGAGCAAGTCCGAAATCGATCAGCTCCGCGTTATCAACCGATGCACCACCTTCCACGATGATGTTGGCCGGCTTGATGTCGCGGTGGAGTACGCCCTTCTCGTGTGCGAGTTGAAGTGTGGTCAGCACACCGGTGGCGATGCGCAGAGTCGAAGCTACCGATAGTGAGCCCTGCTCCAAAAGCTCGCTCAGGGTCTGGCCAGCCAGACGAGGCTGCACCAGCAGGAAGTAGGAGCCTTCTTGTCCACTCCAAAGGACGCGTGACGTCGCGCCGATCGGGAGACTCTCAAGCACGTGGGCCTCGTGCTCAAGCCTCATGCGGACTGCGGTCGGTACCTCGCCCACCTCGACCGACTTGACGACGACCGGTGCCCGGCTGTTCCGATCAACGCCGTTGAAGGTGGCGATCCCGTTGCCCTGCTTGAGCAGCGAGACCAGTTCAAATCGACCATCGGCACAGTTGGAGCCCGCCGCCGGCGAAGGGCGGGGTGCGGACTGATCATCGGCCGGTAGCCGGACAGCCGTCATGGTGTAGGTATGTTCGGGATCCGGCCCGGATCAGACAGGGGCGACCTCCGACGCGCGTAGGGCGCGACGAGCAGCCCAGCAATTGGCCAATGGCGCTCGACCATCAATCCTCGTCCCCTCCCCGTCCTCCAACAGGCCCAACCAGTGTGGCACAGTTCGCCGCCGCATAGTCATCCCCGCGCCGGTCGGCCACGCGACGCCGGAAGCCTTCATCAATGTCCCGGGTGACCGCACCGCGGGACCGACGGGTCAGGGGTCGTCCCCTGGCTCGTCGCTTCAGGCCGAGGTCACGCCGGACGTACCGTTGGGCACTTTCTCTCGAGCGTGTGGCATTCGGCACTAGTCGGTGTGGGCCATTCGGACCACGCTTGTTCGGATGTCGATGTACAGCGAGCTCCTCACGGTTCTTTACGACCGCATCGACCCCTACGATCTGACGGACCCGCAGGGAGAACTGACCGAAATTCTCGTTCAATGCCGTCGCCGCCTCCACCGGGGCGCGACAGACCCGAGCCACCCGATCGCCGACCGGCTGGCGCTCGAGTTGGATCACGATCGCACGCTGCTCTGGCTGTGTGCCGTCATGGCCGTCGACCACGATCCCGGTCGCTTTACCGACCGGGAGTCCGAGCGTCGACATCTCGAAGGGGCGCTCGCCAGATCTGGGGTCGATCTGAATGACCTGGCCTACTCACCGTGTCCTCAAACCGGCTGAGTGGCCGATGAGGCGTGGGACCCGAGCTGCTCAGCTGGAAGGCTTCGACCCCTCGGGGCTGGGCTGCTTGCGCTCGGCCAGGCGAGTAGCAAAGACCGCGGCCTCGGTGCGCCGCTGCATCCCGAGCTTGGAGAGAAGGCGCGACACGTAGTTCTTGATCGTCCCTTCGGCCAGAAAGATCTCATCCGCGATCTGACGATTCGATCGACCCTTGGCGATCAGCTCCAGGACCTTGCGTTCCTGTGGCGTGAGCTCGGCCAATCGAGCCTCGCCCTCCCTGTCCTCGCGCAATCGATCGAAGAGCTCCTGGCTCAGCCTGGGATCGAGGAGGGACTCGCCTCGGCTCACCCGTCGAACGTCGCCGATGAGGTCCCGCCCGCCGATCTCCTTCAAGAGGTACCCCGCCGCGCCGGCCATGATGGCGGCAAAGTGCGCCTCATCGTCTGAGTACGAGGTCAGGATGAGGCATTTGGTTCCCGGGTAGTTGGATTGAATCTCGCGGCAGACCTCGATGCCGTTCCCGTCGGGCAGCCGCACATCGAGGATCGCCACGTCAGGCCTCAGTGCGCCCACCTGGGCCAGTCCCTCTTCCGCGGTGCCGGCTTCTCCGACGACCTCCATGTCATCCTCGCCGTCGACCAACGCGCGGAGCCCGGTTCGGACCAACTCGTGATCGTCAAGCAGAAAGATACGAACCATCACGCCGTCAATCCTCGCATGGTTGCGTCGCGGTGTGACGTCACCTGAAGGGCCGGGGCAGCTGAGGGCGACCTCCTCATAGGCCGGGCGCCCGGACCCATCGATCGCTACTACCCTTGAAACGTGCAGCCGTTTGACCGGATTGAAGACCCCGTCAAGCTCCGAGGGTTGGTCCAGGCGATGCTCATCTTGGAGGGTGAGTTCAGCCTCCCGGTCGTTCTGCGTCGCCTGGTCGAAGCGGCGTGCAAGCTCGTTGACGCCCGGTACGGGGCGCTCGGGGTGTTGAGCGCCGACCGCACCGTGCTCGATCAGTTCCTCACGGTCGGCCTCGATGAAGACGACGTACTCGCCATCGGTCCGCGTCCTACCGGGCGCGGGGTCCTCGGCAGCATCATCGTTGAACCCAGTCCGGCCCGCCTCCGGGACCTTTCCAAAAGCCCGGACAGCTGCGGATTCCCGCAGCATCACCCAGAGATGTCATCGTTCCTGGGCCTTCCCGTGCGTGTGCGCGGTGAGGTCTTCGCGAACCTCTATCTCACCAACAAGAACACCGCAGACGAGTTCTCCGAGGACGACGAGGCCATGGCGATGGCCCTCGCGTTAGCGGCCGGCGCCGCCATCGAGAATGCCCAGCTCCATGCAGCTATGCGGGACCGCACCTTGACCGAGGACCGGGACCGCATCGCCCGCGATCTCCACGATTCGATCATCCAGCGCCTCTTCGCGGTGGGGCTCTCCCTGCAGGGCACGGCTCGCTTAATCGACAACCCAGAAGTGGCAAACCGGATCTCAGACGCCGTCAACAACCTGGATGAGACCATTCGTCAGCTGCGCACGGCCATCTTCGACCTCGAGGTGACGATCAAGCAGGATGGCTTCCAGCGCAAGGTCTATGACCTCATGCTGGAATTGGCGCCGGTCGTCGGCTCCCATCCTCAGGCCACGTTCTCGGGGGTGGTTGACGCCTCGATTCCCGGGCCGATCGCCGATCACGCTCTGGCCACGCTCAGGGAGGCCCTGACCAACGTGGGCAAGCACGCTGGTGCCTCCCAGGTGGTCGTGACGGTCTCGGTCGGCGACGATCTACGTCTCGTCGTCGCTGACAACGGGCGTGGCTTGGCTGGTGGAAGTGTTGGCGGACTCGGGCTGAAGAATCTCGCCAGCCGGGCCGAGCGGCTGGGGGGAAGCCTCGAGCTCGGCACTTCGCGCGAGGGCGGCACCCGGCTGTCGTGGAGCGTTCCGTTGCGCCAACCTGCACAAACCACCACGGAACCGTCGGGCGAGTAGTGACCTTTGGGACTATGGGATCCTCCATGCTGAAGCGATAATCAACAGACACCCGCCGGCTAATCGGAGCCGGTGGATGTGAAGAAAGAGCAGGCACCGAGCCTCTCGACGACGATCGTCGAGCGTTTGGGATCGCACGAACTGCCGTGTTGGGTTGGAGGACCCAGCACAAGCAGATCGGCTCTTTCTCCGTTGAGTACGCATCAGGAGGAGGGGGTTGTGCCAAGTTTCAAGATTTCTCGGACGACTTCGCGCGACCCCTCTCTGGCCAACTTGAGCTGGGAGAAGGTCTCGCCTGGCCAACACATGAGGCTGACGGTCCTCATCGCCGCCCACAACGAAGAAGAGAGCATTGGAGCGACGTTGGACTCCGTGCTCGAACAGAGTCGCCAGGCCAATCGGATCATGGTGGCGGCCGACAATTGCACCGACGCCACGGTCGAGATCGCGCTTTCCAGGTCCTTCAAGGGATCTTCGCCGGTCTTCGTCTACGAGACGGTGAACAACTCGCACAAGAAGTCCGGCGCACTCAACCAAGCCTGGGCGTTGACTCGGTCGCGTACGGACCTCTTCGTCTGCATCGACGCGGACACGGTGCTTCCTGCGAACGCCCTGGCTGATTGGGAAGCCGAGTTCCTCGCCGACGAGAAGATCGCCGGGTGCAGCGCCAAGTTCACCATGCTGAGCTCCCAGGAGATGGCAAGGCTGGCCCACCGCGGCACCGTACCCATGGCCGCGGCCGCCTTCCCGAAGTCCACCTTCCGTGAGCGCATGTGGTGCCGGATGCAGAAGGCTGAGTTCGCCAAGTGGACCGACACCGCACTGGCTCGGGAAGGCCGCTGGACCAGCGTGTTGGCCGGCACCGCGTGCGCCATCCGAGCGTCCGCCCTCAATGAGGTGGTGGCCCAGCGCCGGGTGCGGTCCGAAGCGCCCATGCCCTGGACCTACGCGTCCGAGGTCGAGGATTTTGAACTCACCTATCGGTTGCGTGAGCTGGGCTACGAATGCCGGGTCAGTGCCGACGTCCGCGCTTACACCGGCGCGATGCTCGCCCTCCGAACCCTCTGGGCGCAGCGGTTGAAGTGGCAGGTCGGGACGGTGCGTGACCTCAGGTCGATCGGGTTGAACCGCCTGACCTTCATCGACTGGTGGCAGCAGTTCCTCGGCCTCATCTCGGCCATCATCCGGGTGGCCTGGATGGGTCTCTTCATTCTCGGGATAGCCCTGACGGGGCACGTCCACGTGCTCCGTTACTGGTGGCTCTTCCCGCTCGCCTTCATTCTGTGCGACATCCGGGAGGCGTGGCGCATGCCTCATCGCAGCTGGTCTGACGTCGTCACGGCTATCGCGCTCCTGCCCCAGGAGATCTTCGCCTGGGTGCGAGCAGCCTGGTTTACGTGGTCTTGGGTGGAAGTGTTGACCGGTCGCACCCGCGACCGATGGGCACTCCAAATTGCAGCAGAGAGTAGGTGAACCATGTACGGATCAATTAGCTCCGGCACAGCAGGTACAGCAGGAACATTGGCCCTCACCGGCGATCACATCGCCTCCGAGGTCGTTTTAGCCGTCGGTCTGATCTTCATGGGCGCAGCCCTGGTCAGAGCGTCCATTCGGCGCCGGCCCATCAAGCCATGACGCATTGTCTCTACGGGCCGAGCATCCATGAGGTGCTCCAGTCCCTCAAATGCAGTCGTTGAGGGGGGCCAAGGCGCTGGGCAGCATCTTTGCGGCCGCAGCCATCATCGCCACGATCCCTCTCGCTGCGATGGCGGCGGCGGGAGCGGAGCCGCGTAGCGACCCGGTTCCGACATCGATCCCCGTCATCACCTGGCACGAATTGAACAACGGATGCCTGAGTACCGCGACAGTGTGCAACGCCGCGGACCCCGAGAGCGTGAGCACGACGCAGCTGACCTCTGAGCTCTCCTACCTCAAGGCGCAGGGGTACCACTCCGTCACTCCCTCGCAGTACATGTCCTGGGCGCAGGGCGCCAAGGTGACCCTGCCTACCAACCCAGTTCTCTTGATTGCCGACAACGGGATCGAGAATTTCCTCTCTGGTTCGCAGAAGGTCCTACAGCAGGACGGCTTCACATTGACGGTGGCCGTGATCAGCGGCTTCGCAGATGGGGCCAGCGGGACATGCTCAGAACCCGCGTTCGAGGGCGGTTGCCCGGCGGCCAATGAAGGCGGTGGCTGGGACGCCACCTGGTCGCAGCTGGCCGCCCTACCCTCATTGACCTATAACTTCATCATTGAGGCCGGAACGGCCGGTCACTTCGTGCAGACCTACGACCCGGCCTGTACCGCGTTCTACGCGTGCATGCTCAAGGGTGAGACGACGGCCGCTTATGAGTCCCGCGTCCAGGGTGACCTCTCGGCCGGTTTGAACGAGATCACGTCAAAGCTGGGGCATTCGCGCGTAACGTCCGGCCTGTGGGTGGTTCCCTACAGCGACGCCGGATACACGGCGTGCACCCAAGCGGGGTGCACGCCCCAGCCCTACGATGGGCCGGCCGGATGGCTCGCGTCCTGGACGGCGTCGACATACCCGGTCGCCTTCGTGGAGGACGCTTTCCGCAACGGTCTGCAGCATGAACGATTCCGGATCGACGTGCAGGGATGGATGACGCAGACTCAGTTCCAGACCACTCTGACCCAGGATGTCGCGGCGGGAGACTTCACGCTGACGAACACCCCGCCACCGGTCGTGCCACCGCCGCCACCACCGCCTCCGCCGCCGCCGGTGCTGCCACCCCCTCCGCCACCGCCACCGACGAGCACCACCCCGGTGGCCGCCCTCCCCGTGCTCTCGCTCGACTCGACGACCATGACGGCAGCTCAGGTCGAGGCCCAGCTGGCCTATCTGCGAGCCCAGGGGTACAACACCGTGACGTCCGGCAGCTATGAAACCTGGACGACAGGCGCCGCGGTCGCGCTGCCGGCGCATCCGATCATGCTGACCTTCACCGGCGACAACAACGCGCTGCTGACGGCCATCACCCCGTACCTCGTCTCCGACGGTTACAGCGCGGTCGACTTCGTGTCGACGCAGCACGTCGACGCGGGGGGAGCCTCGACCACCTGGGCAACCCTGTCGACCCTGGCCCCGGCCGCCTGGCAGTTCTCGTTCGGGTCCGGTGCCTCGGGGGGCACACCGGTGACATCCGACCCGGCCGCTTGCAACATCTATTACGCCTGTCTGGCCTCCAACGAGTCGGCCACCACGTACGAGAACCGGGTGGCCAACGAAATCGGAGCGGGCCGGCTCGAGCTGGACAACGGCCTGTGGATGCAGACGGTCAACGACGACCTGTGGTCGGCGCCCTTCGGTGATGCCGGGCAACCTGGCCAGCCTTACAACGGCCCAGTCGGTTGGCTGGCCACCTGGGCCTCCTACGTCTTCCCGGTCGTCTTCGTCTCGGGCGGGGCCAGCGGGAATAACGAGCACAACGTGCTCGCCCTGGTCGGCTCCACCACCGAGGCTGCCTTCCAGACCGCGCTGTCCGCTGAGCTGGCGAACGGGACGTTCAACGGCTAGGTGACTCGGTGACCGCTCAGTGGTCTCTCGGACTCGCCGGCGCTTCGGCGAGTCCGAGGGGCCACTCTTGGTTCATCCCAGATCGCTGCGGAATGCGGCCAGGCTGCTGGGAAAGCTGCCTCCCGTGATGTCGGCGTTGGTGTCTCCGCCCACGGGCAGGGTGTTGTAGTCGAAGTAGCTCTCGTAGGCGACGTTGTTGCTCTCCATCCACGAGATCATGTTGTTGATGTAGAGGGGGTCGTCACCCAGGCCGTGCCCGTCTGAACGGATGGCGATGCCCCATTCAGCCACGACCATCGGCTTGCCCTGGGCGGCGGCGAAGGACTTCACCGCGTTCAGCTCGGGCTGCATCGTGCTGGCCCAGGCGTTGGCCGGGGTCTGGGGAGTAGCCCAGCTCTGGTCGTAGGCATCGAGGCCGATGTAGTCGACGTAGGCGTTACCGGGGTAGGCCGCGGTGACCGAGTACCCCGAGGTGGTGAACGCATCGGCATCGGGGTTCCAGACGAACTTGAAGGCCTCGCCCGGCACCGAGCGCATGGCCGTCACGATCTGCTGGAAGTAGGTGGCGTAGCTGGCCTCGGCGGACGGTGTGAGCGCCTCCCAGGCGTACCAGTTCCCGTCGAACTCCCAGCCGAGCCGGAGATCGGCGTGCGACTCGCCCGCGGCCACCAATGTCTGGGCCAGCGTCACGAAGTAGCTGTTGTATGCGCCGGTGGCGCCGGTGGCCAGGGTGCCCACCGGGGTGTTGTTCGAGTTGGTGGGAATGATCGGCACGCCCAGCGACAACGTGTAGCCCGTACCCTGCCACCCGTCAGCGAACAGCCACGAGAGGCTGCCGTTGGACCCGTCCATGCCCGACCAGCCGCTGCTGGCGGGGAGATAGTCCGAGGCGATGGTGGGCTTGGTTCCGGTCGCCGAGCTGAAGGCACTGATGCCGGCCGGGTCGGCTGGGCCGACGTAGGCGCCTTCAAGGAATGAGTTGGACGGGGTCGTGTTGGCGCTCGGAGGCGTCGTCGTGGTCGGAGGCGGCGTGGTCGTGGTCGGCGGAGGCGTGGTCGTGGTCGGCGGAGGCGGCGTGGTCGGCGCCTTGGCGACGGTGGTCGTCGTGGTGCTCGGCGCCTTGGCGACGGTGGTGGTGGTCACCGAACCCGGCCCCTTGTTCCCACCTCCCATGCCCCAACGGTGCTGGGGCTGCGGCGAGGCGGATGCCGACACCACACTGAAGCTGATGACGGAGACACCCGAGATGACGGCGAGGACGGCGATTCCCCTCCGCCTCAGTTGGTGGCCCGACTTCTGGATTCCTCGGAGCTTGCGCATCTTTTCCCCCTCTTCCCCGAGGAAGAGGTCCGCTTGGAAAATAGCTGCGTGTTGATCGCTATTTCGGCGGCCCGGCTAACTCAGGGAGTCCCGTGGCTTTGCGTCCCTCTCTCACGAGAGGTTTGCCTTTTCGATTGCTGTAGCTCCCGACATTGAACGGAACGGCCGTTCAAGTCAATAACTTTGGGCCGAATAGTGACTCTTTGGGCCATGCGCAACCGTTCGGCAACTCTTCTTAAGAATGGGAACCGGCTGCCGGCTGGTTCATTGCGGTAATTGATCATTCGGGAACGGCGAGTCGTTAGCCGTTCCTGCCGGTTGGCAACCGTTCCGCAACCAGGTTGCGACCAGCGGATTCGCATGGCAACGGGGGACCGGCGACCTAGACATTGGTCGCGGTCAGGCATCAAATCGAAGAATTGGGTACTCGTTGGGGTCAGGTGGTCCCTCCGGAGACTGTGGGTGGGCAGGCTTGTAGTCGTGATTCCTGGAAGGATCTCCAAGACGCAGGTGAGACCGACATGAAATTGAGGCGAAAAGATCAGATAGACGCGGGTCCGGACCAGGTCTCGTCCGACAAGGACGTAAAGGGTCCAGGTGGCACCGTCAAGACCGCACGCATCGCCCCGGACCGGCCCGCTCCATATTCGAGTGATCCTGATTCGCCGGTGGCTCCCGGGACATCGCCCGAGCGGGTCAACGGGAACACCCAGGAGGGGTCGGGACCGGCCACTCCCACGGCCGAGGCTTCCGCCGCCGGTCGGCGTCTCGGGGATGTGCTCCTTCAACGGCAACTGGTCACCGCCGACCAGGTCGAAGAGGCGATCGCACTCCAGGAGGAGTCCGGTGGACGAATTGGCGAGCTTCTCGTCAAAATCAGCGCGCTCGACGAACGAGCTCTTGTCGATGTGCTGGCCGAGATCTTCAAGGTTCCGGTCGCCGACCTCCGTCGAGACACGCCGGAGCCGGATGCTCTCGCTCTGATTTCAGAAGACGTGGCTCGCGGCAACATGGCAGTTCCAATCCGCATAGACGATCAGGGCCTCCAGATCGCGGTGTCAGAGCCGAGCGACGAATTGCGACGTGTACTGGCCGAGAGCAGCGGGCACCCGGTCCAGCTCTTCCTTGCTCCCGTCAGCGACATCCGTTGGGCCATCGACAGCAGCTACCAGGCAATCGGCAGTGTGGCCCAGCTGGTTCAGCAGTTCGAGATGGTGGAGGGAACGAGGAAGCGGTCGGCCGAAGTAGCCGAGACCGAAGTAGCTGGCGACGACGCTCCGGTGGTCCAGGTCGTTGATCGCATCCTCACCCAGGCCATGCGCGACCGTGCGTCCGACGTGCACATCGAGCCCGGGCCCGATGTCGTCCGAGTCCGCTTCCGTATCGACGGTGCCCTCAAGGAGATCCTTCTTCTGCCGGCCTCGATCGGGCTCGGTCTGGTGAGCCGCATCAAGATCATGGCGGGAATGAACATCGTGGAACGTCGCCGCCCGCAAGACGGCCAGCTGACAACCGTGGTTGACGGCAAGGACATCGACGTCAGGGTGGCCACCGCCGCCACCATCTGGGGCGAAATCTGCGTCATGAGAATCCTGGACAAGACCCGGTCGGTGCTTCGGCTCGGCGATCTGGGCATGCCTACCGATACCCACGCGAGGTTCTCGAAGATCGTTCGTGCCCCCTTCGGCATGGTCCTCTGTGCCGGTCCTACCGGCAGCGGAAAGACGACGACCCTGTACGCAACTCTCTCCGAAGTCAATAACCCGACGCTGAACGTGATGACGATTGAAGACCCCGTCGAGTACGTCTTCCCTTCAATCAATCAGATCCAGACGAACGAGCAGGCGGGACTCACTTTTGCCACCGGGCTCAAGTCGATCCTGCGCCAGGACCCCGACGTCATCCTGGTCGGCGAGATCCGTGACGTCGAAACGGCCAGGGTGGCCGTCCAGTCGGCACTCACCGGTCACTTCGTGGTCTCCTCGCTCCACGCCACGGACGCCGTATCCGCCCTGCACCGTTTCCTCGATATGGGGATCGAGTCGTTCCTCATCGCCTCTTCGGTGCTCGCCGTGGTCGGCCAGCGGCTCGTCCGGCGCATCTGCCCATCCTGCAAGACGAAGTACACCCCGACCACTGAGGAGCGGATCTTCTACGAGGACAGCGGCGGGGGAGAAAAGAGCACCTTCTACCGGGGCACAGGCTGCAACTTCTGCAGTGGCACCGGCTATCAGGACCGCATCGGCGTCTACGAGCTGCTCGAGATGTCACCGGAGATCAGGCGGCTCATCGTCGGCTGGGCCACTCAGGATGAGCTCCGCAACCTGGCTCAGAAACAGGGAATGCGAACGCTCCGCGAGGAGGCCACGAGTCTCGTGACCCAGGACATCACCACGGTGGCCGAGGTCATGCGGAGTATGTACACGCTCTAAGGGCCGTTGATGTGTGATGCGTGTCTGGGCCAGTGGATTATTCACCCGTGACGGGCCCCCACCGTTAGTCGAGGGTTCGACTCAGCGTGTTCTCGACCAAGAGAGATGAGAGGTGCGACGGCCAAGGCGACACCGGAAGTAACTAGGACCACCTGGATGAGCCAAGTGGGAAGCGCCTGGCGCAAGGGGAGGCCCGCCCACGGCGGTTTGGCGAACGCCAGGGCGACGAAGGCAACCCAGGCGACCAGATACCAGCGGACTGTGCGTCGGGCCGCATCGAAGCCGATGAACAACAGTCCAACGACTATGCCCAGGACGGGAAGCACCTCACGCGCTTGGATACCCCACGACTGGCTGTTCGAGACGAAGAGTCCCGATGGCACCGGATTGAAGGTCAAGGTGACCAGGGCGAGCCAAGCCACCAATTGCCAGCGGACGTGTCCGCCTGCGATATCAAGTAGGACAAGGGCGACAGCGAGGGCCATGAAGTAGTACCCGAAGAGGGTTTCTTCGAATACGAGTCTCAGACTGAGCGAGGTTGCGACGAGAGCAAGAAGGGGAACTGGTTCGAGCAGGACCGGCCCGAGACGACGTTGCACCCACCAGGCCAACAGAAGGGCGAGAACAATAGGAAATACTCGGGACGCGCCTACCAGAAGCGACCCGTGAAGGTGCATCTCCCAGAGCACCGTTCCACCGAAGGACGGAGCACTGCTGGATCCGAGCAGCACGGCGCTGACCGCCCGACCCGAGGACAAACCAATCAATGGCAATGTGACCAACGCGGTCGTGATGACCGCCGCCCCGACAAACCGGATCCGGCGATTTCCTTGGGCCAGGACCACCAGGGGTGCGGCGACCAGCAGGGCAAACTGTTGGGAGCTGACCGCTAGTGCAATCAGTACACCGGCCCAGATCCACCAGCTCCGCCGGGCGCACGCGAGGGCCCCGAGACTAAGTCCCATGGCCACGATGTCCTGAGGGTGATAATCCTGCACCAGGGGCATCCAGAGGGGAGGGATGCACGCGACAAGGGCCAGCGCCGCCGGCTCCCAACCACAGCGACCCCGGCCAGAGGCCCGCAGCAACGCAACGAGACCGGCTATCAGTACGCCCCAGCTCAGGTATCCGATTCGCACAGTCGGGAGAACTGCCCCTGATTTTGCGGACCAGTGGTACAGGGCCACCGTCGCCGTTGAGCAGTGCGTACCGATTGCGCTCGTCGCGGGGAATGCGACACCATGGCCGATCCGGGTGATCGCCGCGACCCCACCCGAGAACAACGGCCAAAGTGGTGCAATGAACGGGCCGGGTCGTGCCAGGGCAGGGAAATGGACCGTGCTCGTTGGAGGGTAGACGCACGACAGGTGGCCGTGCGCAACGGCCCACGTCGAGTAGAGAGATTCGGCGGCATCGCTTTCAGTCGGCCCACCAAGGATCCGGACTAACCCGATGAAGATCCCGGTGGCAACCAGCCAGGCGAAGGCACACCACCAGCCCGATAATCGCTGATCCAACCAAAACGGCCGTTCCCGGACCTGACTGGTGTCTGCGACGGGTTCCGGTGTCGGCATTTACTGGGGCAGATGCCAACTGTTGTACGGCCGAATCCTGCTCTCGAGGCCGAGAAGATCCACGAATTTCACGGTACTTGAATCCGCATCTCCGATTGGGGTTACCAAGATTCGTATTGGCTCTCGACGTCAGGTCCTCGACCTCTCTTGGGCAGCGATGAAGAGCTCTACCAGCCGCGACGAGCGGGAATTGGGCTGCTGTTGGGCTGGGGTCGACCGACTGGAGACACTGGCCGGGCACGCTGGCTCCTATGGAACGCGGAACCTCTTGCTACGTCTATCGGGTCGAAGCCATCTTCAAGAACAAGGTCCGAACCAGGAGGGACCGCGCCACTCAGGATGTTGCCGCTCCGGGCGAATGCACAAGGAGCACGTACACGTCATGAAGCGCAACAATCCTCTGTCCAAATTCCATTTCAACGCCCTTGACCTGACCGGAACGCGCGTCTCCGGTGTCGAGATGGCCTTGACGTCCGGTGCGGCACATCTCGCTCTGGTCGAGCGCGGTTTCCAGCCGCTGGAGGTTACCCAGAAGAAGAGCATCCTCAGCCTGGAGATCACGAAGAAGAAGGTTCCCCGAAAGCAGATCATGCATTTCTCCCGCCAGCTGGGTGTCTTCATGAAGGCGGGGATCCCGATTATGGAGGCCCTCGAAGTAATCGAACAGGAGACCACGGAGAAGCTCTTCAAGAAGGTCATCAATGAGATGATCGAGGACTTACGGGCTGGTGACACGTTCGCGAGCGCGGCGTCGTCGCATCCCGAAGCGTTCCCAAACTTCTACGTCGGGATTCTTGAGTCGGCCGAGCTGACCGGCAACCTGGACTCTGTCTTGGATCAATTGGCCAATTACATCGAGCGTGACGTCGAGGCCCGCTCAACCTTGACCTCGGCCCTGATCTACCCAGGCGTCGTCGCCTGTATGTCCGTCGGTGTCGTGGTGGTTTTGGCCGCCTTTGTCATGCCGCGCTTTGTTGTCTTCTTCGACTCGCTCCATGCCAAGCTCCCATTGCCGACTCGGATGCTGTTGGGCGCGTCAAGCTTCATGTCGCATTGGTGGTACGCCCTCCTGGGTGGCGCTATCGCCCTCGCCGTCGGCTTCATCGCCATGCGCAGGTCGGTGTCGGGAAGAGCTCGCCTGGACGCGCTCCTATTGAAGTTGCCCGTTCTCGGGCTTCTGGTCCAGGCCGCTGTTCTGGAGCGCGTCTGTAGGGTGCTCTCTTCAATGCTGCGTGCTGGCGTCGACCTCCCTCAGGCCATGGCCGTGACGGCAGACGCCTCCAACAACGCCGTGTACCACAAGGGGATTGAACAGATTCGAGAAGAGATGATGGAGGGACAGGGCCTGGCCGTTCCCCTGACGCGGACGGGCCTCTTTCCCGGAGCTGCTCAGCAGATGTTCAGGGTCGGCGAGGAGACCGGCACCCTCGATGTCCAGCTGGAGACGGCTGCGGTGTACTACCACCGTGAATTAGAAGTGAGGGTGAAGCACTTCACCAGCCTGTTTGAGCCTGCCGTCATCATCTTCATGGGAGTCGTCGTTGGTTTCGTGGCGGTCGCACTGATCACGGCTATGTACGGCATCTACAGCCAGGTGAAGGTCACATGATTGAGTGGCACCGCAATCGGGTGAATCCGACCCCGTGGTCCGGTGTCACAGGTGGCGATCGGGAGCGCAGCGAAGGTGGGTTCACCCTTATCGAACTGCTCATCGTCTGCGTGGTCCTGCCGATGATTATTGGGGCCGTTGCCCTGGCGCTCGTTGCGGTTTTTTCGCTTCAGTCCGGGGTCTCGAAACGACTGGGGGACTCCGGCGACGCCCAGGCCGTGTCGGCGTTCTTTGTCAGCGACGTGCAAGCCGCCGGAACCATCACCACCGACAGCACACCGAACTCGCCTGGCCAGTGCGGGTCGGGCATTCAGCTGCTCGGTCTGGTGACCGGCAGCGGGACAGAGATCTCCTACGACCAGGTGCAGAGAGGTACCGGCAGCTCAAGCACGTACAGCATGTTCCGAAGGGTCTGCCAGGGTGGGAACCTGACGACGCCGGTGACCTCGTCTGTTGTCTCCGGCGATATAGCAGCGAATCAACCGTCACCCAATATGACCTGCGCGGCCACCCCTGCAACTGTGGCGGCCGAATGCACCGGTACTACACCGACCTATTCGACAGCGTGGATTCCGACGGCAGGTATAACGGGCGTCACCTTTGCCATTACCGAACCCGCAAGCACGGCGGTGCCGGGGAGCAGCTACGCCTATTCGCTGACCGCGTTGCCGAGGGCAGGCATTTCGCAGAGCATTTCGTCAACTGCTTCGACTCTTCCTACCTGTGGCTTCGCCACTCCAGGGACTGGTACGTACGCGTCGTCCATCTGCTTCGTGGATTTCAGTCCATACGGCCAGACACCGACGGCGTGCCCTGGATCGCCGGGATATCAGCAAATGGCAGCGACGATCGTCAATACCCCTTACGAGATGACCTTCTGCCTCAACGTGTCGGGGGGGCCGGTCACCGCGGCGCCCATTCCTACGTACTTCGCTCCCCCGACCAGTGAAGCCTTTATGGGCAATAACGGGTTCTATACCGGCATCCCCGGCAACGCGGCGCTGTATCAGACGACACAGGGATCTGCGCCGTCGGTTGTGTCAATCACCAACATCAAGGTCCTGGACTCCAACGGCAACCCGGCCACAGGTTGGGAGCTCGTGACGGGAGATGCCGAGTCGACCGACGCCGGCGAGTCAATCACCTGGACCACTGGCACCTCCGGCCCGTCGTTGTCGCTGCTTCCCAACATTCCTACGTCGAGTATCGGGAACGCCTGCGCCACAGCCAATCCTGCGGTGATCAATCTGACCGGGGTCGGCACCACCACCGTTTCGTGCTCGGCCACCGTCAGTTCGGACAAGACGGGAACGGTCATGCTCGAGGCTCTGACACCGACGGCGCTGACGGTGACGATGGTTGGCACGGGCCTTCAGGCCATGTTTCTCGGGTTGTTGCTGTGAGCTCGACGTCCAAGAACCGACGGTCAGAAACAGGGGACACGCTCGTCGAGGTGCTGCTCGCCATCGTAATATTGGGAATCACCTCAGTGGCGCTGCTGCTCGCCTTTGGCACGTCCATCTCCGGTTCGGCCTCGCACCGCAACCTGGCCACTTTTGATACCGTGCTCAGGACGGCGGCTGAGGAGACCACTTCCCTCATGCAGCAGCAGTCGAGCTCAGTGTGGGGAACGTGCGGAGCCGCTGGTGCGGTGACTAATGCAAGCGGTACTCTCACCATCAGCCTTCCGACTGGCTATACCGCGCAAATCACCTCGGTGGCGTACTGGAACGGCTCGAGTTTCAGTTCGGCAGTCTCCCCTCCCTTCACGGCCGCGTGCGCCGCAAATGTGCCCGCCAATTCCCCGGAATTGATTACGGTTCAAGTCACTTCTCCCCGCGGCACCACTCTCAGCATCAGTTCCGTCGTTGACAATCCACTCGCGCCCGCCGCCCCCTCCTGCGGCGCCGCCACCCAACTGGTCTTCATTGGGCAACCCGGTAGTGTGGTCGCCGGATCTAGCCTTTCTCCGCCGCCCGTCGTCGCGATTGAAGCTGCGAACGGCTGCATCATCACCTCGGACTTCTCCGCCTACAACCTTGCCATCGCTCCAGTGGGAGTGTCGAATGGCGCAACCTTGTCGAGCAGCTGCGCGGGAAACGACTTCTACGGTGTGGTCACCTTCTCGAATTGCGGTACCACGCTGGCCGGGTACTACACCCTGACGGCGAGCAACGGGACGTTGACGGTCACGAGCAATCCCTTCACCGTCAACCCGGGTCCACCCACGCAGTTGGTGTTCACCACGCAGCCCGGGAACGGAACCGGTGGTTCGGCCTTTTCGACCCAACCCGTGGTCGCGGTAGAGGACGCCTTTGGCAACCAGGTCACCACCGACTCTTCGTCGGTGACCCTGGCTATCGGGACGAATCCCGGCCCAGGTCATCTCACCTGCACGTCCAATCCCCTCAACGCGACCAGTGGGATCGCCACGTTCACTGGCTGCGCCATCGACAAGGCCGCCGCGGGTTACACCCTGACCGCCAGCGACGGCACGTTGACCGCGGCCACGAGCAGCCCACTGACCGTCTCCGTTGGTCCGGCGGCGCAGCTCGTCTTCACCACCTCTCCCGGCAATGGCATCGGCGGTGCTGCCCTGTCGACCCAGCCGGTGGTGGCGGTTGAGGACGCTGGTGGCAACACGGTTTCAAGCAACACATCCGCCATTACGTTGGCGATCGGGACGAATCCAGTCAGTGGCCACCTGACGTGCACCTCCAACCCCCTCAACGCGACGAGTGGGATCGCCACCTTCAGTGGCTGCGCCATCGACAAGGCGGGCTCTGGCTACACCCTGACGGCCAGCGACGGCACCCTTACGTCGGCCTCAAGCAGTCCGTTCAACATTGTGGCCGGATCGCCTACCAAGTTCGTCATCACGTCGGCCCCGCTTTCGGGCACGGCGGCGTGGAGTGACATCATCGGACCGATCACGGTCCAGGAGCAGGATAATTCGGGCAATCCGACGACGGCGGCCGAAGTGGTCACACTTGCCTCCAGCTCCAGTGGCACGCACATCTTCTCGACGACATCGGGCGGGTCCGCCATCAGTTCGATCTCCATCCCTAGCGGGTCGTCCTCCGCCACCTTCTACTACGGCGACACCAAGGCCGGCACTCCGACCATCACCGCGTCAGGTTCCTTGACGTCGGGCAGTCAGGTCGAGACCATCGTCCCCGGACCCGCCATCAGTCTGGCGATCACCTCCACCGCGTTCAGTGCTCCGGCCAGCTCCTCTGCTACGCACTCCATCACGGCCACGCTGGAGGACGGCTTGGGCAACCCCACGACCTCGAGTTCGTCCACCACGGTCAGCGTCTCCTCCACGTCCCCAGGGGCAAAGTTTGCCGCCACCTCGGGCGGAACCTCTGTGACCAGCGTGGCGCTGCCCGCTAACACCCAGTCGGTGAGCTTCTTCTATGGCGATGCCTTGTCGGGGTCTCCGGTCATCACCGTTTCGGGACCTGCGCTGTCGCCCGACGGCACGCAGACTGAAACCATCACCCCCGCCGCCGCCACCCAGCTCGTGATCACCGGCCAGCCGCCCGCGAGCACACCGGCCGGCACCAGTTTCACCACATCGGTGGCCATCGAAGACTCCCACGGCAATCTCGTCAACTCGTCGGCGCCCGTGAACCTGGCTATCGGCACCAACCCCGGGAGCGGCGCCCTGAGCTGTAGCACCGACCCACTGAATGCGTCGGGTGGAGTGGCCACCTTCGGCTGCTCGATCAACAAGGTGGGGACGGGTTACACGTTGACGGCGTCAAGTAGCGGTCTCGCCTCGACGACGACCGGTGCCTTCACCATCACGCAGGCGCTGCCGAGCAAGTTCGTCATCACTTCGACGCCCGTATCGGGCGTGGCGTCGTCCACCGCCACCTTCGGGCCGATCACCGTCCAAGAGCAGGACATTTTCGGCAACCCGACCACTACGGCCGAGACGGTCAACCTGGCCTCGGGTTCCTCTGGCAGCACGGAGTTCGCGGCCACTTCGGGTGGGGCCGCGATCACCTCGGTCTCTATTCCGAGCGGCTCGTCGTCGGCCACCTTCTACTACGGCGACACGAGGGCCGGCACTCCCACCATCACGGCTTCGGGGTCGCTCACCAGCGCCACTCAGGTCGAGACGGTCACGGCCGGGAGCGCAATCGGGGCGGCAGTCAACCCCTCTCCGACCTCGGTGACAGCTAGCAGCACAACGAACGTGGCGCTCAGCCTCCAGCTCCAGGATCAGTTCGGGAACAGCACCACGAGCAGTGGCACGACGTCCCTCGTCCTGAGCAGCCCGTCGGGGAAGGACTTCTTCGCCACCTCAAACGGGGCGACCGGAACCCTGGGCAGCACCATCACGGTCACCTTCGCCAGCGGGGTGGGAACCGGTAAGGCCTACTACGGCGACGAGGCGGCCGAGACCTCGACCATCACGGCGAAGAACGGCACCAACACTTGGGGAACCACAACTGTGACCGTCAACCCGGGTGCAGCCTCCAAGGTGGCCATCACGCCGGCGCCGACGTCGGTCACGGCCAGCAGTACGACGAACGTCACGCTCAGCCTCCAGCTCCAGGATCAGTTCGGCAACAGCGCGACGAGCAGCGGCACGACGTCCCTCACGCTGAGCAGCCCGTCCTCGAAGGACTTCTTCAACAACACAAGTGGAGCGACCGGAACCCTGGGCGGCACCATCAGTGTCACGTTCGCCAACGGCGTCGGAACAGGGACGACGTACTACGGCGACGAGACGGCCGAGACCCCGACCATCACGGCGAAGAACGGCAGCAGCTCGTGGGGAGCCACGACCGTCACCGTTACCCCGGGTGCCGGCACCAAGCTGGTTATCACCTCGGCCGCGATGACGAGTGCGTTCGGCTCATCCCCCAACAACCCGTTTACAACCACCCTGGAGGACACCTTCGGCAACGCAACGACGAGCACCGTTGCCATCACCGTCAACCTCAGTTCCACGACCCCGGGCAATGGTACGGCCAGGTTCGCCGCCACCTCGGGAGGTTCGACGGTGTCGAGCGTGTCGTTGCCCGCCAACAGCTCGTCAGTGACTGCCTATTACTCCTATTCCGGGCTGTTTGCATCGCCTGTGATCACGGTGTCGGCGACCGGCCTGACATCTGGCAGCCAGACCGAATCCTCGGGCTTTTGAGATCCAGGTGCCTGAGACAATGAGTGCGAGATCCTTCAGGACCATCTACCGGCCGAAGCACCGCCAGCGGCCCGGTCGCGACGGGGTTTCCGACGGCGGGAAACCCCGCCTGGGCGCGGGACACGACGAGGCCGGAGCCGTGCTCGTACTGGCATTGGTCTTTCTACTCACGGTCAGCCTGATCGTTGGGGCACTCATGTCGTGGACTACCAACGACCTCAATAACACCTCCAAATTCGCGTCGGCTCGGTCGCTGCAGTACGCCGCCACGAGTGCCACGGAGACGGCAATCCAGGCGATCCGCTACACCCCGCTGCTCTGGACCGGCCAGACCCTACAGACCCTTAACGCCAGCCCGCCCAGCTACTGCTGGGGGAGCGGGCCGACCTCGCAACTGACCACTGACAGCGACAGCATGGCCGTCTGGTGCAGCACCGCCTGGACCCCCACCAGTGCCAACAGCCGGGTCGTCACGCTCTCAACCTGCCAGAGCGGCGTGAGCGCGGCGGTCTGCGCTTCGAACCCGGTGTTACAGGCCGTCGTGACCTTCGACGACTACCCCCCTTTGTTGGTGAGCTCACCGACCACGGGCCAGTGTGTGGTGTATTGCGGCACGGCGATAACCGTCAACAGCTGGCTCTGGTCCCCGACGGTCCCGACCGTCACCGCTCTCAGTTCTAATTCGGGGCTGATCACCGGCGGAACCTCGGTGTCGATCACCGGCTCAGGATTCGTCAGCGGGGCAACCTCGGTGAACTTCATAGAGGAGAGCAACGGCACCCCTGCCACGGACAACGTCGTCCTGACCGTCGCCCCGGCCAACGTGACGTTCAATTCCTCTGGCTCAATCACCGTCAGCACCCCGTCCGTGACCGAAGGGTCGACCTATTTCGTGACGGTCACGACACCGACGGGGGTGAGCGCGTACAATTCTGCCTCCGCCTTCCCCGTATTCACCTATTCGCTGGTGCCTCCGACCGTCACTGCGGTCAGCCCGAATTCGTACACGACCCCGGGTGGCACGGCAGTGACCATCACCGGGTCTGGGTTCTTCGGTGGCGCAACGGTCAACTTCGTCGAAGAGAACGGGGGCAGCCTGGCGAGCCCGCGGGTCATTCTCCCTGCTACCAGCGTTGCCGTCGTAAGCCCCGCGACCGGCTTGCCCTACATCACCGCGGTCACGCCGGCGGTGACCGTGGGCACGACCTACTACGTCACGGTGACCACACCGGCGGGCACCAACTCCTATGCCACCAGTCCGGTATTCACCTACCTGCCCATCGTCCCCACCATCTCGAGTATCAGTCCCGCTACGGGTCCGATCACGGGTGGCACTTCGGTGAGAATCACCGGGACCGGATTCTTTACGGGAGCCACCGTCTCCTTCGTCAAGGAGTCTGCCGGTACCGCCGTTTCGCCCAGCGTGATTGTTGCCGCCACCGGTGTCACGGTGACCAGCGCCACGACGATCACGGCCATCACGCCGGCGGTCGCGTCCGGCACGACGTACTTCGTCACGGTAACCACACCGGCGGGTGGGTTGAGCGGTTACGGCCCGGTGTTCACTTTCTGAGCGTTCGTCCACGCCATCGGGCGTGCCCCGTGCTGCCCCGGCCGCGGCGAGGTGCCCAAGGGGTTGGTTGAGGTGCCCTGGGGGGCGATTTGTACCCGCTCACCAGGGAATTTAGGAGTTGGGCGAGCATTGAGATTGCGTAGCCGTTGTGGAGATATCCGCCGTTCATGCTGGTGGTGAAGAGGGGGCGCAGGCAGATCGTCGGCACCTCATCGGTAATGAGAACGGGCCTTACCGATATCCGGCGAGCCCACCAACGAAAGGAAGCAAGACCATGTTTGAGAAGTACAAGGAGATCCAGCAGCGCAAGGCTGCCGGCGAGCTTGAGGAGTCGGGGTTCACCCTTATCGAACTCCTCATCGTCATCGTCGTCCTGGGCATCCTGGCTGCAGTGGTTGTCTTCGCTCTGGGTTCGGTCACCGGCCAGAGTGCGATCGCCGCCTGCAACTCGGACGCCAAGACGGTGGAGACGGCCGTGGCGGCTTACCAGGCCAACGTTGGTTCGTACCCGGCCTCGGGCGCGACCGGCCAGACCGCTCTCACGTCCTCGGCGACGCAGGGCGGACCGTACCTGCGGTCGTGGCCGAGCAACGCCAGCCACTATGCCATCACGCTGGCCGGCTCCGGTGTCGTGAACGTGACGCCTCTCAATGGAACGGCGACCAACTACGACAACCAGGTTCCTGCGGTTGGCACCACTCAGGCCGCCACTGGCTGCTACGCAGTTTCCTAACAACTCAAGAGCCCGCTCTTGATGATGACCCGAGGAGCCCGGCCACCGTGCCGGGCTCCTCGGCTTCATCCCTCCAAACTGCTTCATCAACGTAAGAACGGAACGAGTACATGATCGAGATCGACACAGAAGCCGTCACGCCGTGGTTGCAGATCCTGTGGGATCAGAAAGGGTCGGACCTGCTTCTGGCTGGAGGGTCAGCGCCGCGGATCCGGATCGACGGCAAGCTCCGTCCCGTCGAAGGTGCGGGCATCCTTTCCGGCGAGGAGATCAACACCCTCGTGCAGACCCTTTTGACGCCGGCCCAGCGGAGCACCTTGGAGCGGGAGCAGGACGTCGACTTCGCCTTCTCCTGGCTGGACCGGGCTCGGCTGCGTGGCAGCGCCTTCACGCAGCGCGGCGAGACGGCCCTGGCCTTGCGCATGATTCCCTCCGCCATTCCGGGCTTCGAAGACCTTGGTCTGCCCTCGACCGCCGACTGGCTGGCCAAGCTGCCCCGTGGCTTCGTCCTGGTGACCGGACCGACCGGTTCGGGCAAGTCCACCACGCTGGCCTCGATCGTCAATCGCATCAACGAGACGCGGGCGGCTCACATCTTGACCATCGAGGATCCGGTCGAGTATGTGCACCATCACAAGCTGTCTGCCGTCACCCAGCGAGAGGTGGGACTCGACAGCCCGTCATTCGACCGGGCCCTGCGCTCAGCCCTCCGCGAGGACCCCGACGTCCTGCTCATCGGCGAGATGCGCGACATCGAATCGATCCAGATCGCCTTGACCATGGCCGAGACGGGCCACCTTGTCTTCGCCACCTTGCACACCAACGACGCTCCTCAGGCCATCGACCGGATCATCGACGTGTTCCCGGCCTGGCGCCAGGAGCAGACCAGAGTCCAGCTCTCGGCTTCGCTCGCGGCCATCGTCGCCCAGCGCCTTGTTCCCCGCATCGGGGGTGGGATGGTCGCCGCCTTCGAGGTGCTGATTGCCACCAACCCGGTGCGGAACCTCATCCGGGAGGGTCGCTCGAATCAGCTCCTGAACGTCATGACGACGAATCGCAAGGAAGGGATGCACACCCTCGAGATCAGCCTGGCCGAGCTCATCGCCAACGGCACCGTGGCCTACGAGGACGCGCTCAACGTGTCGGCCCATCCAAAAGAGCTCGCCCGTGCCATGGACGCCCTCGGCCTACGGGCCTCGGCGGCCTGAGGACCGGCATGCAGTCGCGACGCGGCCCAGAGCTGCCCTACTCCATCATCGCCGGGGTGACTCCCTGCTCGTCCGGTTGGCTCGTGGCGAGCGCCAAGCTGCACGGCGCCACCTTCGCTCCCGAGGACCCACGGGTGCTCGAAACATTCACGTCGGTCCTCGATGAGCGGCCGGCCTTTGCCGTCATCACGCTGAACGCCCCGATCGGTTGCCTCGAAGCGCCCCAAAAGGGAGGGCGGACGTGTGACCGACTGGCCCGGGCGATGCTCGGACCCCGGCGGGGATCGACCATCCACAGCGGCCCGACGCGTCGGTGCCTCGAAGGGGACATTGACGCGTCACATGATCACCTGGATGCCGTCAGTACGAAGCTCTTGCCCCGCTACCGCGAAGTGGCGGCGGAAATGGCTCCGTACCTCCAGCGCATGGTCTACGAGGTCCACCCCGACATGAGCTTCTACCAGCTCAACGGCGACCTGCCCCTGAATTGGTCCAAACGGACTGAGGCTGGGCGATCCGAGCGCAGGGTCCTTCTGGAGAAACGGATTCCCGGTGTGGAAAGAATCCTCGACACCAGGCTCCCTGGTGTACCGAGAGGCCACCTCTATGACGTGGCCGCACTGCTATGGACGGCCCGACGCATTCAGGCGCGGGCGGCCCTGCGGGTCCCGATCGATCCTGAATGGGACGAGCAAGGGCTGCGCATGGAGTTGCTCCGCTAGAGTCACCGCGGCGTGGCGCGCCGGTGTGCCGAGCCGGCCGGCCATCCCGAAATCCGACATACCCCCAGGTCCAGGGCAGGTCGACGCGCCGCCCATCTGAGGTCGGTCCTTCCCGGATTGCCCGGGTAGGGGTACTCTCGTGCCCACGGTTGAAGAGACGAAGATCCTGATTGTCGAGGACGACCCTGACATGCGCGCCCTCGTCAAGAGGATGCTCGAGAGCGACGGGTACCGGATCGAGACGGCGGGTGACTCCGCCGCGGCATTGCAGGCCTCGAAGTCGTTCCAGCCCGATCTGGTGCTGCTCGACGTGGTACTGGGCGGGGAGGACGGCCGCGACATCCTGGTCCTCCTACGCCAGGAGAGCGACGTACCGGCCATCTTCCTCACCGGCCGCGGCCTCGAGATGGATCGGATCGCCGGGCTGCGGATGGGTGCCGACGACTACATCGTCAAGCCGTTCGCGCACGGCGAGTTGACCGCTCGGATCGAGACGGTGCTTCGCCGGTCCCAGGCTGCCGCCAAGCTTCTGGCGCCCAGTTCGGGGATGGTGTTCGGCGACCTCCGCATCGACCCGCTCACCCGCGAGGTCGCGAATGCCGGCGGTCCCGTCGAGTTGACCACGAAGGAATTCAACCTCCTGGCCTTTCTGGCTTCGTCGCCCCGCCAGGTCTTCTCGCGGCAACAATTGCTGCAGCAGGTGTGGTCGTCGTCGAGCGAGTGGCAGGACGAAGCGACGGTTACCGAGCACATCCGTCGCGTCCGCCGGAAGATCGAGGTGGATCCCGATCATCCTCGGTGGATCACGACCGTGCGAGGGGTGGGCTACCGCTTTGAGCCGCCGACCGCTGACGCGTCCAGCGAGACCGTTCCCGAGACCGGGAGCGCCTGAGTTCGTCTAGAACTGGTGGAACGGCCGGAGTAGCTCCGGACCGGCGAAGATGGCGAAGGCGGTCCCGAGCGCGAGGAAGACACCGTAGGGGATCTGCTCCTGCCGGCTCATCTTCTTCATGGCGATGAGGGTGAGCCCGACCACGGCCCCGATGAGGTTGGCCGCGAAGAAGCCCAGGAGTTCGTAGTCCACCCCGAACCATCCGAGGGCCAGGCCGAGGAGCGGGGCCAGTCGCACGTCGCCGAACCCGAGCAGGCGCGGGCTGATCGCGTTGAGGGCGAAGAAGGCGATGAACCAGGCGACGGCGCTGATGGCAGCCACGAGGAGGCGATGCCAGTCGCCGGTGCGCCAGGCCGCCAGGAGGAGCAGGGCCCCGTCCAGGCCGAGCGTCGGGTAGATGATCCGCTTGGGCAGCAGCAGGTGCTCGACGTCGATACAGGCCAGCGCCAACAAGCTGGCGAAGAGGATCAGCACCGCGGGAAGGTCCCAGGCGTACCCGAGCCGTGCCGCCGCCCCGGCGAAGAGTGCGGCCGTGGTCGCTTCGACGAGCGGGTAACGGACGGAGATGGGGGCGCGGCACGTCCGACAGTGTCCCCGGAGCACCAACCAGGAGAGCAGGGGCACATTGTCCCAGGAGGCGATCGGGGTGCCGCACGACGGGCAGGCCGAGCCCGGCGATACGATGGATTCCTTCCGGGGGACGCGATAGATAACGACGTTCAGGAACGAGCCGACCGCGAGCCCGAAAGCGGCGCAGATCCCGATCAGGGCGGCTAGCACCAGGACAATCGCCGCACCATCGGGTCGCCCCTCATGCCATCAACGCTAGTGGTGGCTCGCCGCGCCCTGCGGTATGACCGCTCAGCTTTCGCCGCCACCCTCGGTCTTCTCGAGGTCCGCGATGAAGAGGTCCAACAGCTCAGGGTCGAAATGCGTGCCCCGGCTTTCGCGGAGTATGGCCACTGACTCTTCGAAGGTGAAGGCCCGCTTGTAGGGCCGCTCGCTGCGCAGGGCGTCGTACACGTCGGCGATGGCCACGATGCGGCCTTCGATCGGGATGTCGGTCCCCACTGATCCGTTCGGGTACCCCGTCCCGTCGAAGCGTTCGTGGTGCGAGAGGGCGACCTGCGAGGCCAGCTGTAGCAGAGGGGAGTCGGAGTTGGACAGCATGTCGAAGCCGATCTTCGGGTGCTCCTGCATGATGTTGCGCTCCTCGACGGTGAGCGGACCGGGCTTGAGCAGGACTGCGTCGGGCAGGCCGATCTTGCCCACGTCGTGCATCTGGCTGGCGATCCGCAGGTGATCCACCCGGTCGACCGGGAGGCCCGCGAGGGTGGCCAGGCGTGCGCAGTGGTTGCTCATGCGCTGGAGGTGGCTGCCGGTATCGGGATCGCGCCACTCAGCCGCGACGGCCAGGCGCAGCACCGTCTCCTCTTGCGAGGCCGACAACGCTTTGTCCTCGGCCGCCAGTCGCCCAAGCGCGTCGCTCAGCTCCGCGCTACGGCTGGCCACATCGTCCTCCAGCTTGGCGCTGCGGGCCTTCTCGGTCACCCGCTCGGCGCGCCTTTGCAGCGCCCCGACGATGTTGATCACGATCGTGCTGGTATCGAAGGGCTTGATGATATAGCCGTACGCACCGTTGCGGGCCGCCGGTTCGGCCGCGGCGGGGGAGTCGACGGCGGTCACCATGATGACGGCCGTGTCGGGATAGGTCTCCCGCACGTGGGCCAGCAGCGAGAACCCGCTCTCGCCGGGCATGGTCACGTCGCACAGCATCAGCTCGAACTGCTCGATGTCGAGCAGGAGGCGCGCTTGGCCGGCATCAGCAGCGGTGGCGCACTCGTAACCTTCCCGAGAGAGCAGGCGGCTGAGCGAACGCCGGATGGGCACCTCGTCATCGACGATGAGAATGCGGGCACCCGCCCCCGTTCTCGGCAGTTCGTCGGTCAGGCTCACGCCGGGCTCAGGATGCTTTTGCCCATGGCGTCGCACATGGCGTGGAGGAGATCCTCGGGTGAGAACGGCTTGGTCACCAGATTGGTCGATGGTGGCAGGATCCCTCGCTCCGAGATCGTCTCCGTGCTGTAGCCCGAGATGAAGATCACGGGCAGTTCTGAGCGTTCCGCCCGGTAGTGATCGGCCAGCTCCTTGCCGGACACCCCTTCGGGCATGATCACGTCCGTCACCAGGATGTCAAAGTCGGTCGCGATGTATTTCGACGCCGCCTCCACGGCGTTCTCCGCCTGGAGCACCTGGAAGCCCGCGGCCTCGAGGATGCGCGCGGTCGACCGGCGCACACCCTCTTGGTCCTCGACCAGCAGGGCGATGTCGCGGTCGCCGCGAGGGAGGGCTCGGGCGGTCTGGATGTCCTCTGACGTGGGGTCCTCGCTCGAGAGCGGGAACAGCAGAGTGACCGTGGTGCCCACGCCCTTGGCGGTGGAGATGGCGGCGCTTCCCCCCCAGCGCTTGGCGATCCCGTAGACCATGGCGAGTCCGAGACCCGTCCCCCGGCCCGTCTCCTTGGTGGTGAAGAACGGCTCGAACGCCTTGGCCGACACCTCGGGGGACATGCCGTCCCCGTTGTCCTCCACGCTGACGCGGGCGTACCGGCCCGGAGAGAGCCCGGCCGCAGCCGCCTTGGACCCGTCGAGCGTGACGTCGCCGACGGTAATCCAGAGGGAGCCGCCGTGGGGCATGGCGTCGCGGGCATTGATGGCCAGGTTGATCAACACCATCTCGAGTTCGCCGGTATCCGCCCGGACACAACGGGGCTCAGTCGCCGTGTGACAGGTGAGGGTCACATCCTCTCCGAGTGTGTGGCCCAAGAAGCGCTCCGAGTCGCGGACGACGTTGTTGAGGTCGACCACGACGGGTTGAGCCACGTCCTGCCGGCTGAAGACGAGTAGTTGCTTGGTCAGGTCCGCCGCCCGGTGCGCCGCCTTCTGGACCTCTGCCACATCCTGCTGCATCTCGCTGTCATCGTCGATGGCGTCGGAGAGGAACTCGGAGTAGCTGATGATGGCCTGGAGGAGGTTGTTGAAGTCATGCGCAATCCCGCCGGCCAGCTGGCCGACGGCCTCCATACGCTGCGCCTGGCGGAGGCTCTGCTCTGCCTGCGCTTGCCGGGACATCGATTCGTCGAGCTCGGCGTTCTTCCTTTCGAGGTCGTCCACCAGGACGAGAGCCTCCTCACGCCGGGAGATGGCCGCGCCGAGCAGGGTCGAGACGACGAGCGTGGCCAGCAGGCCCACCACCAGGAGGATCCACGGATACTTGGCGACGAAAGAACCGGCCAGATCGCCCTTCGGGCTCATCACCACGATGATGCGCCCGGGGTACATCACCTTGGCCGGGTGAGAGGTGAGGATGGCGTTGGAGTCGAGTTGCTCGGCAGTGTCGACCGGCGACAGGGCAAGCTGGGAACCCGACGGCAAAGTTTTGGTCGTCTGCAGGGCGAGGTTGGACGGGGCGACCGATCCCACATATGCCGCGGCCACCGTGCCTGAGAACAGGACCCCCGGCAGTTTGGTGACCGAATTGGCCTTGGAGATGGGCTGCTCGCTGTAGATCACGTATCCGGCCGGGACGTAGCCCTTGCCGTAGACCTCCTGGATCCAGCGCTTTCCCGAGGCGGCGAACGCGCCGAGGAAGTTGAGATTGGGCTTACCGGCGAGCGACGTGATCGAGGCGCTGTCGCGGCCCGGACTGAAGGAGCGATGGAGACGGCCCACCGAGGCCACCACGCTGAGTCGGCCGTCGCTCTCGTGCAACAGGGCGATCGCGGCTCCGGTCGGGCCCGCGATCTGCTGGGCCGCGGCGTCGAAAGTCGTCGGCGACGGGCCAGGCTGGGAGACGGCGGCACCGAGTTGCTTGAAGGGTGCGGTGATCTCGCTGATGTACGAGCTCAAGACGAGCGCACCCTGGGCGGCATCCCCACGAAGAAGCGCGCCGTTGGCGTCCTTGACCGAGTCTCTCGACATGACATAGCCGGCGACGCTGGCGATCACGCCGATCAGGAGGGCCAGGACGACGACCAGGGTCACCTGAAACCGGCGCGTACGGTTGGTCGTGGCCGTCGCGGTGTGGCGTCCTCCCAGCGTGCGACCCAATCGCCCCGGCCTCGCCGTGGGCACGCCTGTTTGTGCAATGCCGGGTGCGACTTCCATGGGGACCAGCGTGGTCCTCATGGCTCACTGGACGGTCCACTCAATCCCAACAGGCGACCAATTCCGGTTTCGCGTGGACCGGCGGCGGCCGTCGGGACATCACCACCGCTCTGAACGGGCTGGCCCGCCGCACTGGGACCCTCCTGGGTTCGCCTACGGCTCGGGAGCTGTCCGTATTCCGGCGACAACCGTGTCAACGACGGCCTGGGCGAAGCGATCGGTCAGCGGGAGGTGTGACTGCAGGAGCCGGTGGTAGGCCGCCCCGTAGATCAGATCGAGCACCACCTCGGGATCGGTGTCGGGCGACACCTCGCCTCGCTCCAACGCCCGCTCGATCATGGTGCGGTGATGGGCCCGGACGGGGCCGATGAAGTGCTCACGCCAGATCGCGGCCAACTCCGGGTCCCGCTGGACTTCCGCGATCAGCCCCACGAGGGTGCGACCCGTCACGGTTCCCTTGATCACCCTGACCCAGGCGCGCAGGGCCGCCAAGAGATCCCCGCGCAGCGACCCGGTGTCGGGGACAGGCTGTCCCGTCAGGAAACCGGCTGAGAAGGCCTCGAACACCAGCGTGCCCTTGGTCGGCCAGCGTCGGTAGATGGTGGGCTTGCTCACCCCAGCCCGTTGGGCGACTTCATCCAGCGTCAGCTCGGCGAAGCCGCCTTCTCCCAGCAGCTCGTTGGCTGCGTCGAGGATGGCGCGATGGGAGCGCTCGCTACGGGGCCGACCACGTGGGACGGATTCCGGGATCGCCGGTTCCTTCATGGGTTGACACCCTAGCAGAATAAGAATACGATACGTTTAGTATCGTAACTATGGGTGCCCGTGAGTCCTGGGCCGAGCGACCGAAAGGTTCGCCTCCAGCCGGCTCGCTTCCGTTAGTAGGACCCGGTGTCCTGATTCGGACAGGACTTCACCGGGCATTGGATCTTGAAGTCGACCAGTGACAAGCCCGGCAGAACAGGGAGGACACAGTGAGACACACCATTCTGGGTAAGAGCGGCCTTGACGTGTCGCGGATTGCCTTCGGCACCTGGCAGCTCGGGGGCGAGTGGGGGCCGACCGATACCTCGGCCGCCACCGAAGCCATTCGACGGGCCGCCGAGCGGGGCGTCAACTTCTTCGACACGGCGCAGGCCTACGGCTTCGGCCAGTCCGAGCAGCTCCTGGCGGACGCGCTTCGACCCTTCCCTCGCGAGGAGGTCATCATCGGCACCAAAGGCGGCCTGCGCCCCGAAGGTCAGGGGCTCGTACGTGATGCCAGCCCGGCGTGGATCCGGAGCGGTGTCGAGACCAGCCTGCGGACCCTGCGCACCGACTACATCGATCTGTACCAGGTGCACTGGCCCGACCCCGCCACGCCGTTCGACGACACCGCCGA
>DASXZJ010000016.1:0-12086 GCA_036502025.1 Acidimicrobiales bacterium | reverse complement strand
TCGCTGGGCGGGATGCGGCTCAATGCCCCGATCCGCTTCGTGAGCGGCACGCCCGACGGAGACGGCTACCGCATGGTCGGGGCTGACGGGGGAGTCTTCAACTTCGGCGACGCCCAGTTCTACGGCTCGGCGTCCGCGCCGGGGAGCCAGGGCTGGGAGGCGCTGAGCGCCACGCCCGACGGCGGCGGCTACTGGCTCTTCGCCGGCACACCGGGCACCAGCGGGGTGTCGGTCGCCGCGTTCGGGGACGGCACCGCCTTGATCGCCGCCGGCGGTGACGCCAGCAGCGCGTCCCTGGTCGGCGCGGCCACGCTCTTCACGTCCGTGGCGCCGGTGGTCACCGTCAACCCGGTCAGCGTGCGGGTCGCCCCCGGCGCCACGGCCACCTTCACGGCCGCCGCGTCCGGCTTCCCCACCCCCGGCGTGCAGTGGCAGGTGTCGATCGACAACGGCATGACCTTCTCGAACATCGCCAACGCCAACTCGACGACGTTCAGCTTCCCGACCGTTCAGAACTACAGCGGGGGGCAGTACCGGGCCGTGTTCACCAACGGCGCCGGCACCGCCACCACCACGGCGGCCACGCTCGCGGTCGGGGATGCGCCGGTGGTCACCACCGAGCCCACCAACCAGACCGTGCCCAACGGTGGCACGGCCACCTTCACCGCGGCCGCGGCGGGCACTCCGGATCCGACCGTCCTGTGGCAGGTCTCGACCGACGGCGGTGTGACCTGGTTCGCCGCGGTCAACCAGTCCAACGACACCCTGAGCTTCACGGCGACGTCGGGCCTGACCGGCAACGAGTACCGGGCCCTCTTCACCAACCCGTCGGGCACAGCCACCACCCGCGTGGTGACGCTGACGGTCACCGGGACGTAGCGACCGCGCTCAGCCCCTGATGGTGAAAGGCGTGTGGACCTCCTGGCCCGCCGGCGTGAGCACATACCACAGGCCCCCGTCCTGATCGATGGCCTGGCCGGTCACCATGCCGGCCCTCACGTCGAGGTTGTAGGTGTAGAGGGGATGGCCGCCGTAGGAGAGCTGGGTCGAGCCGTCGGGTCGCTTCAGCGTGCCGACCAGGGTGCCGTCGAGGCCGTGCCCCACCGTGACCGCCGCGCTCTTGAGCAGTGGCGGCCACTGGAAGACGCAGCCGTCGTTGAGGCAGGCCGACCGGGTCGGCGTGTCGGGGACGAAGTCGTAGAGCGCCTGCCCGCTCCCCGTGGCCAGGATCGGTCCGGCCGGGCTGGACAGGGTGGAGAGCGTGAGGCTGTTGTCGGTCGTCGGCGGCGAGGAGAGCGTGGTGACCGGGCTGCTGTTGCAGGCGGCCACGCCCAGGGCGGAGACGACGAGAGCTGCCGTGACGATGAGGCGGCGCCGACGCCGCCGTGCGGTCACGATGAGGAGGCCGCCGGGACGTTGGTCCCCAGCAGCCAGCTGATCGAGGCCAGCGCGTCGTTGACGGTCCACTCGGGTCCCTGGGGGTGGTCCAGGCCGGCCAGGCCGCCGGCGTTGAGCAGGGTGCGCAACTTCGGGCTGAGCTGACCGTGCAGGTTGGGCGCGTTGGCGTCGACGAAGCGCTCGTGCCCGGTGGCATCAATGAGGATGTAGCCGTCGGTGTGGTCCACGTCGTAGGTGAGGGGCTGCCCGGTGAGCCAGTCGTCGTGGGGCGGTTGTTCCTCGGGGACGATCTGGTACGACACCCCGAAGGCCTTCCAGAGGGCGGCCAGGTTGGCCGGCGTGCCGGTCCAGAGGTCCCAGTCCGCCCCGAACTCCCGCTGGTAGGCGGCCAGGCGGGACACGGTGTCGCGCCCGGGGTCCACCGTGGCCTCGACGAAGACGACCTTGTGGCCGAGCCCGGCCGCCTTCAGGTCGCGCTGGAGCCCGATGAAGGCCGCCGTGACCAGCGGGCACTCGTCCTGGCAGAGCGAGAGGAAGGGGGCCAGCACGACGTCCTTCCCCCGGAGAGCGGCCAGCGAGACGGCGTGCCCCTGCTGGTTGACCAGCGGGATGTGCTGGGGCGTGGGCCGGTCGATGACCAGGCCCTGGTTGGCCGAAGGTGCCGGCGGGGCGCCGCCGCCGCAGGCGGCCAGCAGCGGGCCGAGGCCGACGCCGAGGGCGAGCACCACTGCGAGCGAGCGGCGGCGGCGGATGGGGAAGGGGGGCCAAGGTGGACGTCGCATCGCAGTGTCCATCCCTAGTGGGCGCGGGCCCGGCGGTTCCAGTCGGCCCCGGGGTGAGGCTGTGGTTCAGTCGTCGTCCTGGTCGGGCGGCAGGAAGGAGAAGGGCAGGTCGGCCAGTGCGATGAGGGTCGAGGAGATCCACCGGGTCAGGCCGTCGATCACCGGCTCGATCTCGCCGGGGGATTCGAGCTGGGCCTCGGTGAAGCGCAGCGAGCCCTCGTAGGTCGCTTCGACCGCCCAGCGCACGCTGCCCCCGGCATGTACCTGCTCAATGGTGGTGGCGGTCCGCAGCAGAGGATCGTCCCCCAGCAGCTGGTTGGTCTCGGGCAGGGCGTGCAGGACCATCTCGGTATCGGGGGCCTGCGCCAGTCGCTGGACGCGCAGGGCGACCTCGATGACCACTTCGGGCAGCTCGTCGGGTGGCTCGCCGATCGACCAGCTGCGGTACGAGGTCTGGCTCCAGGTCGGCCAGTCCACCGACACGTCGGCCCGGACGCGCGGCGGCTGCTCCTCGCCCGGGAGGCTGTAGGAGGTCTCCCACGAGACGTCGCCCAGGAAGACGTCGACACCGAAGCGCTCCTCGACGGCCTGGCGTTGGAGCAGCGCGCGTTCGAACGAACGTCGGATGAACGTGATGACGTCGACGAGGAGGTGATCGAGCACGGCGGTGAGAGAGTAGCGGCGGCCGTTACCATCGTGCGGATGAGTGACGGATCGCGGTGGCTCGAGCGACGGACCATCGCCTATGCGCATCAGGGCGGCGCCTGGGAGTCACCCAGCTCGACGCGGTTTGCCATCGCTCGGGCCCTGGCGGCGGGTGCGACGGCCATTGAGCTCGATGTGCACGCCACGTCCGACGGTGAGCTCGTGGTCTGTCACGACGCCACGGTGGACCGCACCACGGCGGCCACGGGAACCATCGCCAGCTTCACCCTGGCCGAGCTGCGGCGACTCGACTTCTCCTACTGGTTCATCCCCGGCGCCGACGTGACGCCCGGCGGCGCGGACGCCGACTATCCCTACCGCGGCCGCGCCCCCGAGGACCCGCTCTTCGGCATCGCCACCCTGCGCGAGGTGCTCGAGGAGTTCCCCGGCGTCCTGCTGAACCTCGATATCAAGCAGACCGCACCGGTGGTCGACCCCTACGAGGAGAAGCTGGCGCGCCTGCTGGCCGAGTTCGAGCGCACCGACGACGTCATCGTGGCGTCCTTCCTCGACCCGGCCACCGACGCCTTCCGGGGGTTCGCGCCGCACGTGCCGACCTCCGCCGGCACCATGGCCACGGCGGCGTTCTGGCAGGCGGTGCACCAGGGCGGGGCGATCCCGGCCACCGAGGCGGTGGCCTTCCAGGTGCCGGAGCGCCAGGGTGAGCTGGTCGTGGTGGACGAGGCCTTCGTGGCGGCGGCGCACCGGAGCGGCAAGGCGGTCCACACCTGGACGATCAACGACCGCGAGTCGATGGAGCGCCTGGTCGGGCTGGGCGTCGACGGGATTATCTCGGATCTCCCGACGCTGTTGGCCGGGGTGCTGCACGAAGAGGGTGTGGCCTGGGACGGCCGCCTCGGCTGACGCCAGCCGCTACGGGCGGTACGTACCCCGGCTCCGAGCCAGGGGCCTACCCTCGGCCGCAGTTCGGCTTCTTACCGTGGTTGGCCTTCTTCTTGGCCCTGAGCTTGCGCTTCACCGTCCGCTTCGACATAAGTGTTGAACCTTAGTTCAGCTGCGGCATGGGCCGGCCCCGCCCGCCCATTAGCCTCGGTCGCCTATGCGGTCCGGATGGCTGCTCCGCGACGGTGACGTGGTCTGCGCGCTCGAGATGACCGACTCGGTGGGCGAACGGTTACGGGGTTTGCGCGGCCGGAGCGGGTGCGAGGGCGGCATGCACCTGGCCGGGGCCCGGGCGGTGCACACGGCAGGCATGAAGTTCCCGCTCGATGTGGCCTTCCTCTCCGGCGATCTCCTGGTCCTCCGGTTGGTGCGCCTGGCGCCCTGGCGGGTGGCGCTGCCACGTCACGGCACCCGCAGCGTGATGGCCTTCGAAGCGGGGGCCCTCGAACGTTGGGGCGTGCACGTGGGCGACCAGCTGGACCTCCGCGTGATCGCGTGAGCCGCGGCCAGGCCGGGAGCGCCACCGGTGCGGCCGGCGCAGCCGGCGCGGCGGGGCGCGGCAGCCTGGTGCTGGTGGCCACGCCCATTGGCAACCTGGGCGACCTCTCGCCGAGAGCCCGGGAGGTGTTGGCCCGCGCTGATCTCGTCTGCTGCGAGGACACCCGCCGGACCAGGGCCCTGCTCTCGGCGATGGGGATACCGGCCGGCGGGCCGCACGGGGACCGCCTGCTGTCCGTGCACGAGCACAACGAGGCGGCCCGAGTCGAGCGCGTGGTGGCGTGCGTGTCGAGCGGGGGGACGGTGGCGGTGGTCACCGACGCCGGGACGCCGGGGATCTCGGACCCCGGTGCGCTGTTGGTGCAGGCGGTGGTCGAGGCCGATGGAGAGGTGAGCGTGATCCCGGGCCCGACCTCGGTGGTCGCCGCCCTGGTGGTGAGCGGACTCCCGAGCGACCGCTTCGGCGTCGAAGGGTTCCTGCCCCGTAAGGGGGCCGAGCGCCGGGAGCGCCTGGCCTCGCTGATGCGGGACCAGCGGACCACGGTGATCCTCGAGGCGCCCAATCGGGTGGCGGCCACGCTGGCCGAGCTGGCGGCGCAGGATCCGGAGCGACCGGTGGCCGTGGTGCGGGAGCTGACCAAGGTGCACGAAGAGGTCTGGCGGGGCACGGCGGGCGAGAGCGCGTCGGCCTTCGCCGTGCGAGAGGTGAGGGGCGAGGTGGTACTGGTGGTCGGGGGCGCCCCGCCGGCGGAGCCGGTGAGCGACGAGGATGTGGAAGCGGCGGTGCGGTCGTGGCTGAGCCGGCACACCGGCGACGGGCCGCGACAGATCGCCGAGCTGCTCTCAGCTGAAATGGGCGTAGCCCGGCGGAAGGTCTACGAAGCGGTCCTGCGCATCCGCGACGAGGTGTTGCCGCCGCCGGGTTGAGGGCGACCGGCCGTTCCGCGGGGCGCCGGTACGCTACCGGCGGTGCCGCCCTACTACCTGACCACGCCCATCTACTACGTCAACGACGCGCCCCACGTGGGGACGGCGTACACCACGGTGAACGCCGACGCCCTGGCCCGCTGGCACCGGCTCCTGGGCGACGACGTGTACTTCATGACGGGCACCGACGAGCACGGGGCCAAGATCGTCGAGGCCGCCGAAGCCCACGGCACCTCGCCCCAGGAGTGGACCGACCGGACCTCGGCCCGCTTCGTCGAGGCCTGGAAGCGGCTCAACATCAGCAACGACGACTTCATCCGCACCACCGAGCCGCGGCACCACGCCGTGGTGCAGCAGTTCCTCCAGCAGATCTACGACAACGGCTTCATCGAGCTCGGCACCTACACCGGGCTCTACTGCGTGGCCTGCGAGGACTACTACACGCCCGAGCAACTGATCGACGGGAAGTGCCCGGTGCACGGCCGCCCGGTGATCGAGATGCAGGAGGAGAACTACTTCTTCCGTCTGAGCGCCTTCGAGCAGCAGCTCATCGACTACTACGCCGGCCATCCCGAATTCGTCCGCCCGGTCTCCAAGCGCAACGAGGCCCTCGGCTTCATCCGCACCGGGCTCAAAGACGTCTCCATCACCCGCACGTCGTTCCGCTGGGGCGTGCCGGTGCCGTGGGACGACGGGCACGTCTTCTACGTCTGGTACGACGCGCTCATCAACTACCTCACCGTCATCGGCTACGGCACCGACCCCGAGCGGTTCGCCAGCATGTGGGGCGCAGCCCACCACCTCATCGGCAAGGACATCTTGAAGTTCCACTGCGTATGGTGGCCCGCCATGTGCATGGCCGCCGGGATCGACCCGCCGGCCGAGATCTTCGTGCACGGGTACCTGCTCATGGGCGGCCAGAAGTTGAGCAAGACCGTGATCGCCGCCGGCGTGGTTGGCGAGGGCGTGGACGCGCGGGAGCTGAACATCACCGACGTCTCCCCACTCGCCCTGGCCGACGAGTTCGGGGTGGACCCGTTGCGCTATCACCTGCTGCGGGAGGTCCCGCTCGGTGGCGACGGCGAGTTCTCCTTCGAGGGGATCGTGACGCGGTACAACTCGGACCTGGCCAACAATCTCGGCAACCTGCTCTCGCGCGTGACCACTGTGGTGCACTCCAAGTGCGCCGGCATCGGGCCGGCGCCCGACCCCGACAGCCCGCTGGCCACCCGGGCCAGCGAGGTGCTGGCGGCGGCGAGCGAGGCCTGGGCCCGGTGGGCGCCCCATGAGGCGCTGGAAGTGACCTGGCGGCTCATCGGCGAGGCCAACGCGGAACTGGAGGCGACCGAGCCCTGGAAGATGGACCCGGGCCCGGCCGTCGACGCGGTGCTCGGCAGCGCGCTCGAGGTCCTGCGCATCGTGGCCGTCCTCGCCGCGCCGGCCATGCCCGAGACCGCGGTGGAGATCTGGCGCCGCATCGGCATGGAGGGCGACCCCAACGCGGCCCGGCTCCCGCAGGCCGCGGTATGGGGGGCCTACCCGGGCGGGGCCACGGTCATCAAGGGGGACCCGCTCTTCCCCCGGCGCAAGGCGTGACCGGCTGGTTCGACTCCCACTGCCACGTGCAGGAGGCGTATCTCGGCGGGGGCAGCGGGGCCGGGGATGCGGCCGGCGACCAGGACCTCTCGGCCGTGCTGGACCGGGCCCGGGACGCCGGGGTGGACCGACTGGTGTGCATCGGCACCGGCGCCGCCACCTCGGCCCAGGCCGTGGCGGTGGCCCGGGAGCTGGGCGGGGCCGGGCCGGGCCTGCGGGCCTGGGCCTCCATCGGGCTGCACCCCCATGAAGCGAGTGACGGGGTGGACGAGGTGGCCCGGTTGCTGGTGGAGGAGCTGAGGAATGACGACGCGGCCGTAGTGGCCGTCGGGGAGTGCGGCCTGGACTACTACTACGAGCACTCGCCCCGTGACGCGCAGCGCGCGGCGTTCGCGGCGCAGATAGCGCTGGCCCACACGCACGAGTTGGCTCTGGTCATTCACGCGCGCGACGCCTGGGATGATCTCTTCGACGTGCTGGCGGCCGAAGGGGTGCCCGACCGTACGGTGTTGCACTGCTTCACGGGCGGCGTCGACGAGGTCGAACGCTGCCTGCGCGCCGGCATGTACGTGTCGTTCAGCGGCATCATCACCTTCAAGAACGCCACCGATGTCCGGGCCGCCGCGGCGCGCTGTCCGTTCGACCGGCTACTCATCGAAACCGACAGTCCCTTCCTCGCGCCGGTGCCGCACCGTGGTCGGCCCAACGAGCCCGCCCTGCTGCCGTTGGTCGGCGCGGCCGTGGCCGAAGTGAAGGCCTGCGCGCTCGAAGCGGTGGCGGAAAGCACGGCGGCCGCGGCGGCCACTGTCTTTGCGCGAGCCGGGTAATTCACGTGTTGTTGTGTGAAATACGAGAACCATCTGACCAGGGGATTCAGCGTTGAAATTCGCCGAAAACGTGTCCTGAACAGGGAGTTCACACAAATATCACCGGCGAGTTGGCTCCTGACCTGCGGAAATGAAATCCGAATTGTCGCCTGGCCTATTCCATTTGCAAAGCGGTCGTCGGTTTCCTATGTTCTTCCGAAACCCCTCGCCGGCTCTGGGCCGGCGCGGGTGCACTGTCCCCGGAGAAGGGTGGAGCCCTGCGGAAACAGAGCACTCAAGGGAGGCGCCTCGGCGTCGCCGCTGTTCTGTGCGGCGCGCTGTTCGGTGTTCCTCTCCTTTTGTTGCAGAACGGACCGGCGCACGCGTCGCATGCGCCGGAGGCTGACGCAGTGGTCGCCGATCATTGGCTCCCGCCGGGCAAACTCGACGACGTCGAGTTGCCCTCACACCTCGTCGTCTACCAACAGACCGCGCCGCTGTACCCGCCCCCGACGCCGACGACCGTGGCGCCGGTCGCGCCGACGACGACCGCGGTGACTCAACCCGTCGCGCCTACGGTGGTGACCGCCCCGCCGGCCGCTCCGGTGGTGCACATCGAGAGCAACAGCGAGGTCGGTCAGGCCACGTGGTACTCCGAAGCCGCACCCGGCTACTGCGCCAGCCACACCCTTCCCCGCGGCACGGTGGTGACGGTGCGCAACAACGCCACCGGTGCCACCACGACGTGCAAGATCGACGACTACGAGGCGGCCGGTTACCCCCGCGTCCTCGACATGTCGTATTCGGGCTTCTCACAGCTGGCTGACCCCAACCAAGGAGTGGTGGACGTCACACTGTCCTGGTGACGCACTCCGGGGCTGACATCGCCGCCCTCTTGGAAGCACACGGGCTCCGGCCCAGCCGGGCCCTCGGGCAGAACTTCGTGGCCGATCCGAACACGGTGCGCCGGATCGCCCGCCTGGCCGGGATCGGCCCTGGGTCCCAGGTCCTCGAGATCGGCGCCGGCCTGGGGTCGCTGTCGCTGGCCCTGGCCGAGACGGGGGCCAGGGTGGTGGCGGTGGAGCTGGACCGCTATCTCCTCCCGGTGCTGCGCTCGGTGGTCGAACCCGCCGGGATCGAAGTGGTCGAGGGGGACGCCATGACGCTGGACCTGGGGGCGCTCCTGGCGCAACGAGCCGAGGGCCCCTGGTCGCTGGTGGCCAACCTGCCCTACAACCTGGCCACTCCGCTGGTCCTCAAGACGCTGGTCGAGGTGCCCGCGGTTGAGCGGTTGCTGGTGATGGTCCAGCGCGAGGTGGGCGAGCGCCTGGCGGCGGGCGCGGGGGAGGAGGCCTACGGTTCGGTCTCGGTACGAGTGGCCTACTTCGCCCAGGCCGCCGTGGCCGGGCGGGTGCCGGCGTCGGTGTTCATCCCGCGGCCCCGGGTCGAGTCGGTCCTCGTCCGCCTGGAACGGCGCGCCGAGCCCGCCGTGCCCCCGGAGGAAGTGTCGTACCAACGGCTGGCGGCCGTGGTGAAGGCCGGCTTCGGCCAGCGCCGCAAGATGCTGCGCCGCTCACTGGCCGGGGTGGTCGAGCCGGAGGCCTTCACCCGCGCCGGGATCCGGCCGGACGCCCGGGCCGAGGAGCTGAGCCTGGAGGAATGGGGGAGGCTGGCGCAATGAACCGGGTCATGGCGCCGGCGAAGTTGACGCTGTCGCTGGCGGTCACCGGCGTCCGGGCCGACGGGTACCACGAGCTGCGGGCCGAGATGGTCACGCTCAGCCTGGCCGACGACCTGATCTTCGCCGACGGGGGGACCGGGTTGACGGTGATCGCCGAGCCCGGGACGCGAGCCGAAGGGCTCGACAGTGGGGAGGGCAACCTGATCACCCGGGCCCTCGCGCTGGTCGGCCGCCGCGCCGACGTACAGGTGGTGAAGCGGATCCCGGTCGGCGGCGGGCTGGGTGGGGGGTCGAGCGACGCCGCCGCCGTGCTGCGCTGGGCGGGCTGCACCGATGCCGCGGTGGCCCTGGCGCTCGGGGCGGACGTGCCCTTCAGCGTCGCCGGGGGCCGGGCCATGGTCGAGGGCATCGGGGAGAAGGTCACGCCGCTCGAGTTCGAGGCGAGGGAGTTCCTGCTGGCCGTGCCCCCGTTCGGGGTGGACACCGCCGCGGTCTATGCGGCCTGGGACCGCCTGGCCCGGGAGGGAGATCCCGGGTCCGGGGAGAATGCGCTGACCCGGGCGGCCCTCCTGGTCGAGCCGAGACTGGCGCGCTGGCGCGAGGCGTTCGGCGACCTGTGCGCTTGCGAGCCGCTGCTCGCCGGGAGTGGCTCGACGTGGTTCGTCGAGGGTGGTCCGCCCGAGGCCGGCACCGATCACCTGCCGTGGCTGGACCTGGAAGGGGAGCGGGCCCGTCTGCACCGGACCCACACGGTGCCGAGCGGATGGAACGGGGGCTGAAAGTGCCCCGAGCTGCTACTTGCCCGCCCGGCGCTGCCAGCGGGTGGCTTTGAGCATCTTCTTGTGCTTCTTTTTGCGCATGCGCTTGCGGCGCTTCTTGATCAGTGATCCCATGACGTGCGGCAGGCTAGCGGTCTAAGGGGCCGACTGCCAGGTCAGTCACGGAAGGACGAGGAGGAACAGGCCGATGGCGTTCGAAGTCGTGGGTCTCGATCACGTGCAGTTGGCTATGCCGGCCGGCGGAGAAGCGGAGGCCGAGGCCTTCTATGCCGGCCGGTTGGGCTTCGTGCGCCGGCCCAAGCCCGAACCCATGGCCAGCCGGGGCGGTTGCTGGTTTCAGGCCGGTGCGGCCGCCCTGCACCTGGGGGTGGAAGGCGACTTCCGGCCGGCCCGCAAAGCGCACCCGGCCCTCGTCGTGCGCGAGCTGGCCGGACTGATGGAGTCCCTGACCGAGGCCGGCATCGAGGTCCGGGCGAATGAGGATCAGGCGCCGGGCGCCAGTTGCTACGTGGACGACCCGTTCGGCAATCGGCTCGAGCTGTTGGACCTCGCCCTATTGAGTGGGGACTGAGGCTGGGGCGGGAGCTGCATCGGGCCAGAGAGCGTCAGGGCGATTCGAAGAACTCGCGCTCGGACGCCGTGGCCGGCGGGACGGTCACCGGCAGGGTCAGGGTCATGCGGGTGCCACCTCCGGGGAGGACGTCGGCTTCCACCGTGCCGCCTTCGGTCTTGACGACCTGGGCCACGATGGCCAGGCCCAATCCGGAGCCGGGCAGACCACGGGCCGCCGGGGCCCGGTAGAAGCGGTCAAAGATGTGCGGCAGGTCCTCGGCGGCAATGCCCGGACCCTGGTCCTGCACGACGACCTCGCCGTTGCGGCAGCGCACCGAGACCACCGAGCCGGGCGGGCTCCACTTCAGCGCGTTGTCCAGGAGGTTGCCGACGGCCCGGGCCAGGCGGTCGCGGTGGGCCTCCACCCAGCACGGCTCCTCCTCGAGCTCGAAGGTGACGTTGGTGGTGCGCCCATGGGTAATGGCCAGCGACACGGCGTCGTGCACCAGCACGTCAAGCCGCAGCGGCAGCTGTTGGCTGGGGAGCTGGTCCCCCCGAGCCAACTCGGCCAGGTCGCCCACCAGATCGGTCAGCTCCTGCAGCTGGACCAGCACGTCGTCGACCAGCACGGAGCGGTCGTGTTCGGACAGTTCGTCCACCCGGCGCACCACTTCGAGGTTGGTACGCAGGCTGGTCAAGGGGGTGCGCAGTTCGTGCGATGCATCGAGGACCAGCTGGCTCTGGGCCCGGCGTGACGACTCGAGCGCGGCTAGGAGTCGGTTGAAGGCGCGCCGCAGCCGCCCCAACTCGTCGGGCCCGCCCGGTTCGAGCCGGCGCGCCACGTCGGTGGTCTCGGCCAGTTCTTCGACGGTGGCGGTCAACGAGTTCAAGGGGACCAGGGCGGTGCGGGCCACCAACCAGCCGAAGCCGACAGCCAGGAGCACGCCGACCAGGGCCACGGCACCGAGGATGAGACCCAGCTTGTGCAGCTCGGGGCCGACGTTGAGCAGCGTGGCGATCTGCAGGGCGCCCGTCTCGCTGAGCGGCTGGTCCTGCACCTGGGTGCCGGCGGAGAGCGGCTCCACCAGCTCGCGCAACTCATTGCCGTTGACGTCGACGGTGGTGAAGAAGGCGGGCGCCAGACCGGCGGCCACCAGGCGGACCTGGGCCGTCACGGGCAGGTCGCCCACACCGTCGACCACGGCACCGGTGGAGTTGACCACCTGGCCGAAGTTGGCACTGGTGGTGTCGATGTTCTGGCCGTTGGTCAGCTTGACCACCGCGGCACGCAAGGAGTCGTCGGCGGCGTTGACCAGGGTGTTACGGGCGGCCAGGTAGGAGGCGGCGGAGGCGGCCAGGATGGCGATGACCACGGCCGCGGTGCAGGCCAGGACCAACCTGGTCCGGAAGGTCACGAATCCCGCAGGACGTAGCCCACCCCGCGCACGGTGTGGATGCA
>DASXZJ010000015.1:0-4560 GCA_036502025.1 Acidimicrobiales bacterium | reverse complement strand
TCCACCCCACCGGTGCGCTCGGCCCTCGATTGACCTGATTCCGAAGGCGAGGCGTTGCGAGGTGCCCGGTGAGCACGGCCCCTGGCTCGTTGACCGAAGCGAAGCGCGGATCTGATCCGAATCCACCTCACCAGAATCGCGGCCGAAGAGTCATTACATCCGAAGAAAGGCGTTCAGTAGACGAAGGTCTTCGACCAGATCGAGCTCAAGGATGGGCAGACCGTCCACCCGTTGTCGGATCCGCACTGTCGCCTGGCTCGCAAGGACAGCCACCCCAACACCAATCGGGAGCCACCCAGGAACGTCAGCGTGAAAAACGGAAGACGACGGCCGAGAAAACTCGAATCACCACGAGGTAGCCAAGCACAGTGGCACTACCCTCACGGGGGTGACGAAGGTTCAGGCGCCTCCTCGACCGGGGTCAGTTGGGCGCGCCGACCGCCGTACCTCCGGTCTGAACTGCGTAGCCGGTGTAGGTGCCCGTGCCACCAACGTCAGGCGAGTCGTGGCTGAAGGCGATGTGGGCCAGACCTGACTGGTCGGTATCCACCCCGAAGTCGTCCAATAGCTGGCGCCCTGACGAGCACGTGGCACCGGACTCGCAGACCGTGCCCTGGTGCACGGCCACAATTGCCCCCGGTGCTCCCCAACCGGCCGCAGTGCCGGTGGTGTTCTGAGCGAAGTACACCGACCAGCTCTGCGTCGGCCCTGGAGCCGTCGTGCTGGCGTAGTACACGAGGTCCACGCCACCCGACGTGGCCACCAGCCACGGCATGACGGCCTGGGCGGTGTTGGTGCTCACCGGCCCCGAGCAGGACCAGGTGGCACCGTGGTCGTTCGAGACGGCAGTGAAGGCGTTGGTGTCGTCAGACCACGCCATCCACAGGTTGCCGGACGGATCGACCGAGACATTGGGGAACTGGTGTCCGAGCGACTTCTGCGAGGAGGCCGTGCTGCAGGCGACGGGGCGGTCGGCCCACGTGTAGCCGCCGTCGTTCGACACGGCCAGGTAGGCCTCGTTCTGGGCGGAGCCCGACGACGCCGACGGAGCCGCGAACGACTGGAACGCCCAGAACGGCGCCTTTCCAGCCGAGTTCGCCACGGTCCCCGCCGTGCTGCGGTGATCGATCACCAGGTTGCCGTGTTGGTTGTTCCCGGCCTTGAAGTCCGTCGCCGGGATGGCCTGGCTCGTATGGACGTAGCCGACGCCGTCGGAGTCCGTCCGCAGGATGTCGATATTGCCGGTCGCGATGTCGTGGAAGCTGAGAAGCGAGCTGTCGGCGCCGTAGGCGGCGATCCACGGCCGGTCGTCTGCCGGCACGCCGGCCTGGACGGGGATGTTGGTGAAGGTGCTCCCGTTGTCGGCCGAGGTGGCCACGGCCACGGAGCCGAGGTTCAGGCTGGCGACGTAGACGTTGTACACGCCGCTCGCATTGGTGGCGCCAGCGATCGCCAGGTCGGTGTCACCGCCGGACGCGCCGATTCCTCCGGTCGCGTTGGGCTGGCCGCGATACTCGAGGTTGCAGGCGCTGGCGCTCGCCCCGCCGGGCTGGCCGAGGCCCCGCCACACGTCGGTACCACCGCCGAGGCCCCGCTCGGACGACAGGAAGACGTTGTTCGTCGGAGACACGTGAATCGCCGGCTCGCCGGCGACGTTGCTGCCACAGCCCGATTCGCTCGCAGTGTTCCCGACCGTGCTGTCCTGCAGCTGGCCGGTGACGAAGGTGCCCGACGCGGCGAGCGGCGCCGCCGGCCCCGCCGGCAGCTTCGGCGGTTGGGGAACCCTAGCGACCTGAGCGCTGGCCGCCAGGGCCGTGAAGCCCAGCGCTCCCCCAACGAGGCTCAGTGCTGCTCCGGCGAGCGCGCCCTTGTGCAGCAACGACAACGAACGATTCAATGGTGGCCTCCCCAGTCAAGGCGCATCTCGGTTCCCAGCAGATGTCGGAGCGGGTTTCTAGACGCGCGGGAGGAATCCCTGCAACCGTGACCGCCCCGGCCGCCCTGAACCTGCGAAGTGGAGCCCGCCCGGGCCGGCTCTGGGCGTGACGCTGTCCGAGGGCCCGCCCGCCGACTCGGTCCGAACCCGTTCGAACCCCAGCGGCAGTTGATCGGCCTCGCGGAAGCCCGGCGAGTAGTGGATCTCGGCCCCGTCGGCGATGCCGTAGTCAGGCACCCGCCGGCGGAACTCCTCGATCGCCACGCGGAGCTCGAGTCGGGCCAAGTGGGCCCCGAGACACAGGTGCGGCCCGCCGCCAAATGCCACGTGGTGGTTGTGCCCGTCCGCCAGCTCGAAGGCGTCGGAGGCAAGGAACTGCGCCTCGTCACCGTTGGCTGCTCCGAGCACCAGCATGACGGCGTCATCGTCGTCGTGACGAGCTGGGCTCCGAGTGGTGACCTCAGAGCCCAGCATCCCAGTGCCCGGGTCGTCACGGGTTGCGGTGAGTCTCTACCTGACGCGCAGGCCGGTCAATGGGGATCTTTAGTCCCGCAAAGCCCCGTGACCGACTCCGGGACGGTTGAGGGAACGGAGAAGGCGGGGCTAGCCGATGGCGCCAGCCTGGGCCGGGGGGCTACCCTCCGTGAGGTCGCCTCGCCGCCGCCGTTGACGCAGCCGGCTCCTGATGACGATCGAGCAGATGCGCCTGCCGGACCACGTCTCTTCCTTCCCGCCACTCAGACATGACCGCTTTCCGCACCGTGGTCGTTGCATGACCCGCTCAGCGCGATCGGCGTCTGCACCCGCCCTTGTGCCAAGGTCGAGCCCATCCGAGCTCGCATGACGCACGACTCGCGAAGCCGAATTACTCGATGGCGGGCTGCCACGGCCAGGTCCGCTCCACGCGATCTAATCCGATGCACGACTCGATCCAGCAACCATTACCCAGGGTCAAGGTCAACCTCATGCAGCGCTACTTCAGGGCACCTCGCGCTTGTCGCCGGACCGGCTGCATCAGAGGCGATCGACGAAGGCCGAGGCTGCCGTGGGACAAGGGGTAGGTCCCAGGCGACAGCGTTGTGGTGCTGAGGTTTCTGTCAGCGACAGACCTACCGCCTGCCGCTGCTGACTTTGCGACGGGGCTTGGCGGCGCTCCTCGGGGAGAGCCATCGGTCGAGGCTGTTAATGATGGATTCGATGATCGGTCGGAGCTCGTCAGCGATCTGTACTGAGCTCTGTCCCGCGAGCTTGCGGGGCCCGGACTCGTCGACGATGGTCTGGATCACCCATGCCAGAGCGACCCCCTGCACCTTGGCCTCCTCTCGCTTCATCGCCAGCGCGCCCGGCTGGAGCATGCCGATAGATCGGCGCAGCTTGTTCGATCTCCTCCCGGGCAAGGCGGGGTCGGCTTGAGGGAGACACAAACGCATGTTCTCCGGCTGGCAGTGGGGTCAAGCCGGCAATTGACCAAGTTGGTTTCATTGACCCTGTGCAGGCGGGGTGAGAGAGTTTGTCGGACGAGCAGGAGAAACCGAGGCAGTGGGGGGATCGATGGGACTGTCGACACGGCCGGTGCAGGCGAAGTCGCGAGTGTACGGACTCTTCCGAGTCGCTCTAGGGGCCTCGCTACTCGGAGGCGGTATATGGCTCGGCACTGCAACCGTGGCCTCGCCCCCAGCAGGCGCTGCTCGAGGTTGCCTCACGACGTCAGTTGACGTAAAGACGCACAACAAGACAAGCGTTCCGCTCGATCTAGATCGCGCAAGACACGGTCTTAGCAACACGTGGTGCACGTTGCCGGGCAACCCTGTTGGTCCGCACAAGGTCGCCCGGTTTGAGGCAGGCGACGACTTCTTTGCAACAGAGGTCAGTGTCTCATACGTGGCGCCAAACCATGACACTATCTCGTTGGTTGCCCAGTCCGGTTTCGATACCGATGGGGCGCGTTGCCTCGTTGTGCCAAACGGAAAACTGCCATCTCCGTACCGATGCAGCGCCACCTGGCGCGCCGACGTTCAGGATCGAGGAGCGATATTTGGACTCGGCACACATGTGGTGCTTGTCGACTGGGTGATTGAGGGCCCCTAGAACGGCGACAGGTCCTGGTGGTTTTCCGGCGTAGGGTCCTGGAGTCGTCGGACGCTTGGAGCTGCTTCTACCCTCCGTGACGTTGGGCAGGGCGATGTCGGTCTCGAAGACCTCCTCGGCGATCACGACGCGTAGCCCCGGATCGAGCTCGGCGGCGCAACAGGACAGCAGCGTGGTCTTCCCCGAGCCGGGAGGCCCGGCGAACACGATCGACAGCCGGGCTCGGACACAGGCGCGCAGGAACTCGGCGGCGCCGCGATCCAGCATCTCCCGGGCCACGAGCTCGTCGAGAGAACGGAGCGGCAGGCCGGTGAACTTGCGGATGTTGACGAGCACGTGGCCCTCTCTGGCCACGTCGCCGTGGACGATGTGCAGCCGGGCACCACCCTCGAGCTGGGCGTCCTGCAGCCCCTCGGCGGCATCGAGCTTGCGGTGGGAGCCGTGCGCCCCGTCGAGGATCCTGGTCAGCGTCCGGACCACGTGGTCATCGTCGTGGAAGACCTCGTCGTGGTAGCCGGACTGGCCGCGGTGGCGCC
>DASXZJ010000014.1:0-41033 GCA_036502025.1 Acidimicrobiales bacterium | reverse complement strand
GCTTTCGCGAGCCGGTCGGGGTGGTGGCTGCCATCATCCCGTGGAACGCCCCCATGATGCTGTTCGCCCAGAAGGTGGCGCCCGCCCTGGCCACCGGCTGCACGTTGGTCGTCAAACCGTCCGAGTACGCCGTCCTCACCTCCTTGCGGCTGTCCGCCCTCATCGAAGAGGCGGGTTTCCCGCCCGGAGTCTTCAACCTGGTTCCCGGACCCGGCAACACCACCGGCGAAGCACTGATCACGCATCCCGGAGTCGACAAGGTCACCTTCACCGGGAGTCGGGCGGTGGGGAAGCGCATCCTCGAGGCCAGTGGGGACACGGTCAAGCGCGTCACGCTCGAGTTGGGCGGGAAGTCCCCCAGCATTGTCTTCGAGGATGCGGCGAGTGTCGAAGGCGCGGCCATGATGGCCATGGGCATGGTGTCGATGGGGCTGTCGGGCCAGGGCTGCGTGTGCCAGACCAGATCGCTGGTCCAGCGCAGCGTGTATGACGCCTTCGTGGCTGCGGCCTCGTCCCTGGTAGGCATGGTGCAGTTCGGCGACCCCTTCGACGCAGCCACCACCTCGAGCGCCATCATCAACCAGCGCCAACTCGACCGGGTGCTCGGCTTCATCGAGAAGGCCCCTTCGCAGGGCGCGCGGCTGGTCGCCGGCGGGGACCGCCCCGGAGGCGACCTGGTCCAGGGCAACTTCGTGAATCCGACGCTGTTCGCCGATGTCGACAACACCATGTCGGTGGCCCGCGACGAGGTCTTCGGGCCGGTGCTCGTCGCCATGCCCTTCGACGACGAGGCGCATGCCATCGCGCTGGCCAACGCCACCGAGTACGGCTTGGGAGCAGGGGTCTACACGACAAACATCGCCCGGGCCCTGCGAGTGGCCCGGGCCATCCGGGCCGGGACCGTCGGGATCAACGAGTACACCGTCTGGCCCAGTGCCCCCTTTGGCGGGTACAAGCAGTCGGGGCTCGGGCGTGAGGGCGGATGGGGGAGCATCGAGGCCTTCACCGAGACCAAGTCGGTCATCGTCGGCCTGGCGGACTGAGCGGCCGAATCCAGGGCTCGCCGGTCATGCTCGCCGAGACGGCGGCCGAGGCGGCGCGACGCTTCGGCGAGCGCGCCGCCTTCGTCACCGACGAGGGCCTGAGCCTCACCTACACCGAGGTCGACCTCATGGCCGACGAGGCCGCCGTCGGGCTGGCCGAGCGCGGGGTGGGGGAGGGCGACGTGGTGGCGCTGGTGCTGCCGACCGTGCCCGAGCACTTCCTGCTCTACCTGGCCGCGGCCAAGCTCGGCGCGCTCACCGCCGCCGTCAACCCCAAGCTGGTGCAGGCCGAGCGGGTGGCCGTGCTGCGGGCCGCCCACCCGGCCGTGGTGGTGGCGACGGCAGAGCTGGCACCGGCCGACGTGCTGGACGACACGCCGTTGATCGAGATTGCGCCGGCCGGCGCGCCGGCCGTTGTCCTCACCGGCCTGCGCCGTCCCGGCCAGCGGCCCCCGCCGCTGCCCAGTGACCTGGACCGCCCCATCGCCATCGTGTTCACCTCGGGCACCACCGGGACACCCAAGGGGGCAGTGTTCTGCGGGCGCCAGATCGACTTCATCACCCAGTGCGACGTCGGTGACGAGTGGGGTGGCGGCGGACACTCCATGGCCGGCTCCGCGCTGGCCCACCTCGGGCCGACCACCAAGCTGGCCGGCAACATGAAGAAGGGCAACACCCAGCACCTGTCGCGCCAACCCTGGCGGGCGGCCGACGCGCTGCGCCTGGTGGCCGAGCTCCGCATCGCCGCCCTCGGTGGCGTGCCCACCCAGCTGGCCCTCATGTTGCGCGACGGGACCTTCGACCACACCGACCTCTCCTCGGTGCGGGCGGTGGTCATCGGGGGAGGACCGGCCACCCCGGCGTTGATCCGTGAGATCCGCCAGCGCGTTCCGGCGCCGTTGGCCGTCCGCTACTCGTGCACCGAAGCCGGCATCGGCTGCGGCACCGCCTTCACCGATCCTGACGAGGACGCCGAGGTGAGCGTGGGAAGGCCGCAGCCGGGCGTGCGCTTGCACGTCCTGGCCGAAGACGGCTCCCCCGTCGCGCCGGGCGAGGTGGGTGAGGTGTGCCTCGGCTCACCCGCCGTCATGGAGGGTTACTGGCGCAACAGCGGCGCCAACGCGGACGTCTTCACGGGCGACGGCAGCGTGCGGACGGGGGATCTCGGGTGGATCGACGAGGCCGGGCGCCTCCGCCTGGCCGGCCGCAGCCGGGAGCGCTACGTGCGGGGCGGCTACAACGTGCACCCCATGGAGGTCGAGTCGGTCCTGGCCGACCACCCCGACGTGGCCGCCATCGCCGTCGTCAGCCGCGACGACCCGGTCATGGGCGAGGTCGGGGTGGCGATCGTGGTGCCGCGGGAGGGCGGCGCCACGCCAGATCTGGCGGGACTGCGCACCTTCGCCGCGGACCGCCTGGCCCGCTACAAGCTTCCCGACGACCTGGTCGTGCTCAGTGCCCTGCCGTTGACGGCGGGGGAGAAGGTCGACCGGCGGGCCCTGGAGCGCTTGATCGCCCGTCCCTGATGCCCCGGACCGGCCCCTAGCTGTGGGTCTGGTCGCAGAGCGCTTGCCCCCCGGTTGCAGGTTGGTTGTCTGAGGCCATCTGGGACCAATTGCCCTGGTCGTAGTGCATCTCCCTCCTTACCCTGACGGTTGGAACGAGGGAAAGAGGGGGACGGATGTACTGCCGTCGGGGTCGCATTGCGACGTGGGGTCTAGGTCTGGTCGCCGCCGGAGCGGTCGTGCTCGCCTCGACGCTGCCCGCCGGCGCCGCCGGCATCCTGCCCCCGTCGAACCCGTCCGCCAACATCGCCCCGGCCAGTTCGGACTGGCTCTCCTCCATCGACACGGGGCGGGCGGACGAGGGGGTCGGCCCCATGACGGTCTCGGAATCGACCGTCTCGGCCATGTCGGTGCCCGAGCAGATCTTCGTGCTGGTCAACCTCGAGCGGATCGACCGGGGGCTCCAGCCGATCCAGTACATGACCAATCAGCTGAACCTCGACGCCCTGGGCGGCGCCAACGCCGGGAGCGACCCGGGCTTCCCCACCGCCGTCAACGGGAGCGGCCCGGTGATGTACGGCGGCTCGATCTGGGCCGGCGGGCTGACCAACGTCTTCGAGGCTGACTACTACTGGATGTACGAGGACGGTTGGGGCGGGTTGTTGAGCGCCACCTCCAACGCCGCCTGCAATCTCCTCTCGGCCTCCGGATGCTGGGGCCACCGCGACATCATCCTGCACCAGTTCGCCGGCTGCGGTGGGGCCGCCCCGACGCTCTCCATGGGGGCCGCCTACTCTGAGGCCGGCTACGCCGGCGGGTCGATGGCCGCCGTCCTCATCAGCACGTGCGGCGGCGCCCCGTCCGACGTGACCATGACCTGGAACCAGGTGCTCGGCGGCCTGCTGAACGCCAACCGGGTGATCGGCATCGCCACCATGCCCAACGGGTCGGGCTACTGGGAGGCCGAGGCCAACGGCACCGTGGCCAACTTCGGCGCTGCGGCCAACTACGGCTCCATGGCCGGGCAGACGCTGAACCACCCCCTCGTCGGCATTGCCTCCACCCCCGACGGGCGCGGCTACTGGCTGGTCGCCTCCGACGGCGGCATCTTCAGCTACGGCGACGCCAGCTTCCACGGCAGCATGGGCGGCCACAGTCTCAACCAGCCCATCGTCGGCCTGGCGCTCGACCGGGCCACCGGCGGCTACTGGCTGGTCGCCTCCGACGGCGGCATCTTCAGTTTCGGTGCACCCTTCTTCGGCAGCACGGGGTCGCTGCACCTGGTCCAGCCCATCGTGGGCATGGAGGCCCTGGCCAACGGCGCGGGCTACCGCTTCGAGGCCGCTGACGGGGGCGTGTTCTGCTTCGGGCAGGCGACCTTCGACGGCAGCATGGGCGGGCAGACGCTGTTGGCCTCGGTGGTCGGCATGGCGGCTGACCTGGCGACCGGCGGCTACTACCTGATCGCGGGCAACGGCGGGCTCTTCACCTTCGGCGGCGCCAGCTTCCTCGGCACGCTGTCGCTCTGACCGTTCTGACTCCTCAGACCACGCCGCGGGCCGAGAGGTCGGCCAGTTCGGCCTCGCTCAGGCCCACCAGGTCGCACCACACCTCTCGGTTGTGCTCGCCCAACTGCGGCGCGCCCCGGGGCACCGGAGTGGGTTGGTGGGCCAGCCGGGGGAACGGCGCCTGCTGGCGCACCGGGCCGATGACGGGATCCTCCACCGCGACGAGGTCGCCGCGGGCCGCCATGTGGGGGTCGGCGAAGATGTCGGCGGCGCTGTAGGCGGTCCCGACGGGCACATCGTGCTCGACGCAGAGCAGCGTGATCTCCTCGGCCGTCCGTGCGGATGTCCAGTCGGCCACCATGCCGTTGATCTCCTCGCCCCGGGCCGCGCGCTCGACCAGCGTGGCGAAGCGGGGATCGGTCGCCAGGTCGGGCCGCCCCATGGCGGCGCACAGGCGGGAGAAGTTGGCGTCCGATCCGGCCACGATGCACACGAAGAAGCCGTCCGACGTCGGGTAGTTGTCCAGCGGGGCCGAGTGCGAGAGCCGGTTGCCCTCACGCTGGCGCACGATCCCGAGGCGGTCGTAGCCGGCCAGGGTCCACTCGAGCACCCGGAGCACGGCGCCGTAGAGCGGCGCGTCGATCACCTCGCCCCGGCCTGACGCGCCCCCCATGGTGGCGTCCCGGCCGTACAGGGAGGACACGGCGGCGAAGGCGGCGAAGACGCCGGTCAGGTAGTCCGAGATGGTGATGCCGGGCCGCACCGGCGGACGGTCGGGGTCCCCGGTCAGGTGCAGGAGCCCGCCGAAGGCGATGCCGAGCCGGTCGAGGCCCGGACGCGGCGAGTAGGGGCCGGACTGCCCGAAGACACTGATGCGCACGTAGACGAGGGCAGCCGGCAGGTCCTCGGGAGCGAGGCCCCACTTCTCCATGGTGCCGGGGCGGAAGTTCTCGCACAGCACGTCGGCGTGGGACACCAGCCGCTCGAAGAGCGCCTTGCCCTCGGGGTGGCGCAGGTCGCAGGTGACGCCGCGGCGGCCGCGGCCCTCCACGGCCCAGGACAGGGAGTAGTCGTCGGCGCCGTCGACCGGCACGAAGGGGCCCATGCTGCGCATGAAGTCGCCTTCCCCGGGGAGCTCCACCTTGATCACGTCGGCCCCCAGCTCGCCGAGCAGCCCGGCGCAGAACGGCGCCGAGATCCGGGTGCCGACATCGATGACCCGGATCCCCTCGAGTGGCCCGCTCATGTAGTGGGGTCGCCCTTGTCGCGCTCGGCGAAGACCTCCTTCATGGAGCCCTTCTCGCGGCGCGCCGCCAAAGCGTTCAACGCGGTGGCCGAGTTGTGGACCCAGTGGTGGGCCATGAAGTGGTACTTGAGCGCATCGCGCTTGCCCATCAGGGTCGCCGTCTGGTTGATGGTCTCCTTGACTGTCTGCGCGGTGACGGGCGGCACCAGGGCGACGCGGTCGGCTAGCTCCCGGGCGCGGGCATCCAGTTCGTGGCGCGGCACCACCCGGTTCACCAGTCCAAGGCGCCAGGCCTCGGTGGCGTCGATGGTGTCGCCGGTGAGGAGGAATTCCTTGGCCTTGCGGATGCCGAGCTCCCAGGGCTCGACCAGCAGCTCGACCCCGGCCCCCGAGAGGCGCAGCACGGGGTTGGAGAAGACGGCGTCGTCGGCGGCCACGATGAGGTCGCACATGGCCGCCAGCATCAGCCCGGCGGCCACGCAGCTCCCCTGGACAGCGGCAATGGTCGGCTTGCGGAAGTCGTGGATGCGCAAACAGCGCTCGTAATACATGGTCTTCTCGTGCAGGAACTTGCCCTCGGGTGTCTCGCGCCTCTGCACCCACTCGTCCTTCTCGCCGTCCCCGACAAGTGCCTTGAGGTCGTGGCCGGAGGAGAAATGCTTGCCGGCGCCGGCCAGGATCACCACGCGAACGCGGTCGTCGGCGTCGGCCAGGTCGAAGGCGGCGTCGAGCTCGTCGATCAGCGCCGTGTCCTGCGCGTTGGCCACCTCGGGGCGGTTCATGGTGATCGTCGCCACCGCGCCGTCGGTCTCGTAGAGCACCACCTTGAACTTGCTTGCCATGTCGCCCATCCTCTCGTTTCGCCGCCCCGTGCTGTCCGACCCTGCTCAGCCGCGCGGCAGGCCGAGCACGCGCTCACCGACCAGAGTGCGCTGAATCTCATTGGTCCCGGCGAAGATCGACGAGGCCTGGTAGTAGAGCCACGAACGCTGCCATGCTCCATCGGCCGGGTTGCCGGGGGCACCTTGCCACAGCGGCGCCGCCGATCCGAGGACGTCCATGGCGGTCTGGTGGAGGCGCTTGGACATCTCGCTCCAGTAGAGCTTGAGCGCGCTGCCCTCGGGCCCCGGTGCCTCGCCCTTGGACAGACGGGTCAGGGAGCGCCAGTTGTGCAGTTGGAAGAGACGGACCTCGGTGGCCGCCCGGGCCAGCTGCTGGCGGAGCCGCCAGTTGTCGAAGCTGCCGTTGGCCTCGGCCAGGCGCAGCAGCTCCTCGATGAGCTGGGCGTGGATGACCAGCTGGCGGGGATTGACCCCGCGCTCGTGGGCCAGCGTCGATCCCGCCACCGACCATCCGGCACCCTCCGCTCCGACCCGGCGCTCGTCGGGCACGAACACGTCGTCCAGCTCGACCTGGTTGAACTCGGCCTCCCCGGTCGACTGGACCAGCGGGTGGACGCGCACGTCGTCGGCGTGGAGGTCGACGATGAGGGCGGTGATGCCCTGCTGGCGCTTCGGCGCGTCGGGGTCCGAGCGGGCCAGGCACAGTCCCCAGTCGGCGAACTGGGCGTAGGAGGTCCAGACCTTGCGGCCGGTGACCCGGTAGCCCCCCTCGACGGGGATCGCCCGCGTGGTGAGCGAGGCCAGATCGCTCCCGGCGTCGGGCTCACTGAAGAGCTGACACCACAGTTCGGTGGCCGAGAGGATCCGGGGCAGGAACCGGTGCTGCTGGTCCTCGGTCCCGTGCGCCAACAGGGTCGGGCCGACCAGGTTGACGCCGATCCGGCCCACCAGCTCGGGAGCCCGGGCCCGGGCCAGCTCCTCGATCACGACGTAGTTCTCCAGTGCCCCCAGCCCCCGCCCGCCCAGCGCAACCGGCCAGGTGACGCCCACCCAGCGGTCCGCCGCGAGCTCGGACTGCCAGCGCCGGCCGAAGGCGACGGCCTCAGCCAGGTCGTCGAAGCGGGGCGGCAGGCCCTGGCCGTAGGGCCAGGGGAGGTGCTCCTCCAGCCAGGCACGGAACTCGCGGCGCAGGGTCTCCTGCTCCGCCGTGGTGCGCAGATCCATGGGCCGCCCAGCATGGCACAGCGGCCCCGTTTGGTGACACCAGTGTCAGTATCTCCGTAGACTGCGCCGCCGTGGACTTCGACCTCTCGAGCGACCAGGAGGCCCTGCGTAGCGCCGCCGGCAACCTGCTGGACCGCTTCGCCGGCCACGACGCCCTGCGGGCCCGGGTGGGAGACGGCGTGATCGTCGGCACCCTGCCCGGAGCGGGTGGGGGAGCTCAAGCCGGAGCGGTCGACGCGCCGAGCGGGTTCGACCGTGCGGCCTGGTCCGCCATGGCCGACCAGGGCTGGCTGGCGCTCGAACTGCCCGAAGCCGACGGCGGCCTGGGGCTGGGGATGGTCGAGGCGGCCATCCTGTGCGAGCAGATCGGCCGCCACCTGGCGGCGGCCCCGTTCCTACCCTCGATCCTCGCCCTGGGGGCGCTCAACGAACCCGAGGCTCGGGGCGAAGCGGCCACGGACCCTTGGCGCACCCGACTCGCCGAGGGTGACGCGGTGGGTTGCCTGGCCTTTTCGCCCATCCCCGGGGCATTCCGAGCCGAGGCCGACGCCGACGCGGTCCGGCTGACCGGGCGAGCCGGGCCGACGCTCTTCGCCCCGTCGGCGGACCTAGCCGTGGTGCTGGGGGACGACGCCGTCTATCTGGTGGACCTGGACACCTCGGGCCGCCCCGACCCGCTGCCGGCCATGGACCGCACCCGGGAGCTGGGGGACCTGGTCTTCGATGACACGCCGGCCTGGCGCATCGGCGGCGGGGACGCGGCGTCGCGGCTGCTCGACCGGGCGGCGACGGCCGGGAGCGCCGAGATGCTGGGGGCGGCGGACCACGTCCTGGCCATGACCGTGCAGTACGCCAAGGACCGGATCCAATTCGGCAAGCCGATCGGCTCGTTCCAGGCGGTCAAGCACCTGCTGGCCGACGCGCTGGTCGACGTCGAGGGGATGCGCTCGACCGTGTACTACGCCGCCTGGTGTGCCGCCGCCGACGACCGTGAGCGTGCCCTGGCCGCCAGCATGGCCAAGTCGTGGTGCTCGGACGCATCCCGCCGGGTGATGGCCGCCTGCCTGCAGGTGCACGGCGGGATCGGCTTCACCTGGGAGCACGACATGCACCTCTTCGTGAAGCGGGCCCAGCTTGATCAGGTCAGCTTCGGCGACGGTGCCTTTCACCGGGATCGCATTGCCGAGATCCTCAAAGCCCGCCTCCAACGCGGGCAGAGCATCGCCTGACGCAAAACCCCCCCTAGGAGTTGACGGGTGGCACCGGGTCGCCGTTGATCCGCAACAGCCGGAGGCGTTCGCCGGTCACGACGGACGATGAGGTCCCACCCGCCGTCTGGGAGGGGATGACCACTTTGAGCGTGATGTCGGCCAACAGGCCTTGGCTGATGGTGGCGGTCTCGAACACGGTTCCCCTCGGCGTCGTCCGCTGCGGCGAGGACTTGGCGAACTCGGCGAATGACTCGGTGCGCGTGAAGTGCGACCCGCTCCCGACCCATGGGGTGGAACCCGCGGCGAGCGCCAGGTAACCGTGCACTGAGGTGGTGACGGCGGTGCCGTGTTCGGTCCCCAGAAGTTTGCCCGTCTCGACGTTGCGCACGACGATGGTGCCGGGGAGCGCGGCGTCGTAGGTGACCGAGCGGACCTGCGTGAGCGTCCCGGTCCCTGTCCCGGCCGAGACGGTGATGGTCAGTTGCACTGAGAACGAGTCAGCTCCGAAGCTGGCGTCGGCGGCGCCCTGCACGGCATGCGAGGCGCCGCGCGGGGCGGTGGCCACGGCCAGGACGGCGAACGCCGCGGTGAGGACCGACAGGAGGGCCAGGATGGTCAGCGGTATGAAACGGCGGGAGTCCATGTGGTCTCAGCCCTTGACCGGTATGGCCGCCACGATGCCCGAGCGCGTCCCGGACTCGGCGGCGTAGATCGTCGTGCCGCTCACGGAGAGCGCCAGGTCGCTCGTACCCTTCGGGAGCGCGACGGAGCCCGTGGTGCGGGCGCCGCTCGGACTGAAGGTGCTGAGGTGCTTTGCCTTGCCGGGGGCACCCGCCAGCACGTAGAGGGTGTTGCCGTCGGGGCTCACGGCGAGCGACTTGGCCCGGGCACCGACGTTGATGCTCTTGACGACTTCATTCGGGAAAAAGGACATCTCGTCAAGGGTCCCGTCGGCATGGAGAATCCAAATATCGGACCCGCCGCTCACCGGAGCCACGTCAACCGCATCGGCACCGACCTGGTACGGGAATCCCTGGTGGGTCTGGTCGAACACGAACAGCGTGCGGTTCGGTTTCGTGGCTTCGAGTGCATAGACCTTCTGGCCCGTTGGCCCCATCGCCAACGCGGTCACCGGTCCGCTCACCCGGACGGTGCCGACGTAGTTCCCGGTGGCCCCCCCGTAGAGGATGACGGCGGAGGACCGCCCGTTCGAGGTGCCGAGGGCCACGTCACCGTTGGGGGACTGCGCGATGGCGCTGGCCTGCGGGCTGACCGACTCCGAGGTGACGAAGGCGCCCGAAGCGACGTCCACCTTGGTCATGGTCCGATTGTGCCCGCGGCCGGCCAGTACCCAGATGGTGCCGTCGGCCTGGACATTGCTCACCGAGATGACCGGCGCGCCGCGGCCGATGGTGGTGGGTATGACCGAGGCCGTGGCGGATGCCGCGAACCCGATCGGCGCCATGACCGCCCCGGCCAGGGTGGCCGTGCCGGCGGCCCGGCGCAGCGTGGACCGGGGCGAGCGGGCACTGGTGTTTTGGGTCACAGCCGCTCCTCCCTCATCCGGCGCTGGCAGGGATGGCCCCCACCTGGTCCGGGCAAATCTAGGCGAAACCGCAGTGGACCAGACGCGTTGGTGCTCGACGGAGCTCCGGAATGCACCTCCGCGCCCGGGCCGCCGCCGGTTCCTCCTACCGGCGTGACAGCATCGACGGCCACTGTGGTGTCCCGTGTCGGACATGCTGTCGGTCGCTTGGGTGACCACGCGCCGATGTTGGCAATCCCAACCGGCGATGGTTACCCTTCCAACGTGTCCGAACGCACGAGGGCAGAGCTGATCCTTGCGGCGCACACCATGGCGATCGATCAGATGACCGGCGAAGTTGTAACGGCCTTCCGGCGCGAGCGCATCGACACTATCCTTATCAAGGGTCCGGCCATCGCTCAATGGTTGTACCCCGCTGGGGGTCGGGTCTACGGCGACACTGACCTTCTCGTGAGCCCGCGCGACTTCTCTCGAGCCACCCACGTGCTCGAAGCGCTCGGCTTCGGCGAGCCGATACGCGGTCGAGTGGCCCACGCGCACACCTACCGCCGCAAGGACGTCCTCGCGGGCTTGGAGTTCTGTGTCGATCTCCACCGCAGCCTCCCGTATATCACGGCGGCCCCGGCCGAGGTCTGGCGTGTGATGAGCGACCAGACCGAGCAGATGGCCGTCGGCGGACTGGACGTATCAGTACCGGGCATTCCCCAGCGCCTGCTCCACATCGCCATCCATTCGGCCCAACACGCGTTCGAATCGGGCAAACCGCTCGAGGACATGCGGCGCGCCATAGAGGTGGCGACCGTCGAGCAGTGGGAGGCGGCGGTTGAGCAGAGCCGGATCCTCGGAGCCGAAGATGCGCTGGCGGGCGGACTCTGCCTCATCCCGGAAGGGCAGATCTTGGCCGACCGCCTCGGACTCACGACCCGCCGGCGGGGCATGCTCCGCTTTGCGGCCAACCCGGAAACCGAGACGGCTGCCTACCAGGTACAACGCGTGGTTGATGCCGCTTCGTTCGGGGAGAAGGTCAAGCTGATCGTTGACGGGATCACGCTGTCGCCCGTGGTCATGCGCAAGATGTCACCGCTGGCGCGTCGGGGGCGGCTCGGCCTGTTCGTGGCCTACGCCTACCGGCCCCTCCAACTCATGGGACGGCTCGGGCCCGCCCTGGTGGCCCGAAAGCGTATTGTGAAGTCACCATGACAGACCTGATTGTCGCGCGATCGGAGGATCTCGAGTCTCGCTCGGTGGACGACGAGCTGGTCCTCCTCGACCTGCGGACCCAGCGTTACCTGAGCCTCAATCGAACAGGTGCACAACTCTGGCCGTTGATCGTCGAAGGGGTCGAGCGCCGGCGTCTCGTCGAGGCGCTACGGGACGGCCACAACGTCGCCGAGGCAGTGGCGCAGCGCGACGTGGACGTGCTGGTAACCCAGCTGCGAGAAGCCGATCTGCTGGTGGCTCAGAAGAGCGACACCGCGCCCTGAACCCTCGGTCGGACTACTACGCCGACCCTTCTAGTTCGCCTGCACCGCCAGGTTCGAGCTGAGCTGGTTGTAGATCCACTCGTACGTCGCCTCGAGGCCGGTCTCGAGGCTGATGGAGGGAGCCCAACCCATCCGCTCCTTGATGAGTGTGTTGTCGCTGTTGCGTCCCCGCACTCCTTGTGGGGCGGAGAGGTTGTAGTTGCGGTTGACCTTGATGCCGGCGATGTTCTCGACGATGTCGACCAATTCGTTGATCGACACCAGCTGCTCGCTACCGATGTTGAGCGGCTCCCGGACGTCGCTGGCGGTGAGGCGGAGAGTGCCCTCCAAGCAGTCGTCAATGTAGGTGAAGCTTCTCGTCTGCTCGCCATCCCCCCATATCTCAATGTCCGGGTTGTCGTGGAGCTTGGCCAGGGCCACCTTCCGGCAGATGGCGGCCGGTGCCTTCTCGCGTCCACCGTCGTAGGTGCCGAGCGGACCGTACACGTTGTGGTAGCGCGCCACGCGCGTTTCGAGGCCGAAGTCCTCGTAGTAGTGGCGGGCCATGCGCTCGCTGAAGAGCTTCTCCCACCCGTATCCGTCCTCGGGCATAGCCGGGTAGGCATCGGCTTCGCGGAGGGGTTCGACCTCGGGTGACTCTTGCTTTCCGGCGGCGTACACGCAGGCCGAGGAGGAATAGAACAGACGTTGCACGCCAGCCTGGCGGGATGCTTCGAGCACGTGCGTCGAAATCAAGACGGAGAGCATGCACAGGGCCTTGTTGTTCTCGATGAACCCCATACCGCCCATATCGGCCGCAAGGTTGTACACCGTGTCGATGCCGTCGCATGCCTCCTGGCAGGCCGGGAGCTCCTGGAGGTCGGCGCAGCGGTTGTCCACATCGTCAAAGCGCTGGTACCACTGCTCGAGTGGCGCCTTGTCGACGCCCCGTACGTACTCGACCCCCTCGCGGCGCAGTCGGGCGACCAAATGACCGCCGATGAAGCCGCCCGCGCCTGTGACTAGAACCCTGGCCATCAACTCCTACTTTCTAAGAGCGGCGCTGCCATTGGGCAGTCGCCTCGCTACAAGTCAACTGCCGGTACGTCAGCTCCCATAAGGGTAGACCACCCCATCGCGGGCTCCGGAAAGTCTAAGGCACGTTCAAGCGATCGTTTGGTCGTGGCCGCCGGTCCGGTCTCCCTTTAGCCGGAGTTCGCCGACCCCTCCGGGAAGACCCCTTCGAATCTCTCGGCCGCCCGTTCCGGGGAGAACGACTGCTCCGCGTAGCGGCGGCCTGACTCACCCATCTGCTTTCTCAGGTCCCCGTCATCGAGCAGCTCGACCACCGACTCTGCGACCTTCTCTCGCTCGGCCGGATCGACCACGCGTCCGGCCGCGTTGCTGAGCAGGATTTCGGCCACCGAGTTGTCGTAGGGGATCACGCCGAGGATGGCCCTTCCCGCGCACAGGTACGTCAGGACTTTGGAGGGGACGGAGAACTTGCTGGCATCGGGCTCGAGAATCGCCACCAGCACGTCGGCGCTGGCCAGCATGGCGGGGAGATCCTCATAGTCCTGGAAGTCGAGGAGCAACAGGTTGTCCGCTCCATTTTCCCGCTTCCAGTTCTCGAGCCAGTCGCGTCCCAGGCCCTGCGACACGACGACAACGCGCGCCGAAGGATGGGTCTTCTCCAGTCGCGACGCGATGAGCGCGAGCAGGCTCGGGTCGTGCTTGAGGCCGAGCGTCCCGGTGTACATCACCACGGGCACCGAGGACAGATCCAGCCGTTCGCCCCAAGGGTTCTGCCGATCGCGAACCGGAAGCTCCCCGATGGGGGCCCAGTTGGGGATCACCGTCGTCTTGTGCGCCACGCCCCACGTCGCCAACTTCTCCAGGAAAGTCGCCGAAATGGCGATGATTGCCACACTCGACCGTGCGATGGCGCGTTCAACCAGCTCGGCTGACCATCCGATGACGCGACCGACCCGGGGCACCTTCTTGTCAGCTGCCGCGCCGATGGCCGAGCTGTAGATGTCCTGCTGCCAGAAGATCATCGGGATGCGCTTACGCCGCAGCTGCACGGCCAGGAGCGCATGGGCGAGCAGGGGCACGTTGCTGATGATGGCGACATCAGGGCCATCGTTGGCGATGCTTCGACCCACCTTGGCTCCGTACGCGACTTCCTGGAGCAACCGCTGGGCCACCGAATACCGGTTGTAGTTGCGCCCCATGGCGAAGGATTGGAACGTGAGTTCGGGGGGATCCCCCGGGGAGGGCTCTACGGCGCCCTTGCCGGTGACGTAGGACGGGCAGTGTTGGTGGGTGACCCGGTGGCCGCGGCCGGCGAGGGCGCGGCTGAGTTGCACTTGACCCGGGTGTCCGGAGTAGTCGTGTACGACGATTCGCAGCGAACGCTGGGTCATCGGCAACGGGGACGGTCGACCGATCTGCTGAGCGCGCCGAGCCCGGAACCCCCTGCAGCCGCCGGGGCGGCTTTCGGGGGCGTCGAAGGCTTCGTGGACACGCACCACCATAGGCGCTGGACGCCCACGTCTCTGACCGGGGTCGCTCGTCACTCGCCGGTTCTCAACGCGTCACGGGCGGTGCTACCGTGCCCCTTTCTTCGATGAAGACGGGTGGTGACGTCGGTGGGTAGTGGTAGCGATCCGCTGGGTTGGGAGGAGCTCTTCGAGGACCGCATCCTCTCCCTGGACAGCGCACACGTCTTTCTCGTCACCGCCCAGGCGTTGGCCGCCCGGGCCAAGACGGTGGCCGAAGTCGGATGCGGGCGGGGGGCATTGGTCGACCTGGATAAGTCCGACGGCGCCTGGCAGGACCTCCGCGGTCCGGGACGCAAGGTGATCGGCATCGACGTCGAGGAGATCGGTACGGAGAACCCGGTGATCGACGAGTTCCGACTCATTGGTGAGGATGGTCGATGGCCCTTGGACGATGCTTCGATTGACCTTGCGGTCAGCGATTTCGTGCTGGAGCACGTCACCGACCCGCCGTCGTTCGTGGCAGAGCTCACCCGCACCCTTCGTCCCGGCGGGGTCTTCCTGGCCCGCACGGTCAGCCGGTACTCGCTCCTCTCCGTTGGCGCCCGCCTGGTGCCGAATCATTCTCATGCTCGAGCGCTGAATGTCCTCCAACCTGGGCGGCAGGAGCAGGACGTCTTCCGGACGGCGTACCGGATGAACACCCGCCGCGACCTGGCTCAGCTGTTCGACCGGGACTTCGAGTGGGCCGCCGCGTCCCGGACCGGGCTGGATCGGTACCTGTTGCCTTGGCCGCGGCTGGCTCGGGCCGCGGTGGCCGTCGAGCGTCGCCTGCCCCGAGGCGCCCAGACCGCCCTGGTGGTCTGCGCCCGTCGACGGTCTTAACCGGGGTGACGGTCAGCGACCGTCACCCCGACGATTGCCGCCGCTTCACCGCGTCGGTGATCATCTCGGCGAGCCGGATGCGACCGTGCTGGTTGAGGTGCTCACTGGCATCGGTCGGATCGATGAACTCGGACTCGGGGAAGCTCATGCCTGACTGGACGATCTCGGTATCGTCACCCGAGCCCGCCCGGTAGGCGGCGTCCAGGGCCGCGAAGCTTGCCGCGGTCCGGGTGACGAGCTCGGGTCCGAGGAGCGCGCTGGCCGTCTCCACCGGCACCGGGGTCTGGTACACCACGACCCGACACCCGAGATCGCGGATGGTCGCCGCCATGCGGGTGACGCCTTCCATGACGGGGCTGTCGGGGAGGAGCAAGCCGCCGTGGTGATAGGCGTAGAGCGTCTTCAGACGCTCCGCCTCGTTGCCCGACCGTTTGAACTCCGCGATCGGCCGGACGTAGTCGCCGACCTTGAGGTCGCCGAGCACGGTCGGGAACGGAACCTCGTAGAAGGCCTCGAACTTCTCTGGCGTCGGTCTGGGCCACATTCCACGCACCCGCCATGCCCCCCGGCTCGGATCGACCTGGCGGATCTTCTCGATGGCCTTCTTGTGGCCGTGCACCGGGTGCTCGATGAAGGGTGCGGTTCGACCGCGTATCCAGAGCGGGACGATGACGAGAGGTCGATGCGACGTACCGTAAAGAAGTCTCAGGTACGCCTCGAAGATGTCGACGTGAAAACTGGCGCCGTCCACGACGTGCATCGACTTTTCGGCACCGAGTCCGTCGGCCACCATCGTGTCGAGGCGGCGTCGATCGACATCGGTGGGGGACACGAAGCTGAGCATCGAATCCCCGAGGTAGAGGAGGTCAGGCGGGTTGCTGCCCTTGAGCGCCTTCAGCAGGCCCCGGGCCCGCCGCACCGGCTCGTTGTCTATCCGGTCGAGGGACCGGCGGGCCGTGTGGCGCGCCCGTAGGACCAGAGGATGTTGTCTGGCCTTCAGCGCGGCGTCAGGGACAGGCACCCGGTTCAGCCTCGGGCGCGACGACCGGTGGTCATCGGCACCACGAGACGAGGCGCCGGTCGGTGGGCATGAGGTAGGGGAATATAACCGATCGGTGGTTTGGCTTAGGACTCCGCCGCGGTCGCGGCGCGGCGTGCCTTGGCACTCCGCAGCCGTAGCCGGGAGTAGAGCTTGGAGCGGCGCAGCGGTATGGCCGCCTGTGAGACGGCCTGGGTCCCGCTGAAGATGTAGGCCTCGATTTGGCCGGCGACGCCCGTGGCGTACCGGCGGCGCACCTTCAGGCTCTCACGGACGACACCGAATTCGAGCGCTCCGGTCTTGCTGCCCCCGTACCAACGGAACCCCCCCAAGGTCTCAGGGACCAGCGTCGGCACCAGGCCGCGGCGGAGTATCCGCGCCACCAGGTCCATGTCCATGCAGTAGTGGAACCCGGGGTCGAATCCGCCGACCTCTCGAACGGTCGAGGCCCGCATGAACATCGACCCGGTGAAGATCTGCGGCGTGCGCATGAGCCCGGCCCGCGTGAGCTGGTTGGGCACGCAGTAACGGAGGATTTCGCCGGTCTCGCTGTAGAGGGTCCAACCCCCATAGACCAGGTCCACGGTCGGATCCTCGAGCCAGCCGCGACGGGCCGCGTCGAGGGCGCCCGGGTAGTAGCAGTCGTCGCCGTTGAGCCAGCCGACGACCGGATTGACGGCGCGCGCGAGCGCTTTGTTCAGGGCGTCCGCCTGGCCCTTGTCGGGTTGGCTGACCACTTTGACCTGCGTTGCCGATCCATAGGTGGTCACGATCCGCTCGATCGACCCGTCCGTCGACGCGCCGTCCTCAATGAGGAGCTCGTCGTCGGGGCGCATTTGGGACACGGCGCTCTCGACTGCTTCAAGCAGGAAGTCGCCCGAATTGAAGGTGGGCATCATGACCGACACCGCAGGCCCGCCCTCCATGCACGTCATCCTACCGGCTGCGCGAAGCCCGAAAATGGGCCCTCGTGGCGCGGCTGATGCCGGTGGCGTCCCTCGACATGACAGGTCACCCGCCCTCGGGCGGATCGCACCAACTAATGATCGTTGGCATCAGTCGGCCGCCGGGGCACGTCATCCCTTCGACCAGGCAATCGCCTCCCCGAGCATCTCGCGTACCCGTGAGGCCGTGTTGGCCCAGGTGAATTGCGCCGCATGCTCCTGGGCAGCGGCCAGGGCCGCCGGGGTGGTGCGCCTGGCTTCGGTGACCGCCTTGGCCAGCCCCTCAGGGCTGTCGTCATCGGTGACCACGGCGTGGCCCCCCGTCACTTCGAGGAGTGCCGGGTCAGGCGTGATGACGAGCGGAATCCCGAGCCGCATGGCCTCGGCGGCCGGGAGCCCGAAGCCTTCGAAGTCCGAGGGGAAGACCACCAGGCTGGCGGAGGCGAATCGCTCCTGGAATGACTCGATCGGGAGCCAGGGCAGCACCTCGACGAACCCGGTCAATCCGGCGCGGTCGACCTTTGCCTGCACGGTGGCGCGGGCCGTCTCGGAGAGCCCCACCAGGGCGAGCGGGAGGTCCTCGCCGTCGGCGTGCAGCCGCGACCACGCGTCGACGACGAGATCCACGTTCTTGTTGCCGTACTGCCCGAACGCGATGGCGTAGCCCCGGGCCGGCCGGCGGACGGGCCAGCTGTCAACGTGATCGGCACCCAGATGGGCCACCCGGACCAAGCGGTTGCGGAGTCGCGGGTGCGTCGCCATCAGGTCCTGCCTGGTGCGTTCGGAGATGCAGGAGATGCCGTCCGCCTCGTAGAAACCAATGTCGTAGCTGATCTTCTTCGACCACCGTGTCCACGCTGAGAACTGCTCAGGGCGCAACTCGTGCCGCACGTCGTAGGCGATCATCGTTCGCGGGCAGGGGAGAGGGCTGACGGTGGTGGTCGGGAGCACGCCGAGCATCACGTCCGCCTCTACGGCTCGGCAGACCCGTGGCACGTCAACCGATTGGGCGCGTAGGCGGCTGACAAAAGGCCGTGGCCCGAAGTCCACTTGGTGGACCGTCACCGACGGCGGGATGCTGATCTGTGCGCCTGGCCCGATGACCAGATGCAACTCGTCGCCGCTCTCGAGACTGTGCCACCCCTCGAGTAGGTGCTCGACGACGATGCCGAGGCTCATACCGGTGATGGGGAGGCCATCGATCACCACGCGCGTGGGCACGGGCGCGACCGTAGACGATGGCGCGTTTGACCCGGGCCCGGTTAGGGGGGTGCCTTGGCGCTGAGCTACCGCCAGGTTCCCTTCTCGGAGTAGGGCTCGGGCATGAGTTCGTCGAACACCTCGAGGGCCGCGGTGTCATCGGCGCGGCACGCGGCGACGTCCCAGAAGTCGTAGCCGAGGTGACGCGGACGTGGTTCGAGGATGGCGGCCAGGCGGGCGGCGTCGGTGATATCGAGCTGTCCGAGCTTGTCCCCCGTGTTGTCCCATATGGCGAGACGGGAGTAGCCGAGCCGGATCAGTTCGTCCCACAGCGCGTTGGGCTGGTCGTTGTCGGCCGCCCGGGCCAGGATCGGGTCGAACTCGAAGAACAACACCGGGCCTACGTCGCGCCAGGCCTCCGCGACCGCCGGCACCAGCACCGGGTCGAGACCGTCGGTATCGCTTTTGATCAGCCGCAGGTGGGCGAAGTCGGGGTACTTCTCTCGCAATGCCCGCGCCGAGAGTGCAGGCAGCGCTCCTGCTGTGCCGGCATCCTGGGTGAATCGGGTCGTGCCCTGCGTTCGGATTGGTGTCGCCGCGGCCCACTCGCCCTCCGCCGGGATGAGGAATACCTCCTCGATCGTGGCGCACGGGTTGTCAGCGAGGTTCTTGCGGAGATAGGCAGCCCAGTAGGGGTCGCCTTCGATGCAGAGAACCCGGGCGTTGGTCGACGCGATGATCTGGGCCGCGGAGTCCCCGATGTTGGCCCCGATGTCCATGACCGTCATGGGCTCGCTCGAGGACTGGGCCCTCGCCTCGAGTCCAACCGCGAGGGCCACGAGGTTCTGGCCATACCACGAACGGTTTTGGGCGAAGTCGGGTAGCAGGTGCGCCCATGGCATGTAGAGCTCCACGCCTTGGACGTGACGATGCACCGTCCGGTTTCGAAGCAGGCGACGCCACGGCGTATTGACCTTGATAAAGAGTCGGCGGCGCTGCCATCTGGTCGCGGGCATGGCGCGAGAGTAGACGGCTCCTATTGGGGGGTCCACCTGCCTCGAATCGACCTTTGTCCCTCAACTGAGGTCTGTGCGACTCGCATCACCTGACGCGTCGCCGCCTCAACCGGGAACGGCCCGCTACTGTGTGACCTCACCTCTGCGTCCAGGAGCGAGCGACCTTCCGATGGATAGTGACGACCGTCGAGATCCCGAAACAGCTGCGGTCGGCCGTCGACTGGCGGATTTCACTACCGGCGACTATCGAGCTGGACGCACCCTGCCCTGGCGGGTGGCTTGGTTCGTGGCTCAGAACCTCCTGTTTGATCGATGGTGGTTCCCCGCCTCGCTGCGCCCACCGCTCCTGCGCACGTTCGGGGCGCGCGTCGGCGGGGGGTGTCTGATCCGTCATGGGGTCCGCATCCACTGGCCCTGGAATCTGACCATCGGCAGCAACGTGTGGGTCGGTGAGTTTGCGTGGCTCCACTCACTGGTCGAGATCGTCATTGAGGACGATGTCTGCATCAGCCAGCGAGCATCCGTGGTGACGGGGAGTCATCACCATGACGATCCCCGGTTCGGCTACGACAACGGGCCGATTCTCCTGCGGCGCGGGTGCTGGGTGGCCACCGGGGCAATGGTCCTGCGCGGCGTGACCGTCGGGCGGGAGTCGGTGGTGGGGGCCGGGGCCATCGCCTACCGCGACGTGGCGGACCAGGCCATCCTCACCTGCCCCGAGCCGCGGCTCCGATCCCAGGGATAGGGCGGTCGACCCGAAGTAGAGCGTGTCCCGCGACTTCGTCGGCGTTCGGATGACCCTGTAGCCTCTCCTCGTGCGACGTCGACCGGGCAGCGACATCATGGTGGACACCGCCCGGAAATTCCTCATCGCCGGGGCGTTCCTCATGCCGATGCTGACCTTCCGGGTCGCCGGTCACCAGACGGCCACGACGAACACCGGGCTCACTCTCAGCGACGTCTGCTTCTTCATTTCGGCGATCTTCCTCGGGGCCAGCGTCAGGCGCAAGAAGATTGCGCCCACTCCGGTCTGGCACCTGGGAACACTCTTCGTCGTGGTCGGGGGCCTGACGGCTTCGTACTTCGCGATTTCGCCCATTTCGAGCATCACCGTGGTGGCCCGGATGATCTTCGTCCTGACGGTGTGGCAGTGGACCATCCGCCACCTGCTCAGTGACGAACGCTGGTTGAAGTACGCCCTGACGGCGTACGTATTCGGGTGCTCCGCCTCGGGCCTGGTGGCGATCCTGCAGCTCAAGGCCCACGTTCTGATTTCATGGGGCGGCCTCGTCAACGGACGCTCGTTCGGTCTGACGCACCACCCCGACGACACGGGCTCGTTCCTGGCCCTCGGCCTGGTCATCGCCGTGGGCCTTGCCCTTCACCTCGGAGGCGGCCGGGCGTGGTGGCGCGTCGCCTGCATCGCCCTCATCGCCATCGGCCTCATCTTCTCCGGAAGCGTGTCGGGCATGCTGTGCGGGCTGATCGGGTGCTTCGTTCTCCTGGCTCGCCGCGGGGTCAACGTCGGCAAGCTGATCGCCGTTGGAGTGGTGCTGGTCGGGATCTACATAGGCGGGACTGCCCTCCAAGGGAACGGCACCGGGGGAAAGAGCCTGAACCCGATCGCGCGGTTCCAGGCGGCCACCGGCCCCGAGAGTGGCGGTGGGAACAGTGTCACCCCGCGGATCGGGACCATAAAGGCGGCCTGGGACGGGGTGGTCGCCAGCCCGATCTTCGGCCACGGGCTCGATGTGGAGTCGAGCCTCGTCTACCTGGACCGGAATGTGGATGTGCAATATCCGACCCACAACCTGATCCTGATGGGTTGGTACCAGGGCGGCTTGTTCTTCCTGGTGGGCGAATTGATCTGCATCGGCGTTGGGTTGCGCAGACTCATGAGGCGTGGGGTGCGCAATGCCTACGTCGACATGATCTTCGGCGGTGCAGTTGCCGTCCTCGTGTTCTCCATGCAGGCGCCGACGATGTTCGATCGATACTTCTGGTTCCCTTTCGTGTTGGCCACAACCTTCCCGGCCGTGACCCGGGCGGCCGCCCGGGTCAGCGGACGAACCTTCGCGTCGCCGCGGCCGGCGCTTACCGCGGCTTCCGCGGGCGTGTCGGGGTCCACCGACTAAGCCCGACCGACCCCTTCACTCCGCCGTTCGGCGGAAGAGCAAGTCGACCTGCATGGGCCGGCCCTTCCAGAGGACCAGGTTGTGGCGTTCGACCAGGCGATGGCCGTGAGCCTCCAGGTAGCTGCTGATTTCGCCGATCAGCGGTTGGCCGTCATAGAGCTCGACGAACGAGCACTCGACGTACACCGCGGCGAACGAGCCGAGGAGACGCCCCGCCCCTTTCAGCACTCCGAGTTCCATGCCCTGCACATCGACCTTGAGCAGGGACTGCTGGGGCAGGTAAGCGGCCAGTTCGGATCGGGCATCGAGCCGATCCACCGTGACTCGTATGGTGGCCGACGGCTCGCTGCCGCTCGAACGCTCCAACTGCGCGGCGGCGGGTCTGAGCAGCGAGGAATTGTCGTCATCCCGTGAGACGTAGAAGGTCGCCTCGTCACTGAAGTCGGCCAGAGCCACCTGGAAGCAGCGCACCCGCCCTCGATAGGCCGCCGCCACCTGCTGGAGGAGGGCGAATGGGCCCTCGAGGGGCTCGTAGCAGAAGATGGTCGCTTGGGGGCACAGGCTGGCCGCGGTGAGAAGGAACTGACCTCGATTTCCACCCACGTCGACGATGAGGTCGAACGCCGTGTCACGGAGTGCTGGGCGGTGGTCAATCCCGGGGAGGACCCCGAGACGGAGGGCTCTGCGATGCGGCCGGTCGTGCAACGCGGCCGCCAACTTTCGCGCTCGCAACCACTGGAGCCCGAAGGTTGTCGACAGCTGGCCGTCGCTCACCTTCGCCCCGCGCTAGGACGAGAGCTCGTCCAACATCGCGGCGAGTGCGCCCAGGTCGACGTCGATGTCAGAGACGATGGCCGTGGGCCGGTTGCGTCTTGAGAACTGCGGCCAGGCCGAGAGGTACCGATACGCCAGACCGGGAACACTGCTGGCGAGCTTCCAGTAGTCCGGGAGCACGCAGCCGGGAGGGAACAGTTCGATCACCGTGGATCCGGGACTGGCAAAGACCAGATTGGCCAAGGCGGCTCCGTGTGGCGAGACGATGGTCGAGGCGGAGGCAAAGGCGCGGATCTGTTCCTTCACCAGCATGCGGCCCGGATCGATGACGTCGAATCCCCTGGCCGTCAAAAGGTTGAGCAGTGCCGGTTCGTTGACGACCTCTCGGTTGTTGGCTCCCGCGCTGCGCGTGATGTAGACCGGTCGTCGCTTGTCGGCGGGTGGAATGTCGTCCGGCAACAGGCGCCGGCGCAGGAATTCGACCACCCAAGGTGGGTTCTTCTCCTCGATGAGGGACGGCAGACCGGGCACCACCAGGCACTCTGCCCGAACGTGCGTGACCTCGTCGCTGTCGATACGGCTGCTCTGGTCAATGCCCAACATGTCCAGAAGCTCGCGCTGAAAGGCGGTTTGCGAGGGCACGTACCAACGGTCGGGACGTTCAATCTGAGGGGTTTGTTCGAGAACGCCCAGCCGTGGCACGACATCGATGAGGAAGTGGTAGTAGTTGCGGTCGCCCCGCGACGCAAGAACGCCGAGCCTTCCGGCGACTTCGTGGGGGGCACCGGGGAACGGGCTCATGAACACCGGATGCTCGCTGGGACGGTTGGTCCCGAAATAGTGGCTGACCTCCTGCACCAAGTCGCCCGAGCGCGTGATCACCGCGTGGTGACGACCGAGCACTCGGCCGGCGGGGAGCTCGGCGACGGCAACACGCGGCACCGTGGTGTCGCCGGCCGGTTCGAGAGGCGGCAGATCCTGAGGATGGCCCAAGAAGGCCGGGCGGATGATCGTCTCCGCGGCTCTCGCCTCGACGCAACGCCCACCCGAGGAGGTGGCTTCTTCCATCGAGTAGGCCACGCCGGTGGGGAGGTAGTGCCCACTCAAGCGGCTGAGCTGGACGGCGGCGGGAGCCAGGTAACCCGTCGCCCGCACATAGGCCGGCTTGAGGTAGGGATACAACGGCCGCAACGGCGCTGGAAGTCGCGGCACCGTCGTTCAGCCGGAAACGGGAGCCAACGGCTCTCGGGACAGCCAGACCGTCCCGTAGCCGTCGGCCGAAACTTCGTCTTCGACGCGCAGCCCGTTCTGGTCGAACCAGCCGCGCAGTTCCCCCCACGATTGCCCCGGTACCGGGTGGTATTCGAGGACGACGCGCTGCACGGAGGACCAGCTGCTGGGCGAGGAGTTGAGTACCAGGTCGTACTCGCCTCCCTCGCAGTCGATCTTCACGACTTCGATCGGTGCCGTCATCGCCGCCACGGCCTCGTCGAACGCCACCGTCTTGACCTTGATGGGAGGGCGGCTTCCGGCCGAATGGCCAGCGGAGACGAGACCGTTGGTTCCGCTCCCGGCACCGTTGTCCTCGAACTCGGCGAAACCGGTGGTCGCGGCCAGGGCACTTTCGACCACCGTGATGCGCCCGTCGAAATGGTTCTGCTCCACGTTCTTACGCAGGAAGCCAGCCGTGGTGGGTGACGGCTCGTAACTGGTGATGGTCGCCTGCGGCTGCATGTGCGCCAGCCAGCAGGAGAATGTCCCGACCTGACCTCCGATGTCCATCACCTGAATGGGGCGCGTGGCCAGGGGGCCGAGGAACCATTCCAACCGGTAACAGTCCTCGGCGAAGATCTCGTAGATGGGCACGCGGGCGCCAGGTTGATTGGGGCAGTCGATGCGCAGGCCGGCCCGCGTGGCGAAGCTCAGCGTTTTGGGACCCCGCCCGATCTGCTCGCGGGCCATGTCGGCCAGCACCGTCATCCAGTTCGAGAAGGCACCGGGAGTCTGGACCACACGGCGAGCGTTATGGGACAACTGGCGCCAGCTATTCGTCAACGTCACTCCTCCACGCGGCTTCAAGGGTGTCACCAGGCCGATCCTGCTCAACCCTAGCAATCTGCCGTACGGCCCCTCTTTCTCCCGGCGATGAGCCGATCGGGGTAGGCGGAGCTGATCGCAGGCGCCACGGCTTCATCGGTCTCGGCTTCGCATTCAGCGCGCTGGCGGGCACCGCCAAGGCCGGCCTCCGGGCCTTACGGGCCGCGCCTGAGGTTCTCGAGTTGTCCCTCGTCATCGTTCCCCTCGTTTTCGTGCCCGGGCTGGTGGGAGCGGCCCTCTGGGGCACGCACGGCTTCGTCGTGAGCACCGCCGTGGCGCTGGCCGTCTACGGCCTCTTGAGCTACGTCGTCCTCTTCCGAGTGGCCGGCCATGCTCGTCAGTCCGGCCGCCCCATTCCGGGGCACCTCAGCGGCTGATCAGCGGTCAACGGGCAGGTGGGGCGACAAAAGTCCGTCTTCTGTGGTCCGCTAGAGTCACAGCCCATGGACGTCATCGACGATCAATCTCGATCAGGTCTGCGCGAGTACCTCCAGATACTCCGACGCCGTCGTTGGATCATCATCCTCACGACCCTGGTCTTCCTCGCCGTCGCCATTGGCTACGGGGAGATCAGCACACCCGTCTACCAGGGGACGGCGCAGCTGCTCATCACGCCGCAGCTCTCGACCACTCTGCTCGAGGCGAGCAATTCGAACATCACGGTGGGCGTCGACGTGCCGACCAGCACCCAGATCATCGAGAGCCAGTCCGTGAGCAACTACGTGAAGCGTTCGATCCCCAATGCCCCGGACGTGGCCGTGGCCCAGGTCGGCATCACCGATGTGGTCACGGTCTCGGTGCAATCGACCAATGCCAAGCTGGCGGCCCAGGCGGCCAACGCCTATGCCAACGCGTACATTCACGTCGAGCAGTCCCAGGCGATCAGTCAGCTCACCAGCGCGGCCCAGGTGGTCCAGACCAACATCAACGCGTTGAACGCGCAGATCAGCCAGGACTCGGCCGGAATCAATGTGGCTGGCCTGCCGACCGGCAGCCCCGTCGCCGCCAACCTGACGAACCTGCAGGAGCGGGTATCGGTACTTGAGGACCAGAAGACCAGTTACCAATTCGCCGAGTCGCTCAGCACGGGCGGCGGGCAGGTCGTCACCCCGGCCACCGTACCCACCTCCCCGGTCAAGCCCAAGAAGGTCGAGTACGCCATTTTGGCCGGCGTGTTGGGCCTGGCGATTGGTCTCGGGTTGGCCGTGGCCCTCGAGTTCTTCGATGACGGGATCCGGACCAGGAACGACCTCGAGCGCGTGTCCGGCGGCCTGCCCGTGGTGGGCGTGGTCCCTGAAATCGTCGACTGGCGAGACGACCAGGCCCAGTACCTGGTGAGTTGGTCCTCTCCGAAGTCGATCCCGGCCGAGGCGTATCGCGGCTTGCGCACGTCGATCCAATTCCTAGGTCTGGACCGGGCCATCAAGACCGTCCAGTTCACCAGCCCGAGCGCCGCCGAGGGCAAGACCACGACCATGGTCAACCTGGCTGTCGTCATGGCGCAGGCAGGCCACCGCGTGTCGGTGGTGTGCTGCGACCTCCGGCGCCCGCGTCTCCACGGTTTCTTCAACCTCTCCAACCAGGTCGGTTTCACTTCGGTCCTGCTCGGCGAAGCCACGCTCGAGGAGGCGCTCCAGCCCGTCCCTGGCCTGGAGCGCCTCCAGGTGCTGGCCTCGGGACAGATCCCTCCGAATCCCTCCGAGTTGCTCTCGGGCACCCGGGCGGCCGACCTGCTGGCCCAACTGGGCGAGCAGAGCGACATCGTCCTCATCGACAGCCCTCCCGTGCTCCCGGTGACCGATGCGGCCGTGCTGGCCGGCCGGGTCGACAGCGTCGTCCTGGTGACCTCGGTCGGCATCTCGACCCGCAGTCAGGTCACCAGAGCGTTGGAGCTGCTCGGCCGGGTGGAGGCATCGGTGTCCGGCGTGGTGCTGAACCGGGCTTCGGAGTCCGACACCGGTTCCTACTATCACTACGCCTATGGGGTCCCGACCCCGTCCACCCGGGCGGGGCGCAACGGAAAGTCGGTTGACGCTCTCCAGGCGCAGCGCACGGACTGAGCGAGCCGGCTTTCCCGGATTGGACCGCCTGACCCTCGGGGTGACCCACGGGCCGGCCCGGCCGCCACTCGCCGCCGCCGGCGCTCCAGGCTGATGCGTCGCTGACCAGTGCCCGCCTACCGACACCGCCAGCAGCACGGCCTTCACGGCCTTCGCTACGGGCCTCGGCACTTCTACCGTCACTACGTGGCCCGGCAGGGCCACCTGCACAAGCCCCGCCAGAGGCGCAACCGGACCCGACGGCGGCGGGTTGTCGCGCTGGTGGGCCTCCTGGTGGGGGTCGTGATCCTGGCCCTCGTGGTGCTGGGGTTCTTCGCCTACCGCTCACTTGACTCGGCCCGGCGGTCCATCGATGCCGCTCGTTTCATCATCGATCGTGACCTGGCCAACCAGCAGGCGTTCCTTTCCAGCGCGGGTCGAGGTGCGTTGGCAACCGACTTGGCGAGCGTCTCACAGGACGTCACCTCGGCCTCCGCCACGCTCCATTCGTCGTGGAGCATGAAGATCCTGGGGGCTCTGCCCTACCTGAGCGACCAACGCAACGGCCTCCTGACCCTGGTCAGCGACGCCGGCCTGACCGCCACCACGGGGTCGAACCTCCTTGAGCATGTCAACGCGCTGGTCGCCCAGAGTTCGGGGACGACGATCTCGCTCGGTGCACTGACATCGCTGCAGCATTCCGTGGAGCAGGCCCGGTCAATCATGAAACCACTCAACCGTCCGGTGGGCGATCTCTTCGGCAGCCTCGGGAATGCCCGCCGGGACTTCGACGCCCAGGTGAAGAAGATCAACACGATTCTCGACCGCGGCAACGTGGCCATTTCCTATGCGCTGCCCTTCCTCGGGTCCGATGGCCCGCGCAACTACCTCATCGCGGGCGAGAACAACGCGGAGATGCGGGACCAGGGAGCCGTGCTGTCCCTGGCCGTGATGCACACCGACAACGGGACGTACAGCCTGACGACCGTCGGCTCCGTGGATCCCATCCAGCCGACGCAGGCGGTCAGCGTGCCCATTTCGTCCGCCACGAATCTGGTCTTCGGCGGCTACGACCCGAGGCAGCTCTGGCAGTCGGTGAACGCGACGGCCGACTATCCCTTCAGTGCGGCGGTGATGCAGGCGATGTTCGCCCAGGTCAAGGGGATGCAGCTCAACGGCGTTGTCGCGGTCGACGTGCCGGCCCTGGCCAGCCTGTTGGACCTCTCCGGTCCCGTCGCCGTCCCCACCATCCCTGGACTGATCAGCGGGGCCGACGTCGCCCAGGTCCTCCTGCACGACCAGTACATCCAGTACCCACCGGGCCCGGCACAACAGGACCGGCACGACAACATCGCGGCGACGGCGACGGCCGTCGTGGACCTCATGAAAACCGAACACATCGATCTCTCGTCACTGGCCCATGTCGTGGCCAACGACATCTCGGGGCGCCACATCATCGTCTGGGATGAGGTGCCGAAGCTGGAGTCGTCCCTGACCAGGCTGGGGGCTTCCGGCTCCCTGGACGCCACCGAGGCCAACCGGACCTTCCATGTCGCCGTCGAGAACTCGACTGCCACCAAGTTGGACTACTACGTCGAGGACTCCATCGACGCCCACGTGCAGATCACCCCGACCGGCGACGCCGTGGTGAACACGACGGTGACCGTGACCAACGATACGCCCGCCGGGCTGGGTCCCACGTTCCAAACCGGCCCCGATGGCATCAACTCGTTCGTCCCCGGGCAGTACGTCACCAGGATCCTGGCCTGGTTGCCAAGGGGATCGGTGGCGCCGAGCACCATCACCGAATCCGGCTTGGAGCTGGCGCAGAGCCAACTGTCCGTCCTACCCCAGCAATCCAAGTCCGTGTCGTTTGGCACGGTGATCCATCATGCGGTGGTCAACGGCCATCTCCGGTTGCGGTTCGTCCCGCAGCCCAGACTGGTCCCAACCGGGCTCAAGGTGGAGATCTCGGCGCCGGGCTGGCAGCTGACCGGCCCGGCGAGCGTCGACCAGCCGCTCATCGGCACCACCGGGCTCGAGTGGACGCTGGCCAAGTGAACGCCGGAAACGCAGCCTCGTCGTTCCACGGCTGGCCCGCTGGATGTGTCCCTGGCGTCCGTCTCCTCGATGCTCGGACATCGGACCTCCACGGACGATCCAGGTAGCATCGGCCGCATGGACCCGGCGCCGACACTTTCTGCCACGGCTGCCCCGGGGTCGCCGCAACGGCTGCACTGGCGGTCACTCAGCGACGGCCTGCTCATCAGCTACGTGGTCGGCGGCCCGACGATCTTCGCCAGCCTCATCCTGCATGACCAGAAGGAGAGCGGGTGGTCCGCGCCGCTCATCTTGGCCGGTTTGGGATTCGTGATCGGTGGCGCCGTGGCGGGCCGTCACCGGCGCACGCCCAAGGGGGCGTTCTACCAAGGTGCCGCGCTGGGATTGCTCACGGCGACGGTGATCCTGTTCGCCGACGTCATCCGGCGCCTGGTGCTCTCCAAGGGCGTCCATGCCCACACCGTGGCCGGATTGGTCGGCATTGAGGTGGGCTCGATCGTCGCGGCCACCGTGGGGGCCCTCATCGGGCGGTGGTGGTACCTGCGGACCCGGCGAAGGAAAGCCGCCGGTCTCCGGTAGCCCCTCCTGCAACAACTGTTCCAAGGGCGCGCAAAATCCTCCTTTAGGTGGAGAAATAGGCCCGGAACGCTCGCCTACACTGAGCCGGTGCAATTTCACTCACCGCCGCGGCCGCAGGGGCCCGGGGCCTTCGCCGGGGGACCAGGGCGGCTGTTCCGGGCGGGGTGGGCGTGAGCCGACGATCGAGAGGCGGCTCGGCGGCGGCGGCGCCGCCCGATGCCCCCAACGGTCCACTCCCATCTGCGCCGACGACCGGGCCCGCACCCGGCCCCAGCGCCAGTCGGAGCCCTAAGTCCGCGGTCGGTGTGCCGCTCACGTGCCCGGACTGCCGCGGCAACCAACAGGTAGATCCCGCGGAAGCGTTGGCGACGTGCTCGAGCTGCGGCAAGATCATCGCCTGCATCCACTGCGATGCCTGCGACCACTCCTTCCTGACGGTCAAGCGTCGCCGCTTCCAGTGCCCGCGGTGCCTCAACACCATGCGGACCAGCGGTGGCCATGCCGCCCCCTTCGGGGCCATCGCCGATCAGCGCCTGGCCGCGGCCCCCGAAATCGACACTGAACTGCTGGCGGCCAAGGCGCCCGGGCTCTACTCCAAGCCGAACCGACTCTCCCGCCGCAGCCGCGTGGTGGGCGTGGCCGCGGTCCTGGTCGTCGCCCTCGTGGTGATCGCCATCGCGGCGAAGGGGTCCCCGAAGAAGTCGACGCCTCCGGCGAGCGCCGCGTCTGCCGCTGCGTCAACCTCCTGCCAAGCAGGGGTGGTCACCACACCGACGCTCTACCGGTCGACGCAGGACGCCCACGGCGACTACCACGTGGCGGCGGCCGGCCAGGTGACGAATCACGCGTCCGTGGCACTCCACCACGTGGTGCTCGAGTGGGTCGTGACCTACGCCGACTTGTCCACCAGCGCGCCGACCAGGGTGGCCATCAGGGGCGGCACCATCGCCAAGGGCGCCACGGTGACCTGGACTGGCGCGGCGTCGACCAATGACGGGCAGGTCCCCCCGACCGGCGTCCAGGTGACGGAGGTCATGACGCCCACCTACCCGAACCGGCTCTGTGGGACCGCCCACTGAGCACGGCCCGCCGAGGCTTGGCGCCGGCGTCTAGGACTGCGCCGCCCGGCGCTGCAGTGCGGAGCGATCCGGCTTCCCCGAGCCGAGCAGAGGGAGCTGGTCCAGTCGTTCGACCCGCTCGGGCACCTTGAACCGGGCCGTTCCCCGTTCGGCGAACCAGCGCTGGCACTCCGCCAGGTCAAAGGGCGCATTGGCCACCACGAAGGCGGCGACCCGCTCGCCCATCAGCGGATCGGGGAACCCGACCACGACGGCTTGGCGAACCGATGGATGTGCTTCGAGGGCCCCCTCCACCTCGGAAGCGGAGATGTTCTCACCACCGCGGATGATGACGTCCTTGAGTCGGCCCACTATGCACAGCCACCCGCCCGAGTCGACCGTCGCCAGATCGCCGGTGCGGAACCATCCACCGGGGGCAATGACGGCCTCGGTCTGTGCCCGATCGGTGTACCCGGCGAAGAGCTCGGGGGCTCTGACCCGGAGCTCGCCCGGCTGCCCGGGCTCCTGGACCGCCCCGGTCTCGGGATCGACGACCTGAAGTTCGGCCTCGCCGACGGCGCGACCGTCGGTGTCCCGCGCCTTTTCGAACGCGTCGTCATTGGTGCTGGTGGTCACCGTGGGGGCCTCGGTGGATCCGTAGGTACGCTTCACCCGGCAGGAGAACGTCCGAGCCGTGTCCTCGACGAAGGCCGGCGTGACGGACGCCCCGCCGCTCGAGATCAACCGGATGGACGACCCGGCGCCGTCGTCGCCGGGTCGGAGGGCTGCGGCCATGGCGACGAAGAAGGTGGGTGGGCCGGCCAGGAAGCTGATCCGCTCCCGGGCCACCAGCGCGAGCGCGCCTTCGGGGTCGAAACGGCGGACCAGCACCGCCTTGAGACCGGCCGCCCCCGGGACCAGGATGCCGTTGAGCAGACCCGAGATGTGCGCCATGGGTGCCGGCATCAGGACGGCGTCCCGGCGGTCCAGCCCGTGGACCCTCGCCATGAGTGAGGCCTTCCAACTGAGGCCACGGTGCGTGTGCAGGACCGCCTTCGGGGTGCCCGTCGATCCCGAGGTGAACAACGCCAGCGCTACGTCGGAGGGGCGAACGGTCACCGTGCCGGCCCGTACCGGTGACCCGCCGAGAAGCTCGACCAGGGCCGACGGCTCCGACATGGCGTCGGCGCCCACTTCGACGATCAGCGCCGGGTCGACCGCGCCCAGTGCCCCGGCCACCTCGGACGGGCCGAAGCTGTGCAGCAGCGGTGCGGCCACCGCTCCGATCCGCCAGCAGGCCCGCGTCAGCACGGCCCCGGCCAGGCTGTTGGGGAGTTGCCAGGCGACCGCCGCCCCCGGGCGGACCCCCCGGGACGCCAATCCGCCGGCCACCCGGGCGACCAGGTCATCCATGGCGCCTGCCGTCACCCGGGCGTCGCCGTCGACCACCTCGCCGCCCCCGGCGGCCATCAGCGCGTCCAGGTTGGTGACATCCCAGGGGCCTCCCGGCCGGCGGTAGCGCCGGGCCGCCCGCGGCACCCAGGTGGCGCGTAGGCGGGCCGTCACAGGAGGGCACCCTACTGCTGGTCCCACTAACGTGACGCCGATGTCACAGTACGCGTCGGGGGCGCGGTGGACCTCGCACTGAAGCCCGAGGACGAGGCGTTCGCCGCCTCGTTCCGGGAGTGGTTGGGGACCCACCTGCGCCGGCCACCCGCCTTCGTGAACCTGGCCGACGAGGTGGCATGGGGCCGGACCTGGCAGGCCACGTTGGCGGCGGACCGTTGGGTCGGCGTGCACTGGCCCGAGGAGTACGGCGGCCGCAGTGCCACCCCGGTCCAGGTCGCGCTCTACCAGTCCGAGTACGCGCGCGCGCAGGCACCCCAGCCCGTGAACCGGGTCGGCATCAACCTGGTCGGCCCGACGTTGCTGGCCCACGGTGACGACGAGCAGCGGCGGCGCTACCTCCCTCCCATCCTCTCGGCCGAGGAGATCTGGTGCCAGCTCTTCAGCGAGCCCGACGCCGGCAGCGACCTGGCCTCGCTCTCGACCCGGGCCGTCCCGATCGAGGGGGGCTACCTGGTGACGGGACGCAAGGTCTGGACCTCGTACGCGCAGTTCGCCACCTGGGGTCTCTGCCTGGCCCGCACCGACGGGGACGCCCCCACCCGTCAGCAGGGGATCACCGCCCTGGTCGTGGACATGTCCGCCCCCGGCGTGGAGATCCGCCCCCTGGTGCAGTTGACCGGCGACGCCGAGTTCAACGAGGTGTTCCTGACCGAGGTCTTCGTGCCTTCCGATCAGTTGGTCGGCGTCGAGGGGCACGGCTGGACGGTGGCCGGTTCGACCCTGGCCCATGAGCGCGGCACCAACTTTCCCTTCAAGGAGCAGGTAGTGCACGAGACCTACCTGGCGCGCCTCTACGACGAGGCTATGGCCAACGGATCCTTGGACGACCCGATGGTGGCCGATGCGCTGGCGCAGTCCTACATCGATCTCGGAGTGCTGCGGCTGCACAACCTGCGCACGCTCACCCGTCTGGGTCGGGGGGAGGAGCCCGGCCCCGAATCCAGCTGGGTGAAGCTGATGTGGACCACCATGACCCAGCACCTCTCCGAGACCGGTATGGCGGTCACCGGCCGGGATGCGGCGTCCTCGCTCTCGGGCCCGTGGGCCCGTCAGTGGCTTTGGAGCCGGGCGGCCAGCATCGCCGGCGGCACCTCCGAGGTGCAGCGCGACATCATCGGCGGGCGCATCCTCGGCCTGCCCCGCTAAGTCGTGCCCAGTCGGGGCTTGCGCTTGCTGGCCCACCACAGAGGAGTGGCCACGATCCAGGCCAGGCCGAAGAGCAACGACGTGGGAACGGCCGCCACCACGCAGCCAGCCAGCAGGACGGGTGCCGGCAGCCGAGCCGATCGGCGGCCGCCCGCATGCTGCACCCGGTCCATCACATCGGGCATCGGCCGGTCCAGCAGTCCGGCGTAGGGATACCCGTAGAGGTTGTGGGCCACGTGGCCGGCCTGAAAGGCCCGCACGGTCCGGCGGGGAAAGGCGATCAGTCCCATCAAGAGGCCGCTGAGATCAAGAGCCCACGCCGCCACGTAACGCTGGCATCCCCCACTGGCCAATTCCCAGGCGCTGATCTCCGACTCGCCCGCCAGGTCGGTGCCGTAGCCGGTGACGAGATGGTTGAGGTCGTGAAGTTTCACGGCGCGCCGGCGGGCCGACGTGTTCGGTATCGGGTAGGGCAGCCGGCCCAGCCGCACCACGGCGAACCGCTCGGACGCGCCGCCGTCAGGAGGCAGGCCGTTTCTGACCAGGTGTGCCGCCAGGGCCTCGGCCACGGTGTCCGGTGCCGCCGCACTGCTCATGTCGCACAGATTCCCAGCCGCTGGAGCAGCTCTTCAAATCGGCGGCACGCCGCCGCCCGACCCCGTCCGTCAGGGAGCGATAGCGATGTCGTAGTTCCCGTGCTCGTCCAGGCGGGCCACGTCGCCGGGGGCCAGCACGACCACCGTGAAGGGCTCCTCAATCAGCGCTGGGCCCTCCACCACCGCGCCCGACCCCAGCACCGCGCCGTCGTAGGTCGCCACGTCGGCAAACCCCGCCCCGAAGTGCACCCGACGAGACCCCGTGCGGGCCTCCGCCGCCACCCGGACCGTCCCCATCTTGGCCAGCACCGGCGGCTTGGGCGTGGCGCCTCGATGCACCAACCTGATCCCGCGCACCAACGGCTGCTGCGTCGGGAAGGCGAAGCCCCGGCTGGCCTCGTGCTGATGGTGGAAGCGGTCGGCCAGATCGAGCAGATGGTCCTCGGACAGCGACTCACCCTCGGGTAACGGCACCGACATGTCGAAGTTCTGCCCGTGGTAACACATCTGGGCAAACAGGTCGGCCTGCACCGTGCCCTCACCCAGGCGGGCGGGCGCCAGCTCCGCCTCCGCCTCCGCCCGCAACTCGGCCGCCAGGGCCCGCACCCGGGCGAGGTCGATGTCGGAGAGCTTGACCACGTAGGCCCGCATGAGGTCGACCACGTAGTCGGAGACCAGCAAGCCGAGCGCGGAGAAGGCCGGTGACGCCTTGGGCACCAGCACCCGGTTGATACCGAGCTCGCGGGCCTGCGCCCACGCGTGCACCGGGCCGCCGCCGCCGTAGGCGATCAGCGACAGCCTGCGGGGATCGGCCCCGTGCTGTGAGAGGACCTTGCGCACCGCGTTGGCCATGTTGGAGTTGACGATGCGCTGGATGGCCCACGCCGCGTCGTCGACCCCCAGACCCATCGGTTCGGCCACGTCCCGGGCAATGGCGGCCCGGCCGGCCTCCACGTCCAGCTCCATGCGTCCCCCGGCGAAGCCCTTGGTCGGGAGGTAGCCCAGCGCGGCGTCGCTGTCGGTCACCGTCGCTCGTTCGCCCCCGCGGCCATAACAGACCGGCCCTGGATACGACCCGGCCGAGTCCGGACCGACCAGCAGCGCGCCCTGGCGCACGCGGGCGATGGAGCCCCCGCCGGCGCCCACGCTGTGGATGTCGACCATCGGGAGGTTGATGTAGTAGCGGTGGCGCCAGTTCCAGTCGGTGGCCACCGCCGGCCGCCCGTCCTGCACCAGGCACACGTCGTAGGAGGTCCCACCCATATCCGCCGCCACGAAGTCGGGCACGCCGCTGCGGCCCGCCGCGATGGCCGCCGCCATCACCCCGCCGGTGGGTCCCGAGCCGAGCAGCGAGACGGCCCGCTTGTTCACCGATTGCGGAGGCATGACGCCGCCACTGGACTGCATCAGCACGATCTGACCGTCGAAGCCCGCCAGGCGCAGCTGCTCGACCAGGCGGTCGACGTAGGCCGAGATCCGCGGGGCGACGTAGGCATTCACCAACGTGGTCGAGGACCGTTCGAACTCGGGCGCCCGGGGCAGCACCTCATGCGAGAGCGAGATGTGGCGCACGTCTGGGAATTCCTCGAGGATCAGCTGGCGCGCCCGTCGCTCGTGGTCGGGGTTGACGAAGCTGAAGAGGAAGCAGACGGCGATGGACTCGACGCCGAGCTTCTGCAGGCGCCGCACGCCGCGCCGCACGGCCTCCTCGTCGAGCGCCAGCACCACGTTGCCCTCGAAGTCACACCGCTCGGGGATCGGGATGCGGGCGCGCCGGCGGGCGATCGGTTCGGGTGGGGGATAGGCGGGATCCCAGATGTTCTCCTTGTGGTCCCGCCGCAGCTCGATCTCGTCACGATGCCCCTCGGTGGCCAGCAGCCCGGTGGCGGCCCCGCTCATCTCGATCATGGTGTTGTCGGCCGTCGTGGTGCCGTGGACGAACGCCTCCATGGCCGCGCAGAACGCCGCCCGGTCGATGCCGAAGCCGTCGGCCAGTTGGGTGATGCCGGTCAGGACGCCGACCGACTGATCCGGGGGCGTCGTGGGCGTCTTGTCCAGCACGACCTGACCGTCGGGGGTGATGCAGATGAGGTCGGTGAAGGTCCCGCCGACATCCACCCCGACCCTGTAGCCACCCTGCGCCATGCTCATCCTTCCCGCTGGCCGGCCCGGTTGCGGGGCGGCGGGAGGCCGATCCTAACCTGACATCAGCGTCAGCAAACGGGGTACGTTGGCCCGATGCCCGTCTGGCTGACCGAGTCGGAGTACCACACGCTTGGTGCGGCGTGCTCCCAGATGATCCCCTCCGACCAGGGAGCACCGGGAGCCGACGAGGCCGGCGTCGCCGACTACATCGACATCCTCTTGGGGGCCTTCACCTTCGACCCTCCCCGGATCTGGGCCGGTGGCCCCACGTCGGGCCGCTTCGGCGGGGACGCCCGCTTCGCCACCTTCCATCGGCTGAGCCGGTTGGACGAGCTGGCCTGGCGCATGCGCATCGAGGGCTCGCAGGGCATGCCCGAGCGCGAGTTCAACGGGCCGGTCGTGGGACTCCAGGAGCAGTACCGCCGAGGGCTGGCCGCGCTCGGCGAGGACTTCGCCCGGGTCGACGGCCGGGAGCAGCGCCGCCGCCTGCGGGCCGACGAGTCGTTCTGCGATCTCCTCTACGGGCACTGCTGCGAGGGGATGTACGGCGCGCCCGAGTACGGAGGCAACCGGGACGGTGTCGGGTGGGCCTATCTGGGCCGGGACGGTGACGTGCAGCCCCGGGGCTACAGCGACGCCCAGGTGTCGGGGCCGTGACGGCCGACGCCCTGATCATCGGGTCCGGCCCCGGAGGCTCGACGGCGGCTGAGGTCCTGACCCGGGCCGGGTGGTCCGTCGTCATCATGGAGAAGGGCCGCAACCACCTGCTCGATCCCGACGACCTGAGCCGGCCGGCCGCCGACTACTCCAACGACGAGATCAAGTTCGTCTCCCGGTACTTCCTCGGTCCCGACCCGCTCATCGAGCCCCGCGCCTTCCGCCGCTCGGTCGCCGACGGCGAGCACACCCACGTCGGCGAGGTGAACTCCATCCCGACCACCGTCGGCGGGGGAGGGGTCCACGCCGACGGCAAGGTGCCGCGCTTTCGGGAGGAGGACTTCAGGCTGCGCTCCACCTACGGTCCCCAGGACGACGCGCACGTGGACGACTGGCCGGTCACCTACGAGGAACTCGAGCCCTACTACGCGGAGGTGGAGCGGGCCGTCGGCGTCGCCGGCCGGGCCGGGGCCAACCCGTTCGCCGCCTGGCGCTCGGGTCCCTATCCGATGCCCCCCGGGGCACCCATGTACGGGGCCGTCCTTTCATCCGCCGCGGCCGAGCGTCGCGGCCTGCACCCCTACGAAGCGCCGACGGCGGCCAACAGCGTCGCCTACGACGGCCGCCCCGGCTGCAACAACTGCGGATTCTGTGCCTTCTTCGGCTGCCCGATCCACGCCAAGGGTGACCCGGTCGCTCTCCTCACCAAGGCCTTCGCCACCGGTCGGGCCGAGCTGATGGCCGAGACCTGTGTGACGCGTATCAAGACGAAGGGCCGGCGCGCCACCGGGGTCGACTACATCGGGCCCGACGGGGTGGAGCGCTCCATGGACGCCAAGCTGGTCATCGTGGCCGGCGGCGCGATCGAGACGCCGCGCCTGTTGCTGCTCTCGGGCCTGGAGCACCCGGCCCTCGGCCGCCACCTGATGGTCCATTTCCAGACGATCGTGGTGGGCCACTTCCCCCAGCTGAACCTCCATCCCCACCGGGGCCGTTCGGTCACCCACGTCCACGACGATGCCATGGTGCAGGACGACGCCTCGCGGGCCGCCGCCACCGGGGCGAACCTGCCCTGGATCCGCGGCGGCCTGGTCGAGCACGCCGGGGGAGGGCACCTCACCATGGAGGCGCGTCACACGCCGTGGGGCCGCCACCACGCCCAAGCCATGCGCGAGTCGAATCTCGGCAATCACATGTGGGTGTTCGTGATGCAAGGCGAGGACCTGCCCTACCCCACCAACACGGTCGACCTCAGCCCGTCCATCAGGGACGCCCGCGGGCTGCCGGTGGCCCGGGTCACCTATCAGCCGGGACGTCACGAACTGGCCGCGTCCAAGCACCACGGCAAGATCCTCCAGGGCGTGCTCGAGGAGATGGGGGCGGAGTGGACCATCCACACCTCCTCCCCCGGTGTCTCCTACACCGCCACCGGCGCCACGCCCATCCCGGAGAGCCGGCACGTCATCGGCACGGCGCGCATGGGAGACGACCCGGCCACCTCGGTGGTCGATCGCTGGGGGCGGTTCCATGCCCTCGACAACGTGGTGATCGCCGACTCCTCGGTGTTCGTCACCGCCACCGGCTACGGGCCGACGCTGTCGCTGGTGGCTCTGGCCTCCCGAGCCGCCCACCATCTGGCCGGCACCGCGCCCGCTACGGCAGCAGCGACGAGCTGAGGTTGCCCCCGAGGTAAGGGACGCACGGCACGGGGTGGGGTTGGTAGCTCACCCGGTCGCCGGCGCTCGGCGGGCTGGTGCCCGCCTGGGTGGTTACGGTGACATCGCCCGAGCCGGCGCCCGGCGGGGCGGTGGCGAGCAGGTAGTTGGCCGACAGGACGGTGACGCTGGTCGCCGGAGCGCTCCCGAAGCGAACGGAGGTGGACGGGTCGAAACCGCTGCCCCCCACCAGGACCTGACCGCCCGAGAGGGGCAGCTTGTCCGGTCCCACTTCGCTGACCGACGGCGGCGCGGCGTCGAGGAGGGATCGTGCCGACGGTTCGAGCCCCGCCTCGGCCAGTAGACCCGTGGGGGCCTGGTTCGGCGTGAGCAGGTTGCAGACCGCCGTGGTGTGGCTCGAGGCCACGTCCACCTCGGGGAAGCACGGATAGAGAGGGCCGAGCTGGGAGAAATAGTTCCCCGAGAGCCTGATGTGCCCGACCGTGTGGCAGCCGCCGGACGCGAAGGAGTCGATGGGCTGCTCGTAGACGACGTTGCTGGTGATGCTGACGTATTTCGACCCGGTGTCGGTGTACAGGCTGAAGTCGGTGTTGGTCCCCCCATAGGCGACGTTGCCACTGAGCACGAGCTCGTCGTCCCAACCGGTCGCCTGGCCCCCGTTGGTGTAGATGGCGCCGCCGTCACCAAGTGTCTGCATGTAGTTGAAGATCAGGTTGTCGCTGATCACGTTGTACGCGTTCACGTTGGGGTCGTTGTCGGGTTGGAGGAACGTGGTGTGCCAGCCGGCCCAGCCGATGCTTATGCCCGTGTAGGGCACGTCATCGATCTGGTTGTGCGAGATGAGCGCGTGCTGGGCGTAGCCCACCCAGATGCCCACCCCACCGAGGTACTCGATGGCGACATCGTGGATGTAGTTGTCCACGATGGTGTCGTAGGCGTCGATCTCGGTGTCACCGGCGCCGACGTCGGAGGGCAGGGGATCGTCGGTGCTGCCGAGCTGGATGGCCGAGGCGGAGATGTCGGTGAATTCGTTCCCCTCGACCAGGTCGTTCTGGCTCCCGTACTCCAGATCGAGTCCCGCCCCACCGAGGTGGGCGAAGGTGTCGCCCGAGAGGGTGACGTCGTGGGTGGCCGAGAGCACCACGGCCGCCGGCGTGCGGGTCCACGACGCGAAGGGGCACGAGCCCACCGGCGTGGCATAGCCGCACGTGCCCTGGCTGGCCGCCGCGCCAGGGCCGGTGAGGGTCCAGTCCGCCTGCATCTCGGCGAAGCCGTTGGCCGTGTCGGGCTGGGTCCAGGTGGCGTAGGAGAACTGGAGCCCGTCGAAGGTGAGGTCGTGCACCGGGGCGTCCAACGTTCCCTGCACGTCCACCAGCGTCTGCAGGACCGGCGCCACCACGGCTGCCGTCGCCATGTCCTGGCCGGGTGACGGCTCATAGAAGATCTCGTGCAGGGTCGTGTCCTGGGACCAGTGGCCGGGCGAGAGGAGCTCGTAGGCGTTCTCGAAATAGGAGGGCTTGGCGGCTCCGGAGAGTCCGCCGAAGCCTCCCTGGGGCTCGACGAACCAGGCCAGCTCCTGGAGCCCATCCGCCGGGAAGTGGAGGTTGGACCAGCAGGGCTGGCTCACGGTGATCAGGTCGCCGCTGACCGAGGCGATGTTGCACGAGGTCTGGGTCCAGGCGCCGTCGCCGCCGGTAAAGACGGCGGCGACGTTGGTGACGTCACGCCAACCGGCCAGCACCGGGGACAGCGTGCGAAAGCCGGTGTGGGTCTGGATGTAGGTCGTGGCCGGCAAGCCGATGGATCGGGGCACGCGCTGCCCGTCGACGTAGAGCTGCCGGGTGTCGAACCCCGCGGCGACCGGGGCCGCCCAGATGTGATTGGCCGGGTCCACCAGATGCCAGCCGGAGATCTGGTAGGACCCGCTGATGATCGGGTGGGCGCCGGGCGCGGCCGAATACGTCATTTGAAACCCGTTGAGACCCGAGTCCGCCGCGCCGAAGGTCAACGGGTGGGCCAGGTCGTAGGTGCCGCCTTCGAGCGATACGTCGATGTCCGAGCGCATGTCGGGTTCGAGCTGGCGGGCCACGGCTTGTGCCCCCAACAAGGAGCACGGCTGCTCGGCCGTGCACGCCGACCCCTGGCCCAGGGGCGCGGCCACCAGGACGGTGACGGGCGGGGCGACCACCGGGGTGCCTTCCGGCGCCAGGGCGGCGCCGGCCGGCGCGGCCGAGAGCAGGACGACGACCGTCGCCAGGGCCGCGCCGCGCCAAGAGGAAAATCCCGCCCCCGCCCGTTGCATGGAGTGGATGGTAGTGGCGGGACGGTCCGAGGACCTGACCCGGGGGAATCGGGCTATCGAACCCCTCGGGTCAGGAGCATGGTCCCGGCAATGGGCCCACCGCCGTTGGCCACGGCGGCCACTTCGGGGGCGCGCCCACCCGGCCTGATCACCTGGCGCCCACCACCCTCGCCGCGCAACTGCACGCAGGCTTCGTGAATCAGCCCGAACCCGTGCAGCCGACCGCCTGACAGCTGGCCGCCGGCGGTATTGAGGGGGAGGACTCCCTCGCGGGCGATCGCGCCTCCGCCCTCAATGAACGGGCCGCTCTCACCGCGGCCGCAGAAACCAAGGGCTTCCAGCCAGACGATGGTGAGGACGGAGAAGCCGTCGTAGAGCTGGGCGGTGTCGACATCGGTGGGCTTGAGGTCGGTGCGCTCCCACATGGAGGCCCCGGCATCGCGGGCCGCCATGGTGGTCATGTCGTCGAACTGATCCCAGCTGGGTCGGCCCCGGAGCGCGGTCCCGACGGCGTTGATGTGCACGGCGGGATGATCGAGATCATCGGCCACGTCGCGGTGGGAAACGATGACGGCCGTCGAGCCGTCGCAGGGCGCATCGCAGTCGAAGAGGCAGAGGGGCGTTGAGATCATGCGCGCCGCCAGGTAGTCGTCCATGGACATGGGCTCGCGGTAGATGGCATTGGGATTGAGCGCGGCGTTGCGCCGGGCGTTGAGGGCGATCTGGCCCAACTGCTCCCGGGTCAGCCCGAATTCGTGCATCCGCCGCTGGCCGACCATGGCGATCCAGTTGGCGGCCGACACGGCGCCGAAGGGGAGCGACCACTGCATGAAGCCGCCAAACCGTGGGACGCTCGACCCTCCGCCCATCCCGCCGATGCCTTGGCGGCCTCCGGTGCCTTGCGCCGTGCCCTCGCTGACCGTCCGGTAGACGAGCACATGGCGGGCCAGGCCGGCGGCCACGGCC
>DASXZJ010000013.1:0-9704 GCA_036502025.1 Acidimicrobiales bacterium | reverse complement strand
GGGATGCCGGACGACGGCGTAGGGACCGCGTCGCACCAGCCCCCGGTCCGCCGCCGCGAAGCCGAAAGAGCGCCCGAGCGTGAGGAACGACACCACGCAGATGGCGAGCCCGATGACCTGAACGACGAGGCCGCCATCGAGTCCCCACTGCGGATGGATCCCGACCGGCCGGAAGAGCACGCCGCCGAAGGTGCCGCAGAACGCCAACAACCAGTCCCCCCGGCGCCCGCTCACCACGCGGGCCGGGCGCCGGATGAGGTAGGCCACCACCACCCAGGTCTGCTCCACGAGGAAGGCCCCGCCGATCAGGCGGTGGGTGTGCAGGTAGTACTGCAGGGTGCTCTCGGCGAAGAGTGCCGCCCCACCGGCCCCGATGAGGTTCGCGGCAATCCTCAGCCGGCGCTTGGCCCGGGCCGACGGGAAGTCGGGCTCCAACCACCGCGCCCATCCGGGAGGCGGCGGAGGGACTTGACGGCGAACGGAGTCCGCCAGCGTCATGCCGCGGCCAACCGCCGTTCGGCCAGGGCATCGACGCTGAGCCGTCCGGCGCCGAAGGCCACCATGACGAGAGCCAGGACGGCGATCGCCAGGTTCAACTGGTAGCCGGGGGGCACCGTCAAGTTGTCGATCCCGGTCGACCAGGTGACGGTGATCATCGCCATCACCATGTCCCCGAACAGCGCGAGGCCGGCCAGGCGAGTGGCCAGACCCAGGGCCATGGCAACCCCGCCGCCGAACTCGACCACGCCACCCACGACCGCGAAGAGCCCACCCGGGTGCAGGTGCGCGGTGTTCGAGAAGTAGAGGGCCGTCCCGTGAATCCCCGGGCCGTTGAAGGCACCGAACAGCTTCGCCGCGCCGTAGTAGATGAAGATCCAGGCGAGCCCGACGCGCGCCGCGATCAGGGCGAGGTCAGCATGGAGGGTCGAGGTGCGGGTGCTGAGCATCGCCGCCAGCAAGCGACGCGGGCTGCGCCGGCTCGCTGGCACCGTCGTGGTCGCCATCAGGCCCTCACGCGTTCTTCGGCTGAGGCCTCGTACTCACCCGGCCGAGTCGACTCGTCCCGGACCGAAATGGGAAGAGCGCGACCCTGCATCGGACGGAACGGCGCGACGAGTTGGGCGGCCAGGACCGAGAAATGACGCCCGGCCGCCTGCTCGACGATCAGCGGGCGACCGGGCAGGCCGGTATCCGTCCGGATCGTCTCGGGCGTCGGGAAGATGGCCCGGTGAAACAGCTGATCCCAGATCGTCAGGGCGAAGCCGAGGTTGACGTCCTGCGGTCCCTCCAACTGGTGGTGGATCCGGTGAAAGTTCGGGCTGACGAAGACCCGCTCCAGCGGCCCGAAGCCCAGATTGGTGTTGGAGTGGGCGAAGGCCACGGTGGCGCCGTACAGGACCAGGAGGGTCGCCGACAGCGTGCCGTTGGCCAGGAGCACGATCCCCGGGATCAGCGCGATGAGGTACGACACGTGAATGAGCGGGTGCGTCCGGAACACCGTGAGGACGTTCATGTCCTCCTGGGAGTGGTGGAGCTCATGGAAGCGCCAGAGCATGCGCACGCGGTGGTTCCCCAAGTGGGCCAACCAGTTCAACCCGTCCATGGCCACGAAGATCACGGCAATGGCGGCCCATCGCGGCACCGTGCCCCACTTCGCCAAGACGAGCCACGGGAGGTAGCGAACGACGACCTCTGAGAAGGAGAGCGTCAGTGCAGTCACCAGCGGCACCACGAGCGTCGCGCTGAGCAGTACGTAAAGGACGTCCTGCCTGTAGCCGCGGGCGAACATGGGCCGACGCTGCGCCGGCCGCACCCGCTCCACGACCAGGAAGATCCCGATGATCACCAGGGTCGTCGGCCCGATCACGATGACCCGAAGACTGGTCATGGCGCCGACGAAGTCGGCCCCACCCCAGCGACTCGCCACACCGATGGCAATGAGGAGCACGGCGACCGCCGCGATGGAGCAGGCCGGCAGATAGACCCGCGACGACACCGCGCGCGCCCAGCTCTTCGCCGCCGCGCTTCGCGGCTCGCCCCGGGCCGCTTCCCGCGACCGACCCGGAGCATCTAGGACAATCGACATGACGACCGCTCCGGCCCTTGGTCCGGCCTAGAACCCAGCTCCACCGGTGCTCGAGCCGCCCGAACCTGAACTCGAGGAGGGCTTGACCAGCACGACGTCGGACCATTTGCCCCACGTGTCGGTGACGTTCCCATTCACCTGGCCCCTGCCGGTGTCACCAGAGAAGTAGTAGAGGGGCTTGCCGCCGTAGGTCACCTGGCGGACTCCGCCGGGGCGGGACACCGAACCGAGCTTCGATTTGCTGACTCCGGAGCCGGCCGTGGCCTTCGTGACGCCCTTCGGCAGCACGAGCTCGGGCCAGACGGCAAGGCACGAGGCGGTGCAGGCCGTCTGACTGGCCTTGAGGGTGTAGAGCGTCTTGCCGCTGACCAGGACCTTGCCGAACTTGGTGCTCTTCGCCGTTGACACCGTGACGCCCTTGGTCGACGCTCCGGCGGCACCAACGGCGAGGGCGGAGGCGCCCAGACCGCCCACGGCGAACGCAGCGGCCACGATGCGGCCGGCTCGGGCACGGTGCTGCAACCCACGAATTTGCGTGCTTGATTCCATGTAGCCAGTCTCCTCCAGCTTGCGGACGTGTGCTCGGAAATACGGGCCACCCCGACCAAAGGATTGCCCAGGCCAGCACATCGCCCGTTCCGCATGAATTCCACCCGATTCTCCGCCGCCGCTGGGGTCGCCGCTGGCGGACCCATTCGAACGCAGACGAGCGCCTTCGAACAGCCCTCGTATTGCCGTCTATTGCCCTGCAGTTACCTGGTTCGAATCTCTCCTCTGCCGAGCGGTTCACCCTGGAGCTCACGCTTCATTGGATTCCATAACGGTGCCTACCGACGGCGGGGCTTTCACCTCGGGGCGACCGCCCGGAATAGGCAGGTGCGACGACAGCCACCCGGATCGGCGCCGATAGGCATTTGGTTGTTCACGGTGGTTGCCCGTCCATCTGCGTGATCAATGCATGAAATTGTCGCAAAGAACGCCTGTGACCACCTTGACCCGGTCGAGCGCAAGGTCGAACATGGATGACGCGGCACTGTGAAATAGATCCACCAGCGTCGCGCAAGTTGATGCCAACATCACGTCATGTCCCGACGTTAGAGACAAGTTGGCCGCCGTGTTCTACAGCGAGCATGGAGTTGGTAACACGAATGCGTCCGCTGTGGATTCCGACGCCCGTCGGGCCGCCTATGGAGGTATCAATAATGGCTGAAGGAAGGCAGAGCGCATCAATCCAACCCCAGCACAGGACTTCGCTGGCCCAGACAACCTGGGAGGAGCTCCGGGAGCCTGGGGCGTACGTCGAGGAGGGAAGCGGTGATCTGTTCCGGGTACCCCAGGAGGCACTGGTCACTGGGTGTAGCCCGATCATCAGCCGGGTGAGCAACGGCGCCAGTCGGCTTGTGCGGGTGAGTGACAATCCCTCTGTCCCCTTGTTGAAGGCCAGAATGGTAGCGGCCGATCACAATATCGAGCCCAACTTCTAAGGGGACTCATCCTCTCGCGCTGACGTAATCGCGGTTGCGAGAGATCGGGCCCGTGGACGTCATTGTCCACGGGTCCACCACGTTCGATCCCGACTGCGGCGTCTCAGGGAGCCGCTTCGACCGAGGCCCCTTGAGGCAACGACAATGGTCCGCCGGACTCGAGGTCGCGTCCGCGCTCGAGCACCACTTCCGTCTCGGACGCGGGCGCGGCGGTTGGCTGGGCCGGGAGGAAGGCAATGGCGATGAGGGCGCCCAGCAGGGCCACCCCGCCTGCCACGAGGCACCCCACGCTGATGCCATGTAGGAACGCAGCAAACGCAGCCTGGTGGACGAGGTCACCGACATGGTGCAAGCCGGCCGCGGACAGTCGGTTCGATACGGCGATGGCGGCGCCGACCGACTGGTGGGCGACTGCGGACAAGTTCGAGGGGAGACGGAGCGGCAGGCCGGCACTGAGCTTCGACCCGTACAGCGAGGCGTAGACACTGCCGATGACGGCGACGCCCAGCGTGCCACCGAGCAGGCGGGTCGAGTCGTTCACGGCCGAGCCCACCCCGGCTTTGTGGATCGACACCGCGCCCATGATCGACTCGGTGGCCGGCGCCGAGGTGAGGCCCATACCCACGCCGTAGAGCACCATTTGGGCGGCGATCACCCCGTAGGTGGTGTGGGCCGTGATCACGCTGGCCACCCAGATGTAGAAGGCGGCGATGGCGAGCAGCCCGATCGTGACGACGAGCTTGGTCCCGGCCCGCACCGCCAGCCGGGTGCCGATCACCGAGCTCACGGCCACCGCGGTCGCCACGGGCAAGAGGTGTAGGCCGGTGGAAAGCGGGCTGAAGCCCTGGATGAACTGGAAGTACTGGGTCATGAGGAAGATGAAGCCGAACAACGTGAAGAAGGCGATGGTGACCGACGCGCTGGCCGCCGTGAAGCGCATGTTGCGGAACAGCCGCACGTCGAGCATCGGGGTATCCACCTGGCCCTCCCACCAGATGAACAGGACCAACAGCACGGCGGCGGCGGCGAAGCCGGCCACGCTGCGCGGACTGGACCACCCGACGTCGGGCGCCTCGATGATGGTGAAGACCACCGCTGCCATGACGGCGGTCGAGATGGCGAAGCCGGGCAGGTCGACACGTGCTGCCGCCGGGTCCTTTGAACTCGGCACATAGACGGCCACCAGTAGGGCGCTAAGGGCGGCCACGGGCGCCATGAACACGAAGATGCTGGTCCAGGAGAAGTGTTCGAGAAGGAAGCCCCCCACGATGGGACCGACGGCGATGGCCACGCCGGCACTGGCGCCCCACAGGCCGATCGACAGCGCCCGCTCCTTTCGCTCGGTGAAGACGTTGGCGATGGTGGACAGCGTGGCTGGGAAGATCATGGCCGCCCCGAGGCCCATCACGGCCCGAGCCGCGATGAGGGCCGCGGGCGTGGTGGTGAAGGCTCCCGCCAGGCTGGCCAGCCCGAACACGGCCAAGCCGCCCAGCAGCATGCCTTTGCGGCCCACGCGATCCGACAGGCTCCCCGCGGTGAGGAGCAGGGCGGCGAAGACCAGGTTGTAGGCGTCCACCACCCACTGGAGCTCGGTGGTAGTGGCGTGCAGCTCGCGCACCAGCGTGGGCAGGGCCACGTTCACGATGGTCGTGTCCAGGTTGATGGCGAAGGACGCCAGGAGGAGGGCGGCCAGGATCAGGGGCTTGGAGCGCACGCTCATGTTGTACCGCAATAACCTTTACTAAGTCAAGCAGCTACTATTGAAACTCTAGTACTGGACGACTACGATACTGGTATGCGCTCGTACAACCAATACTGCGCGGTGGCCAAGGCCCTTGACGTGGTGGGCGACCGGTGGACGATGCTCATCGTCCGGGAGCTGCTCCTCCAGGGCGGGTGCCGGTACACCGATCTCCAACATGGCCTGCCCGGGATCGCCACCAATCTGCTCAGCGAGCGCCTCAGGGAGCTCGAGGATCATGGCCTGGTACGTCGAGAAGCGGCGCCTCCACCCGTGGCCACGACCCTGTACCACTTGAGCGACGCCGGCCGGGAGCTCGAGCCGGTGCTGCGGGCACTCGGGCGCTGGGGCGTGAAGTTCATGCCCAACCCCACCGGTGACGAGGCGTTCCGCAGCCACTGGCTCTCCTTCCCGGTCTCAGAGTTCCTCCGAGACGGCGAGCCCGACGGCCCGCCCGCCGTCATCGAGGTTCGCACCGGGGACCGGCCCGCCGTCATCGAGATGGGACGGGGCGACATAAGCATCCGTCTGGGCTCGGTGCCCTCCCCCGACCTCGTGCTCGAGGGTGATGGCCCCACCGTTCTCGGCGTCCTCACGGGCATGCTCAACCTGTCGGACGCGCGCAAGCTCGGCCTTGGCACCGAGGGCTCCACGACAGTGCTTCGCCGTCTGCAGCGTCAGTTGCCAAGCTGAGAACAAGCGGTGCTACGAATTCCCGCAACGCGCTGATCAGGCCCCGATGGGCATGCTCGTGACCATGTTCACCGGCCTGCATCTGCGCGTACTGACCCAGGCCGACCGCACGTTGCGGATGGATTGCCTGTGCGACGCCCTCAGCTGCCCTCGGAGACTCACACGGATGCGAGCGTGCTGGCAACGAAGGTCGCTACGTGTGAACGAACTTGCCGGCTCGTCATCTTTTCGACCTGGATGAGGTGGCAGAGCAGGTCCGCCCGCACCGCTCCGAGGAGGACGTGGGCAATCCACGAAGCACGCGTCGTCTTCTTGTATTGCGTGATCAAGTCCGTCAGAAGCGAGTGGACGCCCTTGTAATTGGGCGAACTGAACAAACTCTCCGCCGCCCTGCTGTTCGAGCTCTCCAGTACCGTCATGAGATTGAGGTTCGCGAGCTTGACCCGAGCGATGCCGTCGATGATGGCTTCGATGCGCTCTGCCGGCAGGGTCGAGGGTCCGAGTGGCGACGGACCCGTCTCGATCTGGCTGCGGAGCGAGGCGATTCTCGCCGCGTAGACCTCGCGGATCAGGTTGGTGCGATCCCCGAAACGCCGGAAGAGCGTTCCCTTGCCAACCCCGGCCACCCGCGCGATGTCGTCCATCGTTACTGCTCCAGGATCAGCCGCATCGGCAAACAACTCGTCGGCGGCCTTGAGGACGGCTTGTCGGTTACGGGCCGCGTCCGCCCTCTCGTGCTGCTCCACCTGGTCCTCCTGCCATTCGGACTGCCAGTCCGTATTGTAGCGGCTCAATCCTATTGCTAAGCGGACCCTTAGTCCGTATAGTGTCCACCAGCGATAGAACCGAGGTGCAGACTCTGCGACCCGAATCATCCGGCACCGATCAGTTCACAATCAATTGGCTGGACCAACGGCGGTCAGCCGTACCGGCCGGAAGGGCAGCGCGATGACGACACCCGACGACGAGCAGGTGGTCCGCGACCAGACCGTCGCGCTGATACAGGCGTACCAGACCCTGATCACCGAGCAACGTTTCGAAGAATGGATCGAGCTGTGGGCCGAAGACGGCGTCTGCGAGTTCCCCTTCGCCGCTGAAGGCCGCCCGAGCCGCCTATGCGGAAAACCCGAGATCCTCGAGTACATGACGCAGTATCCCAGGCGAATCTCGATCGAGGGCGTTGATGAGCTCCGGGTGCATCTCGGCCTCGACCCCCACCTCGCCGTGGTGGAACTGACTATCCGCGGCATCGCCACCGAAACCGGAAAGCCATACAACCAGCAGTTCGTCATCGTCGCCGAGAGCAAGGATGGCAAGTTGTCCCACTATCGCGAGTACTGGAACCCACTGATCTCGGCCGAGGCGTTTGCATGAGCGGCCGCATCCTCGTCACCGGGGGCACCGGCAAGACCGGGCGCCGGGTGGTCGAGGCCCTGAGGGAGCAGGGTGCCCTCGGCGTGCCGGCGGCCAGATCGGTCCCTCCAGGTGGCGTCAGGTTCGATTGGGCGGACCCCGCCAGCTGGTCCGCGGCCCTCGACGGGGTACGCGCCGCCTACCTCGTGGCACCGGCAGCCATCGGGAATGCCTCCGAGACGATGATCAGCTTCGTCGAGACGGCGATCGAGCGCGGTGTGGAGCGCTTCGTCCTCCTCAGCGGGTCGCCCATCGAGGCGGGCGGACCGATGACCGGCAAGGTCCACGCCTGGCTGCAGACCTCGGACGCCGAGTGGGCGGTACTTCGGCCATCGTGGTTCATGGAGAATCTGAGCGAAGGTCCCCACCACCCCCCTACCATCCGCCATGAGCGAGCGATCTACACCGCCGCGGGCGATGGACGGGTTCCGTTCATCAATACATGGGATATCGCCCGAGCGGCCGCCCACACGCTGACCTCCGAGCAGGCGCCAAATACCGACTTTGTGCTCACCGGGACCGAACTCCTCAGCTACAGCGATGTCGCGCAAAGGCTCAGCTCCGCCCTTGGCGTAACGATCACGCACCATCCCCTCACCTTCGAAGAACTGGTCGTCCGGCATATGGCACACGGACTCACCGAAACCCAGGCGCAGACCATCGCCATCATTGACCTTGTGATTGCTGAGGGTGCTGAGGAACGCATTACAGGTTGCGTCGAGCACCTCACACAACAGGCTCCCATCTCGTTCGACCAGTTCGTCGGCGACAACATCGCCACGTGGTCGCGCGCATAGGGAGGCAGCACCGGTGCCCCCACCTGACCCCCTCGGGACAACCACACCGGCCTGCCTCAATCGGATGAGACATCGTCGAGTTCGCGCGCCGGTGCCGGCGTGAGGGACTTCTACCGCCCTGAAAAGCGATGACTTTGATGACCGGCACACGTCAAAATGGATGACCCGGCTCTGAGCCGTTTCGCCGGACTACCAGGAGGGAGACATGATGGACGTCATAAACTTAGGTGCGGCAGACGGGCTGCCCCCTGTGAACTGGGCTGACGTCGTCGAGAAGCTTGATGCCGGTTCGCCGCCGGCTCCCGATGCCCACAACGCCCGCACAACGTGGCTCTCGACGGTGAACGAGGACGGGAGCCCGCACGTGACTGCGGTCGGTGCGCTCTGGCTGGACGGGAGCTTCTGGTTCCAGACCGGATCGGGTACGCGGAAGTGCCGCAACATCGCACGCGACCAGCGCTGCTCAATCGCGGTGTCGATTCGCGATGCAGATGTCGTCGCCGAAGGTGAGGTAGAGCAGGAGACCGACCCGGCCACGCTGACGCGCCTCGCCAAAGCCTGGGCGGACCAGGGGTGGCCCGCTGAACTGGATGAGACCGGGGCCGGCATTACCGCCCCGTTCAACGCGCCGTCGCAGGGGCCACCGCCGTGGAACGTATTTCGCATCAAGCCACATTCGGTAACCGTGGTACTGGCCACCGAGCCGGGAGGACTGACTCGCTTCAGGTTCTAACCTCAGCAACAGTGGCCCAGAGCCGGCGTTCCCGATAGAGCCACGCGTCCCGCTGATCGTCTCCGCCCGGCAGCCGAGGGGGGATTCCGTCCCCCCGGATTCCCCGAGGCGATGGGCTTGGGTGATGTCCTCGTGCACTGCGCTGACGCCTTCCGGCCTCTCGGTCTCAATGTCGATGCGCCACCAGCCGATGCCGCTCCCGTACTGGACGCCTTTTGGCGTAGAGGTCGAATGCTCGTACATGCCGCACCTCAGCAGGGTCGCCGCCTCGTGGCGACAGACCTCGATTGGACCAGGGGAAGTGGACCCGAGGTCAGAGGAAAAGCCGTCGACCTCGTACTCCTGGTGGCCAACCGACGTCAGGTTCTCCCGTGCCTCGAGGGGCCGGGTGTGGCCGGGTTGTAGTCCGAGCTACGACGCTCAACCGGCGTTACTGGGGCAGGGTGCGAAGTAACTTTGGCCAATGGGAGATTCTGAACCAGGTCTGTTCAACTTCACCTCAGCGCCGGATGGTTATCGGCAATACCTTCAACCGGCGGTGTTCGATCCATGGGCTCGGGAGCTACTGGCCTTCGTGCCCCCGACGAGCGGGGACGTGGTCCTGGACGTCGCAGCCGGGACTGGTGCGGTCGCACGAGCGGCGGCGCCCATCGTTGGACCGGGCGGACGAGTGATCGCCTCCGATGTCAGCCCGCTCATGCTCGCCGGGGTTGGGCTGGAAGCAACAGATGACCAAGCCGCGGTCGAACCGCTCGAA
>DASXZJ010000012.1:0-2820 GCA_036502025.1 Acidimicrobiales bacterium | reverse complement strand
CCGATACGATCCGGGTTGGGAGGGATGATGCCCAGCAGGCGGCGCCGGCTCGACCCTGTGGGCCCGTTCGGCAATCCGGACGGGTCACGAGCCGACCTCGAGGATGTGATCAGCGAGTTCGTCGACTTCGGCGGCGACCCGGCCTATGGCCACCTCGCGACCCGCGCGAACGACTCCATGGTGCGGGTCATCGTCGGAAAGCTCGGCGCCGGCAAGACCGTCTACCTGCGGCGTCTTCAGGATTTCCAGGCACATCAGGACTCCGTCTACGCCGATGTGCCGCAGCAGAGCCTGCCGAAGACCGAGGTCGTGGTGAAGGCGTGCCAGTGGTTCTCGGACCGTGTCCTGGTCGAGAAGTGGATGCAGATCTGGGAGCGCGCGATCATGCGGTCGCTGGCCTCGCACCTGCTGTGCCGTCCCGAGTTGCGTCAGCAGTTGCGGGACGAGCAGGCCGACGAGATCGAACACGGGTACGCGCGGCTGCTCGATGACTTCCGCCGCCCACGGTCGATCTACAGCCAGGTGCGCGACATCATCAATCAGCGGCACACCGCCCACCAGCTGTCCGCGTACCTTGACGATCCGCTCTGGGACGACCTCGAGGACCTGCTCGGCGATGTCATCGGCCAGTGCAAGCCGATCTATTTCTACCTCGACGCGCTCGACGAGGAGTTCAGCCACGCCCCGATGTACTGGCTGAAATGCCAGGAGGGCTTGTTCTACCAGGTCATGCGGTTGCTCCGCGACCACAAGCTGGGCGGCCGCCTGCACATCGTCATCTGCATCCGCGACATCGTCATGTCGTCGGTGTACCGGTCAGAACATGCGCCGCGATACTACAACGAACCGCATATACGCGTCCTGACCTGGGACCGAAGTTCGCTGCTCTATCTGCTTCAGCGGAAGCTGCAGCGGCTGCCGCCGTCGCTGCTGATGCGGCGCGCCGCCACCGGACCTCCCACGATCGGCGACTGGCTCGGGATCAACGGCGAATGGCCGGGACCCGATGACGACGGGCCGATCGAGGACTACCTGCTCAGCCACACCAGGCTGATCCCGCGCGACATCATCTCGCTCGGCAATGACCTGAACGAGGAGGTCCTGCGGCAGAAGCAGGCTGGCAGCGCGGGCCTGACGCCGGCGGCCCTGGAGAGGGTGGTCCAGCGCTGCGCCAAGCGGTTCGGCGACTCCCAGCTCGCCCAGTGCGCCAACCAGATCTCATCGGACCTGATGCCGAAGAACGCCGCCTTGCACGACTACTCCGAATTGTTCACCAGCACCCAGGCCTACATCAGCGGCGTCCAGGAGGACGTCCGGTCCTTCGTCCGGATGATCGGCGTCGACCGGTTCTCGCGCGCGGACCTCGGGGCCCTGCAGGAAATGGCGGATCTGCATTTCGAGAAGGCGACAGACCTCGCCTCGGTCCTGTGGCAGAACGGCCTGCTCGGCTACGTCGACGAGTCCGGCCGGCGCCGGTTCTACTCGATGGGCGACATCGAGCAGTTCCACTTCCCGCCGGAGGTCGGCACGTACGTGCTGCATCCGTGCCTGGTGCACACCGTCGGGGGAATCCGGCACGTGCCGGCGGACTCCACCGGAGCCGGAGAGGCGCGCCGCACCCGCCCGCTCCCCTCGGCCGAGCGCAGCGAGCTTCCCGGCGCATCCGACGCCTCGCCGTCCTCGGGCGGCGGGCAAGCGCTCCCGGAACCGGACCCGGCCGAGGTGCGATCCTCGGCCGAGGCCAAGGCCGCCGACTACGCCGTCGGCGACGTCCTCGAGGGCCGCTTCCATATCATCGACCTAATCGGGCAGGGCGGCTTCTCGAAGGTCTACCGCGTGCGCGATGACGTCGAGGGTGAGGAACGAGCGCTCAAGCTCTTCGAAACCGCCGCCGGCTACGAGGCGGTCCGCCGTGAGATCGGCGCTCTGCGGAAAATCCGTCACCCCAACGTGGTGGAGGTTTTCTGGGCCGGCAAGACCAGCGCCGGCGACTGGTATCTCATCACCGAGCTCATCGACGGGGAGTCACTCGACGAGTTTGTCACCGGGAACAGGCACCTTCGCGACCGGGAAGCAGTAGATGTCGCACTCGATCTGCTTGACGCGCTCGTAGCCTTCCATCCTGATTCCGCGCGCCTCAGGCAGCTCGACGCTCAGCGTCAAGAAGGCGACTTGCCCGAGGCCGAGTCGCGCGAGTGGATGGAGCTGAAGGACAAGGGACTGGTCCACCGCGATATCAAGCCGCTCAACGTGATGCTCACTCGCACGGGAGCCAAGCTGCTGGACTTCAACATCGCCTCCCGGGTCGGCGACCCCGTGCATACCCGCTCAGGCACCCCGCCGTATCAGCCACCCGACGCCGACCGGGATCGCTGGGACGTCTCTACCGACCTGTTCGCCGTCGGCGTGCTGCTCTACCGACTCCTCTGCAACGGCCAGCACCCGTTCCCCGATTCCATGCCCGCGGTCGGCAAACCGGTGACCGATCCGAGGACGATCCGCTCTGACCTCAACCCGGATCTCGCGGAGTTCCTCGTCAAGGCGTGCGCCCCAGCCAGCGCTGATCGCTTTTCTACGGCCGCCGAGATGCAGCTCGCGTTGCGGAACATCCGCTCCGGCCTTTGATGCCAGGTGACGGCCATGTGCTTCGTGTGAGACGGTGACAGCCAAGGGAACCCTGAGGGGAGCTACATGCCGAAGCCGACGATCGTACTTGTGCACGGAGCATGGGCAGACGGAGCGAGCTGGAACGCCGTATCGACCGAGCTTCAGGGTCAGGGCTTCACCGTCCTCACTCCGCCCAACCTCCTCCACGGGGTG
>DASXZJ010000011.1:0-53229 GCA_036502025.1 Acidimicrobiales bacterium | reverse complement strand
GTCCACGTCACCGTCCAAGCCGAGCGCGTCGACCAGGATCAGTTCCTGGTGGGCAAAGGGAGCGTGGAGCTCGGCGATGTCCACCTTCTTGGCCGCCACCCCGGCCTTCTCGCCGGCCAGCTTGGTCGAGGGTGAGTGGGTCAGGTCGCGCGCACCGATGGCGTGGGTCTCGATACGGTGGTCGATGCCCGTGATGAAGGCGGGGCGGTCGCAGAGCTCGTAGGCCCGGTCGCCGGCCGCCAGCACGACGGCGGCGCAGCCGTCGGTCAGCGGAGGCAGCGCGTGGCGCCGCAGCGGCGCCACCTCGTACGCCTCGGCGAGGAGCTCGTCGGGCGAGCGGTCGTAGGCCACCTGGGCCTTGGGATTGGCCAGGGCCGACCGGCGGGCCCGCGAGGCGACGGCGGCGAAGTCGGCTTCGCTGGCCAGGCCGGCGTCGATCATCGACTGCGCCTGCAGCGCGGCCAGTGAGGTCGGATCGGCCCACAACGGGGCCATGTAGTACGGGTCGAGCTGGACGGCGAGGACTTCGCTCAGGTCTCCGGGCGAGGACCGACCGAAACAGTAGACAAGTGCGGCGTCGATCTCGCCCTCCTGGAGCAGGACCCACGCCTCGTAGAGCGCCCAGGCGCCATCCATCTCGACATGGGACTCGGCGCGGGGAGGCCATACGCCCACCGCATCGAGCGCGGTCACGAAGGAGAAGGGCCCTCCCACCAGGTAGTCGGTCGAACCTGAACAAATGAAGCCGACGTCGTCCTTGGTGATGCCGATGTTGCCGAAGACCTCGGCGACCACGGGCATGAGCATCTCGACCTCGTTGTGGTCGCTTTCCCGGCGCACGTTGTCATACTGCGCGAACGACACCACGCCGACCGGGCGGTGCCCGGACGTCAGTTTGGGGAACCCGCTCACAGGTACTCCTTGTAGGTCTCGAATGCCGCGTCGGGTTCGCCGTTGGGGCGGAAGTACTTGACCGAGGCCATGGTGGGCCCGAGTTCCTCGGTCTCCACCCAGACCGCTTCGACGCGCAACCCCATGCGGATCTCGCCGGTCGGGATCTCCTGGATCAGGCCCATGAAGGAGAGGTTGGCCCCGTCGAGGAGGATCTGGGCGCAGATGTAGGGGATCTCAATGGACTGGCCGGCGAACGGCACGTTCACCACACAGTACGTCGTCACCGTCCCCTGGTTCCCCAACTCGACGATCTCGTCGGTGGCGACGCCATCGGTCGGGCAGGAGCCCCGGGACAGTGTGTAGACCTTCTTACACTTGGGGCAGCGCTGGCCGATGAACTTGCCCTGCTCCAGACCGTGCAGGTTCTTGCTCTGCGCCACGCCCGGGGTGAAGACGTAGTCCAGGTGCATGGGGGCCGCCATCATCGTCACCGGTTCGCGTGCCGTCTCACTCATTTCGCACTCCCCACCGCCACGAAGTGACGGATGTCATTGACGTGGCCCACCCGTTCGGCCTCGGGCGCGAATTCCGGGCGCACCCGCATCCCGGTGGTGACCTCGTCGGGCGAGCCGGCCGGCATGACATGGAGGAACGACGTGTCGGCCCCTTCGAACTGCACCAACACCCAGGCGAAGGGGGTGGAAAGGGGATGCTTGGGGCGCGGACGGGGCACCCATGACCATGCGGTCACGGTCCCCTCGGGCCCGACATCGACGATCTCGGTCGTCTCGTCGCCCGTATCGGGGTCGTATTCGGTGGGAGGCACGATCACCCGGCCACCGCTGCCCCGGACCCCGACCACCTTGCCGTCGCGCAGGGCGGTCAGGAAGGCGCCGATCGTCGGTCCGACCGAGCGGACGTAGGGATACTCCAGGACATGGTCAGCGCTGTAGTGGATCAGTTCGTCGGCCATCGTCACCTCCCCGTGCCGGGCCGCCTGGCGCGGCCCCGGGTGAAACTAGAACAGATTCCAGTTCCGTGCCAGGGAGGGGCCTCGGATCGCCCGGTCTCACTCCACCGGGGCAGGGAGGTCGACGCCGGCCAGCAGGTGTTCGATGAAGGCCCGGTCGTTGAGAATGGGGATCTCCGAGACGAACATCCGCCCGTAGCGCTCGAAGTACATCAGCTGTTTGGCCAGCAGGAACGTGCCCCGGTCGAACTCGGACATCAGCCCGCCCGACTCGTCGGCCATTCGCCGGATCCTCCGTTGCGAGCGGAGCCGGTGCACGATGGCGCCGATGGTCCGCCGATGGGCCTCGATCCCCTGTGCCTTGGCCATCTGGAGCTGGATGTCCGACATGATGCCGGCCAGGCTCACCTCGCCGAAGGGGCGGTTGAGGGCCGGCTCCATGATGCTGCGCACGAACGCGGGCAGCTGCTCGTCGGTCATCCCGAGGGCCTCGCCGATGGCCGGGCCGTAGGCGTTCGTGATGTAGCGGGTGACGCCAACCCAGGCGGTCTCGTCGCCCATGGCCGCCGAGAGAAGTGAGATGAAGAACCGGTGGGTCAACGGGTCGAGCCGCCCGACGATGCCCCAGTCGATGACACCGATGCGACCGTCGCGCAGCAGCATCATGTTGCCGGCGTGGACGTCGCCGTGGAAAGCGCCCCACCGCACCGCGGTGAGGAAGAAGGCCCGCATGACCTCTTGCACCAGTGGAGTGGGGTCGAATCCCATGTCGGCCACCTGAGCCAGGTCGTCGATCGGCACGCCGTCGAAGAACTCCATGGTGAGCACGTTGCGGCCGGAGTACTCGGGAAAGGGCTCCGGCACCGCCATCAGATTCAGGTTGAACTCGCTCTGCAGGCGGCGGAAGTGGGTGATCGATCGGGCCTCGTTGCGCAGGTCCATCTCCTCCCCAATCTGCACCCGGAATCCGTCCAGCATCTGCAGCGTTGAGCCCGCCATCTGGTCCCCGGTCTGGCGGACGAGCAGCTCCATCAGTGGCTGCATGAGGTCGAGGTCGGTCGCCACCACATGCTCGATGTCGGGTCGCAAGATCTTGACCGCCACCTGTCGCCCGTCATGGAGGAGGGCGCGGTGCACCACGGCGATCGACGCCGTCCCGATCGGCTCGTGCTCGAACTCGGCGAACACGTCCTTGAGCGGGCGTCCCAGGTCCTCCTCCACGCGCTGGCGCACATCGGGAAAGGGCACCGTCGACCCCGTGTCAAGGCAGGCCCGGAACTCGTTGGCCACCTCGTCCCCGAACATGCCGGGTGAGGAGGCGATGATCTGCCCGAATTTCATGAACGTCCCGCCCAGGTCCTCGAAGCTCTTGCGCAAGGGCCGGGCTAGCTGCGCCGCCGGCAGGGCGCCCTGGCGGATGGTGCGGAGCTGTCGCAAGGCGGTCGGGGCGAAGTGGGTCGCCACGACCTTGGTGATGATGGCCCCGCGCCGGAGCAACTCCCCCCGGGTGGGCTCGGGCAGGCGACGGGGATAGATCCGCGGCACGTCCTCGGTCAGGGGCCGGCGGACCGGGGCGGCCGGCTTCTTGGCCGCTTTGCGGGCGGGGGCGGCTTTCTTGGGGCCGCCGCCCGCTGGCGCGGCCCGCTGGCGCGCCGGGGGTGATCCGCCAGCGGGCGACGCGGCGGAACGAGGGGTCACTGAATCAGGGTAGGCCACCCTCGGGAGAGAAGGCGCCCTCGCTCCAGGGAGCCGGGTCAGGCAAACGCGGCCGCGATGGCCGCCAGGCCCGCCTTGTAGGTGTCGCCGAAGATCGGTGCCATCTCGTCCGGGGTGACGTTGTAGGCCCACGTCACCTTGGAACCGTCGCCCTCGGGATCGACCGTCATGGTGGCCGTGTGGCTCTCGATCGGCACCCCGTCGACCACCGAGTAGGTGATGGACCGCATGGCGTCGTCGCGGGAGAGCAGTCGCTCCCGGATCTCCATGCCGAACATGCCGATGATCCGGTCGTCACCCTCCAAGCGGAAGGTGTCGATGCCCGGGAGGAAGTCCGCCACCCCGCCGAAGTCCCCCACCTTCGCCCACACCGCCTCCGGTGCCGCGTTGACGGTCACGTCCACTTCGCCCTCTGCCATCGTCGTCTCCTCATCTCTCTCGGATGGTCCGCTCTGTGCCGCCGGTACGCTACAGCCGACCCGTGACCCCTGCATCGGATCGACCATCGGAGGAGTGCGACATGGATACCCGCAGCATCGGCTCGCTCACCGTCAGCGTGGTCGGATTGGGCTGCAACAACTTCGGGATGCGCATCGGGCGCAAGGAGACCGACGCCGTGGTCAGTGCCGCGCTCGATGCGGGCATCACCCTGTTCGACACGGCCGACATCTACGGGGGCACCAAGAGCGAGGTGTACCTGGGCGCGGCGCTCGGTTCTCGCCGGGACGAGATCGTGCTGGCCACCAAGTTCGGCGTGCCCTACGAAGGCCACCAGGGCGGGGCCTCGCCGGCCTACATCCGCACGGCGGTCGAAGACAGCCTGCGGCGCCTCGGAACTGATCGCATCGATCTCTATCAACTCCACGCACCCGATCAGAGGACACCGGTCGCCGACACACTCGGCGCCCTGAGCGAACTGGTGGCCGAGGGGAAGGTGCGTGAGGTGGGGTGCTCCAACTTCACCGCAGCCATGCTCACCGAGGCCGGGGCTGCCGCGACCGACGGGACCCCGGGCTTCGCCAGCGTGCAGAACCAGTACAACATCCTCCACCGTGAACCCGAGGACGAAGTACTGCCCGAGTGCGACCGCTCGGGCACCGCGTTCTTGCCGTTCTTTCCCCTGGCCAGCGGTCTCTTGAGCGGCAAGTACCGGGCCGGTGAGCCGCCGCCGGAGGACTCCCGGCTGGCCGCCTGGGGCGACCGGGCGAAGGATCAGCTGACCGACGACCGGTTGGACCAGGTGGCCGCCCTCGGGACGCTGGCCGCGGGCGAGGGCCACACCGTGCTCGACCTGGCCTTCGCCTGGCTGCTCTCGCGCCCCTCAGTGGCGTCGGTGATCGCCGGCGCCACCAAGCCCGAGCAGATCACGGCCAACGTGGCCGCCGGGCGGTGGCAACCGAATGCCGAGGTCCTGGCTCAGGTCGACGCCATCGCGCCGCGCTGACCTGAGCCGCGCCGGCTCCGGACCGGGGCGAGACGGACCAAGGCGTTGTAGGTGATCACGCCGATGGCCAGGTGCATCGCCACCAGCACGACGACGGCCTTGGGCGGTTGGCCCTTCGCCATCAGGTAGAGGTCGGGCAGGAGCAGGACGGCCGTCACGGCGATGGCCAATCGCCAGAAGAGCCATCGGGGCGCGGCGCACAGCCGCGTCACCACCGGCCAGGCGCCGCAGGCGATCACGATGCCCACGATGGTCAACCTGGCGTAGTCAGGGAACCCGAAGTGCACATAGCCGACGGTCGAGGGGAAGACCCGGGTGCCGAGCGCCACCAGCAGGGCGTCAGCCAAAAGGGACGCCCCGATCGCGAGCACCGCGGCCAACAGGAGGCGCCATCCGCTCGGAACCCGGTGTGGAGGGCGCTGGGCGAACTTGGACCACGACATGATGCGATCAGTCACGGGAGACGGCGACATGTCCTCACCGTAGGGCGCAGCCCCGGGATGACGCCTCCGCCTCGAGCATGAGATTCCCGCCGACGTCTCATCCTTGAGGCGCACCCGGTGCGGATGGTGCTGCCTACGGGACCGCCATCACCGACGCCTCGACGATCTGGATGTCGGGCGGTTGAATGGCCAGCGGTCCGCCGGCCACCGGCACCTGCCAGACCATCGTCACGTACGGAGTGGCCTTGGGGACGGTGCCCGAGGCGCACGGAGTGCTCCCGGTGACGTCGAACGGCGACGGGCCCGAGCCGGTGAGCTGGCCGCAGACGTTGGTCCGTTGGTGCCACTGCACCAGCGCGCCGTAGGGCATTGGCGCCCGGGTCGCCGTGGAGGGGAGGAGGTACATGGCGGCCGCCAGGACCTCGGATCCCGACGGCGTCTGGGCGTAGACCAGTCCGTCGACATGGCCGGGACTGAGGGTGCGGTGCGCCGCCGCATTGGCGGCCACGATGCTCGGGTTGACGTAGTACACCACCGGGTAGGAGGTCGGTGACACGGCGACGTAGCCGGCCGCGACGGCCTGGAACGGGTTGGCCAGGTGCGCCACCGACTCGCTGGTCGCCTGCACGTACTGGACGGCGTTGATCTCCTCGGAGAACGTGGGCTCGAGTGAGCAGCCGGTCGACGCCATGTGGATATCGTCGGGCGCGCTGGCGCCGTCCGCCAAAAGCTCCTGAGCCAGCGCGGTCGGCAACGCCGGCCCGGTGTAGTGCCAGTTCGCCTTGGTGGTGTTGAGGCCGGCCGCCGCGGCGGCGTCCGACCCGTTCATGTTCATGCCGAGATTGCCACTCATGATCATGTACGGGGTGTTGTTGACGTCGAGCCCCGACCGTGCCGTGCCGTCGTTGCCGCTGGTGCACGAGGCTGTCGTGGCCGAGGGGGAGCTCCCGGCGTCGCCGGAGGCGGACATCCCGACCATCCCGGCCATGGCCGTGCTGGCCGACTCCGCGGCCGGTGCCGGGTAGGTGGCACTCAGCACCAGCGCGGCCCCCAGCGCGAGCAGGCTGCCGACGGCAACAGCCGGCCGGCGCCCCCAGAGCGAGGACAGCGGTGACCGCCAGGCGTAGACCGATGGGAGCCTGGTCGGCACCATGGCCACCGCGAGGAGGACGACCAGCGGTCCCGTATTGGGATCGGTGCCCGAACCGATGAGGATGTTGCCGAGGAGACCCTGGCCCGTGACCCAAAGGAGGATCGACAGCACCGCTCCGGCGAGGAGGTATCCGTGCGGCCGTCGCGCCACCAACGGGCCGAGGGCGATGACGAGCGATACAACGGCCAGGATCCACGCGGTCTGGGTCCCGCTCGAGCTGAACCAGTGGCCGACGCTGTTGAGGACGTGGGCGAACCAACCGGGCTGACCCGGCACCATACCCACGATGGCGCTGGAGACCGAGGTGCGCGTCCGGTTGTCCGGGAGCAGGAAGAGGACGGCGGCCAGGAGCCAGTACCCGCTCCAGACCACCAAGGGCGTGACCGCGCCGCCAAGGCCCCGGCCCGCGGCCGACGATCCGATCCCGGTGATCTCGTTGCGGCTGCTCCGACCCTCGGCGCTGTGCTCCACCCGGCGCGGCCATGCCATCAGTCCGATGGCGCCGTACATGAGGACCGAGCCGGGTGCGCCCGTGAGGGCGGTCGCCGATCCGGTGAGGATCATGCCCAGGCCCTCGCCGAAGAACCAGACCCCGAGGACCCAGACGAACGAGATCGCCAGCGCGGGCCGTACCGTGCGCCGGTACAGCAGGCCGGCCCCGATGGCCAGCTGGATCAACGCGAAGAAGGTGTTCCAGACCGCCACGTGGGGCGCCACGACATGGCCCACATCGGTGATGAGCCACGAGATGAGCGCGGGCTGACCGTTGGCGTTGGGCAGGATGAACGTGTTCACGAAGCCCCGGCCGAACATGAAAGGCTGGAACTGCAACGCCGCATCGAGGATCCAGAACAACCCCAGGATGCTTTGCAGCGCGCGTTGCGAGCCCACCACACGGGGGGAGCGCGTGGCCGCGGGCGCCGGTCGGGTGAGCGTCTCTTCCATGGTCGCGAGACCACGCTAATGGCGCCCGCGCCGCGGGGCCGGTCAGCCGGGGAAGATGAACTCCTGGCCGATGCAGTCGGTCGGGGTGGTCGCCACGGCCACCCGGTTCCCGGTGAGGAAGCCGTAGAGATACACCGTCAGCGTCTTGCCGTTGAGGCAGGAATAGGCCGGGTTGGTGGTGAAGAAGTTGGTCACGGTACCGAAGGCGATGCCCGAATCGACCTTGCCCGGTGGCACCGGGCTCAGGTTCTTGGTGGTCCCGGCGTAGGTACCGGTGATGGAGGGCGTGGTCGAGGTGGTGGTCCCGCCGGGCGCCGTGGGCGGCGAGGTCGAGGTGGGTGTCACCCCTTTGGCGGTGCCGTTGGTCGGTGTGATCGCCTGCGCCGGGGCCGCGCCGGTCGTCGTGGTCGCCGGCGCGGCGGTGGCGGTCGGGGGGCTGGCCGAGGTGGCCTGCGGGCCGGTCGAGCCCGGCCCGCCCGGGGGCGGGTAGCCGTCCAGCGCATCGATCAGGAGCGATCCGTTGTCTTCCATGCCAAGGGCCCAGATCCCCACCCCGCGGGCGCCGTAGTGCTGCGCCAGCTCGGCCACCATGAAGGCGCCGTAGGGGCTCTCGAAGTAGGACTCGTGCCACTGGCCGCCCACCTGGTAGCTGGTCCACCCGGTGTCGGTGGCCGGATCCCAGTAGAGGGGGTCGCCCCTGGCGATCTGGGCGTCAGCGATGTCGGTGGCGGGGCCGGTCGCCGTGGCCGCCATGGTTCCGTTGGTGGTCGGCCAGTCGATGCCGAAGAAGGGGGTGCCGAGGATCACCTTGTTGGCGGGCACCGCGGCGGCGTACTGCTGCATGGCGGTGAGGTCGCTGAACATGCCGCTGGTCAACGGCGAGGCGGCCGTCGAGCTCCCCTGGAGGTTCAACTCGTAGGCCATGACGAAGAAGGCATCGACCGACGGGGCCAGGGCTGGGATGTTGTAGAAGCCGCCAGGGTCCCCGGCGGACGAGGCGTACGTGTCCATGGTGATCTGCCAGTGCGGGTCGAGTGTGCGCAGGGAAGTGGAGACGGCGGCGATCAGGTGGGTCAGTCCGGCCTGGTCACGGCTGCCCTGACCCTCGAAGTCGAAATTCACCCCGTCGAGGTTCTTGGACTCGAGGGTCGGGATGAGCGCGGCCGAGAGAGTGGCCGGAGCCGAGGGCGACGACGTCAGGGCGTCCAACGAGCTCTGGCCGAAGTCGTTGACCGTGAGCACGACCCGCTCCCCCGCCGCGTGGGCCCGGGTGATCAGGTCGGTCAGGGCCTGGCTCTCGAAGCCGTTCCAGCCCGGTCCGCTCTCTTCGAGGGTCCCGTTGGGGTTCACCCCGATGGAGAAGTAGTCGATGGTCGAGAGGCCGGTCAGGCTGAAGCCAGCCGACTGGGGCAAGGTCCAGTACGGGGCGAAGGCGAAGTTCTCCCGGTTGGCCAGTGGCGGGGCGTCGACCAGGGCGACCGGTGCTGCGGCGGGCGGCGCGGTGGCGGCCGGGAGGTTGAGCGGCTTGGCCCCCAGCGACAACGACCGGTTGCCCAGGTCCGCCGTCGCCCTGGCCGCCGCGTGGTGGTGGGCCGCCCCGGGCCGGCTGCCCGGGGCCGGGGTCAGAGCGCTGGCGGCCAGGAACCCTCCCAGCGCCAGGAAGAGGCCGAGGAGGCTGAGGCCGACCACGGGGGTGAGCCGCCGCACCCGGCGGCCCAGCCAGCGGCGGGGTGGCCTGAGGTCGGCCATCAGAGCGGGCGCGCCGGTCCGGGCACTCGAGCGGCTACGCCCCAGACCCTCGTCCCCATCCCCGAACAGACCGCTCCCCTGACGAGGTGAGCCAGCTTTTCAGCTAGCACCATCCGAAGGGCAACGCACCAGGGGCGTGCTTTCTCACGGTGCCGGCGCGCATTCCTCGGCCCAATGGCGCCTGCAAGCCCCATGACGCAGGCCGCTGGCGCCTGGACCTCAGGCGTCGGCCACCGCCGCCACCAGCTTCGAGAGGGTGTCCTTGGCGTCGCCGAAGAGCATGGTCGTCTTGGGGTCGTAGAGCAGCTCGTTGTCGATCCCGGCGAAGCCGGGGCGCATGGACCGCTTGAGGAAGACGATGTTCTCGGCCTCGTCGGCGTGGATGATGGGCATGCCGAAGATCGGGCTGCCCGGGGTCGACTTGGCGGCCGGGTTGACGGTGTCGTTGGCCCCGACCACCAGGGCCACATCGGCAGTGGACATCTCGGGGTTGGCCTCGTCCATCTCCTTGAGTTCGTCGTAGGGCACGTTGGCCTCGGCCAGGAGCACGTTCATGTGGCCCGGCATGCGGCCCGCCACCGGGTGGATGGCGTAGAAGACCTCGACCCCCCGGGCGATCAGCGCGTCGGCCAGCTCGCGCGCCGTGTGCTGGGCCTGGGCCACGGCCAGCCCGTAGCCGGGAATGATGACCACCTTGCGGGCGTAGGCCAGCAGGACACCGACGTCCTCGGGCGTGCCGGTGCGCACGGGGCGGGACGCGTCGCCCTCCTCGCCGCCGGTGGCGGTGATGACGGACCCGAACGCGCTGAAGAGGATGTTGGGGAGCGAGCGGCCCATGGCCGAGCTCATCAGGCGGGTGAGGATGATGCCCGAGGCGCCGACCAGGGTGCCCGCCACGATGAGCAGGTTGTTGTCGAGCACGAAGCCCGAGGCCGCCACGGCCAGGCCGGTGAACGAGTTGAGCAGCGAGATCAGCACGGGCACATCGGCCCCACCGATGGGCAGCACGAAGATGACGCCCAGCACCAGCGCCAGCAGCAGGAGGATGAAGACGAAGACGATGTGGCCGGTGATCAGCGCCACGAGGATCAGGGCGGCGATGGCCACCCCGACGACGGCGTTGATGACCTGCTGGCCGGGGTAGGTGACGGGCCGTCCGGTGATGAGCTCCTGCAGCTTGATGAAGGCGATGGCACTACCCGAGAAGGAGACCGAGCCGATGAGGACGCCGAGGAGCACCTCGGCCGTCACGTAGGTCGCCGGCTTCACCCCGAGGGAGTGCAGGTGCAGCAGCTCGACGACCGAGATGAGCGCGGCCGCCCCGCCGCCGACGCCGTTGAAGATGGCCACCAGCTGTGGCATCGCCGTCATCTTGACCAGGCGGGCCACCGGCACGGCGATGACGGCGCCGAGGACCATGGCGATGATCGCCAACACCAGGTTCTTGCCCGAATGCCGGAGCTCGGGCAGCGTGAAGGTCATGGCGATGGCCAGCACGGCGGCCGCGGCACCGGCCTGGTTGCCCCGGCGGGCGAACTTCGGGGAGCCGAGGCCCTTGAGGGCCAGGATGAAGCCGGCGATGGCGACCAGGTAGACCAGGTCGCGCCAGGTCGAGAGCGGGAAGGACAGCCCGGTGGTGATCACGCCGCGTCCCCCGGGCCCGCGTCGGCCCCGCCGTCCTTGGGCGCCCGGACCCGCTCGCCCGGCTTGGCCTTGAACATCTCGAGCATGCGGTCGGTCACCACGAAGCCACCCACCACGTTGAGGGTGGCCAGGAAGACGGCCAGGAAGCCGAGGATCAGCTGTGCCGTGCCGCTGGCCTCGCCCATGATGGAGAGCGCGCCGACCAGCACGATGCCGTGGATGGCGTTGGACCCCGACATCAGCGGGGTGTGCAGGATGCTCGGGACCTTGGAGACGACCTCGATCCCGACGAAGGCGGCCAGCACGAAGATGGTCAGGTACTCGACGATGCCGGTCACGGCGCGCTCCCCTCGCCCGCGCCACCGAGCAGCTCCACCGCGGCGGGCGATACGGGCTTCCCGTCTCGCAGCACCGCCATGCCGGTGACGATCTCGTCGTCCCAGTCCGGGACCAGGTTGCCCTCGGGACCCATCAGTCCGAGCACGTTGGCCACGTTGCGGGCGAACAGGAAGCTGGCGTGGGTCGGCATGCCCGACGGTGGGTTGGCCAGGCCGACGATGTGGACACCGTGGTGTTCGACCACCTCGCCCGCCTTGGTCAGCTCGCAGTTACCGCCCGAGTCCGCCGCCATGTCGACGATCACCGCACCCTCGGCCATGCCGTCCACCATCGACTCGGTGACCAGCACCGGGGCGGCCCGTCCGGGCACCGCTGCCGTGGTGATCACCACGTCGGACGCGGCCACCTCGGCCGCCAGCGCGGCGCGCTGCTGGTCCAGCTCTTCGGCCGTCAGCTCGCGGGCGTAGCCGCCGGCGCCTTCGGCCTTGACTCCCAGATCGACGAACGTGGCGCCCAGGCTCTCGGCCTCCTCCTTGGCCGCCGCCCGCACGTCGTACGCCTTGACCACAGCTCCCAGCCGGCGCGCCGTGGCGATGGACTGCAGTCCGGCCACGCCGACGCCCATGACCAGGACCTTGGCCGGCGGAACGGTGCCCGCCGCGGTCATGAACATGGGGAAGAACTTGGCCAGGTGCTCGGCGGCCGAGAGCCCGGCCCGGTAGCCCGAGACCGTGGCCTGCGAGCTCAGCGCGTCCATGCCCTGGGCCCGGCTGATGCGCGGGAGCAGGTCGAAACTGAAGACAGTGGCGCCCCGGCCCGCCAGCGCGCGCAGGCTGTCGGCCGACTGCGCCGCTCCGAAGAAGCTGAGCACGGTGGCGCCCTGGGGTACGAGCGCGGCGTCCTCGGCGCTGGGAGCGTTGACCCGGACGACCAGGCCGGCCCCCTCGTGGGTGGCGGCAGCCCCCGAGGCGACCGATGCGCCGGCCGCGGTGTAGGCGGCATCGGGGAAGGCCGCTTCGTGGCCCGCCCCGGACTGGACGGCGACCTCCCACCCCGAGGCGATGAGCTTCTTGACCACGTCAGGGACGAGAGCGACTCGCCGCTCGCCGGGGCGGGTCTCGGTGGGGACGGCCAATTTCACGGTGGCTGTGTTTAGCAGCTGGGAGCCGAGCGGCCCAGATGAGCCCGCGGCCTGGGACCGGCCGGACCGGCCGGGATCAGGGAGATTGCTCGAGCGCAGTGAGGAAGGCCGGCCACTCGCCGCCGCCGTGCACCACCAGGTTGGCCCCGCTCACGTAGGCCGACTGGGAACTGGCCAGGAACAGGCAGGCCTGGGCCACGTCGTCGGGCCCGCCCATGCGCCCGAGCGGCACGGTGGCCGCCACCCGGGCCAGGCCATCGGGGCCGCCGTAGTGCTCGTCCCCGGCGTCGGTGACCAGCAGGCCGGCGCTGATGCAGTTGACCCGGACCGCCGGGGCCCACTCCACGGCCAGGGTGGAGGTCAGGTTGATCAGGCCGGCCTTGGCCGCCCCGTACGCCGCCGACCCCGGGGACGGGCGCAGCCCCGAGACGCTGGCCACGTTCACGATGCAGCCGCCGGCAGGCTGACCCGCCATGACGGTATGGGCCGCCTGGGCGCAGTAGAAGGGCGCCAGCAGGTTGAGGCCGATGATCGCCTCGATCAGGCGGGGTGAGGCGGCGTCCGCCATGACGTGGGGCCCGCCCCCGGCGTTGTTGACCAGCACGTCGAGGCGGCCGAAGCGCTCGACCGCGGTGTCCACGACCAGCTTGGCCTGCTCGGCCCGCCGCACGTCGGCGGTGACGAACACGGCCCCCTCGACCTCGGCCTCGTGGCGCCCGCAGGTCACGACCCGAGCGCCGGCGCCGGCGAAGGCGCGCACGATCCCGGCGCCCACGCCCCGTGAGCCGCCGGTGACCACCACGACCTGGCCGGTGAAGTCGAAGGTCGCCTGGGCCACGGGCGCCACCCTATGGCACCGGCCCGGGCGCGGCCGTGCCGGCGACGCCCTGCCGCGTTGGCCCGCCCGACCGGCCTCGCCTAAGTTCGGCCGGGGTTTCTGACGGGTCGTCAGGGACGTGACACTGAGGAGACGACGGCGCACCATGCCCGTACATGTGATCCAGGAGCACGACGGGATCGCCGAGGTGGTGATCGACCATCCGCCGGTGAACGCGTTGGATGTGGCGGGCTGGTTCGCGCTGGCCGACGCGCTCATCGCGGCCGGCCGGGTGCCTGATAACCGGGTCGTCGTGCTGCGCGCCGAGGGGCGCGGCTTCTGCGCCGGGGTGGACATCAAGGAGATCAACGCCAAGGGCGACGAGGCCCTGGTCGGCGTCAACCGCGGCTGCGCCGCCGCGTTCGCGGCCGTCTACGACTGCGAGGTACCCGTCATCACCGCCGTGCAGGGGTTCTGCCTGGGCGGCGGCATCGGCCTGGCCGGCAATGCGGACATGGTCGTGGCCGCCGACGACGCCACCTTCGGCCTCCCCGAAGTCGACCGGGGTGCCCTGGGCGCGGCCACCCATCTGGCCCGCCTGGTCCCCCAGCACGCCATGCGCAAGATGGTCTACACGGCCAAGGCGATCTCGGCGGCCGAGCTGGCCTCCTACGGCTCGGTGGCCGCGGTCGTCCCCGCCGCCGAGCTACGCGCCGCCGCCTTGGCGCTGGCGGCGGAGATCGCCACCAAGAGCCCCACCATCATCCGGCGGGCCAAGGAGTCGCTCAACGGGATCGACCCCGTCGACGTCAAGCGCAGCTATCGCTTCGAGCAGGGCTTCACCTACGAGCTGCATGTGCGCGGCGTGGCCGACGAACAACGGGCTGCGTTCGTCGAGAAGCGCGACGCGGACACGTCCAAGTAATGGCGGACAAGCGCACCACCGTCGACGACTTCGTCGGCGAGCTCCGCTCAGGCATGACCATCGGCATCGGCGGCTGGGGCTCTCGCCGCAAGCCCATGGCGGTCGTCCGCGCCCTGTGCCGCTCGGACCTCTCCGACCTGACCGTCGTGGCCTATGGCGGCCCCGACGTCGGCCTGCTCTGCGCCACCGGCAAGGTCCGCAAGGTGGTGTGCGGGTTCGTCACCCTCGACTCCATCGCCCTGGACCCGCACTGGCGCGCCGCCCGCCAGCAGGGCCGGGTGGAGGTGTCCGAAATAGACGAGGGCATGTTCTTCCTCGGGCTCCAAGCCGCGGCGTGGCGGGTGCCGTTCCTGCCCACCCGGGCCGGCCTCGGCTCCGACGTGCTGGCCATCAACCCCGACCTGCGCCTGGTCCGGTCCCCCTACGGTGCGGAGAGCCCCTACTGCTCCGACCCGGCCGACGCCGACGTTGACCTGGTCGCCGTGCCCGCCCTCCACCTCGATGCCGCGCTGGTCCACGTCAACCGGGCCGACGCCGCGGGCAACGGGCAGATCCTGGCACCCGACGCCTTCTTCGACCCGCTGTTCCTCGGGGCCGCCGAGCGCCGCTTCGTCACTGCGGAGCGCGTGGTGGAGGGCGGGACGCTGACCGGCGAGGGAGCGATCGGGACCGTGGTCATCCACCGCCTGTTGACCGACGGCGTGGCCGAGACGCCGGGTGGCGCGCACTTCACGGCCAATCCCCCCGACTACGGGCGCGACGAGTCCTTCCAGAAGGAGTACGCCACCTCGGCCGGCGACGCGGACGCCTGGGACTCCTTCCGCCGGCGCTACATCGACGTGGTCGAGGACGAGTACCAGGCCCACGTCCGGGAGCGACGCCCCGCATGAGCGACGACCGCGCCCCCGACGCGCCCTGCACCCTGGCCGAGTCCTGCGTGATCGCCTGCGCCGATACCTGGCGGGACGCCGGCGAAGTGATGGCCAGCCCGTTCGGCACCATCCCCGCCCTCGGGGCGAGGTTGGCCAAGTTGACCTCCTCCCCCGACCTGGTGCTCACTGACGGTGAAGCAGCCCTCATGGTCGGCGCGCCGCCGCTGGCCGCCCGCCCCGACGAACTGGTCCGCGAGGCGGCCATGCCGTACCGCACCGTGTTCGACGTGGTGTGGTCGGGCCGGCGCCACATCATGATGATGGCCAGCCAGATCGACCGCACCGGGAACCAGAACATCTCGGCCATCGGCGCGCACGCCCATCCCAAGGTGCAGCTGGTCGGCATGCGCGGCGGTCCCGGCAACACGGTCAACCACCCGACCAGCTACTGGGTGCCGGACCACACGGTACGCACCTTCGTCGAGCAGGTCGATGTGGTCAGCGGCGTCGGCTACGCGCGGGCCGCCGCCGCCGGACCCGGCGCCACCCGTTTCCACGACATCCGCCGCGTCGTCTCCAACCTCGGCGTCTTCGACTTCGAGACCCCCGGGCGCACCATGCGGCTGTGCTCGTTCCACCCCGGCGTCACGGTGGCCGACATCGTGGCCGCCACCGCCTTCGAGCTCGCCGTGCCCGACGACGTAGCCGAGACCCGCCTGCCCACCCCCGAGGAGCTCGACCTGCTGCGCCTGGTCCTCGATCCGGGCTCGCTGCGCGACCGCGAGGTGAAGCGCTGAGCGCGCACCACCCCGCGCTGACCACCGAGCTGTGTACTCGGCTCGGCGTCCGTTACCCGATCGTGCAGACCGGGATGGGCTGGGTCGCCGGCCCCCGCCTCGTCGCCGCCACTGCCAACGCCGGCGGCCTGGGCATCCTGGCCTCGGCCACCATGAGCCTCGACGAGCTGGCCGCCGCCATCGCCGAGGTCCGCGCCCGCACCGACGCCCCCTTCGGCGTCAACCTGCGCACCGACGTGGCCGACGTGGCCGACCGGGTAGCGCTGATGATCGAGACGGGCGCCAAGGTGGCCAGCTTCGCCCAGGCCCCCAATCCGGCCCTGGTGACGCGCTGCAAGGAAGCCGGGCTCTTCGTCGTGCCCACCGTCGGCGCCCGCCGGCACGCCGAGAAGGTGGCCGAGTGGGGGGTCGACGCCGTGATCGCCCAGGGCGGCGAGGGTGGCGGCCACACCGGGACCATCCCCACCTCGTTGCTATTGCCCCAGGTGGTCGACGCGGTCGGCGATCGCGTCCTGGTCATCGGGGCCGGTGGCTTCTTCAGCGGTGCCGGCCTGGTCGCCGCGCTGGCCTACGGCGCCTCGGGCATCGCCATGGGCACCCGCTTCCTCCTCTCGGCCGAGAGTCGGGTGCCCGAGTCGGTCAAGCGCGAGTACGTGGCCACCCCGGTCACCGGCACCGTGGTGACCACCAAGGTCGACGGTGCACCCCAGCGCGTGGTGCGCACCGACCTGGTCGACCACCTCGAGTCACAGAGTTGGCTGCGCGCCCTACCGCGTGCCCTGCGCAGCGCGCACCAGTTCCGGCGCGAGTCCGGCACCTCGCTGCGGGCGCTCGTCAAAGAAGGCCGGGCGATGAAGGCGGGCAACGAGCTCACCTGGCCCCAGGTAGTAATGGCCGCCAACGCGCCGGTGATGACCAAGGCGGCGTTGGTTGACGGGCGGACCGACGTCGGCGTGCTGCCGACCGGTCAGGTGGTAGGGCTCATCGAGGAACTACCGACGGTGGCCGACATCATCACCGGCATCATTGACGACGCCGATCGGATCTTGAACGGCTGGACGCGCGCCACCTGAGGTGGCGCGGCCTACGAGGCCGAGGACGTCCCGCCCTGCGCCACCCGGCGCAACAGATTCGACACCCGCTGATGGGTGACGCCGAACAGGGTGGCGATGCTCGGGATGCTCTGCCCCTCGGCGCGCAGCGCGACGACCAGTGAGCGGCGCAGATAGCCGCTGGCTTCGGACTGCCGGCGCAGGATGGTGCTCACCAGCTGCACGGTGCCCGGATCGTCCTCACCGGCGAGGATGGCCTTCCACTCCTGCCCGTTCTCGCGGGCCAGCCTGACCTCGCCGATGCGTTGGAACAGCACGCGCTCGGTCTCGGCGTTCTCGCGCAGGACTCCCTCGAGTTCCCCGAGGGCCTCCAGCACTTCGTCGGCGCCCGATCCGCGGTCACTCTCGGACATCGAACCGTTCGCTCCTCCGTCTGGCCCCACTTGGTGGAGCGTTCCTGTCGTTGCCGATGCCAACATGCACTCTCCCGTTATCAATGTGGATACCAGCGGCGCAGGCCCACATGGACGTTCCCTCGCAGTCCCCAATGGACCAGCCTAAGCAGCTGCCGCTCGAAAATTACGTCACCGGCCACATACCCCGTAACCGGAGTGTTCAATCACCCGTTGCCCAGAAAGCGGCTCTACCAGGAGCTCACAGCGGGCGTTCAACTAGCGTGACAAGAGAACCGACGACCCGTGACCGAACAGTCCCTGGTTGGCGGTGACCGCGGTGCGGGCCCCCTCGACCTGGTGCCCGTCGGCCGTTCCCCGCAACTGCCACACGCATTCGCACACCTGAGCGATGGCCTGCGCCGGGATGGCCTCGCCGAAACACGACAGCCCGCCCGATGGATTCACCGGGATCCGGCCGCCCAGCGACGTCACGCCGTCGCGCAGCAGTTTCTCGGCCTCTCCCTCCCCGCACAGCCCGATGTCCTCGTACCAGTCGAGCTCGAGCGCGGCCGACAGGTCGTAGACCTCGGCCAGGTCGAGGTCCTCGGGACCGATCCCCGCTTCGGCGTACGCCGCTCTGGTGATGGACGGGCGGAAGGCCGCGGCGACGTCGGCGTCGGCGTCGAACGCGACGGCGGAGTCGGTCGAGAAGTTCGGCATCTCGATCACCGTGTTGGGGAAGGAGGGCGTGACGGTGGAAACGGCGTCGATGGTGACCAACGGCTCGGCGCCGCCGGCGTGACGGCGGGCGAACTCCAAGCTGGACAACACCAGCGCGGCGCCGCCGTCCGAAGTGGCGCAGATCTCCAACAGGCGCAGCGGGTCGGCCACCATCGGTGACGCCAACACCTCCCCGACGCTCACCTCCCCGCGGTAGCGCGCGTACGGGTTGGCCAGCCCGTGGCGCGCGTTCTTGACCTTCACCTGCGCGAAGTCCTCCTCGGTGGCGCCGAAGCGATCCATACGCCGGCGCGCGTACAGCGCGAAGTAGGTCGGGTTGGTCGCCCCCATGAGGTGGAAGCGCAACCAATCGGGGTCGTCCTTGCGGTCACCGCCGCCGACCGGCGCGAAGAACCCCTTGGGGGTCGTGTCGGCCCCGACCACCAGCGCGACGTCGCACAGCCCGGCCAGGATCTGAGCCCGGGCACTGGCGATGGCCGCCGCGCCCGACGCGCAGGCGGCGTACACGCTGGAGACGCGAGCCCCGGTCCACCCGAGCGCCTGGGCGAAGGTGGCGCCCGAGACGAAGCCGGGGTACCCGTTGCGGATGGTGTCGGCGCCCGAGACGAAACCGATGTCCCGCCAGGTCAGTCCGGCATCGGAGAGCGCGTCACGGGCGGCGGCCAGGCCGTACTCGACGAACGGCCGGCCCCACTTGCCCCACGGGTGCATGCCCGCACCCAGCACGGCGACCCTCTTGTCGTCCGGCATGTCTCAGCCCTCCTTGGTCGCCGCGGCGCGGGGCAGCGCGGTGGGCTGCCACTTCCACACCAGGTAATCCTGGCCGTCCTCGGAGTAGAGGGTGTCGATGACCAGCTCGACCTCGTCGCCCACCCGCAGGTCGTCGACCGTGATGCCCCCGACCACCTGCCCCATGACCACCAGCTTCTCGGCGGCCAGCTCAACCGCGGCCAGGCAGAACGGCACGTAGGGGTCGGCCGGCACGTAGGGGGGCGGTGGCTGGTAGCGGGCGTCGGTGTAGGACCAGATCTTGCCGGTGCGCGACAGCTCCACCGTGTCGAAGGCCTGCGAGTCGCAGTCAGGATTTCGGCAGTACCGCGGCTCGGCCGGGAAGGCATAGGTGCCGCACCCGGTGCAGCGCGAGCCGAGGAGCGCCGGGCCGGGGCCGCCCTCCTCGCCCAGGGTGAACCATCCCTCGATCGCCGGCACCCCGGTCGTCATCAGCCCAGCCGCTCGATGATGGTGGCATTCGCCTGGCCGCCGCCCTCGCACATGGTCTGGAGCCCGTAGCGGCCACCCGTGCGCTCCAGCTCGTTGAGCAACGTGGCCATCAGGCGGGCCCCCGAACATCCGGTCGGGTGGCCGATGGCGATGGCCCCACCGTTCACGTTCACCTTCTCCATGTCGGGGTGGAACTCGCGCTCCCAGGCCAGGACGACCGAGGCGAACGCCTCGTTGATCTCGACCAGATCGATGTCGCCCAGGGTGAGCTTGGCCTTGGACAGCACGAGTTCGGTGGCCGGGATGGGCGCTGTCAGCATGATCTGCGGGTCGTTGGCCGCCACGGCGAAGGTGTGGAAGCGGGCCCGGGCGCGCAACCCCAGCGCCGACGCCTTCTCCTCGCTCATGATCAAGACGGCGGCGGCGCCGTCGGAGATCTGCGACGAGGTGCCGGCGGTCACCGTCCCGCTCTCTGAGAACGCCGGGCGGAGCCCGGCCAGCTTCTCCAGCGAAGTGTCGCGGCGCACCCCCTCGTCAACCTCCATCAGCCCGCTCACCTCGGCGGCGCCCGGGACGTCGGGATGGACCCGGGCCTCGAGCGGCGCGATCTCGCCCACGAACCGGCCGCCGTCGGTGGCCCGCGCCGCGCGCTGATGCGACTGCAGGGCCAGGGCATCCATGTCATCGCGGCTGACCTTCCAGCGGCGGGCGATCTCCTCGGCGCACTCGCCCTGGTGGATCAACTCGTAGTGGGCGCGGTAGAGCGGCCCGTAGGCCTCACCGGGGCCGGGCTCGGTGGTCGACCCGATGGGCACCCGGCTCATGGACTCCACGCCGGCGCCGATGGCCACGTCCATGGCTCCCGACATCACGGCCTGGGCGGCGAAGTGGATGGCCTGCTGGGCCGAGCCGCACTGGCGGTCCACCGTCGTGCCGGGGACCGTGTCGGGGAAACCGGCGGCCAGGGCGGCGTTGCGGGCGATGTTCATGGCCTGCTCGCCCACCGTCATGGTGCAGCCCATGATGACGTCCTCGACCTCGGCCGGGTCCAGGTCGTTGCGGGCCAGCAGGGCCAGGAGCGGCTGGGCCGCCAGGTCGGTGGCGTGCCATCCCGAGAGGCGGCCTCCCCGCCGGCCCACCGGGGTCCGCACGGCATCGACGATCACGGCGTTGGGCATAGGGAGCCATTGTTATCCAAATCTGACGGGGCGTTAGATACGGCTCCCCGAGCCGAGCGCCACCCGCCCTCCCGGGGGATCGACCAGGATATGAGCCGTGCGGACCCGCCCCTTCCTCGCCCTGGGCCTCGGCCTGGCGTCGATGAGCCTGCTGGCGGCCTGCGCCAGCGCCAGCCCGTCCCCTCCTTCCACCCCGCAGGGCACCGGGGCCATCCCCGACTTCCAGGCCGGCCAGACGGTCACCGTCACCTACTGCAACGGAGAGCAGGCCAAGATCACCGAGCCGGCGCACCTCACCGGCCATGCGCCGGCCGCGGTCTACGTCCACGGCGGTTCGTGGGTGTCGGGGGACTACGACACCGGCGGCTTCATCATCAACGAGATCGGCCCGGCCCTGGCCGCCCAGGGCTTCGTGGTGGTCAGCGTCGACTACCGGCTGGGGGCGGACAAGCCCTGGCCGGCCCAGATCGAGGACGTGAAGTGTGCCATCCGCTACATCCGGGCCAACGCCGGGGCACTGCACGTCAACCCCAACGCCATCGGGGCCTGGGGCCACAGCGCCGGCGGCCACCTGGTCAGCCTGCTCGGCACGGCCCGGCTCGATGCCGGGTGGGATGTCGGGGCCTACACCAGCCAATCCAGCCGGGTGGAAGCAGTGGTCGACCTGGCCGGACCGTCGGACCTCCTGACCATGGGCGACGCCGGCGAGAGCGGCGTGGTCTCGGACTCGTTCATCTCGCTGCTCGGCAACGTCGCCCCCGACCAGCTGGGCGCCGAGCTCCAGGCGGCCAGCCCGGTCACCTACGTCGCCCCCGGCGACCCGCCCTTCCTCATCTTCCACTCCGACAACGACCCCATCGTGGCGGTCAAGCAGTCCAAGGACCTGGCCTGGGATCTCGGCTCGGCCGGCGTCGACGTGCGGTTGGTCGTCGTCCACGGCGGGGGCCACCTCTTCACCCAGACGGGCGGCGCACCCGACCCGGCCCAGATCACGGCCATGGTCGTGCACTTCTTCGTGCAGCACCTGCTCAACCCGCCGTCCTGAACCCGTCCTCTGATCCGGCCACCTTGGCAATCGATCTGACCCTGTGCCAGATTCGCAGCGCACATGGACCTGACCTTCACCGAGGCGCAAGAGGCCTTCCGGGCCGAGGCGCGGGCCTGGCTGGGCGCGCACGTCCCCGCCGACCCCCTCCCTTCGCTCGATACGCCCGACGGCTTCGAAGCCCACCGCGCCTGGGAGCGCACCCTCGCCGGTGACCGTTGGTCGGTGGTCAGCTGGCCGGCCGAGTACGGCGGCCGCGACGTCGGGATCATGGAGTGGCTCGTCTTCGAGGAGGAGTACTACCGGGCTCGCGCCCCCACCCGGGTCAGCCAGAACGGCATCTTCCTGCTCGCCCCCACCATGCTCGAGTACGGCACGGCCGAGCAGAAGGCGCGCTTCCTCCCGCCGATGGCCTCGGGCGAAGAGATCTGGTGCCAGGGCTGGTCCGAGCCCGACGCCGGCAGCGATCTGGCCGGCATCCGCTCGCGGGCCGTGCGCAACGCCGGCGGTGACGGCTGGCGGCTGACCGGCCAGAAGACCTGGGCCAGCCGCGGCGCGTTCGCCGAATGGTGCTTCGGCATCTTCCGCACCGACCCCGGCGCCGAGCGTCACCGCGGCCTCACCTACTTCCTGATCAAGCTCGACTCGCCGGGCGTCATCGTGCGGCCCATTCCCCAGATCGACGGGGAGACCGGCTTCGCCGAGATCTTCTTTGACGACGTCGAGGTGCCCGACGACCAGGTGCTGGGCGAGGTGGGTGCCGGCTGGTCGGTCGCCATGGCCACCGCCGGCAGCGAGCGCGGCCTCTCGCTACGCAGCCCGGCCCGCTATACCGAGGCCGCCGGCCGCCTCCTCGACCTCTTCCATCGGCGCGGCGGGCCCCCGTCCTCGGCCGACGCCGTCGCCCAGGCCCACATGGACGCGGAGGCCTACCGGCTCCACACCTACTGGACCGCCAGCAAGGTACGCCGCGGCCATGCCGTCGGGCCCGAAGCCAGCTGCAACAAGATCTTCTGGTCCGAGACCGACCTCGCCATCCACGAAACCGCGCTCGCCCTGCTCGGCCCCGACGCCGAGCTGCTCGAGTCGGGCGCCCCGGGCGACTGGCTCGACGGCTACCTCTTCGCGCTGGCCGGGCCGATCTACGCCGGAACCAACGAGATCCAGCGCAACGTGGTCGCCGAGCGCCTCCTCGGGCTACCGCGGGGCTGAAGGTGGACTTCTCCTTCTCCGACGAGCAGGTCGAGCTGCGCCAGGCCGTGCGCCAGGTCCTCGATACCGAGTGCCCACCGGCCGCGCTGCGCGCCCTCGACGCGGCCTCACCCGAGGAGCGGGTCCGGCTGTCGCGCACCCGCTGGGCTGTGCTGGACGAGCTGGGCGCGCCCGGTCTGCTGGTGCCGGTCACGGAGGGCGGCCTCGGGTTGAGCGACGTCGACCTGGTCGGCGTGCTGGAGGAGGCCGGCTGGGCCGCCCTCCCCGAGCCTTTGCTGGAGACTGGTGCGCTGGCGGCGCCGACACTGGCCGCGCTGCTGCCGGCCGCCGCCGCGGCGGCCGCCCTGACGGTGATGCTGGACCACGGCGGCACCGTCGCCATCGGCGGCATCGACGTCGGGACCGCGGGGACCACCTCACCCACCACGGTCTCGGCCGACGGGACCCTGCGCACCCCCCGCGTCGTCGGCGCCGCGGGGGCCGCCATGTTCCTCCTGGCCTGTCGCGACGCCGACTCGGGCTGGCAGGTGCACGCCGTGCCGTCCTCGTCCTGCACGGTGCACGACACGCCGGCGCTCGATGCGACGCGCCCTCTCTCGACGGTGCACTGGCCGCTCTCCTCGGACACCCTGCTGGCCTACGGCGTGGCCGCCGACGCGGTGGTCGCCCTGCTGGCCGACCGCGCCGCCGCCGGGTCGGCCGCGCTGCTGATCGGCCTGGCCGACCGGATGATCACCATGGCGGCGGACTACGCCAAGGAGCGCCACCAGTTCGGCCAGCCGATCGGCAGCTTCCAGGCGGTCAAGCATCTCCTGGCCAACGCGCGGGTCAAGCTGGAGTTCGCCCGCCCGGCCACCTACCGGGCCGCCTGGTCGCTGGCCACCGCGCAGACGACGGTCTCCCACGACGCCTCCATGGCCAAGGCCATGGCGTCGGACGCCGCCACCCTGGCCGCCCGGGTGGCCCTCCAGGTGCACGGGGCGATCGGGTACACCTGGGAGTGCGATCTGCACTTCTTCATGAAGCGCACCTGGGCCCTCTCGGCGGCCTGGGGCGATGCGGCGGCCCAGCGTCAGCTGGTGCTGGCCCAGGCCGGACGGCCCCACTGACCGGGGCGCCCACTGACCGGGCCACCACGACCATGTCCGATTTCCGCTAGTAATCGTCCCGGCCGCGTGCCACGCTGGCCCGGTGATCGAGGACCCGGACCGCTGCTACCAGGCCGCCCACAGCAAGGACGCCCGTTTCGACGGGTGGTTCTTCATCGGCGTGACCTCGACCGGCATCTACTGCCGGCCCAGCTGCCCGGCCCGCACCCCCAAGCGCGAGAACGTGGGGTTCTACGCCACGGCGGCGGCGGCCCAGCAGGCCGGCTTCCGCGCCTGTCTGCGGTGCCGGCCCGACGCCACACCCGGTTCGCCCGAGTGGAACATGCGGGCCGACGTGGTGGCCCGGGCCATGCGCCTCATCCGCGACGGCATCGTCGATCGGGAGGGCGTGGAGGGACTGGCGGCCCGACTGGGCTACAGCGTGCGCCAGCTCAACCGGCTCATCACGGCGGAGGTCGGCACCGGACCGCTGGCCATCGCCCGGGCCCAACGCAGCCAGACGGCGCGCATCCTGCTGGAGACGACTGACCTGCCCATTACGCATGTCGCCTTTGCCGCCGGCTTCGCCAGCGTGCGCCAGTGCAACGAGACGGTGCGGCAGATCTTCGCCAACACCCCGAGCGGCTTGCGCGCCCGTGTCTCCAAGAGCGCCGCCCGGCGCCAGACCGACGGCACGGCGCAGGGCATCCACCTCCGCCTGCCGTGCCGGCGCCCCTTCAGTCCCGAGTCGGTGCTCGACTTCCTGGCGCAGCGCGCCGTGCCCGGGATCGAGGAGCGCGACGGCTCCACCTACCGGCGCAGCCTGCGGCTGCCCCACGGCCACGGCGTGGTGGCGCTGTCCGCCTCCGGCGCCGGTGAGGGCGGACCGGCGTTCGTCGAAGGGGATCTCCACCTCTCCGATCTGCGCGATCTGACCACCGCCGTCTCGCGCTGCCGCCAGCTGCTCGACCTCGATGCCGACCCCGTCGCCGTCCTCGAAGCCTTCCGCGACGACCCGCTCCTCGGGCCCCTGGTGACCGCCGACCCGGGCCGCCGCGTCCCCGGGGCGGCCGACGGCTTCGAGCTGGCCGTGCGCGCCGTGATCGGGCAGCAGGTTTCGGTGTCCGGCGCCCGCACCGTGGCCGGTCGGCTGGTCCAGGCCGCGGGCGAAGTCCTCCCGGAGGCCGCCGGCGGTGTCACCCACCTCTTCCCCACCCCGCCGGCCCTGATCGACCTGGCCGAGAACGATCCGGCCGCCTTCCCCATGCCCGCCGGCCGGCGCCGGGCTTTGGTGGCGTTGGCCGAAGCGGTGCAGAGCGGGGCCCTGGTGATCGACCCGGGCGCCGATCCGACCGAGCTCCGGACCGCGTTGATTGCGCTGCCGGGCATCGGGCCGTGGACGGCCGAGTACGTCGCCATGCGAGCGCTGCGCGACCCCGACGCCTTCATGCCGACCGATCTCGGCATTCGCCGGGCCGCCCACGCCCTCGGGTTCCCCGACGATCCTGACCACCTGCGCGCGCTGACCGAGAGCTGGCGGCCCTGGCGCAGCTACGCCATGACCTATCTCTGGTCGATGCCATCGGCCCAGGAGCCGTTGTCCCCCGCACTCTTCACCAAGACCGCCAAGAAACCAGCGAGAGGAAGTACCGCAGCATGACGACATCGACGACTTTCACCATGCCGCTCGACACGCCGGTAGGCCGGCTGGTCCTGGAGAGCGACGGCGACGTGCTCATCGGCGTCTGGTTGCCGACGGAATCCCGAGGACCGCGGAGCAAGGGTCAGGACGCACCGCCGGTCCTCAAGGACACGGCCATTCAGCTCGAGGAGTACTTCGCCGGCGAGCGCACCGAGTTCGACCTCCCGTTGGAGCTCGACGGGACTGCATTCCAGCGCGACGTGTGGAACGAGCTGTCACGTATCCCCTACGGGGTGACCATCAGCTACGGCGAGCTGGCCCGGCGCGTCGGCCGGCCCAAGGGCCCGCGCGCCGTTGGCCAGGCCAACGGCAAGAACCCGATCCCGATCATCGTGCCCTGCCACCGGGTGCTGGCCAGCAACGGCATCGGCGGCTACGGCGGCGGCCTGACCATGAAGCGCGCTCTGCTGGCCGTCGAAGGCGTGACCGCCTGAGGCACGCGGCGTACCGGTTCTAAGGTGCGCCCGTGGAAACGACCGAGAGTGTGCACCATGCCTTCGACCTGAGCGGCCGGGTGGCCCTGATCACCGGGGCCGGTAGCGGCATCGGCCGCACCACGGCCGAGGTGCTGGCCGGGGCCGGCGCGCTCGTCGTGTGCGCCGACATCGATCCGGACGGTGCGAACGAGACGGCCAAGGCCATCGTCGATTCGGGCCGCATGGCGGAGAGCGCCCAGCTGGACGTCGCGGCGCGAGGAGCGGCGGCGGCGCTGGTCGACGGCATCGTCTCCCGCCACGGCCACCTCGACGTCATGTGCAACATCGCGGGGATCATGATCGACAGCTCCATCATCGACCTCGACCCCGACGAGTTCGACCGCATCCTCTCGGTGAACCTCAAGGGCGTCCTGTACGGATGCCAGGCCGCCGGGAAGGTGATGGTGGAACAGGGCGGCGGCTCCATCATCAACATGGCCTCGGCCGCCGTGCTGGCCCCCTCGCCCGGCGTGGGCCCCTACGCCATCTGCAAGGCCGGCGTGGCCCAACTGACCCAGTCGATGGCCATCGAGGTCGGCAAGCGCGGCGTGCGGGTCAACACGGTCGCGCCGGGGTTCATCCCGACCAACATGACGGCCCGCTACTACACGCGGCCCGACGGGACCATCGACGAGGAGACCAAGGCGGCCATGCTCACGCCCATGGCCAAGTTCGCCCCGCTGCGCCGGGTCGGCGTGACGTCGGATATCGGATACTGCGTCCTGTATCTGGCTTCAGACGCATCGAGCTTCGTCACCGGGCAGTTGTTGAGCCCGAACGGTGGCGTGGCGATGCACTACTGATTGGCGGTGCCTAGGGCGGCGCCCGTCGCTGGGGTGGGCGCGTCGCTACCCGAATTGTCCGACGGCGGGGCAGGCGTGGTCGACATCCCGGCGCCGGTCGAGTCCACCACCTCGGAACTCAGGTAGACCACCCAGTCGTCGACGGTGCCGACCGGCTCGGACGCGCCGGTGGCCACCGTGGTGTCCTCCTCGCCGAGCAGAGCGCCGGTCGCCTGGCTGAAGATGAGCTCGTGCTCGGTTCCGGCCGAGTCAAAGGCCAGCCCAACCCCGGCCCGGCCCGCGTGGTCGGTGACCGCGCCGAGGAGGATCACGCCGGGCAGGTTCGACGCCACCTGGTACAGGGCGGCGCGCAAGGCTGGTGAGGCGTCGGTCTCGCGCAGGAGGTCGCCGATCTGCACGAAGTCCTCGGCCGCGCCGGGGGGGCCGCCCTCGATCTTGCGGGCCGAGAGCATGGCGCCCAGCTCCGTCGGGTCGGTGGGGAGTGTCGACAGGTTTCCCGGGCCATCGCTCAGGCCGCCGGGACCGAAGGACGTGTCCGACGGTGCTTCAGCCAGGCTCGGGCTCCCGGCCGCCACCCAGTCGGCGCGGTCCTGAGGGCTGAGGAAATCGGGCTGACCGAAGGTCTCAGCCAGCCGGCCCGACCCGTCGGGGCCGATCCAGATCTGGCGCTCCTCGGGAACCGAGACGGTGTAACCCCCTCCGGGCACGTCGTAGGTGCTCGAGGTGTACGCCTCCTCGGACTCGGTGTACTGGTACTGGCCGGGCCCGGGCGGCGCCGTGGCCGGCTGGGCCGCCGCCACCTGCGCCAGCTGGCGCAGCTCCGCCGCCGCGGCGGAAGTGGGGCCGGCCGTGGTGCCGGGGCGCACCACGACTCCGATGCCGCCGAGGAGAGCCACGGCGGCCGCGATCGAGGCGGTCCTGACGATCCAGGAGCGGCGGACTCGCCGGGCGCGGCGGGCCGTCCGAGCGGTGACTGGGGCGAGTTGGGCGACACGGGGCGGTGGAGTCGACGCCGCGGCGGCGGCGTCGTCGAGTACCGCGGCGGTACGGCCCAGCAGGTCGAGGTCGACCGGCTCCACCTCGCCGAGATGCTCGAGCAGCTCGAGGGTGTTCATGGTGTGGTCTCCTTTACTGACGTGGTTGACGCGCTCGGCGCGTGAGTGGGCGGGGCGAACGGAGACGTGATCTCGTCTTGGAGGACGTGGCGGGCCCGGTGCAGCCGGCTGCGGGCCGTCCCCGGCGGGATCTCGAGGACGGCGGCCGCCTCGGCCGGCGTCAGGCGCTCCCATGCCACGAGGAGCAGCACCTCGCGCTCGTCCTCGGTGAGCAGGGCCAGGCCGCGGCGGAGCTCGGTGAGGCGACTCTGCGCATCGAGCCGGCCGTCGGCCTCATCGAACGGATCGGCCGTGACCTCTCCGAGCGCGTGCTCCGGCTGGCGGTGCCGCCAATGGGCGCGCAGGGTGTTGCGCGCGATCCCGTAGAGCCAGGGCCGCGGATCGGGTCCCCGGTGGTCGTAGCTGGCCCGAGCGGCAAAGGCGCGGGTCCACACTTCCCCGAACAGGTCGTCGGCCCCCTGCCGGCCGGCCCGCCGGCTCAGATAGGCGTGCACGGCCGGACCGTGGTGCCAGAACTGCTCCATGAAGGTCGCGGGGTCGCCAAGGTCTGGGAGTTCGGCGGGGTCGGAGCGGGGGTTGGCGTCCTCAGTCTGAAGGGGTACCGCCACACAACCTCCCCGCTCGATGTTCACATCCGTATCTCGGTGTCACCCTCCTATTGCCGCCGAAGGGCACCAGCGTTCGGAGGGGCCGGCCCTCAGGAGAGGCGCTCGACCTCCAGCGCGGTGTTCGACGGGTCGGGGGCGATCACCGCCGGGTCCGGGCCCAGGAGTTGGAGCGTGGCCCCGGCCGGGGAACCGTCACTGAGCGTCCCCGTCGGGGACAGGCGCACGATGCACTCCGAGCTCGGGTTGGCGTCGGGGCAGACGCTCGTGTTGTAGGGCGCGTCGAGCGCCAGGACGCCGCCGGTGGTGCCGACGATCTGCTCGTTCGCCGTGCCGGCAAACGTCCCCACCGAATGGAGCGTGCTGAGGTCGAAGGTGCTGAACGAGGCATCGAGCCCCTGGCCGGCCGGCTCGCTGACCCAGACGTCGCCGCCGGCCACCGCGTTCACGTACTGCACCCCACCGCCCAGCCCGTTGGGCGCGTCGGCCAGGGTCGGGCCGACCGTGGTGGCGCCCGACGCGCTCAGCGCCACGAGGTGGTGGTCGGTCCGCTCGTAGACCACGGACCCGTTGGGCCCGAAGGCCGCGCTCAGCCCTTGCACGACAAGTTGGGGAGCCGCCGGCGACTGCGGGTTGATCCGGTACACGCTGACGGCGTTGCCGGTACTGACGCTGACCAGCACCTGGCCGTCGGACGCCGACATGGCCTCGGGATCCTGACCCGGTGAGGAGCTGGTGGCAGTGGCCGGGAGCGCCCACTGGCCGGATTGGTTCCCGGTGCGGCGGGTGTACGCCGTCACCCCGGTCAGGTTGGCCACGTAAAGATTGGCCTGGTCGGCCGCCAGCGCGTCCACCCCCGCGGTGAGGGTCTCGGCGACGGCGGGAGGTCCGTCACCGTCGACGACCCAGACAACCGGCGCGGCGGCGCCGGCGGCCAGGGTGAGCGGCGCCACGAAGACGGCACCGTCAGGGGACTCGGCCGAAGCCACCTGACCGTTCCCGATCGAGAGGGGCACGGTGGCGTAGACCCGCATGGCGCCGGTCGTCCGGGCGGCCGGGAGCGTGGTCCCCGACTGGTAGGGGGGCGCGGCGGTGCTCGAGGTGGAGCCCGAGGGCAGGTGCGGGCCGCCGGTCGACGAGGTGGCCGGGTGGGTGGGCGAGGAACAGGCCGCGAGAAGCAGACAGCCGGTGGCCAGCGCCGGCGCGAGGCGGCGTGATCGCCCGGCTCCCATCGGGTCCAGTATCGCAGGGTGGGCCGGGCGCCTCCGACCCGTTTCTGACGGTCCGTCAGGTGCGGACTACGCTCGATCCCCATGCCTGAGCCGCTGCCGCTGATCATCTCGGTGGACGACCACGTGGTCGAACCGCCCAACGTGTGGTCGGACCGCCTGCCCGCCAAGTACGCCGACATCGGGCCGAGGATCGTGCGCGCCCCGATGCCCGAGGTCATCTTCAAGGGCGGCCAGCTCACCGTGAAGCCCGGCGCCAAGGGCGAGCCGGTCGACTGGTGGTACTACGAGGACCTCAAGCGCCCCCTGCTGCGCGTCGACTCGGCCGTCGGCGTGCCCCGCGAAGAGGTCACCATGCGGGGCGTCATGTATGAGGAGATGCGGCCCGGGTCCTACGAGGTCAAGCCCCGCCTCGAGGACATGGACGCCAACCACATCGAGGCCGCCCTCTGCTTCCCCACCTTCCCCCGCTTCTGCGGCCAGACGTTCACCGAGGCCAAGGACAAGGAACTCGGCCTGCTCTGCGTGAAGGCCTACAACGACTGGATGGTCGAGGAGTGGTGCGGCGACGCCGGGGGGCGCCTCATCCCGCTCACCCTCATCCCGTTGTGGGACGCCGAGCTGGCGGCGGCCGAAGTCCGGCGCAACGCCGATCGGGGCGTGCGGGCCGTGTGCTTCAGCGAGATCCCGCCCTATCTGGGCCTGCCCAGCGTGCACGACCCCGACCACTACTGGGACCCCTTCTTCCGGGCCTGCGCCGAGACCAAGACCATCGTCAACATGCACATCGGCTCGTCGTCGAAGATGCCGTCGACCTCGGCCGATGCGCCGCCGGCGGTGGGGTCCACCCTGACCCACACCAACGCCACCTTCTCGCTGGTCGACTTCCTCTTCAGCGGCGTCTTCGTCCGCATTCCCGAACTCAAGGTGGCCTACTCGGAGGGCCAGATCGGCTGGATCCCCTACATCCTCGAGCGGGCCGACCGGGTCTGGGAGGACAACCGGGGCTGGGGCGGCGTGGCCGACATCGTGCCCGAGAAGCCCAGCAGCTACTTCAAGGACCACGTCTGGGGCTGCTTCTTCGATGACGCCCACGGCCTGAAGTCGGTCGACGAGATCGGCGAGGACAACATCACCTACGAGTCGGACTACCCCCACTCGGATTCCACGTGGCCCCGCACCCGGCAGATCGCCGAGGAGCAGATGGTCGACCTCACCGACGCGCAACGACGAAAGATCGTGCGGGGCAACGCCATTGCGCTCTTCGGTCTCGACTTCGTCGCCTGATCCCGCTCGCGTCCGCTCGACCTCGCCCACGTGGACCTTCGCTACACCGCGGCCGAGCAGACGTTCCGCGACGAGCTGCGAGCCTGGCTCCGGACCACGCTGCCGTCGTTGCCCGAGGCCCCGCCGGCTGAGGACTGGCCGGCCCGGCGGCAATTCGACTCGGCCTGGCAGCACCTCCTCTTCGAGGCCGGTTACGCCGGGGTCGACTGGCCCACCGAGGGCGGTGGCCGCGGCGCCTCACCCGTCGAGCAGCTGATCTTCAAGGAGGAGTGCGAGCGGGCCGGTGCCCCCTACGTCGGGGTGAACTTCGTCGGGCTGCTGCACGCCGGCCCGACCATCATCGCCGAGGGCACGCCGGTCCAGAAGGAGCGCTACCTGCCCCCGATCCTGAGGGGCGACGAGGTGTGGTGCCAGGGCTTCAGCGAGCCCGACGCCGGGAGCGACCTGGCCTCGCTGCGCACCCGCGCCAGGCGCGACGGCGACGACTACGTGGTGAGCGGTTCGAAGATCTGGACCTCCCACGCCGAGGTGGCCGATCACTGCGAGCTGCTGGTGCGCACGGGCGAGGACCGGAACCGGGGCATCACGTGGCTGATCATGCCGATGGACGAGGCGGGGATCGAGATCCGGCCGCTGCGCACCATGGCGGGCTCGACCGAGTTCGCCGAGCTCTTCCTCAACGAGGTCCGGATCCCGGTGGCCAACCGGGTCGGCGAGGAGAACGACGGCTGGCGGGTCACCATGGTCACGCTGTCCTTCGAGCGGGGGACCGCCTTCGTGGGCGACCTCCTGGAGTCGATGCGGCTCCTCGGGGCGCTGCACCGGTTGGCCGGCCGGCTGGGCCTGCTCGACGACCCCGGGCTGGCCCGGCGCCTGGGGCACCTGGCGGCGGCGTTCGACGCGCTGTGGGCCCTGACCAAGCGCAACGTGTCCGAGGCGGCGCAGACCGGCATCCCCGGCATCGGCGGCTCGGTCTTCAAGCTCTCCTTCTCCGAGCACGCGCAGGCGCTGGCCGACCTGGCCATGGAGGTGCTCGACCGGGGCGCGCTGTGCGGCGACCCCCTCGACGGGCCCGATGGCGTCGCGCTGGGCAACTCCGAGCAGCTCCACAACTGGTTCAAGTCGATCTCGCTGACCATCGCGGCTGGGACCTCGCAGGTGCAGCGCAACATCGTGGCCGAGCGCATCCTCGGGCTCCCGAAAGTCCGCTGATGGACTTCCGCGTCACCGACGACCAGCGCGAGCTGGCCGACGGCATCCGGGCCATGGTCACGGGTCGGCTGTCCCTGGACCACCTGCGGGCCAACGAGGGCGCCGAGGTGGCCATCAGCGCCGAGGACTGGGTCCGGCTGGGTGAGACCGGCGTGTTCGCCCTCACCCTGCCCGGGGCCGAGGGCGGCGTCGGCCTGGCCATGGCCGACGCGGTCGTGGTCTACGAAGAGCTCGGCCGTGCCCTGGTCCCGGGCCCGCTGGTGGGCACCTTCCTCGCCGCCCGCGAGCGTCTGGTCGACGGAGCGGCGGAGGGGCTGGCCCGGGTGGGGGTACACACCTCTGGGGACGGGCCGATCCTGGTGGAGCACCTCCCCTCGCTCACCGCGCTCTTCGTCCTCTCCGGCGCCCACCAGTCCTCGACGGCCCGGCTCATGGTCCCCGCTCCCCCGGTCACGGGCGCCCGGCGCGTGGCCGCACCACTGTGTCCCCTCACCCCGATGTGGCACCTCTCCTCGCTCCCGGCCGGCGAGCCGGTGGCCGACGTCGGGTCGCGGCTGGTCCGCGACGGGTCGCTGCTCACCGCGGCGCTGCAGGTGGGGCACGCCGCTGAGACGCTCGACCTGGCGGTCGCCTACGCCAAGGACCGCCGCCAGTTCGGGCAGCCGATCGGCAGTTTCCAGGCCGTCAAGCACATCTGCGCCGACATGCTGGTGCGGGCCGAGGTGGCCCGCAGCGCCGTCCATGCCGCGGCCTGCCTGGCCGACGACGCCGAGGTGGTGGCCGCCGAGTCCGAGGGCAGCGGCCGGAGCCCCGCGCTGGTGGTGAGCCGCGCCGTGATGGGGGCCAAGGTACTGGCCGACGAAGCCGCCATCGCCAACGCCCGGGCGGCCATCCAGGTGCACGGGGGCATGGGCTTCACCTGGGAGGTACCCCTCCACCTGCACCTGAAGCGGTCGCGGGTGCTGGCCACCACCTTCGGCACCCCCTCCCAACTCTCGGCCGCCCTGGCCGCCCTCCTGTAACCCGCCGCTCGCCTGAACGGAGACCCGCCATGACCGACCCCGACCTGATCCCCGCCGACGTGGTGCGCACCGTGCCCGAGGGGCAGGTCGTCTTCGGGATGCAGCTACCCATCCAGTCCCAGTCGACCCTCTACGTGGCCGACTGGGAGAAGGCGGCCGGTCCGGCCGACCTGGCCCGCATCGCCCGGGTGGCCGACGAGTCGGGCTACTTCTACCTCGGCGTGTGCGACCACACCGCCATCCCGACCCGTCTGGCCGACGCCATGGGCACGATCTGGTACGACACGGTCGCCACGCTGGGCTGGCTGGCCGCGCTGACCACGCGGACCCACCTGCTCTCCCACGTCCTGGTCCTGGCCCAACGCCACCCGCTGCGGGCCGCCAAGGAGCTCTCGACCCTGGACCTCCTCTCGGATGGCCGCCTTATCGTCGGGGTGGGCGCCGGCCACGTCCCCGAGGAGTACGAGCTCCTCACCGGCGACTTCCCCGCGCGCGGCCGCCACACCGACGAAGCCGTCTCGGCCCTGGCGCGCGCCTTCACCTCGGAGTTCCCCGAACTGCCCGGCCCCCGCTTCCCCGCCTCGGGCATGGGGCTGGCCCCGCGCCCGGTGCGCCAGCCGCGGCCACCGATCTGGATCGGCGGCTCGTCCCCGGCCGCCATCCGCCGCACCGCCGTCTTCGGTGACGGGTGGTTGCCCCAGGGGACGCGGCGGCGGGATCTCGCCGAGCAGATCGCCCAGTTGCGCCGGTGGCGCGAAGAGCTGCGCGGCGGCGCGCCGATCGACATCGGGACCATCGTCGAGCCCATCCACCTGAAGGTGGGTGTGTCGGACTGGACGCTGCCGGGTTACGTGCTGTCGGGCGGGGCGGATGAGATCGCCGAGTCCCTGCGTGAGCTGGTGGCCATGGGCGTCAACCATCTGCAGGTCAGGTTCATGGCCCGCTCGGTGGAGGAGTTCTGCGAGCAGACGGCCGCCTTCGGCGCCGAGGTGGGGCCCCTGTTGGCTCCCTGACGCGGCCCGGGAAGCAGTGGACGCCCGTAGGCTGGCGGGGCCATGTTCTTCACCGTCACCTTCGATCTGCTGATCCTGGCCTGGTTCCTCAGCCGCCAGCTGCGGGTCCGTCCGGTCCCCCGCATCCTGCGCATGGGGGTTCCCCTGTTCCTGGGCGCCATCGGCCTGGTCGAGTTCCTGAGCTACCGGGGCTCGCACCACATCACCCCCACCTCCTACTGGTGGCTGTTGGGCAGCCTGGTGGTGGGAGCCGGACTGCTCGGCGCCCTCCGGGCCCTGACCGTGAAGCTCTGGACGGTCAACAACTGGGTGGTCCGCCAGGGCACCTGGCTCACCATCGCCCTGTGGCTGGTCTCCCTCGCCGTGCACTTCGTGGTGGCGGGGACCCAGCACAACGAGGCGGGCAACCTGGAGGTCGATACCCTCCTGCTCTACCTGGCCCTGACCTACGGCGTGCAGCGCTACGTCGTCCACCGGCGCGCCACCCCGCTCTGGAACGCGTTGGGGCCCGAGGCCGGGCGGCGCTTCGGCATCAACTTCGGGAGCGGCCCGGGCGGGGCGGGCGCCTTCTTCACCGCCTTCCGTAACGGCTGGGCCGGTTTCGGGGACAGCGGGGCCGGTTTCGGACAGACGCCCAGCGACGATCCGACCATCATCGATGCCGAGGTGGTCGAGGACGACGAATTGCCCCGGGAGCTCCACCGACCCGACTGAGGTTGCTTACACTCAGCCGTCATGTCCACGCCCCGGAGGTTCAGTCAGGTCCCCTATCAGGGCCCGGCCGGTTCGACCGAGTTGTACCTGGTGCGCCACGGCGCCTCGGCCGACGCGGTCGAGGGTGAGGACTTCGAGATGATCGAGGGCCATGGCAATCCGCCGCTGTCCCCCATCGGCCGAGAGCAGGCGGAACTCGTCGGCGGCCGCTTGGCCCAGATGAAGTTCGACGCGCTCTACGTCACCACGTTGCGCCGCACGGTCGAGACGGCGGCCCCGTTGGTCCGTCAGAGCGCTCTGACTCCGGTGGTGGAGCGCGACCTGCGCGAGGTCAACCTGGGCGAGTGGGAAGGTGGACTCTTCCGCCAGAAGGTGGCCGACGGTGACCCGCTGGCCGTCAAGATGCTGACCGAGGAGCGCTGGGACGTGGTGCCGGGAGCCGAGTCGACCGCCGGCTTCACCGCCCGCATCCGGGGCGCCATTGAGCGGATCGCCGCCGCCCACCCCGACGGCCGGGTGGTGGCCTTCTCCCACGGCGCCGCCATCGGCGAGGTGCTGGCCCAGGCGACCGGATCCCGCCCGTTCGCCTTCCTCATGTCGGACAACGCCTCCATCGCCCGCCTGGTGCTGACCCCCGAGCGCTGGATCCTGCGAGGCTTCAACGACACCGCGCACCTCGCCCCTCAAGGTTCGTAGCCATATGGGCGCAGCCGGGAAGCGGCCCCGCAAACCACGGGCCAAGTTGCCCCGGGTGCCGAACTACGTGCGCCCACCCCGCGAGGGTCGCTACTGGCGGCTCGGCGGACCACTGACCAGCGACCATGAGGCCGAAGCCCGGGCAGCCGAGTTGGCCAAGAAGCCGGGACGGGTGGGCCGGTTCGTGCTCCGGCTGCTGGGCGGGCGGGATGGACCTCGCGCCGAGCCCTAGCGGCGCAGCGGGTGGGCCTGGAAGAAGGCCCAGATGATCCTGTTGGCCGAGATGGTGTACGTCACCTTGCCGATGGCCGACTCAATCGCTTTGGAGAACAGGCTGCCCGGCCACGCGTGCCCGCCGCCGGTAACCCGGTAGAGCTCGACATCGCTCCCATTGGGACAGCGGTACGCGATCAGCGTCACGTCAGAGGTCACGGCATGGGTGGAGGGACCTTTGGCGCAGCCGTTGCGCGTGGCCCAGGTGGCGGTCAGCGAGGGTACGGAGGGTCCCTTCAGTTGTGGGGCGCCTGCGCCCAGCTCCTGGCCGATGTTCTTGGACGAGCCGTCGGCGGCGGGCAGCTTCAGCGCGGCGGGTCCCAGGCCGCCGGTGTAGGAGACGTACTGGTCAGCGGTGCCGTGGAAGGTGACCACCGGGACCGGGCGGGAGGGGTGGCAGCCCGAGGGATCCTCAATCCCGGACACCGGGGCCACCGCGGCGATCTGGCCGGCGAACTGGCAGGCGATCGACGAGGCCATAAAGGCCCCGTTGGAGTAGCCGGTGACGAAGGTCCGGTTCCGGTCCACGCACATGGTGGTGTCGATGGTGTGCAGGAGCGCTCCGATCCAGGCCAGGTCCTTGCCCCCGAGGTTGGTGATCCACATGGGGACGGCCGCGGCCACCTGGGGGGTGACGGTGATGAAACCGTGGCTGTCGCCGTACGCACCCAGCGCGGTCAAGTCGGCCTGGAGAGTGGCCGACTCCCCGTAGCCGTGCAGGTCTACGACCACCGGCATCGGCGTCTTCGCCGTGTAGGTCGAGGGGATCTGACGAACGTAGGCACCTTGATCGCCTGCCGCCGCCAGCAGTTGATTTGTGATCCCCGGCGCGGCGGCGCGGCCGCGGGGTAGGGAACAGCCGGCGGACGGGCGCGCCGCCACGCCGCCGTCCGCCCGGGCACCCGGCGCCTCGAGGGTGATCGGCACCAGCAGAGCGGCCAGCGCAAGCAGGCCGAGGAAGACACGGGACGACCAGGCCCTTACGTCGGATCGAGCGGACTCTCGCATAGCCGCCGAAGGTAGCTGAATCATCGATCCGGTGCGCCGGCGAGAGCGAGCTATAGGTTGGTCCGATGCCCGACGTGAACCGAAGACTGCTCCTGGCTGAACGCCCCTCGGGCATGGTGGACGCCTCTGTCGTCCGCCAAGACGACGCACCCGTTCCCGAGCCGGGCCCAGGCGAGGCCCTGGTGCGGGTGCGGTACCTCTCCATCGATCCGACCATCCGCACCTGGATGGACGACGCACCCGGCTACCTGCCGCCCATAGGGATCGGCGAGGTGATCCGCGGTGCGGGCATCGGCGAGATCGTGTCCTCCAACAGCCCGCGTCACCAGAAGGGGGACCTGGTGTTCGGCATGCTCGGTTGGCAGGACTACGTCATCGCGGACCCGGAGGCGGACGGCGGGGCGCTACAGACGCTGCCGCCGGGGGTCGAGCCAGCCCTGGCCCTCAACTTGTTCGGAGTGAACGGCATGACGGCCTACTTCGGGCTGCTCGACGTGGGTGCGCTCGAGGAGGGCGACACCGTGGTGATCTCGGGGGCGGCCGGCGCCACGGGATCGGCCGTGGGACAGATCGCCAAGCTCAAGGGAGCCGGAAAAGTGGTGGGTCTGGCCGGAACCGACGAGAAGTGCCGCTGGATCGTCGACCAACTCGGATTCGACGAGGCGATCAACTACAAGACCGAGCCAGTCGGCCCGCGCCTGCGCGCGGCATGCCCTGAGGGCATCGACCTGTACTTCGACAACGTGGGCGGTGAGATCCTCGACACCTGTCTGGGCCTGCTCGCCCGGCGCGGCCGCGTGGTGCTCTGTGGCGCCATCTCGACCTACAACCAACCGGGCCGCCCGGCAGGACCCGGGAACTACCGCGCCCTCATCGGACGCCGGGGCCGCATGGAGGGCTTCATCATCCTCGACTATGCCGCGCGCTTCGGTGAGGCCCAGGCGGTCATGCTCGGCTGGTTGGCCGAGGGCAAGCTGCGCCATGCCGAGCACATCGTCGACGGCCTCGCCTCGGCGCCCGACGCGCTGAACCTGCTGTTCACGGGCGGCAACATCGGCAAGGTCATCGTCGCCCTCTGACCAGCGAACCGCCCCGAAGGGGCGGCTACATCTGGGGGTGGAGCTGAAGCTCAGCCAGACGCCCGTCGATCACGTCGGCGATCTCGGTGCCGACGAGCTCGTCGCGATCGAGCAAGGCGTCCCGCAGGGCCTCGACGACGTCGCTGTGCTCGGTGACGATCCGCATGGCCACGTCGCAGGACCGCTGCAGCAGGGTGTCGAGCTCGGCCCGGGCCGCCTTGTCGGCCAGCACCTTGTCAACCAGCCCGCCGCCCAGAGGCCCGACCGCCGCTGCCACCGAGATCAGCGAATTCCCCATGCCACAGGCGCCGATCATCTGCGCGCCGATGGTGGTCGCCGCCATCAGGTCGGAGGACGGCCCGGTCGACACCTCGTCGAACCAGTGCTCCTCAGCCACCATGCCGCCCATGGCGATCTGGAGCAGGGCGTTCAACTCGTCCTTGCTCTGCGTGAAGCGCTCCTCGATGTCGGAGTGCTGCAGCAGGCCGAGCGAGTCACGTCGCTTGACGATGGAGAGCACATCGAGCTGACGGCTCTGGCCGACGAAGTAGGCCACGGTGGCGTGGCCGGCCTCGTGGGTGGCGACCCGGATGCGCTCGTCCTTGGTGTAGACGGTGGCATCGGTCACGCCGAGCTCCACCAGCATCTTGGCTTCAGCCACGTCGGACATGGTCATGACGTTGCGGCCATGGGTGAGCGCGACCACCAGGGCCTCATCCATGAGGCGCTCCAGGGCGGCCGGGGAGTACCCGAAGGTCATGCCGGCCACGGCGTCGACTGCGCCATGCTCGTCGAGGTCCTCGGCGTGCGCCTTGCGGCCCAGGTAGTAGGCGACGATGTCCGCCCGCGCCTTGCGACCAGGCAGACCGAAGTAGATCGAACGATCGAAGCGGCCCGGCCGGATGAGCGCGGGGTCGAGGTCGTCCTTGCGGTTGGTGGCGCCGACGACCAGGACGTTGGCCGGCACCACGGCCGGCTTGCGCAGCCTCAGGTGATCGGGCAGGTACCGGTTGACCCCGTCGATCCAGAGGTTGCGGAAGCGTTGACCACGCGTCGGGGTGTCGAAGGACTGGAGCTGGACCAAGAGCTCATTGACCACTCCGGTGACGCCTTCGCTGGCGCCGCTTCCCTGGCCGCGGCGCGAGGCACCGATGGCATCGATCTCCTCGATGAACCCGATCGCACCACCTTCGGTGCGGGCGTACTTGCGCAACTGCTTGAAGAAGGACCTGATCTTGCGGTTGGTCTGGCCGAAGTACATCGACTGGAAGGCCGAGGCCGACACGAACAGGAACGGCACCTGTGCTTCCTTGGCCATGGCCTTGGCGACGAAGGTCTTCCCGGTTCCCGGTGGGCCTTCGAAGAGGACGCCGCGACGCGCCGAGCCACCCATGGAGTCGCGGAACGTCTGGTGGGCCAGAAAGAGGTTTATCGACCGGATCACTTCGGCCTTGATGCCGTCGATGCCCACGACGTCGTCCAGACCGACCGTGGTCTCCCCCGGACGGATGAGGGTGTGGGGCGATCGTCCCGCTCCGAGGAACGGTCCGGCCATGACAGCCCCCAGCATGAGGACGATGATGAACGCCGGGAGCAGGGGCACCAACCAGTGCGGCGCGCCCAACGAGGGGAAGATCCCATGACCGGTCGTGGTCCGGATGAGGACCCACCCGAAGACCAACCCGAGCAGGGCGACGAGGCGCCGGAGCCGGGTGTGCCGGCGGCGCTCGCGCGCCCGGGAGACGTCGGCACTACCGAGAACCGTGTCGCCGACGACGCCGTCCATCGCGTGGGCCTTTCGGGGGGGAGGAGCCGGCTTCGGCTCCACCTCAGGAGACAGGTCATCTGCAATAGTCATTGCTTTGAAACTCCGTTCATCCCTCATGCACTGAGAATGACCGTAATCGGAGAATCTTGCGATGGGTCGAAAGTCACCAAGTCAGGATCGATGTCGCGGGCCCCGCCTCACGCCCTCGTCCAGGCAGGCAAAACGACCAGGGACCCGTCGGGGCGGCGCCGGGCGCTGAAGACCACCTGGACCGGCTCCCCGATCACGATGGTGACCGGATCGATCTCGTTGATGGCGCCCTCGGGCCGGCTGACCAGGTTCCCCACCATACGGAGCGCCGGATCCTCGCTGAGGGTGACCGTGATGACGGGAAAGGGGGCGAAGGGGGCGTAGGCCGGCAAGAGCGGCGGGTGGGCCACCACAAACGACCAGATCGTGCCGGTCCCGGCGACGCGGCGCCACAGCCGCTCGGTCGACTGGCAGTTGGGGCACATCACCCGCGGCGGGAACCGGAGGGCCCCGCAGGCGCCGCAGGCCTGGACCCGCAGCTCGCCCGCCGCCGTGCCTTCCCAGAACCCGAGGGTCTCGTCGTCGCTCGGCGGGATGAGGAACCCCTCGGTCCCCGCTGGCACCGTCCCGGACGTCATGCACCCAGTCTGGCACTGGTCCCGCTGAGGCGAAACGGGTGCGGCGCCGGCCCGACATACCGTCCCAACTGCGATTTTGGCGGGGAGGCGACGAGCAGATCAAGATGTGACGCACCGTCAGATCTTCTGGCACCGCCCGACAGGGAGCGCACACATGGCCCAGAACCCCAACCGCAACGAGACCCAACTCCTCATCGGGGGGAAGTGGGTCGAGGCGTCCGACGGCACCTACGACGTCATCAACCCGGCCACCGAAGGGGTGGTGGGCCAGGCGCCCAACGCCAGCGCAGCGGACGCGATGGCCGCGGCGGTCGCGGCCAAGGAGGCGCAAGCCGCCTGGGCCGCCTGGTCGGTCGAGGACCGTGGGGCCCTGATGCGCGATGCTGCCGCGGCCATCAGGGCCAAGTCGGCCGAGCTCCTCCCCCTGGTAATTGCCGAGACCGGGGCGACCGCCACGGTGGGCTCGCGCATGCAGGTGCCGGTGGCGGCCGACCGCTTCGAACGCTACGCCCGGGATCCCCGCCAGGTGCTGCAGATCCCTCTGCTGCCCCAGTCGGCCCAGGCCACGCCACTCGCCCCCGGGGGGATCATCGGCGGCATGATCAACCGGCAGCCGGTCGGTGTGGTCGCCTGCATCACGTCGTACAACTTCCCCATGGTCAACATGGCGGGCAAGGTGGCCCCCGCGCTGGCCGCCGGCAACACCGTGGTCGTCAAGCCGGCCCCCCAGGACCCGCTGGCCGTCATCGAGCTTGTGCGCATCCTCCACGAGGTCGGCTTCCCACCCGGAGTGGTCAACCTGGTGAACGGCGACGGCCCTACCGCGTCGGCCGCCCTGGTCGACTCCGATCAGGTCGACTGCGTCAGCTTCACCGGGTCCACCCAGGTCGGCGTCACCATCGCCGAGAAGGCTTCGCGGACGATGAAGCGGCTCCTGCTCGAGCTCGGCGGCAAGGGTGCCTGTGTGGTGTTCGACGACGCCGACGTGAAGGCGGCCATCGGCTGCATCGGATCGACCTGGTCCTTCCATTCGGGGCAGATCTGCACGGCGCCGACCCGCGCCGTGGTGCACCGCAGCGTGTTCGAGCAGGTCCGCGACGGGCTGGTGCAGATGGCGGGGTACCTCAAGGTCGGGGACCCGACCGACAGCGCCACCATCATCGGTCCGGTGATCTCGGCCGCGCAGCGCGATCGGATCGAGGCGCACATCGCGACGGCAGTGGGGGACGGTGGGGAGGTGGTGCTGGGAGGCGAACGCCCGGACCTGCCAACGGGCTTCTACGTGGCCCCCACCCTCATCACCGGTGACAACACCATGCGGGTGGCCCGCGAGGAGATCTTCGGCCCGGTCATCACCATGATCCCCTTTGACGATGAGGAGGAGGGGATCGCCATCGCCAACGACACCGAGTTCGGACTCTACGACTACGTGTTCTCGAAGGACGGCGCTCGCGCGCTGCGGGCGGCCAAGCAGCTGCAGGCCGGCCACGTGGGCATCAACACGGCGCAGCGCAACCATGACGCCCCCTTCGGCGGCTTCAAGATGAGCGGCGTCGGCCGGGACGGCGGGGACTTCGGGTTGCTGGCCTACTCCGAGCCCCAGGCCATCATCTGGACGTCCTAGAGGATCACGTGATCACCGACTCACCGAAGCGCTGCAGCGCCTCGACGGCGTGATCGAGCGAATCACCCGGTACGCCGACACCCGACCAGGTGACCCCGAGCCCGCGCAGCGCGGCGACCGCCTCGAGCTGCGCGGCGGGATTGAACCGCTCACTGCCGGGGTCGCCACCGGCGCCTGAGCCGAAGGAAACGTCGATCGTCGCGGGATCGCGCCCGGCCTCCTCCATGAATTGCCAGAGCTCGTCGAGCATGGGACGGAGGTCATCGATGGTCTCGAGGCGCGCCGACTTGGCGGTCTGCGCCAGCTGGCGGGGGGCGGGGAAGGGGCTCCAGCCGTCGCCGTACCGGGCTACCCGGCGCCGCGACAACCGACTGTTTCCCCCGATCCAGATCGGAGGCTGGGGGTCGGGCTTCGGATTGGCCGTCTGCCCCTTGGCCGTGAAGGTCGACCCCTCGTGCGCGAAGGCGTCCTGACTCCAGACGCCCCGGATGACTTCGACCGCTTCATCAAAGAGGTCGTTGCGCTGGTCGAAATCGACGCCCAAGGCCTGGTACTCGCCCCGCAGGTAACCGGTGGCGACCGCCAAGGTGAACCGTCCGCCCGAGAGCGCGTCCAGCGTGGCCGCCGCCTTGGCCACCAGGAACGGATTGCGGTAGGGCAGCACCAGGATGTTGGGAATCAACCGCAACCGATCGGTGACCGCCGCGCAAAAGGAGAGCGCGGTGAACGGGTCAAGGGCGTCATGGCCGCCCGCCTGCAGCCAGCGCTCGGTGGGAGCGGGATGATCGGTGAACCCGATGCCGGAGAAGCCCGCGTCCTCGGCGGCCCGGCAGAAGCGGGTCAGGGCCGACTTGGTCAGAAACTCGGGATTGTAGGGATGCGCGACCAGAGGGTAGGTAACCCAGAAATTCATGGCGTGACCCTAATCTTCCGACCTGCGCCACCCCGGGGGGAGACGACGATCGCTCTAGACTCCAAATCGGAGAGATTTCATCAGGAATCGGTGCGGCTGGCCCAGGGGATCCGCAGGACCCAGAATGAGCCGGCCCGGGAGGTAGGCGATGGCGATCGAGACAAGCGAGGTGGGGACGAGGGTGCAGGTGCGGCGTCTGAGCGCCCGCATCGGCGCCGAGCTCACCGGCGTCGACCTGGGCCGCGCCTCGGATCCCCAGATCGGGGAGATCCGCGCCGCGCTCCTGGCCCACCGGGTGGTGTTCTTCCGCCGGCAGGACTTCAGCGCACGCGAGCAGATCGACTTCGCCCGCCGCCTCGGACCACTCACCCAGGGCCACCCGACGCTGCCGGTGGTTGACGGCGAGGAGCTGATCCTGGACCTGGACTCACTGGCCGGTGGTGCGGCCAACCACTGGCACACCGACGTGACGTTCGTCGATCGTCCACCCATGTTCTCGATCCTGCGGGCCATGGTGCTGCCGGAGATCGGCGGCGACACACTGTGGGCCAACACGGTGGCCGGCTATGCCGACCTGCCCGACGACTTCCGACAACTGGCCGATCAACTCCGGGCGGTGCACTCCAACGGTCACGACTACGGCCGAGCCGACGTGGTGGCATTGCGGGCCGAGATCGGCGAGGTGCGCCTGGCCAACCTGGCCGCCTTCGTCTCGGAGGTCTTCGAGACCGAGCATCCCGTCGTGCGCATCCATGGCGAAACCGGAGAGCCCGCCTTGTTACTGGGTGGGTTCGCCCACCGTCTGGTCGGGCACGGCGCGGCCGAGTCGGTCGACCTCATCCGGATCCTCCAGTCCTACGTCACGCGTCCCGAGAACGTGGTGCGGTGGACCTGGCAGGTGGGTGACGTGGCGATCTGGGACAACCGCGCCACCCAGCACTACGCCATCTTCGACTACGGGGACGCCCGGCGACGGATGCAGCGGGTCACGACGGCGGGCACGCCGATCGTCGGGTTGGACGGCCGACCCAGCGTCGCCCTGCAGGGCGACTCCACGCTCTACAACCTGGCGGACTGAGACCGCGCCAGGATGGACGTTTTCCCACACACGCCGCTCCCCCAACACGGGCTGCCCCGCGAGGTGGTGCTCCAGCAACTCCTGAGGATGAAGCAGGACGATCAGGACTGGCGCGGCGGGCGGGTCTTCAGCCTGGTGTACTCGGCCGGAGACGAGGTGCACGAACTCCTCCAGGACGCACTCTCGCTCTACAGCGCCGAGAACGGTCTGAACGTCCTGGCGTTCCCGAGCATCGGCACCATGCAACACGACATCGTCTGCAACACGGCCAGCCTGCTCGGAGCAGACGACCCGGCCAGCGGTGGCGCCGTGGAGGGCTACCTCACCTCGGGCGGGACCGAGAGCCTGCTCCAGACGGTCAAGACCGCTCGCGACGTGGCCCGCGACGAGCGCGGCATCGCGCGTCCTCAGGTCGTAGCGGCCGAGAGCGCCCATGCCGCCTTCACCAAGGCGGCTGACTACTTCGACATCGAGCTGGTCCGCGTGCCGGTCGGCCCTGACTACCGAGTGGATGTCGGCACCATGGCCGATGCCTGTACCGAAGCCACCATCATGGTGGTCGGCTCGGCACCCACCTACCCCCACGGGGTGGTGGACCCGATCGCCGACATCGCCGCGCTGGCGCATGAGCGGGGCATCCTCTGCCACGTCGACGCCTGCATGGGCGGATTCCTCCTTCCCTTCCTGGCCGAGCTCGGGCGATTCTCCGAGCCGTTCGACTTCCGCCTGCCCGGCGTCACCTCGATCTCCGCCGACGTGCACAAGTACGGCTACGCCTCCAAGGGCGTCTCGGTCATCCTCTACCGGACCCATGAGCTGGCCCGGAAACAGCTCTTCGTCACTACGGACTGGCTCGGTGGTTTCTACGCCTCCACGGCCATGGCCGGCACCCGGCCCGCCGGGCCCATCGCCGCCGCGTGGGCCGCGCTCATGCACATCGGACGGGACGGATACCTCGACCTCACCCGCACCGCCCACGACGCCGCCTTGACGTTGCGGGCGGGCATCGAGTCCATCGACCGTTTGGCCGTGCGCGGGGACCCGCCGGGGACCGTCATGGCCTTCGGGGCCGAGGATCCAGAGGCGCTCGACATCTTCGCCGTCGGCGAGAGGCTCGGCCGCGAGGGGTGGTACCTGGACCGCCAAAACCGCCCGGATTCTCTGCACGCCACGGTCCACGCCGGGAGCGCGGCGACCGTCCCGTTCCTGGTGAACGATCTGCGCTCCGCCGTGGCCGCCGTCGGTTCGGCGCGTACCGATGACAGGTCGACGACCTACGGGCAGGGTTCATAACCCAGCCAGGCGCGCAGGATTGGGCGCGAATTGGGGTTTAGTGGACGGTTCTGGGACATTCGGTCGCCACGCTGGAGCTGATGACCAGAGAACTCCCCCCCGACTGGTGCACTGACCGTCCCGTGGGCCCCACGGCAACGGGCAGGCGGTAGCCATGCGGCGCAGTTTCTGGATCGCCATTGCCATGACCATCCTGCTGGCTGGGACGATCGGATCGGTCATGCTGGCCCGAGGGGTGGCCATGAGCGACAACGCCGATGCGCGCCAGACGTTCGACACCTCAGCTGACGGGATCGCCGACACGTTGACGCTGGCCCTCCAGCACGAAGAGGACCTCGTGACAGCAGCCGGAGCTCTCACCATCGGAAACCCCGCCGTCACCGAGTCCCAGTTTCTTGAGTGGACCAATTCCATCCGAGCCTTCAACCGCTACCCCGAACTTCAAGGCATCTCAGAATTGCGCATTGTCCCGGCGTCACAGCTCGCTGCGTTCGCGGCGCAACAGGAGGCTGACCCCGCCGGACCCTTGGCCGCCAATGGCACCTTTGAGGTGAGTCCGGCGGGCGACCGCCCCTACTACTGCCTCACCGCCATCGCGCAGTCCCGCAACACCAAGCTGGTCATTCCCGACGGGCTCGACTACTGCACAGGCGGGCTGGGCACCGCGCTCCTGGAGGCGCGGGACTCAGGCCAGAGCTCCCTCGTGCCGTATAAGACCGGAGCGACCGAGGAACTGGGAGTCGGCACGGCTATCTACCGCGGAGGCACCGTGCCCCGGACCGTCCAAGCTCGGCAGGCCGCCTTCATAGGTTGGATGGGCACCGAGATCCTCCCGGGTGTCATCCTGGCCACGGCGATCGAGGGGCATCCCCACACGAGCGTGGATCTCCGCTACGGCACCGGCACCTCCCGGGTGACGTTCAAGTCCGGGCCGGCTCCGTTGGGCGCGCAATCGGCCACGATCAACCTCCACAATGGATGGCAGGTGGAGGTCTTCGCCCACGTGACCGGCCGCGGGCTGCTGAGCGCTCGGGGTGCCCTGGCCCTCCTGATCGGCGGAAGTGCCCTCTGCTGGCTGTTGGGAGCCTTAATCTACGTGCTGGGGACCAGCCGGTCACGAGCCGTGTTGCTGGTCCGACGGCGCACCGAGGAGCTGCGCCACCAGGCGTTCCACGACGCGCTGACCGGCCTGCCCAACCGGGCCCTGGTGTTGGACCGGATCGGTCAGATGATGGCGAACGCCCGACGTCGGCGCACCACGGTGGCCGCGCTCTTCCTGGACCTGGACAACTTCAAGGACATCAACGACACGCTGGGGCACCGCGCCGGCGACGAATTGCTGGCCCGGGTCAGCACCAGATTGAGTGGCGTACTGCGGGACGGCGAGACCATCGGTCGCCTCGGAGGCGACGAGTTCGTCGTGCTGGTCGAGGGGACAACACGGATCGACGGCGCCGAGGCCGTGGCCCAACGGATCCTCGTTGCGCTGGAAACCCCATTCGAAGTCTCAGGCAGCGACGCGCCGCTCAGGATCACCGCGAGCATCGGTATCGCAACGGGCGAGCGCACGACTCCCGAAGAGTTGCTCCGCGACGCCGACATCGCCCTCTACCGGGCCAAGGCGGCCGGCAAGAACGTCGCGCAGGTGTTCACACCGTCGATGCAGGAATCAGTTGACGACAATCGCAGGCTCGACGTAGATCTGCACGAGGCGCTTGAAGCTGGTCAGTTCTTCCTGCTCTATCAACCGACGATCGATCTCCAGAACGGGACGGTCAACGGCGTGGAGGCGCTCCTGCGCTGGCGCCATCCGACCCGAGGCGTCGTGCAGCCCAACGACTTCATCCCGGCCCTCGAGGCGAGCGGCCTGATCGTGCCGGTCGGGCGGTGGGTATTGGAGACCGCGTGCCGGCAAGGGGCACGTTGGCAGAAGCAGGGCCGGAGGTTGCGGATTTCGGTCAACGTCTCCTGCGAGCAGATCCAACGCGATTGCATCCTCGACGACGTCTATAACGCACTCTCGACCAGCGGCCTCGATCCCGCATCGCTGGTGCTCGAACTGACCGAGACCACCTTGATGCAAGACGTTGACAACACCGTGGATCGGCTCAACCTGCTCAAGGCGATCGGCGTCCAGATCGCCATCGACGACTTCGGCATCGGCTTCTCGTCCCTCGCCTGCCTCCGGGACTTCCCGGTTGACATACTCAAGATCGACCGATCCTTTGTCTCACCGTTCGATGTCACCGCGCCGGCGGCCTTCATCCCGACGTTCGTGCAGCTAGGCAAGACATTGGGTCTCGAAGTCGTGGCCGAAGGCATCGAAAGTGAAGAGGAGCGCGAGAACGTCACCGCCGAACACGTCGACACCGGGCAAGGGTTCCTCTTCGCCCACCCGCTCGAGGCAGAGGCGGTGGATCGGCTCTTGGGGGCCTCCGACCCACCGGCCGACGAGCCGCTCGATGACAGCGGCGCCGGTCGCCCGTTTTCGGCCAGACGCTGAGCGGCACGCCATCGTTGGGCACGGGTTGATCTACGACGGCTCCATCATCAGCTTGTCCACGTAGCACCAGATCCAGTCCTCGCCCCGCTCGAAAGACTGGATCAGCGGGTGATCGGTGTCCTCGAAATGGCGGGTGGCGTGCCGGTTGGGTGAATTGTCGCAACACCCCACGAAGCCACAGGTGAGGCAAAGCCGCAGGTGCACCCAGGTGCCCCCGATGGCCAGGCAGGCCGTGCAACCGGTCGGGGTCTGCGGCTCAATCTCGGCGATCTGGTCCAGATGGGTGCACTCGTTCATCACGCAGGCCCTAGGAAGTCGTCAGTCCGCCGTCGACGGACAGGGCGGCCCCGGTCACGCCGCTGGCCTCCCCGCTGCACAGCCAGGCGATCATGGCCGCGGGCTCTGCGGGTTCGAGCAGGCGCTCGACCAGTTGCTGGCTGGCGAACTCCTCCGCCGAGGCCAGCCCGTACACCGCGGCCGACGCCTCGAGGATCGGGGTGCGGGTGGAGCCCGGGCACACCGCGTTGGCCGTGATACCGGTGCCGGCCAGGTCGGCCGCCAGCGCCTTGATCAACCCGATGACCGCGTGCTTGGACGCGCTGTAACCGCTCAGGCGCCTCAGGCCGAGCAGACCGGCCGCCGACGCCACGGCGACCACCCGGCCCTGACGCGGCGTGGCCCCGTCAAGCAGGACCGGAACCGCCGCCGTGGCGAGATGACGGATACCACCCACGTTGACGTCGAACTGGACGTTCCACTGGGCGTCTCTGGTCTCCCAAAGTGGCGGGCCGCCGCTCACCACGCCGGCGGCGGACACGGCGGCGTCGAGCCCCCCGAATCGCGCCACGGCCGCCTTGACGGCGTCGTGCATGTCGGACTGGCTGCGGACGTCTCCGACCAGGGGGTGGACCTTGGCGCCATGACGCCGTTCGAGCTCGTCGAGGTCGGCCGGTGAGGCCAGGGCGTAGTCGAGGCTGGCATCGTCGGCACAGACGTCGACGGCTACGACGTCCCACCCGTCGGCGACCAGGCGGTCCACCGTGGCGGCGCCAATGCCGCGCGCGGCGCCGGTGAGCACGGCGACCGGGCTCATGACTGCTGATCCGGGCGGGGCCACCGGGCATCGACGGCGTCCACCAGGGTCGACGTCATGGACTCCAACAGGCGATGGCCTTCGGCGGCACTCGCACCGTGTGGATCACCCAGCACGCCGTTGGACGATACCGGCCTCACCCCTTCGGCGCGCAGCCGGGGCAGAATCGTCGCCAAGGGCGCGGTACATCCGGCCTCGGCGAGTTCGAGGCGCACGGCGGTCTCGTCAATGGCCAGCATCAGCGATGTCTCGGTCCGTCCAGCGTGCGCATCACCCTCGGCGGCGCCGGCGCTCCAGGCGAGGACGGGGTCACCTTCGACCGCGCTCCGGTCGGCCACCATGGACAGCGCGGCGCCGTTGCCCCCGTGAGCCGAGATCAGCACCAGGCCGGCGAAGGCACTCCGGGCGGAGCGGGCCAGCTCCAGCAATTGTTCGGCCAGAACCTCATGGTTGACCAACAGCGTGCCGGGGAATCCGGCGTGCTCCCCACTGGCGCCGTAGGCCACCGCCGGCGCCACCACCACGTGCGGGCGGAGTCCGGAAAGACGCCGGGTCAGTTCGACCGCGATGCGCGTGTCGGTGTCGAGTGGAAGGTGCGGCCCATGCTGCTCGAGCGAGCCGATCGGCACGCCCAGCACGCACGAGCCGCCGGTTGCCTCTATGTCCAGCCAGGTGGCGTCGGCGAGGTCCATCGGCGACCGGGGCCGGCCCGCTAGAGCCGGGCCGGTGACCGAAAGTGGACCGGGGTGGGGACGGGTAGGGGGGCTCCGTGGCGATCCACCTTGGAGTGGCCCAGGGCAGAAGGCGACCGTGGCTGTCCGAGCCGGGCCAACATGGCCTCCTCTCCGTGGCCGAACACGCACTCGGGATCGGGTCCGTCCAGGGGGATGCCGGTGAAGAACTTGGCGGCCATGCAGCCGCCCTGGCAGGCGTCATAGGAGCCGCACGAGGCGCAGGCCCCGGCGCTCTGAGGTTGGCGCAGCGAGACGAAGAGCTCGGACTCCCTCCAGATCCAGGCGAACCCGCCGGAACTGCGCACGTTGCCGGCCAGGAACTCCTCGTCGATCACGAACGGGCAGGCGTAGACGTCACCCACCGGATCGATCAGACAGACCACCCGGCCGGCACCACAAAGGTTCAGACCGTCCAGCGGCTCGCCGAGTGCCGAGAGATGGAAGAACGAGTCGCCGGTCAGGACGTCGGGCCGGTCCAGGAGCCACCGGTAGAGCATGCGCTGCTGCGCCGCCGTCGGATGCAGTGCTTCCCACGAATCCGCTCCCCGACCCGACGGACGGAAGCGCGTCAGGCGCAACTGGGCACCGTAGCCGGCCGCGATCTCCGCGAACGCGTCCAGCTGCGTGACGTTCTCGCGCGTGACGACCACGCTGATCTTGAACTGGCCGAAGTCGGCCGCCGCCAGGTTGTCCATAGCTGCCCGGGCGGCGGCGTACGAGCCGTCGCCGCGCACGGCGTCGTTGGTCGAGGCCAGCGCGCCGTCGATGCTCACCTGTACGTCGACGTAGTCCATCGCGGCCAGCCGTCGCGCCTTCTCGGCGGTCAACCGGGTGCCGTTGGTCGAGAACTTCACCCCGACCTTCTTCTCGACAGCGTAGCCGATCAGATCGAAGAAGTCGGGCCGCAGCATCGGTTCGCCGCCGCCGATGTTCACGTAGAACACCTGCATCTCGGCTAACTCGTCGACGACCGCACGGGCTTCCTCGGCGGTCAGCTCTCGCGGGTCGCGCCGACCCGACGAACTGAGGCAATGCACGCAGGCCAGATTGCAGGCGTACGTGAGCTCCCAGGTCAAGCAGATCGGGGCGTCGAGTCCGGTGGTGAACCGTTGCCGAAGGGGCAGCGAGGTGGGGGTCGCGTCAGTCGGCAACGATGACCTCCGAGGCCGCCAACCGGGCCAGGGCCCTGCCGTACCGGGGCCGGTCGGCCTCCACGATCAGCGCGTCAATCGCCGCCCCCGCGGTCTCGAAGCGCGCCAGGGACGAAACGAGGTCCACCAGCGGGCGCGACTTGAGGAACAGCAGCCGCCTGGTGCCGTAGTGGTAGGCCAAGGCTCCGAATGACTCGTCGCGCAGGGCCACCTGGGGGTGAACCTTCCAGGCTCGGCTCAGTTCGAAGGCCTGGGCGGGGGAGGACACCCGCTCATCAGTCACGCTCAATAGACGCCGCACATCCCGTCGATCGAAACCTCCTCGACGAGGAGGTCGTCGACCTCGTCGTCCAACGACTCCTCGGCTTGGGTCACTTCCTGGTCTTCGATCAGCACGTCATCTCCTCCAATTCGGGGGCCAGCCTATCCCTCGGGGACCGGGGCTCCCGGCCTGTCAAGATTCCCTGGTGGGCTCTCCCATCAGGGACGACATCTTCACCTCCACCATGATCCGCCGCGCCCCGGATCGCGCGACGACTCCCCTACCGGCCACCTTCACCCTGTCGATGGATCCGGCCACCGTGACCTTCGGAGACGGCAACGTCTTGATGGGCGGCAGCCCCTTGCGCCTGCTCCGTCTTTCCCGCCGGGCCAGGGCGCTGGCCACCTCCTGGAGCACCGGGGTCATGGTCGGTGCGCGTCGGCCCGAGCAGGTGCTGGCTCGACGCCTGGTCTCTACAGGGATCTTCGCCCCCCGACCGACCGTCTCGGCGTTCGGGCCGCCTGACGTGACGGTGGTCATCCCGGTGAGGGACCGCCCGGCACAACTGCACCGGCTCCTGACCTCACTCGATGGGCTGTCCTGCGTCGTTGTCGACGACGCCTCGTCGGACGTCGAGGGATGCGAGCAGATCGCCCATGCAGGAGGGGCCCGGTTCATCGCCCTGGAGACGAACCAGGGGCCGTCGGCCGCTCGCAACGCCGGACTCGCCTGTGTCTCGACGCCATTGGTGGCCTTCGTGGATTCGGACTGCGAGCCCGCGGCAGGCTGGCTCTCGTCGTTGCTCGGCTACTTCGATGACCCCCTGGTCGGCGCGGTCGCGCCGCGCATCGTTCCCGCCGAGGTCTCTCCCCCGACCTGGCTTTCCCGTTACGAAGCGGTCCGCTCCTCCCTCGACCGGGGCGGATCGGACGGGCTCGTTCGACCGATGAGCCGCATCCCGTACGTGCCCAGCGCGACCATCGTGGTGCGCCGGGCCGTGGCCGATGACGCTCTCTTCGACCCTCGACTCCGCGGCGGGGAGGACGTTGATCTGGTGTGGCGCCTGGTCGACGCCGGCTGGGATGTCCGCTATGTCCCCTCCGTCACCGTGGCCCACCAAGGACCGCTCTCGGTGGGGAGCTGGCTCTCACGACGATCCTTCTATGGCACCACCGCGGGCCCGCTCTCCGAGCGTCACCCTTCCTCCATGGCGCCCTTGCACACGTCGGCCTGGACCGCCGGTGTCTGGTGGTTCATCCTCACCCGTCGTCCCGTCCTGGCGGGGGCGACCCTGGCCGCGTCCATCCTTGTGTTGGCGCGCCGTCTCACCGCGCTGGTCGACCAGCCGGTGAGGATGGCGGCCACCATCGCCGGGGGGGGCACGGCGAAATCGGCCCTGCCCGCCCTGTCGGGGCTCACGCGGGCGTGGTCCCCGTTGATGGCCCTCGGGCTGTGCTCCCGGCGCACCCGACGATCCGCCGCCCTGGCGCTGCTGGGACCGGCGATCAACGACTGGGTCGCCCGGCCAGGAGACCTCGACCCGGTTCGCTACGCCACCCTCCACGTCGCCGACGACCTCGCCTATGGCGCCGGGGTCTGGCTCGGCTGCCTACGCAGCCGCACGCTCCGGCCGCTCATCCCGAAGATCTCGCTACGGGCCCGGGTGTGGTCGCCCCGATCGCTGCGGACCCAGCTGAGCGCGGCGGACCGAGGGCACTCCCCGACGAGGGGTGAGGCGTGACGAGCACCGCGGTGGTCAGCGGCGGCCACACCGGACTCGGCCTCGAGACCGTCCGGTCCATCGCCGCCAGCGGGCACTTCTCGGACATCGTGGTGGCCTCGCGCGACCTCGAGCGGGCGACACAGGCACTGGGCGACGTGCATCCTCGGCGCAGCCGCGTGCACACCGCCCGGCTCGACCTGGGCTCGTTGGCCAGCATTCGGGATTTCCCGGCCGCCCTGGGGACGCTGGGCCTACCCCCCGTGGGGGCCCTGGTCTGCAACGCCGGCGTGCAGATCGTCGAGGGAACCCGGTTCACCGTGGATGGCTTCGAAGAGACGTTCGCCGTCAACGTGCTCGGGCACTTCCTCCTCACCAAGCTGTTGCTTGACCGGATGGGTGCCGGG
>DASXZJ010000010.1:0-22712 GCA_036502025.1 Acidimicrobiales bacterium | reverse complement strand
CGACCGTCTAACCGTACCGCCCGCTCCGTGGACGGGTCCGCGGCGTCACATGCGATCGGGTCCGGTCGAACCGCGGCGCCCGCCCCAGCGCCGACCCGGGGGAGGCGAGCCCTTCGTGTACGACCGGCCTTCGGTGGTCATCGAGCCCCGGCCTCGCCTCATTCGCCGCGGACGGGCCCGCTCCTGAAGCCCATCACGTGCCCGATGCGATCCAAGGCGTTCGCTTACGCTCACGCAACAGCTGATCGCCACCCTTGCCGAGCCGTTTCAGCGCGGCTCCAAGCGCATTCGCACCGGCCACGCCGGTGTCGGCCTCGGTCTGGCCATCGTCAAAAGCATCGACCAAGCACACGACGGGACCCTCATCCCCCGGCCCGCTGGCGGGCTCTGCGTCACCGTGCAACTACCCGCCGCACACCCGCACACCGGCCGATGACAATCCGCAGAGTCCCGGGCGGCGGGCGATTAGGCCCAGGGGCTTCGGGGCCCCGAGACCGATTTCGATCGTCTGAGACTTTGTGGGAGTTCGTCACCGTCTAGCTGATCGGCGTTCCACGGGCAATCGACCCCCACGTTTCACGCCGGCGACGCCCTGGCCGATGCCGCCTGGCACGCGGTGCGAGGTCGCCGCGCCTATCCCCTGATCTGGTGCCTAGGCCCCCTGCACGAGCGAGGCTAAATGCTGGACGAGCGACGAAGGTAGGCGCGTAGGCGCACATCCTCCCGAGGATCCAACGCGTCGAGCAATGCGCCCAGCGCGGTGAGCGTCGCGTCTCCGAGTTCGGCCCGAAGCTCATCTTCGATCGCCCGGACCGCCGCGCGCTGCTGCGCCAGGTAGTGGACTCCTCGCGGAGTCAGAACGACCGATTTCTCCCTCTTGCTGGTGGCTGAGTCGGTCACCACGACATAGCCATGGTCACCGAGGTGTGCCACGACCTTGCTGGCGCCCTGCCTGGTGATGCCGAGCCCTCGTCCGATGGCTGAGATGGTGGACCCGGCCTGACCTGAACACGCGCGCAATACCCGGCCGTCGGGGAAGCGGCGTTCGTCGAACCCCGCTTCGGTCATGGCTCCATCCAGGCGGATCTGGTAGCCGAGCCAGGCACGCCGCAGCGCCGCACCAAGTCCCCCTGATGTAGACGGAACAATCGACGTGTCAGCGTTGAGAACCACAGCGGAGATGTTATCAAACTGTGAACTTAGTTGACAGTTTGGCCGCGGCGCCCGATACTTCGAGCATGTGGCGCGCGGGCATCACGACTCACCAGTCGGCAGGGCGCACTGAGATGGCCGACTCATGGGTGCCGGCTCCATGAGAGTGCACCGCGAGGGCCCTTCGAGTGTGTGCGCACTTGGCATTGCGGTGGTGGTAGCCGTGTGCGTGCCGCTGGCCCGCGGAGCGGAGACAACAGCTGCAGCATCTGCGGCGATCATCGCCCGTAGTCCGGGCGCGTCGTACACCGTGGCGGCGCAGCGCCAGGCACTCACCACGAACACGAAGTCCCCGGTTCTGCACGACACCGAGACCGAGGCACTGGTGGCCCACTCGGGTCGCCTCTTCGCGGCAACAGGCCAGTGGGAGTACCCCGGCCCCTCGGCGTTCGGACAGGTCCTCGTCAAAAAGTCCAAGACCAGCTCATGGACAGTCTTCGAGCAGACGCAGTCACTTCGGGTCCAAGCGTTGGACTCGTTCTCGATCCCGAGCGATCAGGGTTTGGGGCCCGGCCATTCCCTCCTCGTCACCCAAGCGATCGTCGCCGGGCAGTCGAGGATCCAGTGGTTGCTCGACGGCGCCAGGTCCTTTTCGCTCCGAAACTCCTACGTTCTCCCGGCGGGCGCGGACGTCCGTGCGTTCGGGGCGCACGAGGCGGGCGGGAACTGGTCCGTCTATGCCGGGGTTCGACCGACCGGAGTTCTCCAGGGAGTCTGGTCGCCTACTCACCGCACTCTGGTGTTCGATCGCGAGCCAGAGCTCGCCGTGGCCCCGCCAGGGTCGCCGGGTGCGGTGACGCAAAAGGTCACAGGCTTTGCCAACTGCGCGGGTGCCGTATACGCGACCATCAACACCACGCTCTATCGGCGCAACGACGGTGCCCTACCAACTGGGGTCCCTCGGTGGATACCCATCTACCGAGCGCCGCCCGTCGGGCCGCATAACAGCGGGCTGCGAGGCATCACGTGCCTTGCCCACGACGGGGCACCCTCGCTGCTCGTCTCGACGGAGGGCAACGGCGACGTGTACCGGTTCGGCCATCTACCACGCGGTCAGGTCGACACCACCGCCAGTCCGAACCGGGGGTCGGGCGCCGACGGGCTGGTGCAGACGCTCGAGTTCCAACCCATCCCCGCCATCCGTCAAATGCTGGCAACTCAAGGAACGATCATCCCGGCCACGGGGCGAGGATCCATCGCCTACGTGATCGCCGCCTACAACAACTCCGACTTCGAGACCATCAAGATCGGAGGTGTCAACCGGCAGTTGTTCGGCTTCGAATGGGGTTACCAGGGAGTCTGCCCGGCAACCCAGAAGTGTGGACCCATCGCGTCAAGCGTGGTGCACTTCAACGCCAGCGCCTGCTTCGCCGCCCGGACCGATCGGGGTCAATCGCCCACCTACACGTTGCGTTGTCTGTATGGGCCAACGGTAAGCCCCTCGCCGCAGGTATCGATGCCCATCAGATCTGGACAGGCCTTCGTCTCCATTAGGAGCATCGTGCCCTCGCCCTTCGCAGATGGTCGGGTCTACTACGGCGGCTACGACTGCAACTTCTACCCTGCCGACGGAACGGCGTGGGTTGCCACGTCAACAGTCAGTTCTCTCCGACTCTCAACTCTTTCGAAAGGGAGGCGCTCATGAAGCGACGCGCGCGATCCTCGCGACGAGGCACCACGGTCGCCACGATCTCTAGCGGGGTCGCTGTCCTGGGGTTGGCGCTCACCGCCTGTAGTAGCGCGCCCTCGCAACCAGCCGCATCTCCCGAACGCGTTAGCGGCGGGGCGACCGGTCACTACGTGGTGGCGTCGGGCATCCACAAGATAAAGCACATCATCGTGATCGAGCAGGAGAACCGATCGTTCGACAGCTACTTCGGGACCTACCCGGGCGTCGATGGCATTCCGACGAAGAACGGCGTGCCGACGGTGTGCGTCCCCATCCCGGCCGGAGGATGCCAAGCGCCCTATCACGACACGGCCGACGTCAATGGGGGTGGGCCGCACAATGAGGGCAGCGCCCATGTCGACGTCGACGGCGGGAAGATGGACGGTTTCATTACGCAGGCAATGAAGGGAAAGAAAGGGTGTGGTGCAAATACGGTCGACAATCCCGCGTGCTCGAGTTCGGCCACTCCCGATGTAATGGGCTACCACTCGGCGGCGGAGATCCCGAATTACTGGACCTACGCCGAGGACTTCGTGCTCAATGATCACATGTTCGAACCGGTGGCATCGTGGTCGTTGCCCGACCACCTCTACCTGGTGTCAGGCTGGTCGGCCAAGTGCTCGAACCCAAAGCCAAGCAGCTGCGTCAACGAGATCCAGGGCCCTTATACACCGGCCCAGATGCAGATGTACGTTGACCAGGCCATCGACACCGGCACGGCCGACGTCACCAATGCATGGACCGACGTGACCTGGCTCCTCTACAACAAGCACGTCTCGTGGGCCTATTACGTACAGACCGGGGACCAGCCCGATTGTGAGGACGACGCCGCCGTGGCCTGCCCGCCGGTGGCACAGAGCTACCTGACCCCTGGCATCTGGAATCCATTGCCCATCTTCGAGGACGTGCAGAAGGACCACCAGATCCGCAATATCCAGCCACTGAACAACTATTTCACCGCGGCAAAGAGGGGGACGCTCCCCTCGGTCATGTGGGTCACGCCGTCTCAGGCAGACAGCGAGCACCCGCCGGCCAGCGTGCACCAGGGACAGGCCTACGTCACCGCGGTGATCAACGCCGCCATGAAGAGCCCAGACTGGGACTCTACGGCAATCTTCTTGCAGTGGGACGACTGGGGTGGCTTCTACGACAACGTCGTGCCGCCTCCAGTCGACCAGAACGGCTACGGACTGCGGGTCCCCGCCATGGTGATCTCGCCCTACGCGAAAAAGGACTACGTAGATCACCAGACTCTCTCGAGTGACGCCTACCTCAAGTTCATCGAGGACGACTTCTTAGGCGGATCGCGTCTCAACCCCAAGACCGATGGACGACCTGACCCCAGACCCGACGTCCGAGAGAACGAGTCCATCTTGGGCAACATGGTCAACGATTTCGACTTTAGCCAGACACCTCGATCCCCGGTACTCCTACCGACCAACCCACCGACTGACTCACCGGCCATCCCGGCGTACTTCAACCGATTGGGTCCGTGCGTCGGGTGCACAGCGACACCGCCCAGCACGTAGGGGACTCGAACAAAGACGGGAACTCAAACTGCCGTCGCCCCGGCGGGAGTGGGGCTGACGAGAAGGGCCGGCCCGAGGACGACACACAAGCCCAGCGCGCGTATGACGAGTCGGAGTCGCGTTGCGACGCTCATTCAGCCAGTCTCCCAAAACATCCGCCACTACCATTCGCCAAACCCTGCGACAAATCCCGCCCTTCGGTTTACGCCAAGACGCAGAGGTCAGCGACGCCGTCTGACAACGTCGTCCGTGCCTTGAAACCCAACGCACTCTCGGCACGTGCCGGGGAGGCCAGAATGTGACGGACGTCGCCCAACCTCCACTGACCGGTGACCTCTGGTGCCGGTGCTGAGGAACCGAGCACCTTCCAAAGTTCCGTCGCAAGATCGAGGATGGTGTGCGGTCGACCGCTTGCAATGTTGAACGATCCTCGTACATCACGTTGTGCCGTCAGGGCGAGGACGTTCGCCCGGGCGACATCGGATACATGAATGAAGTCACGCCGTTGCCCTCCGTCCTCAAATACCTGGGGGGCCATCCCAGCTTTGAGCGAGCTGACAAAGATACTGGCCACCCCTGAATATGGTGTGTCAATGGGTGAACGGGGTCCGTAGACGTTGTGGTAGCGAAGGGCAATAACCGGCGCGCCGGTCTCCCTCCCATATGAGAAACAGACATGCTCCTGGTGCACCTTGGTGGCGGCGTACACATTACGCGGGTCAATTGGGGCACCCTCTGTCGTCACCTCTGGCTCGAGATCTCCACCGCAGGCCGGGCACGAAGGCTCGAAGGCACCTGCGGCGAGGCGGCCGGAGGTACGTTCCTTCGGTCGCACCGGTCCGCAGATGCGGCACGAGTAGGCGCCGTCTCCGTAGACGACCATGCTGCTGGCGAGCACAATCCGGCCCGTGAACTCCAGTTGGTCCATGGCCAACAGCATCGACGCAGTGCCCACGTCGTTATCGCTGACGTAGTCCATCACGTCGGAGAATCGGACACCCAACCCGACGCGGGCCGCCTGATGGCACACTGCATCGGCCGCATCTAGGGCACGGCGCCACACTGCCGGATCACGCACGTCGTTCTCGAAGTAGGTGGCGTCTGGATTCGGAAAGGCCGGTGGCTCCCGGTCGATCACCACGACTTCATGCGACGCCCCGACAAGCTGATCGACGATGTGGGAACCGATGAAACCAGCCCCTCCGCTGACCACTACCTTCACGCGCTTCTCCCTTGTCACTCGCACCGGAAACGTGCTTGCCTTTGTCGAGCGTACCGAGCGTCTTTCGCGTGAACGCCCGAAAATAGCGGATTAAGGAATTCGTAATCGCTTCGGGGCTCGCGTCCTTCAGTCCGGTCGGTACGGTCGGAGGGTGCCCGATGTCGTCCTCCCGGTTCTCAACGAGGTCGGTGCTCTGCCCTGGGTGCTCTCTCGAATGCCCGAGGGCTACCGACCCATCGTCGTCGACAATGGGTCGATCGACGGCTCGGCGCAGTGCGCCGCCGCGCTCGGCGCATTGGTGGTCGCCGAGCCGGTGCGCGGCTTCGGCGCCGCGTGCTGGGCGGGGTTGGTCACCAGCACCGACGACGTCGTCTGCTTCATGGATTGTGACGGCTCTCTCGATCCGCTCGACCTTCCTGCGGTGGCCAGCCCCGTTCTGAGCGGAACGGCGGACCTCGTGCTGGGCGCCCGACGAGCTCATCGGGGCGCCTGGCCCCTCCACGCACGCCTGGCCAACCGCGCCCTCGCCCATCACGTGGGGCGGCGAACCGGACTCACCCTGCGGGACCTCGGGCCCATGCGGGCCGCCCGCCGGGACACCCTCGTTGAGCTGTCGCCCATGGACCGGCGATCGGGTTGGCCCCTCGAGATGGTGCTGTTGGCGCACCAGGCCGGGCTGCGGATCGTCGAGAAGGAGGTGCCGTACCGGCCCCGAGTCGGCCGCTCAAAGGTGACCGGAACCCTGCGGGGCACGTTGCAGGCCGTGCGGGACATGTGGACTCTGCTCGGGTGAGGGCGCTGCAGACGAAGACGCAGGTACTCGTTATGGCCAAGGCGCCGCACCCGGGCCAGGTCAAGACGCGTCTGTGCCCGCCGCTCAGCCACGCAGGGGCGGCGGCGGTCGCCCGCGCCGCGCTGATGGACACGTTGGACAGTGTGCTCGGGGCGGGCCCCCTGAGGGCCACTGTGGTCCTCGACGGAGAAGCGGGCAGCTGGCTCCGCCCCGGAGTCCATGTGATCCCTCAGCGCTCCGGGCCTTTCGCCGACCGTCTCGAGGGCGCTCTCGAGGACGCGTTTGTTGCACTGCCGGCTCCCATCCTGCTGGTCGGGATGGACACTCCGCAGATGACACCGGGCCATTTGACGAACGCTGCAGAAGCACTTCTCGAGAGTGACAACGACGCGATCCTGGGACGGGCAGACGATGGTGGCTTCTGGATCATCGGCACCGGTCAACCCGTGGCTGGTTTGTGCCACGGCGTCCCCATGAGCACCGCGACGACCGGAGAACGCCAGCTCGCTCGGTTGCGCTCCCTTGGTCTTCGATGCCGCGAGGTCGACCAACTGCGTGACGTCGACGTAATGGAGGACGCGCTGGCGGTCGCCGCGCTCGCGCCCCGAAGCCGATTTGCCGCCGTGTTGCGCTCATGCACGGCAACCTCAGAGCTACAGGTGCCGATCGGCATTGCCTAGCTCCCTGGTCTACCCGTTCGCCGGGGTCCTGCTCTCGGACGGACACCTGCGAGACCTCAAGGTCGATCGTTGGTTGAGTGACGCCGACCAAGTGGACCAGAGGATCCTCGAGCGGGTACGAGGACCGGTGCTCGACGTGGGCTGCGGTCCCGGTCGCCATGTCGAGGCACTGACGCAAAGGGGGATCGATGCTCTGGGAATGGACCTCACCCCTGATTTCGTCGCTTTTGCCCAACGAAGTCAGCGATCCGTCGTCCTCCACTCCGTCTTCGATCCGGTTCCTGGGGGTGACCAATGGAATTGGGCCCTCATCCTCGATGGCAGCATTGGCATCGGTGGGGATCCCGTGGCACTCCTTCGCCGAGTTGGGTGCCTCCTGGCTCCCGGTGGACAGGTGCTGCTCGAGACCGAGCCTCCGGATCGACACTCCGAACAGATGGCCATGGTGATCAAGCCTGATAGAGGGGTTGACTCCTGGTTCGACTGGGCCACCCTGAGCGCATCCGACGCGGCGAGGGTCGCCGGGGCAGCACATTTCATAATGGACGAGTGCTGGGAAGACTCCGGCCGCTGGTTCGTTCAATTGACAAGGCAATAGAGCGTCAGCGGCGCACGAACAGAAAGGCCGGACGGAGCTTGATATCCGTTACGGGATAGAAACACTCCTGGCAGTCAAAGACCTTGGTCGGAGTGAGGCGGAAATACGGCACCGAGAGCGGACCGAACGCTGATGTCGGGCCGTCGGCCAGGACGGTCACCGGCCTCGCCGAGCGCAAGAGGGTCTCGATGCTGGCGATCAGGTCCGTTCGCGCGCGACTGCGCCCCGCCCTCATGATGTCGTGCACGGCTTCGCCCTGAGCCCACGAAGCTTTGCCGGCCAAAGTGTCGTAGTAAGGGTGATCGGCCACCAGCACCGGTCCCGGAATGCGGCGGACCAACGCAATGAAACGGTCGCCGGCTCGTCGATCTGACGCCGTGGGGATGTAGCGGCTCGGGCTGTAGTGCAACGCGCCGATCTGCAGACCCACCACCAGGGCCAGGACGACGCCTGTCGAGGCGGGAACTGCGGCGAGCCAGCCGCGGCCGCCAGCGGCGGCGGCCCGAACCCGCGTGGCCACCCGGAGTACCGCGTCGTAGCCGCACGCCCCCATGACTGCCGTCGCCGCAAACGCCGGGATCAGAACGTCTTGTCCGCCGCCTGAATGGAGGCGCGACACCAAGGACGACAGCAGGAGGCCGATGATGGCCGAACCCAAGTACAACCGGTCCGTCGTTGCGGAGCCCCGGCGCAGCAATAACAGCAAGAATGCCGTCAGCCCAAGACCGATCGCCCAGGGAGCGTGCAACAGGTCCCCGGTGAAGAACGTCTTCCATACCGAGTGGACCTCGCCTTGGTGGAGCAGCTCCTGGAAGACGTAGTACCCGTACCAGCCGTGCGACGAAGCGTCGAGGAGGTAGGTCGATCCAGCCAGCAGGACAGCCACGGTGGCCAACGCGGGCAGTCCTACCCGCCGCCGGAAGACCACCAGGACCGCCAAAACGGGCACCATCGCAACGAGGTTGCTCTGTTTGGTGAAGAAGGCCAGAAAGGCCAACACACCCACGACGATTCCGTCCCTGACCCCCTTGGCGTGGCGGGCACGATAGAGGGTAAGGAGGAGGAGGAACAGCGCCAGCGAGTCCACTCGGCCGATGTCAAGCCACGCACCACTCACCGCGAACGTCGCGGTGAAAAGCCCACTAGCCACGATTCCAGCCACCACATCGCCGGTCTCGCGCCAGACGATCCTCGTCAGGAGTATGCACGACCCGAGAGAAGACGCCAGCGATACGAGTCGCAGGGGGAGGAATCCCACCCCCATGATCCGAGCCAGGCCCCCGCTGACCCAGAAGTACAAGGGCGTGTACGGGTAGGGGACGTAATGGAGCGAGGGCGCCAGGTAGATCGACTGCCCGTGGGCGACGCGCCCGGCGATCTCCACCGCCCCTCCCTCGAGCCATTCAAGCTCGTAGGGATACCCGATCCGACGCAAAGCGACGAAGAGGTACACAAGGGTCGGGACCAGCGAGAACACCACCACAAGACCCCGGGACACCGAGAGGACTCGATGCTGCGCTGTTCCGGTTGGGTTCACTGATGCGGAAACCGGGCCCGGCGCCAAGAGCGCACGGCGAGAAGTGCGCTGAAGACCGTGATGCAGCCAAGAACAACCAGCAGACTGTGGGCATAGTTGTGAGGGAGAATGCTCGAATTCACCTTCGACCTCCCGAACCCCCCCACCAACGGATAGGCGTACACGCTGACGCCGCCCGCCATGATGAACCAGACCTGCGCAGGCAGGATGACCCAACGTGGCGCCACCCGGCGAACGACAAACGCCAGAAGGAGGGTGGCGGGGATGACAATGGCATCGTTCACGACGTTCAGCCCGACGAGCAACCTCAGGACCTTGAACGCATCGGCCGACCGCGGGTGGTCGATCAGACCGAACAACCCGATGCCAATGGCCGTCCATCCCAACGCCACCCCAACCCAGAAGACGGGGCCGGGCCGGCCCTCCTCTTCGTGGGGAGTCTCTGCGGGGAGGGACACGTCACCTTCGGGGATGGTGCTCACAGGACGACGACACGGCGGAGCCATTTGGTCTGCAGAACACCGGGACGGTCGGGTGCGATCAACCGAACCGGAAAACCATGATCGAGGTCGAGGACCTCTCCATTGAGCTCCAGCGCCAGCAAGGTGTCGGGATCGGCTGCATGCTGGGGATCGACGACGGAATACGAGTAGAGCTGTTTCTGGGACTCGATTGACTCGACCATCACCTGTGATCCTTCGGGCGCCCCCACCAAGCCGAGCAGGAACGGGAGGGACACGCCGCGCCACGCTGCCGCCGCGCTCCAACCTTCCACACACTCGATCGGCAGCCCGGCTCCGCGTTGGGGAAGGGAACGCAACTCCGCAAGCGAAAACGACCGGGGATGCCGGCACTTGCCCCCGACGACCAGGCGATAGTCAGCACTGAGTGCCTGTTCGATCACACCGGCCCCGATCGCCGTCTTGTTGACCGGAAGACTCTGCGGACCAACGGTGGGATTGCGGGGGGCGAGGACGGCGAGATCACGTATTGGGGCGACGGTCTCGCCGGCGACGGTGATCAGCAGCACTCCTGCCCCTCCGCCGACCGCCGCCAGGAATCCTCGCCGGTTGAGCCCCGAGTCACCCGGCGGGTCGGCGGCAGGCGCCATCACCTCGACACCCGGTGGCGAGGCCCTCCCCCTCTTGGCGTGGCGGCCCGACACGACCTCCCGGGTCAGTGACAACTTCGCACCGATGTGGACAATCAGGCCGCCGACCGTGATCCACGCCACATAGAAATGCGCCACGGTGAAGCTGAAGGACATCGGGCTGTACCAGTAATCGATATTGATGACGCCGGTCGCCAGCTCGAAGAGTGCCCCACCGACGAGTGGAACGAGACTGAGTCGCTCGAGGGCGTGGGCCGCACTGCGCACGGGGGGATAGGAGAAGAAGTTGGGATAGACCACCCACAATTTCGCCAACAGCAGCGGAATGGCGACGATGCCGGTGAGGATGTGAACCCCCTCGGTCACCCTGTAGAGGTCGATGGGATGCACAGGAAGGTGGAACCAGTGCGGGGGGTGCTGGGCCAGATAGTCGACCATGCCGGTGAGGAAACACACGGTGAAGCTGACACCGAGCGAGATGCCCATGACCGCGGCCAGCCATTCGCTGTGCAGCTGGCTGTGAAAGCGCCGGCGGATCCGTTCCACCGCTGCCTCCGCCCGCTCGGTGAGTGGAGACGCCAGCCGGCGCAGGCGGTCCTCCAAGCGGGCTTCGACGCTCTGTAGACGCACCAGGGACCGGGGCAGATCCATCAATGCCGCCAGGTAGCCCGAACGACCTCAGAGTGCCACCCTGAGCTCCCGATCACCATGGTCTGACCGTACCCTTGGTGTCGGTGATAATGGCCCCGAGACCCATTACAAAAAATGAAATTGACCCGGGCTCTCCCCGTCCGATTCAAGCCTCGCTGTAAGCAACATTTAAGGTGTCTGCTCGCGTGAGCCCCGGATCGCTCTTTAGGCTGGGTCCTTCCATGTCCATGTCCTCCACTCGCCCCGACACACCTCCCGATCAGGGCGACACGAAAGGGTCAGTCGTCCTGGTGGTCGACGACGAAGACGTTGTCCGAGACGTCGTGGTCCGCTATCTCGAGCACCAAGGTATGCGGACGGTCCAGGCCGCCGATGGCGAAGAAGCGCGGCGGATCGTCGAATTGAGCCCGCCGGACCTCGCCATCCTCGACGTTATGGTGCCCAAGATCAACGGGCTGGACCTGTGCAGCTGGATCCGGGGGCGGAGCGACATTCCGGTGATCCTCCTGACCGCTCGTGGCGAGGAATCGGACCGGATCACCGGACTGGAATTGGGTGCCGACGATTACGTGGTCAAGCCCTTCTCACCGCGCGAGCTCGTCATTCGGGTCCAAGCGATCCTCCGCCGGACCGGGAGCCGCCAGCGACGGTCACCCGAGGTCCTCGAGGTGGCCGGTCTGACTATCAACGGCCAGTCGCGCCAGGTCTACCGAGCAGGCTCGGAGGTCACACTGACCGCGACGGAATTCGATTTGCTCTTCTGCTTGGCCAGCCACCCGCATACGGTGTTCTCCCGGGAGCAACTGATGGCGCAGGTCTGGCGCTACGAGGCGGCCCTGGACGCAGGTACGAGCACGGTCACCGTGCATGTGCGGCGGCTCCGGGAAAAGATAGAGGACGACCCCTCCCATCCCGAGATCATCATCACCATCTGGGGCGTGGGCTATCGGTTCGAAGCATGACACTGGTCGGAATCGCCGTTGGCCTCGGGACGCTGCTCGTCGGGACGGTCGCTGCCTTCGCCTTGCGCAAGATGCGGTCAGTTCGACAACAACTGGCGGGGCTGGCACTGGTCGCCGTCATCCTTCCCCTGGGCGCGATCCTGGTCTCAGGACTCGTGATGTTCCAAATGGGCAACGAAGGGGACTTTGTCTTCATCACCTGTGCCGTGACGACGAGTGGCCTCTTCGGAGCGTTCGTCCTGGCTCGGAACATCATTCGCCCGCTCGACACCATGAGAAAGACATCGCAGCAGCTCGCGTCGGGGGACCTCGGGGCCCGGGCCGCACTGTCGGGACCGTCGGAACTGTCCGAGCTTGGGTCCTCCTTTAACGGCATGGCTGCCCACTTGGAGGAGGTGTTCGATGCCCGCCGCGAACTGGTGGCTTGGGCCAGCCATGACCTGCGCGCCCCGATCACCTCGCTCCAGGCGATGCTCGAAGCCATCGAGGACGGCATCGTCGAGCCTCGGCACTACCTCGGCGCGCTGCAGAGCCAAGTACGTCTTCTCGGCGTACTCGTGGACGACCTCTTCGAGTTGGCGTGCATCGACTCGGGCGCGGTGAGCCTCGACTTCGACCGCGTTGACGTCGAACTTCTCGTCACCAGCTGCGTGCACCGCTTCGATGCCGAGGCTCGCGCCCGCGGTCTTACCTTGTCGATGGCGCAACGCGGCGGCACGACCCAGTCACGTTGTGCGCCCGACAAGATAGAACGAGTCCTCACCAATCTGATCACCAATTGCCTGCGCTATACACCCGCTGGAGGCCGGATCACGGTGTCAATCGCCGGCGGCGCTGGTGCGGTCTTTGTTTCCGTCGAGGACACCGGAATCGGTATCGCCCCGGATATGGTCGAGCGCGTGTTCGAACCGTTCTGGCGGGCCGACCAGGCGCGCGGTTCCGCCAGCGGTGGAGCCGGCCTGGGACTGGCCATCGCGCGGGGCCTCATCGAAGCGCAGGGTGGTCGGATATGGGCAGAACCACCCGCAGCCGGGGGGACAAGGATCACCTTCGTGCTCCCGGCCTTGGCCGATGGAATCGACGCCCCACTCGATGCGTCGACCATTGCCGTGGCCAAGGCGTACTTTGCCAAGCAGCTCTTGGCCGAGACGGGGGTGCACCCCGGCACATTGCAGAACAGCACCTCCGTGGGAGAGGCACCGGCCAATCGGGACTGAAGCCAATAATCTCAGCCCGCTGGGCGGAACCGCTGAGCGTCGAAGCTCCGCGCTCGGACAGTGCCGACCCCCGTCAGAAAAGAGAAGGTCATTGACCCCTCTGTCCTCCGACGCCCGCTGGAGCGCCGGGTAGATGTCCACGAGGTCCCCACCCGGTCACGCATCGCCACTGAAGTGATCGTGCTGTTGTACGCGGACACCGCCGCCGTCAGTGCGGACGTCTGGAGCCTGGGCCCTCCTTGAGTGTGGCATAGACCGAGGGACCGGCCGTACACGTGCTCAGGGCGGGGAAGACGCCCAGGGCCGACGCAGCCCCGGCGCTGACCTGACATCGCCGGTTGGCGACATACTGTCATCGAAATGGTGTCTGCCAACCCAAAACCTCGCGGCGCCGCCGATCGCGCCCTTGACGCCGAGTCGACGGTCTGGGTACAAGGACTGAGCGCGAGCGGTCCTGCTCATGACGAGACGGTCGTCCGGATCCACGAACTGCTGGTGCGGGTTGCTCGCGCCGAGGTGCGCCGCCGCCGAGGCCAGCTGCCTATCACAGGCCCCGAGCTAGACGACCTGGCGCAGCAGGCGGCCGACGACGCTGTCGTGTCCGTGGTAGCCAAGGTCGACCAGTTCCGGGGAGAGAGCCGCTTCACCACCTGGGCCTGCAAGTTCGCCATCTTCGAGGTTTCCAACAAGGTAGGACGGCACTTCTGGCAGCGACCGACGGTGGCTATGGAGGCCGAAGACTGGGACCGTCTGCCCGACCGGTTCGGGCTCGACCCGGCCCGGGTCGCCGAGTGGGGTGATGCGGTCGCCGCCCTACGCCGAGCGGTCGATGAGGAGCTCACCGACCACCAGCGCCGAGTCTTTGCCGCCATCGTGCTCAATGGTGTCGCCTTGGACGCCCTGGTCGCCGAACTCGATTCGAGCCGCAATGCCATCTACAAGACGCTCTTCGACGCCAGACGTAAGTTACGGGCTGTGCTTGTCACAAACGGGTATCTGGACAACGACGTTTCGAGGCAGGCATGAGCAGCTGGGAATCCCTGGAGCGGTTTTTGAGGACCGATCCGTTGGACGCGGGATGCGCCGAGACCTTCGAGCTGCTCGACCGTTACGTGGAGCGCCAACTCGCCTACGGCGACGCCGCGACGCACTACCCAGGCATTGCCGCGCACCTATCGAACTGCAATCCGTGTGTGCAGGATTTCAAAGGGCTCGTCGCGGCGATCAGCGGTCCCGCCAGCCTGCCTCGTCCGAGAAAATTATGACAGCGGCGGTAAGACCGGCTGCATCCGGCGACACTCACCTTCCATAGCCGCACCAAAGGCCCGCACGATCTCGAGACGTCTACGAAAGGAAACAGACATGACCGCGAAACTGGGACTACTTGCGCTGCTCGAGGCCAAGCCAGACAAGGGCGACGAGCTCAGTGCCTTCCTCGAAGCCGGCCGCGCGCTCGCAGTACAGGAGTCAGGCACCCTCACGTGGTACGCCTTCAAGATCAGCGACACGACGTACGGGATCTTCGACTCCTTTGAGAGCGAAGAGGCCCGCCAAGCCCACCTCGGTGGTGAGATCCCAACCGCCTTGGGTCAGGTGGCCGCTGAACTGCTGGCCAAGGACCCTGACATCCGCACCGTGGATGTCATCGCCGTCAAGTAACCCGACGGCCTCCACTCAGGACGTCATCGACCCAAGCCCAACTTCGCCTACCTGATTGGAGACTGCCATGACGCTGCTGTATCCCGGCGACCGCTTCCCGACGCTCAGCGTGGCGCTTGTTGGAGGAGATGCCCTCTCCCTGCCTGACGCTCTCGCTGGCAACTTCGGCGTGATCCTGTTCTACCGGGGCTCTTGGTGCCCTTACTGCAATGCGCAGCTTCGCGCCTTTCAGCGAGCTTCCGACAGCTTCGCCGACGTGGATGCCAAAGTCGTAGCCCTCTCGGTCGATGACGAGGCGACGACTGCCGAACTGATCGCCAAGCACGACCTCACGTTCCCGGTCGGGCACAGCGCCGACGCCAAAGCCATCTCCGCTGCGACGGGCGCGTTCGTCGACCCCGAGCGCGGGTTCCTCCAATCCACCGGATTCATCCTCGACCCGGTCGGAAAGGTTGTCATCAGCGTATACTCGTCGGGAGCGATCGGTCGGCTCGTTCCCGACGACGTCGTCGGGATGCTCCACTACTTGCGCGAGCACATGGCGACGTCATGAACGTCGGCTGTCGGGCGGGGCTCCAGAAACTCTCTTCGCCCGGCGGACGTACTGAGACCTTCGGGTTCACGCCCCGAAGGTCACTTCGTCGCAGATCGATCGAAGCGCCATGGGTCACACGCTCCACAGCGCCTGGGTGGGTGACATCCGCGCGGCACGGAGGGCGGGCATGAGCCCGGCGATCGCGCCGATGACCAGAGAAGCAGCGAAGCCGCCGAGCCAGGCCTCTGGTGGCACGACCGTGGCCCAGCCTTTGGTGTGGGCATACACGGACGTCGACGCGACGCCGAGCGCAACGCCGACGACGCCGCCAAGAAGGCCGAGAACGACGGCTTCTGAGAGAAACTGGGTCCGGATATGGCCTTTGGTGGCGCCGAGAGCCCGGCGCAGTCCGATCTCGGAGCGGCGTTCGAGGACGGAGATGATCATGATGTTGGCGACGCCGACCGCACCGACCAGGAGGGCGACGGCGCCAAGTGCGAGAAAGAGGCCGTTGAGGGCACTCTTGGCCTCGGCCTGAGCGACGAGGACGTCGGAGGGTTGGCTGACGTTGACCCCGCTGGGATTCTCAGGGTTGGCAGTAGCGCCCAAAAGGTTGTCGACCGCAGTGACTCGGTCGTTCTGGGCGCGGACGTAGATGGTGGAGGGATGCCCGTCGAAGCCCAGGTATTTCTGTGCCGCGGGGTAGCCGACCAGAACGGAGGAGTCGATGGCGGAGACCAGCACTGCCGGTCTGAGAATGCCGGTCACGTACAACCACTGCCCGCCGACCCAGATCCTCTCGCCAGGGTAGACGCGGTCTATCCCGAGCCGCTGCGCGGCAGCGGCGCCGAGGACAGCGACGGGTTCTTGGGCGGTGGCTGCGTTGAGGTAATGGCCCTGGGCGACGCTGGTGGCAACAACCGGGAGGAGGTCGAGGGATGCGGCTTGTACGATCAGGGCGTTGGTGTTGACCGGGGGGATGTAGGGGTTGCGGTAGGCGTTGGCGCCGCTGACCGTCCCCGTGGTCTGCACCCGCTGTACGCCGCTGATCCGGCCGATCATGGCCGGTGCCGTGGTGGGCAGCTCTGCGGTACCGCCGGTGACATTCTGCCCGTTGCTGACAGTGAGAAGGTTGGTGCCGAGCTGGTTGATCTCGTTGAGCAGGCCGGCTTGGGACGAGGCCGACAGGCCGAGAACGGCGACGATGGCGGCCACGCCGATGGCGATACCAAGAGCGGACAGCCCAGCCCGTAGCTTCCGCGTGCGTAGTCCGACGGTGGAGAGCCGGGTCAGATCGGAGAGCGGTAGCCGCGTCCGGCTCAGGATGGCGGCGGCGGGCACGGCTGTTCCTGTTCCACCGCTGCGTCGGTAGCAGCCTGGGGTGCGTTGGAGGGGGGTTGAGCCAGGAAGGCGAGAGGTCGCAGGCGGGAGCCGGTGCCCACGGCGGGTCCGGTATCGGCGACGACGCGACCGTCGAGAATCCCGACCGTACGGGGCATACGCTCGGCGATGGCGTGGTCGTGGGTGATGACCACGATGGTCGAACCGGCCTGGTGGAGCTGATCGATCAGGGCCAGGATGGACTGCCCGGTAGCCTGGTCCAGATTGCCCGTCGGTTCGTCGGCCAGCACGATGGCTGGCTGGCCGACCAAGGCCCGGGCGATGGCGACCCGTTGGCGTTGCCCGCCCGAAAGCTGAGTGGGACGGACATAAGGCCGCTCGGCCAGACCTACCAGGTCCAGGGTGTCGAGGGCGCGCTGGCGGCGCTGCTTGAGGGCGATACCGACGTAGAGGAGCCCGTCGGCAACGTTGTCCAACACGGTGGAGTGCTCGGCCAGGAAGAACTGCTGGAAGACGAACCCGATGCGGGTGGCTCTCAGGTAAGCCACATCGTCGTCAGCCATGGTGGCGACGTCCAACCCGGTGATGCGCACCCGGCCACTGGTGGGCCGGTCGAGGGTTCCCATCAGTTGCATCAGGGTGGTCTTGCCCGACCCCGACGGTCCGACGATGCCGACCAGCTCGCCCTGGCCGATGGCGAGACTGACCCCGCGCAACGCCTGGACGGGGGGCTCGCCGGAATAGTTCTTCGTCACATTCTCGACATCGAGCACCGCGACGGCTGCAGCGTCAGCAACAGAGGTGTTGGCCCCTACCGCGTTGTGGTCGGGCATGGGCGCCGGGGAGTCGGTCATGTGCTCGGGACCACCACTCTTTGACCGGCGGCCAGGTCCGAGCCGGTGACCTGTACCAGCCCGTCGGCGTCGTCAAACAGTCCGAGCGAGACCGCCTCCAGATGGTTGATCCCGTCTGCGCCCACGACCTCGACGGCGTAGCCACCGCCGGACTGAGCCAGCAGCGCGGTCACTGGTACCACCAGTGCGCTCGGCACACTGGACGTGGTGATGGAGACCTGCACCGGGGCCTGATCCCAGGTGCCCGTGGCGGCAGGATCGGAGGGGGTGACGGCCATCGCGATGATGGGCGTCGTGCTTGCCCCCGAGCCGCCCGACGAGCAGGTGCCCGCTCCTTGAGCAGCGGATCCAGAACTCGACCCGCCGGACCCCGAACTCGCTGGGCAGGTGGCCACTGTCCCCACCGAGGCGACGACACCGGGGGTTGTCTGGTTGTTGGGCAGTGTGATGATTACCTTGTCCCCCACGGCTACGTCGGACTGTTGGGCGGCGTCCAACGCCACCTGCACCTGACGAATGGTCGAAGTGGCCTGCATCACGGTCTGGCCGGCCTGGGTGTTACCCCCTAAGGGGGTAGACAGGATCGTTACCCGCACGGCGTTGGGTTCGAACACCGCTTGTCCGAGGGTCAGCGTGCCGATCTGGGGTACCCCCAGTGCGGCCTGGAGCTTCTGCACGGCCGCGGTGGTGGCCGATCCGAAGGACGTGGACGTTGGACTGAGCTGAGCCGCTGTGGCGTAACCGAGTGTGACCAGATCGGCGTTGAGTTCGGCTACGTCGGTGCCAGTCGCCCCAGCCGACAGGGTCCGATAAGCGGGTGTCGAGCCATACAGGAGCACCACCGGGCTGTCGTTCACCCGGTAGAGAATCTGGCCCTGGGAGATCACCTGGCCGGGCACGGGCAGCTCGGTATAAGTCCCGCTGGCCTGGTTGATCACCGAATACGGAGAACCGTCCGATTGCGCCCGATAGGTCAGGGCTCCGTTTAGCGAGACCATGGCCGCGAGTTCCCTCTGCTCGACCGGCGCCGTGTTCGCCGGCTCCTCGGTTGTGGCGGAGGTCGCTTGCTTCGCACCGGGCATGACGACTGCGACGCCGGTGACGACCATGGCAAGCAGGACGGCCGCTCCGGCCAGCACCCACGTCTTGCGCGTCACTGGACTCGCAACCCAAGCTCGCCTGCGGAGAGGGCATTGCACCACCCCGGGGAGGTCGCCTCCTCCGCTGCGTCAGCGGGGGCGATGAGCTGCAGAGCCTTTGACCTGCCGTTGCCGGTCACCCGCCCAGTCCACCGACGGACGGCCTCTTGCAGGCGCCCATGGCCGACTGCAGTTGCGGCGAGTTCGACCCGACGCCGGAGTCGTGCACTTCGCTGCCCGAGAAGGTTGGGTCAGGGAAGTTCGGCACACCGTGGGAGCGGATGCACGCGGCCCAGTTCAACCACGACTGCTGTTGGGCGGCGGTGAGCTGCCGGCCGGTGGAGTTCCACGGCGACGGCAGGCCCTTGCATGCCTGAAGGGCCCCTTGGAACGCGGCCGAATTAGGGTCAATTCCGGCAGTCCTATACCCATAGCCTCCGTCGGGGGTCTGCACTGGGTCGGGGAAGTTCGAGACGCCGTGGCTGCGCATGCACTGGGAGTAGGCCACAGCTTCGGCGAGCGGCGACGTCCCCGACGAGCCTGATCCTCCCACCGAGGCGGTGGTCGTCGTCGACTGCGTGCCAGCGTTGGGGTCCGTCGATGCGCCCGAGCAGCCGGCCAGGGTGACTCCCAGGGCTACGGCCGCGGCCGCCCACAGGTGCGATCGACGCATGATTCGTCCTTTCGACACAACCCGGCCCTCACGGTGTCGTTTCGAGGGACTGTCACCTGCTACTTGTGCAAGCTCGCGGTAGGTCATGCCCCCAGTCAAGGTAGCGTGACGTTGCCAGCACGTATGTGGATTTCGATACGCCGACGATATGTCCCGGTGCGTAAGATGACCTGAATGTGCGTGTGTTGATCGTCGAGGACGAGCCCTACATGGCAGAAGCCATCCGCGACGGCCTACGCCTGGAAGCGATCGCCGCCGACATCGCCGGCGACGGAGACGTCGCTCTGGAGCTGCTGAGCATCAACGCCTACGACATCGCCGTCCTCGACCGCGACATCCCCGGCCCCTCTGGCGACGAGATCGCCAAACACATCGTTGCCAGCGGCATTGGCATGCCTATCCTCATGCTCACCGCCGCCGACCGGCTCGACGACAAGGCTTCCGGGTTCGGACTCGGCGCCGACGACTATCTCACCAAGCCCTTCGCACTCCGAGAGCTCGTGCTCCGTCTGAGAGCACTCGACCGCCGGCGCGCCCACAACAAGCCACCCGTGCGAGAGATTGCAGGCTTGCGCCTCGATCCGTTCCGCCGCGAGGTCTACCGCGACGGCCGCTACGTCGCGCTCACCCGCAAGCAGTTCGCCGTGCTCGATGTCCTCGTTGCTGCCGAAGGTGGCGTCGTCAGCGCGGAAGAACTGCTGGAAAGGGCTTGGGATGAGAATGCAGATCCGTTCACCAACTCCGTGCGTATCACTGTCTCGGCCCTGCGCAAACGCCTCGGCGAACCCTGGATTATCGCCACCGTGGCCGGCGTCGGCTACCGAATCGATGGGTAACCAGACACCGGGCCTCAGGGAGGAGACCATGGATAGAGCCCCCGGTTTGAGCGTTCGCCTCAAACTCACCCTCAGCTATGCCGGCTTCCTCATGCTTGCCGGGGTCATGTTGCTCACAGCCGTATGGCTGTTCCTTCTGCGTTATGTGCCCGACAAATTGCTCACCCCCAGCCCCATTGATGGTGTCTTTCCCATCCGGTCCAACCTCCTGCACGTCTTCGCTCCGAGGGCAGCCGCAGTGTTGGCGATCCTGCTGGTGTTCGGTCTCCTCGGAGGGTGGGTGCTCGCTGGCCGGATGCTCGCCCCCCTCACTCTCATCACAGCCGCCACCCGCACGGCCACAACCGATTCGCTCTCCCACCGAATCCGACTACCGGGCCGCAGAGACGAGTTCCGCGAACTCGCTGACGCCTTCGACATCATGCTGGCGCGACTCGAAACACACAGCGCCGAACAGCAGAGATTCGCTGCCAACGCCGCCCACGAACTGCGCACCCCGCTGGCCATCACCCAGACACTTCTCGACGTAGCCCGCAACGATCCGAACCACGACAACGGCGAACTCGTCGACCGCCTCCACACCGTCAACACCCGAGCGATTGACCTCACAGAAGCATTGCTGCTACTCAGCCGAGCCAACCAGCAGTCCTTCACTCCAGTACCCGTCGACCTGTCCCTCATCGCGGAAGAAGCCACTGAAACACTCCTCCCCTTCGCAGAAAGGCACGGCGTGACTATCGAGACCTCCAGCGATATGACTCCCACCATTGGCTCAGAGGCGCTCCTGATGCAGTTGACTACAAACCTCGTGCACAACGCGATCGTCCACAACCTCCCTGAACTGGGCACCGTGTGGGTCACGACCAGCGTTCACCCGAAGAGTGTGGTGCTCACTGTCGAGAACACCGGGGACAAGCTCACCCCACAATCAGTTGCCACGCTTGTCGAGCCGTTTCAGCGCGGCGCCGAACGCATACGCACGGACCACGCCGGTATCGGCCTCGGCCTGGCCATCGCCAAAAGCATTACCCAAGCACACGACGGAACCCTCACCCTCACCCCCCGCCCGGCTGGCGGGCTCAGCGTCACGGTGCAACTACCTGCCGCGCCACCCACACCGGCAGAAGACCATCACGGGAACCACCGCACGCCCCGAGAGGAATAATCATCAGTGCCCGTGGATCAGCGTGTCATGCGGCCCTGAGGTCACCTCCTCCTGATTCGTCACGACCTTCGACGAGGACGCCGGAAGATCGACTTGGCAGCGACGGCGAGACGGAATGGGAGCACAGTCGCGGGTTCTAATCGTCGCCTAAACACGCCCGCGAGCGGGCTTCCATGTCCTCTTTGAAGTTCTGAACTGCACCGATAGCAGGCTTTGGCCCAGGTGGTGGCAGGGGTTCCCAAGCATCGTGCACCTTGGGGTTCATGACCCAAAGGCCACGGAAGCTGCGCTTGGTCGCCATGTGTTATCGAGAACGTCGCGTAGGCCAAATGAGGCTCTGTTGGAAGGACAGAGCGTCGCAGGCGCTATTGCTTTCGGGGCTTAAGTTCCGTCAGCCGATGACACGAAGCTGCGCGGGACTCGACGGAGTTGAAGTGTCGCCCAGGCTTGCAAAAGCATCGGCGGTGGACTCGTCGGCCGGGAGCCAGGTGATGAGCCGTTGCTCGTCGGCATCTTCGAGAAGGAGCACCTCGTAGTTGATTCGAAGGCGCCCGAAGTCAGGATGCACAATGCGCGTGCTACCCCGACGTTTGTCCGTTGTCGCGAACTTGGACCAGCGCTCCACAAAGTCAGGTACCGTACGCAGCTCATCCATCAGCTTGACGAAGCGTTCATTGTCGCCCCAGCGAACGCTGGCAGCACGCAGTCGAGCCACCTGATCGTCGGCCGCCATTATCCAGTCGGGGTAGACCCTTCGCGCATCCCGGTGGAGGAACACATAGCGGGCGAGGTTCGGCTCTGCATCCTGGAGCATTCCGAGGGGCTGGACGAAGCGCCCCCAAGTTTCGTTCCCGGCCAAGACATCGTTGGCCGGGCCGACTACGAAGGCAGGTGTGGTCGCCAATCGTTCGAGGAGCGCCCTCACCGTCGGTGCCACCGCGCCGGCTAGTGGCCCAGACGCCGGACACAACACCGCTGCGTCGTCAACCATGGCCAGCATTGCGAGCTGTCGGAGTCCGTCGTCGTCGAGGCGCAGAGCATCCGCCAGGGCGGCGATCACGCTCGCCGACGGTCGGGTGTCGCGACCCTGTTCGAGGCGAACCAGGTAATCGATGCTGATCCCGGCGAGAGTGGCGACCTCCTCTCGTCGGAGACCGGGCGTGCGTCGGCGGCCGCTGTCAGGCAGCCCGACCTCGGCTGGTTGGAGCTGCTCGCGGCGGATCCGGAGAAACTCGGCCACAGATGTCACAGCACAAATTATGACGGATCGGGCCGCTTTCTGCATGGCCCTGTCAGTACCAGGATCAACTCGGCCTTCTCGGATCGATC
>DASXZJ010000009.1:0-14571 GCA_036502025.1 Acidimicrobiales bacterium | reverse complement strand
GACCTCGAACTCGATGCTGGCCTGGGGGACCGGGATGTCGACCGGCCATTCGGTGGAGCCGAAACATGCAGTGGCCGCTTCAGAAAGTGGCCACAAGCCAAAGTGCTTCGTCCCTTCGAGCTTTTGGGTGAACATGTAGTCGCCGTCTTTGCCTTCAAAGGACAGACCCAGGGCCTCCCGATAGAACGATTGAGATGCCTCGGTGTCCTGAACGATTGGAGCGATGCTGGTTACGAACTGGATGTTCATGGGCTTCAACCTCCGTTGATCTCTCTCCGATCGGTGATTGTTCTTATACCCAAAGTTGAGGATTTGCTCCGTCCAGGCGGCTCAACGGCGGATGGACCGCGCCGAAGTGGCCCGAGGGCCCTTCGCACGACGGCCCTGTCCTGACTTTCTCGGGAATGCCGAGGAGGCCACATCATCGGCCGCCGCTGACGTCGACAATGGCGCCGGTGACGTAGGAGGCTTCTTGGCTGCAAAGCCATGCGATGGTGGTCGCTACCTCCTCAGGTCGCCCGGCCCGCCCGAGAGGGATCTGCCAGGCGAGCAGCTGGGCGCGGTTTGGTTGGCCTCCCGAAGCGTGGATGTCGGTGTCAATGATGCCCGGCCGAACCGCCACCACACGAATGCCCTCGCTTGCCACTTCCTTGGCGAGCCCCATGGTCATCGTATCGATCGCTCCTTTTGAGGCGGCGTAGTCCACGTATTCTCCCGGACTGCCCAACCGGGACGCAGCAGATGACACGTTGACGATGACACCGCCGGCCCCTCCGTGGGCCGTCGACATCCGTCGTACTGCTTGTCCGGCGCAAAGGAACGAACCCACAACGTTCACAGCGAACATCCGAGTAAGTCGCGCGGCGTCCATGTCCTGCACCCGGGAGGAGCGGTCGACGATACCGGCACTGTTGACGAGGGCGCTCAGCAACCCACGCCCGGCCCAATGGTGGTCAACGGACTGGTAGAGCGCCCCGACGGCGGACTGATCGGCTACATCGGTGGCCACAGCGATCGCCTCAGCACCGAGATCGGCGCACTGAGCGGCCACCTTCTTGGCGGCTTCGGAATCGGAGCGATAGCCCACGCACAGGTCCCAACCCGAACGGGCCAAGGCCAGTGCGGTGGCGGCGCCGATGCCCCGGCTCCCACCCGTGACGAGCGCGACCGGCCTGGCGTCGACTGGTGCGGACATGCCCATGAGAATGCCACTTCGCGGGAACGGGCGGTCAGTACTTAGGCATATCGAGGTGCTGAGCCGGTCGAGCCAGCCTGGCGTCCGGGGCAGTCCGTATCTGTCAGCTGGCGTGGCGAGAGACGTACTCGTCCAGTGCCTCACGGCTCACGTCGGCCAATCGCTTGCCCTGAATCACTGTGGTGATGGTGGCAGCGGTCATGGCAATCACGCGGTAAGCCAGGAGGACGGGAGCACCTGTGAAGGCGCACAAAAGGTGGGTGACGGCTGGCCGGGCGCGCCAAAGGGCCCGAAGACCCCTCCTGTCGACTGCCTCGCCATGACTGCAAATACATCAACGGTCGACCGCGGAGCAGAACGGACCGCTGGGGCGCGCCGGCCGAGGGTCGGGCTGCTGATGGCCAGTCACCGTCACTACGGCGGCCCGGCCCCTCCGGGACTCGATTGATTGCTCGGGACAAACTCCCCGGATCCCACCTCTCGTGCCTGAGAGCGACTAGCCTACGAACGCATGTTCGTATTGGGGATCGATCCGGGCCTTTCGCGCTGTGGCTACGGCCTGGTGGGGCGAGGGGAGGCGGACAGCGCCCTGAGCGCCCGGGTGGCCGGGGTGATCGAGACGGACCCGACGTCGGACCTGCCCGATCGGCTGTTGGTGCTCCACACCGAGCTGCGGGCCCTGGTCGCCGAGCTCAAGCCCGATGTGGTGGCGGTCGAGCGGGTCTTCTTTCAGGTCAACGTCAAGACCGCCATGTCAGTGGGGCAGGCCAGCGGTCTGGCTCTCCTCGTGGCGGCCGAGGCCGGGTGCGAGGTGGCCCAGTACACCTCCAACGAGGTCAAGCAGGCCTTGGTCGGCTACGGCGGCGCCACCAAGGACCAGGTGCAACGCATGGTGGCCAGCGTCCTTCGCCTGGGGACGGTCGACGGCCCGCCCGATGTGGCTGACGCGCTGGCCTTGGCCGTGTGCCATCTCACCACCGTGCCCCTACGGCGCGCCGTCGAGGCGGCACTGGCCGGGAATTCTATTACACCTTCAGGAAGGAGCGTGTCGTGATCGGTTTGCTGCGCGGGCCTGTCGTCCTGCGATCGGCCGAGGGCGAGGTGATCGTCGATGTCGGCGGCGTCGGCTACCGGGTCACGGTGACACCCTCGACGGCCGCCACCCTGACGCGCCACGGGTCCTCGACCGAGACCACCCTGTTCGTCCACACCCATGTCCGTGAAGACGCCATCGTGCTCTACGGCTTCATCCATGACGACGAGCGGCGCTGCTTCGAGGTGCTGCTCGGTTCCCACGGCGTCGGCCCGGCCCTTGCTCTGGCCATGATGGCGGTGCTGTCGCCGGCGACGCTGTCCACGGCGGTGCTCGAGGACGACCTCGAGACGCTGTGCACCGTCCCCGGTGTCGGCCGCAAGACGGCGGCCCGCTTGCTGATTGAGCTCAAGAGCCGGCTCGACCTGCCCGATCTCTCGGTTGACCTCCCCGGCTCGTCGGGCGCGGGCGCATCCCGCACGTCTCGCTCCGAAGCCCGCGCCGCCCTGAGCGAGCTGGGGTACGCGCCCGAGGAGATCCGTGGCGCGCTGGACGGCCTGCGCGACGATGTCGGAGTGGAAGAGATGTTGCGACTGGCCCTGCGCGAGCTGGCCAACCGGTGAGCCCGCGGGCCCGCCGGGAGGTCCTGGCTGCCGCCGCCGAGGATGGTGACGCGGTCGATCGCCTGGTGGCACCGGCGTTGGCGCACGGGGCCGAGGAGGTTGAGGAGGCCGGTCTGCGGCCCCGCTCGCTGGCCGAGTTCGTGGGCCAGGCGCAACTGGTCGAACACCTCGGCATCATGATCCAGGCGGCCCGCCAGCGGCGGCACCCGGTCGACCACATCCTCTTCGCCGGCCCACCCGGGTTGGGCAAGACGTCGCTGGCCGGCATCGTGGCCACCGAGATGGGCGCGGGCTTCCGGATCACCTCGGGCCCGGTCCTGACCCGGGCCGGCGACCTGGCCGCCCTTCTCACCGACCTGCAGGACGGTGACGTCCTCTTCATCGACGAGATCCACCGCCTCCACCGCTCGGTGGAGGAGATGCTCTACTCCGCCATGGAGGACGCCAAGCTCGACATTCTCATCGGCAAGGGTCCGACGGCCCGCTCCATTCGGCTGGACCTGCCGCACTTCACGCTGGTGGGTGCCACCACCCGTACCGGGCTGGTCTCGGGGCCATTGCGCGACCGCTTCGGGTTCGTCGGTCGGCTGGACCTCTACGCCCCCGAGGACCTGCGGGCCATCGTCGAGCGTTCGGCTCGGATCCTGGCGGTCGAGGTCGATGACGAGGGTGCGTCGCGGATTTCCGAGCGGTCACGGGGCACGCCCCGGGTGGCCAACCGGCTGCTGCGCCGCGTGCGCGACTTCGCCGAGGTGCGGGGCGACGGCTCCATCACCGGTTCGACGGCCAGCGAGGGGCTGGATCTCTTCGGGGTGGACGAGCTTGGGTTGGACAAGGTGGACCGGGCCATTCTCGAAACCCTGTGCCGCCGTTTCGGCGGCCAACCGGTCGGCCTCACCACCCTGGCGCAGTGCGTGGGGGAGGAGACCGAGACCATCGAGGACGCCTACGAGCCGTTCCTCCTCCAGTGCGGCCTGATTCAGCGCACGGCGCGCGGTCGGGTGCCGACGGCACGCGCCTGGACCCACCTGGGCCAGACCCCTCCGGCCGGCTTGCCCACCCTGTTCCCCTCTTAGAGGGGAGAGGTCATCCTTGGGGGCGACCTCTGCTCAGACGCGTTGGAGCGAGGGGACTGGTGTCTTGGTGGTGAAGCGCGCCTTGAGACGGAGGAAGGGTGCTTCGACGAAGCGGTAGGAGAGTGCCGCCAGGCCGATGGACGCGGTGAGGCAGCCCACGACAGCGGCGGCATAGGCGAGGCCGTGCAGGCCTCGTTGTTGCACGAAGACCACCGCAATCGGGAAGTGGTAGAGGTAGATGCCGTACGAGCGCCGGCCGACCCAGCGCGCCGGCCGGGACCCGAAGAGCCGGGCCAGGCGCCCGGCGCCGTCGAGCACCAGGCGCGCCACCAGCGCCACGGTGGCGCCGGTCGCCGTGATGATCATGATGCCCTGTTGGGGCGGGGTCTTCGGTTGCAGCAGGGCCAGGAAGGCGATGATGGCCGTGGCCATGACGGCCAGCCGCCGCAGCATCCAGGCGCCGCGTTCGCTCAGCCGGAGGGTGGGGGACGGGCCCCCGATCACCAGGGCCAGCGCGGCGCCGGCCAGCAACCCCATGGAGTGGGTGTCCGTCCTGAAGAACCCTTGCTGCTCGCCCCAGTGGGCCATGGCGAAGAGGAGATAGGCGCAGTCGAGGACGGCGAGTGTCGCCACGACGGCCGCGGCCCGGAGGCGTCGGGTCGAGCGGCAGATGAGCAACAGGCAGACGAACGGCCACACCAGGTAGAACTGCTCCTCGACGGCCAGTGACCAGGTATGGCCGAGCAGGCCGAGCGAGTTGAAGGGGCCGAAGGCCCGCGCCCAGTTCCCGCCGTAGAGGAGCACCGAGGGGAGGCCGGTGAGGGTCTCGTGCCGCCAGCCGGGCGTGGTGGCCAGCGAGAGGACGAAGACCAGCACGAGGGCGCAGCCGAGCGCCGGGAAGAGTCGCAGGGCCCGCCGGGCCTAGAAGTTCCGCAAGCCGATCCCGTGGTGGCGATCGTGCTCGTTCACCAGCAGTGAGGTGATGAGAAAGCCCGAGATCACGAAGAAGACGTCGACGCCGACGATGCTGCCTGGCGCATCCAGACCGAAGTGCAGCGCCAGGACGATGAGGACGGCCAGGGCGCGGACGCCGTCGAGCGCGGCCCATCGCGGCGTCACCGCCCGCACATCGTCGGCCAGGCCGACGGCCCCGTCCCCCATGGCCTCCTCCGATGTCCCCCCGGACAGAGTTAAAGGATAGAGCGAGCCGCGCTCAGGATGGGCTCTTGGGTGGTTGCGATCCGGTTGCCTCTAGGCGGTGAGGGTGGAGGAGGCCGCCGTGCGCAGCGGGAGGAAGACGCGGAAGGTGGTCGACCAGCCGGGAGTGTCGACGATATCGACGAAGCCCTCGTGCGCCTCGGCCACCGACTTGGCGATGGCCAGGCCGAGGCCGGTGCCGGGCACGCCCATCTCCGTGGTCGAGGCTAGGCGGTAGAAGCGCTCGAAGAGCTGCTCGCGCTCGCCCTCTGGGATGCCCGGGCCGTCGTCGGAGACCTGCACCCGGGCGTAGGTGTCCGCCTCGTCGACCTGGACCTGCACCCGGCCGCCCCGGGGTGAGAACTTGATGGCGTTCGACAGCAGGTTCCCGATGAGCTGGTGCAGCCGGGTCTGGTCGCCGAACACCGGCACGTTCTTGCCCGGCAGGATGGTGACCGTGACGCCGGCGGTGGTGGCGGCGGTCTGGCACCCGTCGACGGCGTCCTCGGCCAGCCGATGCAGGTCGAGCTCGGTGAAGGCGACGCGCAGCCCATGGCCCGCGCCCGGGTCGGCGAGCAGGTCCTCGGCCACCCGCTGGAGCTGCTCGGAGTTGCGGTCGATGGTGCGAAGCATCCGCAGCTGATCGGCGTCGAGCTCCGTCGATCCGTCGAGGAGCAGATCGACGAAGCCCCGGATGGAGGTGATGGGCGTACGCAGCTCGTGGGAGACCGTGGCCACGACGTCGTCTTTCATCTGGGTCAGTTCGCGCAGGCGGTTGTTCTGCTCGACCAGGGACTGGGTCACCTCTTTCTGGATGGCGTAGAGGCGCTCGCGCTCGGCCGCCAGTTCCTCGCGCTCGGTGACGTCGATGGCCACCACGACGTAACCCCCGCTGGTCGACCCGGTCGTCTCGTCGTCGCCGGCGGTAGGCGGGGACGGGAGTTGGCGCACCCGGACCACACACCGCCGGCGCTGGCCGTCCTTGCGGGTGGCCGTCCACGGCACCTCGGCCATCGTCTCGGGATCGGCCGGCTCGGTCGCGTTGTGCATGGCGTCGATGGTCTGGCGGCGCTCGTCGATCTGGGCCGGGTCGATGAAGTCGGCGATGGAGTGGAAGCCCACTACCTCGGCCGCGCTGAAGCCGAGCATCTGCTCGGCGCCGGCGGAGAAGAAGGTCACGGTGCCGGCCGGGTCGACACCCATGATGGCGCTGCCAGTGGCGGCGCGCAGCAGCACCTCGAGGCGGTCGCGGGCGTCGTCGGCGTCAAGGGCGCTGCGGCGGGCCAGGCGCGACTGGCGGGCCAGGTCGTCGACGAAGGAGCGGTCGCGGGTGACCATGGTCCAGAGGGTGGAGGCGGCCAGCGTGGTCACCGCGGCCATCACGACGACCTGGCGCCACTCCGAGGACGGGTAATGGGGCGCGCCGACGAGGGCCACGGGCACCAGCAGGGCCAGGTCGAGGCAGAAGAGCCCGACCAGGAGGTGGCTGAGGCGGCCGTTGATGGAGAGCCAGATGATGGGGAGCAGGTAGACGACCACCAGGCCCGAATCGGAGCCGCCCTGGGCGTCGCGGATGATGGCGATGACGGCCATGTACCCGATGGGGATGAGTAGCCAGGCGAACTCGGGCAGGCGCTCCCAGGGCAGCATGAAGGCCGCCGTGAGGAGCGCGAAGAAGAGGACGCCGGCGATGAGGAGCTCGTGGCGGGCGTGGGTGGGGAAGGGGATGAGCCCGATGAAGACGGTGCCGACCGCCACCAGGGCGAGCAGGGGCAGTTGGACCTGGGAGGACCCGTAGAAGCCGGGGGGGAACTCGGTCTCGCGCGGCGCGGGGCCCGGAGGCAGGAAGGGGGCTGCGGGAGGCAGTTCGCTCATGGCCGGCGCCTGTTCATGACCGTGCCGGGTATCAGCGGGCCCTGGCTCGGTACCGGTAGCCGAAGCCGCGCACCGTCTCGATAGGGCCGTCGTCGGCCTCGCCCTCGCCCCAGCCGAGCTTGCGTCGCAGCCGCAGCACGGCGTACTTGACCCGGGAGGGAGCCAGCCCACTGGGGTCGTCCCAGGCCAACTCAATGAGCTGATCGGAAGAGAGGACCTGGCCCTGATGGCGGACCAGGGTGGCCAGCAGGCGGTACTCGGTCGGAGTGAGGGTGACGGCGCTGCCGTTGATGGTGACCTCTTGATGCGCGAAGTCGACCCGGACGAACTCGTCCTCGAAGTTGGTGACCGGATCGTTGCGCTGGACCTGGCGCCGGCCGATGGCCTGGAGGCGGGCCAGCAGCTCGACCCGGCTGAACGGCTTGGTCAGGTAGTCGTCGGCCCCGGCGTTGAGGCCCCGGACCTTGTCCCGCTCGGTGGAGAGGGCGGTGAGCATGAGCACGGGCACGTCGCTCATGTCCCGGATCCGCTCGAGCACCTGCCAGCCGTCGAGATCGGGCAGGCCGACATCGAGGATCACGATGTCGGGATGGCTCTGGTGGAACATGCGGACGCCCTCCCGGCCCAGGTTGGCCTCGGAGACGGAGAAACCCTCCCGTTCGAGGAGGGTTCGCAACAGCTGCCGGATATCGGCCTCGTCCTCGATGACCAGGACCGAAATGTGCCCATCACGCATCAGAAGGCCACTGTAACGGGCTGCCGGGCCGGGTTCTGGATTCTACGGCCCCGGAGCGACCCACCCGCAGCGGCTCCGGCGGACAAAGGTGCGCCGGTCCGCCACCATCGGTTCCCCCCGGATCACTCCGACCGATGGTGGCCCGTTCCCGACCGGCGCACCTCTGTCTGCTCTTCCTCCCCCGTGGTGTTCCCCCTCAAGAGCCCGTTCCCCACGATCGGGCTCTTGATCTGGTCCCCCCCCTCCGGAGGACCAGGCACCTCGAGGTTGTTGAAGTTGCTTGTGGGGACATATTGAAGGGGCGATGGTGCAAGCGAGGCGCACCACGGTTGCTTTTTGGTTGCTCGGGAGGAATTTCGCCATAGACCCGCCGCTCGACCGTTATTCCTGCCGGGAGGCGATGGCGCGGCCTGTCAAAAGTGCTGCGGGCAGGCACGGTGAGGCCCCCGGCACCGAGAGGTGGGCCACAGGCGGGGCCCCGTCCTGGAAGACTTGAGAGCAAGGACTAGGGTGACGCTTCGCCGCACCCCGCCCCCCTGGTCGAAGGACAATGATGACCCCACCCCTCGCTCTCACGCACATGGTTGCTGCGGCCGCCAAGTCGACGTCGTCGAGCAACCCGACCTTCCTCTTCGTCCTGCTCGGGATCGCCATCATCGGGTACTTCTTCTTCCTGCGGCCCCAGCAGAAGAAGGCCCAGGCGGCCCGGGCCAACGTGGGCCAGGGCTACGAGGTGGGCGACGAGGTCCAGACCATCGGCGGCGTGATCGGCACCATCCTCGAGATCCACGGTGAGCGCTACACCCTCCTCACCGGGGCGACCGAGGAGGACGGCAACCTCGGGGGGGCGCAACCCACCCGTATCGTGTTCGTGCGGCAAGCAATCGCCCGCAAGGTCGAGCGGATCGCCGACGTCGATGTCGACGATGACGATGACGATGACGATGACGAGGGTGGTGCCCAGTCCGGGGAGCACGAGGGCTACGGGCTGCCGGCGGCGGGGCATGAGCACGATCACGATCACGATCACGGGGTCGACGACGAGGGCCCGTCGGCCGAAGGGCCCAAGGCCCAGGGCGGGGAGGCGGAGCAGGCGTGAGCCCGAAGTCCTCCCGGGCCCAGAGCCGGCAGAGGCGGAACCTCCTCTTCAGCGTGCTGATCGTGGTGGCCATTGCACTCGGTTCCTTCGCCGCCGTCTTCGCCGCCAAGTGGACGCCGAAACTCGGCCTCGACCTGGCCGGCGGCCTCTCGGTCGTGTACCAGACCGAGCAGAAGAACGTGCCGAGCGCCGAGCTCAACGAGGCGGTCAACATCCTCAACAACCGGGTCAACGGTCTCGGGGTCTCGGGCGCGCAGGTCAGCACCAGCGGCAACAACCAGATCGCGGTGTCGATCCCCGGCGTGAAGAACGCGGCCCAGGTGCTCTCCGCCATCGGCCAGACGGCCCAGATGTACTTCCGCCCGGTTCTGTGCTCGGCGCCGCCGCTCACCCTGGCCAAGGCCACCCCGGCCAAGCCGGCCACCAAGACCGCCAAGGCGGTGCCGGCCCAACCGGCGCAGAAGGCCGTCTCGGGGGACGGCAAGTTGCCGACCTGCCAGGCCGCCGATGCCCTGTCGGCCGCCAACCTGGCGGTCACCCCCAACAGCTCGGTGCAGGGCTACTCGTCGAACACCAACATCCCGGTCGACACCCAGTTCACCGACTACACCAACACCAGCACCACCGCCAAGAACTACGAGCACCGCGACGTCCTGCTGCCCACGCTGGGCGCCAACGGGAGCACCAACACCAAGGGCACCCTGCGCTACGTGCTCGGGCCCGAGCAGATGACCGGCCACGCCATCGGCGGGGCCACGGCGCAGCTCGACCAGACGGGCCAGTGGGTGGTCAACTACACCCTGGCCGGCAAGGCCAACTCGGATCTGTGGGACAAGACAGCCCAGTCCAACTTCCACGCGTTGCTGGGCATTGAGCTCGATGGGGTCGTGTACTCGGCTCCTATCATCCAGCCGACCCAGAGCGCCTTCACCTCCTTCGCCGGCAACGGCGAGATCTCGGGCAACCTGACCCAGGCCGACGCCCAGCAGCTGGCCCAGGCCATGCAGTTCGGTTCGCTGCCGGTCCGGCTCAAGGAGCTGACCACCCAGACCGTCTCGCCGACGCTGGGCAAGTCCGCCCTGCAGGCCGGCCTCGGGGCCGGTGTCGCCGGCCTGGCCCTCGTCCTCTTGTACGTGCTGTTCTATTACCGGGCGCTGGGGGCGGTGGTGATCTCCGGGCTGGTGCTGACGGCCGGGTTGTTGTGGGCCATTATCTCGGCGCTGGGCCATACCACCTTCAGCCCGAGTTTCGACCTGGCGGGTATCACGGGCCTCATCGTGTCCATCGGTATCACCGTCGACTCCTACATCGTCTATTTCGAACGATTAAAAGACGAGACCAGATCGGGCCGCTCCATCCGAACCTCGGTGGACCGCGGCTTCAAGAGCGCCTGGCGCACCGTGTGGGCGGCCGACTTCGTCTCGCTGCTGGCGGCGGTGGTCTTGTACATCGTGGCCGTGGGCGACGTGAAGGGCTTCGCCTTCTTCCTCGGCCTCTCGACCATCATGGACATGGCGATCACCTGGTTCTACACGCGGCCGCTGGTCATCCTGCTCGGCCGCAGTGACCGCCTGACCGAGGGCAACCGGCGCTTCGGGATCGCCCGGGGGCTGGCCGTTGACCGCCCGGGGGCTGGCACCGAGCTGAGCCCGGTGGGGGCCGGCAAGTGAGCCCTGACGACGGGTTGGGCGTGGACGGCGTCGACGTGGACGGCGTGGACGGCGTGGACGACATGGACACGAGCGGGATCGACGACGACCTGAACGAGGCGCTGGGCGCCGAGGGCAACGGCGACCTCGGGACGGGCGACCTCACCCCCGGGCTCAGCGACGACGAGCTGATCACGGTGGACGACGCGGCCCGCTCCCTGATCCGCCAGCGTGAGCGCAAGCGCGAGCGCCACGGGCCCTTCGCCCGCCTTTTCCGGGGCGAGACCAGGTTCGATTTCGTCGGGCGCCGCCGTATCTGGTTCGCGCTCTCGACGCTCATCATCTTGGCCGGTGTCGTCTCCATCGTGTTGCGAGGCGGGCTGAACCTCGGGATCGAGTTCAAGGGCGGCACGGAGTGGACGGTCAAGGCTCCCGGCATCACCCAGGTCCAGGCGGTCGACGCCATGCAGGCGGCCGGGCTCAGCTCGCCGATCGTCCAGCTGCTCGGGCAGGGCTCGAACCAGCACCTCAACGTGCAGGCCGACCTGAACAAGCTGTCGGCCAAGGCGCAGACGGCCGAGTCACTCAAAGTGGATCAGGCCATCGCCAGGTTGACCCACACCACGGTGGAGAACGTGGAGAACGGCATCCAGACCGTCGGCCCCACGTGGGGCTCGTCCATCACCAACAAGGCCATCGAGGCCCTGATCATCTTCTTCGTCGTGGTGGGCATCTACATCAGCATCCGCTTCGAGCCCAAGATGGCGCTGGCCGCCTTCCTGGCCATGCTCCACGACGTGCTGGTGGCGGTCGGGGTCTACTCCATCTTCAACTTCCAGGTCACGCCGGACACCGTGGTGGCCATCCTGACCATCCTGGGCTACTCGCTCTACGACACCGTGGTCGTCTTCGACCGGGTTCGGGACAACACCAAGGGCATCGGCTCGTCGGGTCGCATCAGCTACCCGCAGCTGATCAACCTGTCCATGAACCAGACACTGGCCCGCTCCATCAACACCTCGCTGGTGGCCATCCTCCCGGTGCTGGCCGTGCTCACGGTCGGTGCCGAGATCCTGGGCGCCACCACCCTGCAGGACTACGGTCTGGCCCTCTTCGTCGGCCTGCTCAGCGGGGCCTACTCCTCCATCTTCATCGCCTCGCCGGTGCTCTCCATGCTCAAGTCGCGCGAGCCGCGCTGGCTGGCCATTGAGCAGCGGGTCGCCTCGCGCGGCGACCGCGACGGGGCGTACTCGGCGGCCTCGGCCGCGGCCCTGTCCAACCAGCTCAGCATCTCGGCCGGCGGGCAGCCGGCCCGCACCGGGCGCAGCGCGCCGGCCAAGCGGACCGGGCCTATCCGCCCGGGCAGCGGCACGGCGGGACTCGATCGGCCCGCCGGTGGGACCGGGGCCGGCGGTGGGGCCGCCGGTGCACCACGCCCGTCGGGGTCCGGCGGTGGCACGGCGGCGCCTCGCCCCCGCAAGGGCAAGGGCAAGCGCCAGCGCTGAGCCTGAGCCGGAGCCTGAGCCTGGCCCCTGGGCCCGAGCATCGTGCCTGGGCGGGTAGCCTACGTAGATGGTGACCCTGACTCGGGTGACTCCCGTCACAGAGGATGGGGAGCGCGCGTTCGGGGAGCTGATGGCGCCTTTGCTGGCCGAATTCGCCCGGCACCGTCCCGACGACGACACCGCTCCGGTGGTGGCCGCCGGGCGCACCGCCCTGGCGGCGCACGACGGGCAGTTCCGCCGCTCGGGCGAGCCCTACATCACGCACCCCATCGCCGTGGCCACCATCGTGGCCGAGCTGGGCCTGGACGCCCAGACGGTGGCGGCCGCCCTGCTGCACGACGCCGTCGAGGACACCGGCCTCTCGCTGGAGTCGATCACCAAGGCCTTCGGGCCCGGGGTGGCCAAGGTGGTCGACGGGGTGACCAAGCTCGACCGGCTGCAGTTCGACTCCAAGGAGGCCCAGCAGGCGGCGACCATCCGCAAGATGCTCGTGGCCATGGCCGACGACTGGCGGGTGCTGCTGATCAAGCTGGCCGACCGCCTGCACAACATGCGCACCCTGGCCGTCATGCCCGAGTGGAAGCAGCGGCGGACGGCGCAGGAGACCTTCGATGTCTACGCGCCCCTGGCCCACCGGCTCGGGGTCCAGCAGGTCCGCTGGCAGCTGGAGGACCTGGCCTTCGCCACGCTGCACCCCAAGCGCTACGCCGAGATCGAGCAGATGGTGGCCGCCCGGGCGCCCCAGCGCGAGGAGTACCTCGAGCGCGTCCTCGTCCACGTGCGCGAGCGCCTCGAGTCCATGGGCGTCGAAGCCGACGTCACCGGTCGGCCGAAGCACCTCTGGAGCATCTACGAGAAGATGGTCGTCCGGGGCAAGGAGTTCGACGACATCAACGACCTGGTGGCCATCCGGGTGGTCGTCACCAGCGAGAAGGACTGCTGGGCCGCGCTGGGTGCCATCCACGCCATCTGGGCCCCGGTCCAGGGCCGCTTCAAGGACTACATCAACACGCCCAAGTTCAACATGTACCAGTCGCTGCACACCACGGTGATCGGCCTGGAGGGCAACCCGGTGGAGGTGCAGATCCGCACCACCGAGATGCACCACCGGGCCGAGTACGGGATCGCGGCCCACTGGGGCTACAAGGAGAAGGAAGACCACTCCTCGGAGATGGCCTGGCTCCAGCGCATCGCCGACGTCGAGCGCCAGACCGACGACCCCATCGAGTTCCTCGAAGCGCTCAAGCTCGACCTCGAGCAGGACGAGGTCTACGTCTTCACGCCCAAGGGCAAGGTCATCGCGCTGCCGGCCCACTCCACCCCGGTCGACTTCGCCTACGTGATCCACACCGAGGTGGGGCACCGCTGCATCGGCGCCCGGGTCAACGGCCGCCTGGTGCCGCTCGAGACCGAGCTCAAGTCGGCCGACACCGTCGAGATCTTCACCTCGAAGTCGCCCACCGCCGGACCGTCGCGGGACTGGCTGCAGATCGTGATCTCGACGCGGGCCCGCAACAAGATCCGCCAGTGGTTCAGCCGGGAGCGCCGCGAGGACGCCATTGAGAACGGGCGCGAGGAGCTGGCCCGGGCGCTGCGCCGCGAGGGCCTGCCGCTGCACAAGCTGTTGGGGTCGGCGGCCATGCTCGAGGTGGCCGAGTCGATGAACCTGGCCGACCTCGATGCGCTCTACGCCTCGGTCGGTGAGTCCCAGGTCTCGGCCCAGTCCATCGTGCAACGCCTGGCCCGCTCGCTGCGGACCGAGGAGGATGAGCAGCTGGCGACCACGGCGCTGCGGGGCGTCCGCACCCCACGGCAGGGCCGCCGGGTCGGCGGGGCCGGCGTCTACGTCGAGGGGCTCGACGACGTGATGATCCACCTGGCCCGCTGCTGCACCCCGGTGCCGGGCGACCAGATCATCGGCTTCGTCACCCAGGGCCGCGGCGTCTCGGTGCACCGGGCCGACTGCTCGAACGCCACCGCGCTGGCCGACCGCTCGAAGGAGCGCCTGATCGAGGTGGAGTGGGACCGGGGCAACGACGGCGTCTTCGTGGCCACCATCGAGGTGCAGGCCTTCGACCGCTCCCGCCTGTTGGCCGACGTGAGCCGGGTCGTCTCCGAGCACCACCTCAACATCGTGGCCGCCCGCACGGCGACCACACCGGACCGGGTCAGCCGCATGGCCTTCGACGTCGAGCTGGCCGACCCCACCCACCTGCATTCGCTCATCAATGCGCTCAAGCACCTCGACGGGGTCTTCGATGCGTATCGCCAGCTCCCCGGCAAGAAGGCCTGACCCATGCCGGATCCGGTGACCGAGGGTTCAGACGCGCGCGCCAACGAACCTGGGGCGGCCGCCCGCACGCCCAAGGGCATGCACGACGTGCTGTGGCCCGAGTCCACCCGCTGGGAGGCGACGGTGGCCCGTTTCGCCACCCTGGTCCAGGGGGCCGGCTACGGCCTGGCGGTGACCCCGATCCTCGAGCACGTGGGCGTCTTCCACCGGGGCGTGGGCGAGGAGAGCGAGCTGGTGGGCAAGGAGATGTACACCTTCGCCGACCGCGACGGGCAGGTCATGGCGCTGCG
>DASXZJ010000008.1:0-21438 GCA_036502025.1 Acidimicrobiales bacterium | reverse complement strand
CTCGACGTCGAGGGCGACGTAGAGCGGGGCGAGGCGCTCGACCTGCCGGCTGACCGCGGCCGCGTGGAGGGAGTCCACATCGCTGGTGAGCCGGAAGACGGTGCGGATGGAGATCCCGGAGCGTGCCGCGATCTGCTGGGCCGTCGGGGCCCGATTCCCCTCCCCGATGAGGTCGAGCACCGCGTCGACCGCCCGGTCAAAGGAGTGCAGGCGGCGGCGGTTCCGTCCATCGGTGTCGCGTTCGAGCAGTGTGCCGGCCGGCATGTCCCACAGGGTAATGAATTGGCATAGCGACTGTCAATAGATTCAGTCCCCGGCCATCATCCGGTGCAGGTCGTGGGCCAACGCCTCGGTGAATCCGATCAACAACTCCAGGCGCTCCTCGCAGTGGGGGGCGGTGAGCAGACGCTGGGCGTCGATCGGGTTCAACGGTGCCTCGGCGCAGAGTTGCCACGCGGCCCTGTCCGGATCGTCGCTGAACCTGACCTCGGCGGAGAGGGCCGGGGACCGACCGCTCTCCGAGAGCAGGCCGCGGGTGCGCCGCACGCACTGCTCGGCCCGGTGCACGAGCGCCCCGGCCGCCGCGCCCGCGGTTGGCGGCCACTCCTCGACCTGCGCCAGCGGATAAGGGTCCTCGGCCAGCCACTCGGTGACCTGCAGCCGCCGCTCGCCCTCGACCATCAGGAGCCATCGCCCATCGGAGAGCTCCACCGACCTCGTGATCAGGGCAATGGTCCCCACGGCCATGCGCTGGTCGCCTCCCCCGACCTCCGAGCCGCGCTCAATGAGGACGATCCCGAACCGGGAGTCCCCCGCCAGCGCGTCCTTGGTCAGGGCTCGATAGCGCGGCTCGAAAACGTGCAACGGGATCTGGGCATGCGGGAAGAGAACGGTCGAGAGCGGGAACATGCCCAGACTGCGCAACGCCATGGCCCCACCCTCTCACGAGGTCGGGCCGGAACGGGGGCCCAGACGCGAGCAGGACCGGCGACGAGGCCGGTCCGGTGCTCGTTCTAGTGCTACTTGTCAGCAGTCGCCGTGTTCCAGCCTTCGGCGCAGTTGGTGCGGGGGCCGCCATGTCGGTCGGCCGGCACACGCACCGGCGCGAGCGCGGCCACATTCATACGCCGGACTTCTCTCCGCGGCTTCTGCTCGGGAGCGTCACCGAGTTCCAGCGTCGGTGACGCCGGTTCAACCCGGCGGATCGCCTTCCTCGTTCGAGCGTGTCGACGTCATCGGCAGCTCCTTCCACTCGGGGCAACCGGCCATCGACCCGTTGCCGCAGTGGTCCCAGTATCTGCCCCTGCCCCCGCCGCGTGAACCCCACCCGAACAGGGTATTCGCGAAGGGCCTGGTAGATGATCCGGCCGCAACCCAATCTTCATCTGACCGGCGGGTGCGTTGTCGTCCCTCGCGGGCTGTTCACGCTTTCGCCTGGGCGGGCCACGACCCGTACAGTTTGGGCATGGGCCTCCCCACTCCCCACGCGACCAGCACCGCCCTGGTCACCGGATCCTCGTCGGGCATCGGCGCGGACATCGCCCGCGAACTGGCCAAGCGGGGTCACGGGGTCACCCTGGTGGCTCGCCGGGAAGACCGCCTGAAGGTGCTGGCCGATGAGCTGGCCCAGGCCCACCAGGTGCGTACCGAAGTCATCGCGGCCGACCTGACCGAGGTCGACTCCCGCGGCGCGCTGCCGGGCAAGATCGAGGCGTTGGGCCTCGTCGTCGACATCTTGGTCAACAACGCCGGGTTCACCACCATGGGACCGGTCCACCGGGCTACCCGGGATGCGGAGCTGTCCATGGTGCGCACCAATATCGAGGCGGTCGTCGACCTGTGCACCCTCTTCACTCCGGGCATGGTGACCCGTCACCGCGGCGCCATCCTCAACACGGCCTCGACGGCGGCCTTCCAACCCCTCCCCGGCCAGGCCGTCTACGGCGCGTCGAAGTCGTTCGTGCTCTCCTACGGCCGGGCGCTCGGCACCGAGCTCAAGGGGACCGGCGTGACGGTGACCACCCTGTGCCCGGGACCGGTGGAAACCGGGTTCGCCGAGGCCTCGGGCCTGACCGACGAAGAGGCCGGGGACGCGCTGCCCAAGTTCATGTGGGTGCCGGCGGCCCAAGTGGCCAAGGCTGCCGTCGACGCGCTCGCCGCCGGGCGCGCCGTGGTGATCCCGGGCGCGGCCAACCGTGTCGGCGCCATGGCCGCGCACCTGGTACCCAAGTCGTGGATCCTGCCCATGTTGGCCAGCCAACACCCGGCTCTCAAGGACCAGAAGTAACCTCGCTGTGCCGGCACTTCTGGGGGTGACATGACCGCACTGGTACACGAGCTCGAGCTCCCACTGCTCGACACCATCGGGATGGACCGCATGGATGCCGTCGTCGCCATGGAAGTCGCCCGCTCGCAGCACTGGCTGGCCAAGACGCAGATGGGCTACTCGGTCACCCATCTCGAGGACGTGACGGCGATCCTGCGCGACAAGCGCTTCCACTCGGCGCTCTCCGTGCTGCCCTCAATGGCCGGCATCGACGCCTCGGACTACGCGGGCCGCCGCCGCCGGTCCATCCTCTCCATGGAGGGCGAGGAGCACGCCCGCCTGCGCCGCCTCGTCGCACCGGCCTTCACCCCGGCTTCGGCCAACCGGTTGCGCCCCACCATGCGGGCGGTCGTGACCGAGCTCATCGACCAGATCGCCGGTGACGGCGCCTGCGAGTTCGTCACCGACGTCTGCGAGCCCTACCCCATCCCCATCATCTGCGAGCTGCTGGGTGCGCCCCGGCAGGACTGGAAGCTCTTCTCGTCCTGGGCCACCGACATCTTCCGCATCTTCAACGGGATGCTGGAAGACGACCTCCCCGCCATTGAGCGAGCGGCCGGCGAGTTGACGGAGTACGTGAGCGCCATGGTGGCGGAACGTCGGGCGGCACCCCGCGACGACCTGCTGAGCGACCTCATCGCCATCGAGGAAGAGGGAGACCGTCTCTCGACCGCGGAGATGACGATGCTGGCCGAAGCCGTCCTGATGGCGGGCACCGACACCACCCGGAACCAGCTCGCCTGTTGCATCGCCCTGTTCGCCGATCACCCCGAGCAGTGGGCCCTCCTGGCCGAACGGCCCGAGTTGGCTCCCCGGGCCGTCGAGGAGTCCATGCGCTACCTCGGCGCGGTCCGGGCCACCGTCCGCTTCGCGTCAGAGGACGTCGTCTACCGCGATGTGCTCTTCCCCCAGGGCACGCTCGTCTCGGTTGCGTTGTATGGAGCCAACCGCGACCCCGATGTCTGGGAACGTCCCAACGAATTCGACGTCACCGCCGAGCGGGCCACGGCCCAGATGACGTTCGGCTCGGGGATCCACTTCTGCCTCGGCGCCGCGTTGGCCCGGGCCGAATTGCAGGAGGCCCTGCCGCTGCTGGCCCAGCGCATGCCGGGGTTGGCGCTGGCCGGCCCGGTGGAATGGAAACCGGCGACCTTCGGCATCTGGGGGCCGGCGCGCCTCCCGATTCGCTTCGAAACCACCTGAGCGTCGCACCATGTCGATCGAACCCGGGCCGCCATTCTTCGTGCCCGCTACCTTCACCGTTCCGCTCGCACTGAGGACTGCCAGCTTCGCGCTGGAGCCGCTCACCGTGGCCCGTAACGAAGCGGACCTCGAGGCCTGGAGCACCAGCGTGGCCCACATCCGCGCCACCCCCGGCTTCTCCGGGTGGACCTGGCCCGACGAGCCCATGACCCTGGCCCGCAACGAAGCCGACCTGCGCGGGCACGTGGCGGACTTCGAGCAGCGTCGAGGCTTCACCTACAGCGTGCTCTCGGTGCCCGGCCACGAGGTCATCGGGTGCGTCTACATCTATCCCTCCGCGGCTGCGGGCATCGACGCCGCGGTGCGGTCCTGGGTCCGCTCGACACGGGCCGAGCTCGACGCACCCCTCTACGAGGCCGTCGCCCGATGGCTGCACGAAGACTGGCCGTTCGCCACGGTCGACTATGCGCCGCGACCCCGCGTAGTCTCCATGGACGCCACGGCAAGGCGGGTCGGCCGAGGGAGTGCACCATGAGCAAGGGCAGCGGCACCAAGGACGACCCGTGGCAGCTCACCACACCTCCGGGGACGTCGGACTACACCATGTACCGCGACGAGGTGGACGGCGCGGGAATCCTCGTCTGCACCGTCGGCAAGACCGTGCTGCACTACGACGCCCGCTGCCTGACTGACCTGCAAGCCTTTTTGGGCGAGAAGGGTGACTGGGTCGAGCTCGGCTCCGCGGACGAGCAGAAGCCCGCCATGGAGGGCACGGTCGAAGCCTGGGGACGCTCACCCTCCAACCCCGTCGGGGGCTGGTACGGGCTGAAGAAGGGGTTGCGGGGCCGCTTCGGCATGTACGTCCCGCCGCTCATGGAGGCACTCGGCCTGGCCGAGCTCGAGCACAACCCTCGTAACAACCGGATGCGGGCCACGTAAGGGCCGGTTCATCCTCGTCACCATCGACGGGGCGCCGTCGGCCAAACTGGCGCATGGCTGACGATCCGACCGGACTGCGCGTTTCCTACGAGGGACCGGTCGTCCACCTGACCCTTTCACGTCCCGAGCGGCTCAACGCGCTCAACGATGACGTCAGGCGGGCTCTCGCCGGTGCCCTCACCGAGCTGGAGGAGCGCCCCGACATCAGGGTCGTCGTGCTCGAAGGGACAGGGCGTGCCTTCTCCGCCGGCGCCGATCTCTCCGCCAGCGCCTACGCAGAACTCGGCGGGGTCGACTGGGCCACCCGTCGCCACCGGACCGGTTCGTGGCAGCGCCTGCTCGACCAGCTGGGGCGGATTCCCCAGGTGACGGTGGCCCGACTGCACGGCCACGTCATCGGCGGGGCGGCCCTGCTCGCCGTGGCCTGCGACCTCCGGGTGGCCGCCGACGACGTGGTGCTCCGGATCCCCGAGCTGGCCATCGGCATTCCGCTCACCTGGGCCGGCATCCCTCTGCTCGTCCGGGAGATCGGTCTCCCGCTCACCCGGGACTGGGTGATGACCTGCCGGGCCGTCCTCGCCCCCGAGCTCCTGCAGAGTGGATTCGCCCAGCGCGTGGTCCCCTCGGCCGACCTCGACGACGCCGTGGCCGAATGCGTGGCCCAGCTCATCGCCGTGCCACCAGGCCCCCTGGCTATGACCCGGGCCATGACCGCGGCCCTGGGTCGGTCGCACCCCGCCATGGCCGCCGGGTGGGGCGACGCCGATCACCAGCAGTGGTCGTTCACCGAGGACGACTATCGCACTGCCGCCTCGGCCTATCTCGCCGAAAAGCGCCTTCGCAGCTAGCCGGGTACGACCGCGGTGGCCTCGCCCACCAGCTTGTCCTCGCCGTCGCCGTTGGAGAGCGTGACGGAGAGGTCGACGATCTTCTGGCCGTCCTCCTCACGCTTGGCGGTGACCACGATCTTGGAGGAGAGCACCTCGTCGGGCCAGGTCTGCCGGGCAAAGCGAACTTGATACCTCGTCACGTTCCCCACGCCCACGTAGTCCGTCAGCGCCGTGCCGAGCAGACCCATGGAGAACATGCCATGCCCGAAGACACTGGGCTGGCCGGCCGCCTTGGCCGCCACCTCGTCATGGTGCATCGGGTTGAAGTCACCCGAGGCGCCGGCGTACTTGACCAGGTCGGTCCGGCCCAGCGTGTGCGTGATCACGGGAGCCTCGTCGCCCACCGCCACGTCATCGAACTTCAGCTTCTTCTCACCCATCGTGTCGACCCCCAGTCGAAATCTCGTCGGCCGCAGCATTAGCCACGGGGATTGGTCTCATTGGTATCTCTGGCACAGCAAAAGCGACATCGGTCATCTCAGGCCCCGAAGATGTGGAGCAGGTGGTCGATCGACCAGATGTTCCAGGCGTGGGTGCCGAGCACGACCACCGAGGCGAGGATCATCATGAAGTTCTGGCCCTGCTCGGCCCAATCGGTGATCATCAAGATGAAGTACAGGACGTTCAGCAGGATCCCGGCGAAGGCGGCCACCGGGGTCAGGAACCCGAGGATCAGGCCGAGTCCGATGGCCAGCTCCCCCAGCACGACGATGTAGGCCATGGCCTTGGGTCGCGGCACGACCACCGCGTCGAAGCCCTTCTTGACGAACGGCCACTTGTGCTTCTCGGCCACCGACTGGCCCCAGCTGATGCCGGCGCCGCGCTTGAACCAGGCCGCCTTGTCCTTGTGCCAGAAGCTTTTGAACCACCAGGCCCCCAGGCCGATGCGCAGCACGGCCAGCCACTGCGCGCCCGTGAGCCAGGTGGTCGAGGAGTGCACGGTCGACAGCATGGTGCTCAGGCGCGGTGGATCAGATTGAAGCGGGCCGTGACCACTGGCTCGCCGGTCTTGTCATCGCGCCAGTTGGTCTCGCTGACGATGAAGGTCATCGTCCGTCCCTTGGACTCCTTCTGGTAGGCGTCGGTGATCTTTCCCTCGCTCACCAGCACGTCACCCACCTGGACGGGGCGGTGGTAGATGAACTCCTGCTCGCCGTGGAGGATCAGGCCGCCCTTGGCGATCAGTGGGCCCACGGCCGTCATGAGCGGATTGCCCACGGGCGCGTCGGCGGGCTGGATCTCCTCGAACTTGCCGTTGAACTCCATGGCGAAGGGCCACGTCGGCGGGGCGGGGATGGCGTCGAACCCGGCTGCCTTGGCCGCCTCTGGGTTCCGATAGATCGGACTGGTGCTCAGCACGGCCTCGGCGAAGTGCGCCACCGGTCCCCGCTCCACCACCACCTTGGCCTTGCCGGTCGGCTGCCCGATGATCCCCTTGAGCACGTCTTCCTGCGATGCGGCGTCATCGGCCACCCTGTTCCTCCTTGTCCCCCTCCGCCCTGCTCTGAACCACGTCGTCACGGCGGACACCGGCCGGAGGCCGCTGCAGCCGCCAAAGGTAGTGGGTCGCCGACACACTGCCCAATCCGGGGCAATCGGACAGCGGGTCCCCCGCTCGGTACGATCACCGGCCGTGGCGCCGGACTTCTTCGAGGTGGTCCTGACCCAACGAGGGGCCCGCACCTTCCTGCCCGACGAGGTGGACGACGACAGCGTCACCCGCATCCTGACCGCCGCCACTCACGCCCCCAGCGCCGAGAACAGCCAGCCCTTTGTGTTCGTCGTGGTGCGCGACCCCGCCATCAGGGCCACCATCGGCGCCATCACCGCCCGCATCTGGCAGTCCGGAGCCAAGGACCTGGAGGCCGACCGCCTCGCCCCGGGCTTCCTGCGCGACGTCGACCGGGGCGCCATGGGAGGCGTCGCCGGGGCGCCGGTGCTCATCGTCGTGTGCGGGGACGAGCGGCTGACCTACCCCCAGGCCATGGACGCCTCCGTGTTCCCGGCCGTGCAAAACCTCCTCCTGGCGGCCCACGCGCTCGGGCTGGGTTCGACCCTCACCACGCTGCCCCTCCTGGGCGGCCGCGAGTTGACCGACGCTCTCGCCCTTCCCGATGAGGTGGTGCCGGTGGCCGTGATCCCGATCGGCCACCTGGCCCGGCCACTCGGGCCGCCCGCCCGCCGACCCCTCTCGGAGAAGGCCCACCTGAACCGTTACGGCACGCCGTATCCCTGACGTTCGACGAACTCGTCGAGGAAGCTGCAGTAGCGATCCAGGATGACCGGCCACCGGTAGTTCGCCTCGACATCGCGCAGGCCGTTCCGGCGCATGGTGGCGTGGAGCAGCCCTCGCACGGTCGGGTAGTAGAGGTACGGGTAGAACGCGACCACATCGGCCCCGCTGGCGGCGACGGCGTCGAGGAGCGCGGGTGACTCGGGCCCCTGCATGTCCACCCACCGCTGGCAGTCCTCGTCGCTCGCCTGCTCGGGATGGAGCAGCAACGCGCCCGAGAGCGGGTGGAAGCCCTCGTCGCGGCCGGCCTCCGAGGCGATCCGGTGCACCGTCACGCCGTTGAGGATCCCGGTTCCGGGTGGGCGCTCGTCACGCCAGGTCAGCGCGTCGACCGAGCAGGACGTCAGGACCTCGACCTCGTACGCCCGGTCGGCCACCAGGTGCTCGGCCAGCATGCGAGCCCCGTCTCGACCCCTCCCCGGATCTCGTCGCCGTCGCGCGGCACCACGTAGGCCAGCTTCATCGCGGCCGGGCTACTTCTCCGTTGCTCGCTGCTCTGAGACCTTGTAGACGAGCCACCCCTCGGCCACCACCTCGCCGTCCACCGCCCGCCGCACCTCGGCCTGGCAGAAGGAGACGGATCGCCCCCGACGGGTGACCCATCCCTCGCCCACCAGATCGCTCTCGCTCGCCGCATTCAGGAAGCGGATCTGGAGGTCGATGGTGACCATGAAGGGCAGCTCGTCGTAGTTGCTGGCCAGGGCCGGGACCACCACCGTGTCGATGAGGGTGGCGATGGCGCCGCCGTGGATCACGCCGGCCGGCTGGCGCAGCTCCGGACGGTACGGCAACCGCATGCGGGCGTAGTCAGTCCGCACCTCTTCGAGTTCGAGGCCCACCAGGTTGGGGAAGAACTGCTCCTTCCACGTGCCGAAGCGGGACCAGCGTTGGGCTCGGCTCCCCGAGAGCGGCGCGTGCCGCGCCGCGCGCTCATGGTCTTCGGCCGGCATCGGCCCGACCATAACGGTCCGTCCGACCTGACACGCCCGTCAGGTGCAGGGATAGGGTGGCCCGGTGCAGGAGCACCACTACTTCGTCGACATCGACGCCACCCCCGAGGAGCTGTGGAAGCTGTTCTGGTTCCGGGCCCCCAAGTCCCGATCGGGCGACGTGACCATCGAGATCCTGCACCCGGGGGACGAGATCGGCAACGGCCTGGTTCGCCACTGCACGTTCCGGGTCCCGCGGTACCTGCTGTCGGGCGGTTGGGGTCAGTCGTGGGAATGGCTGACCGAGGTCACACCCACGGAGTCCTGGAAGTACAACGCCGTCGGTCGCCCCCTCTGGTCGCAGGCCGAGGGCCGCACCCGCCTGGAGGACCGGGGCAACGGGCAGACCCGGGTCCACTTCTCCGAGACGTATCACGCGTTCAATCCCATCGCGCGGGCACTCCTCGAGAAGCGCGTCCACCGCTTCATCTCCAAGGACAACGACCGGCTGATAAAGGACTCGCTGACCAACGGCGTGCAGCTCCTCCGCGCCTCACGGGCCAGGGCAAAGCCCGGCCCGGGAACCAGCCCCGTCGAGGCCTAGCCACCCGTCCGGACCGCCAACGCGTCGGCCAGGGCGCGGAACGCCCGCCCGCGGTGCGAGATGCCGTGCTTCTCCTCGGCCTTCATCTCGGCGAAGGTACGGCCGTCGCCCCCGGCCGGCACGAAGACCGGGTCGTAGCCGAAGCCGCCGTCACCGCGATTGTCGGTCAGGATGGTGCCCTCGACCACCCCTTCGGCCCACACCTCGGTGCCGTCGGGGAAGGCGGCCAGGGCGACGGTGCGGAACCGGGCCGAGCGGGTGCCCCCACCGTCGGGCAACTTCCCTAGTTCTGCCACCAGTTTGGACACATTGTCGGCGTAGGTGACGTTCTCCCCGGCGTAGCGCGCCGAGTAGACGCCGGGGGCGCCGCCGAGCGCGTCGACCTCGAGGCCGGTGTCGTCCGCCACGGCGGCCTCACCGGTCGCGGCCACCAGAGCCCGGGCTTTGAGGCGGGCGTTGTCCAGCAGGGTGGCACCGTCCTCGACCACGTCGGGGACGTCCGCCGGCCGCGGCACCAGCTCGGCATCGAGCGAGCCGCCGAGCACGGCGGCGATCTCCGCCGCCTTGTCGGGATTGGCGGAGGCCAGCACCAGCCGCAACCGGGTGGCGCCGCTCATCGGGGCGGCGGTGGCTCCGCCAACACGACCGCCTGCAAGCTGGACAGTTCCTTGATGCCGGCTTCGGCCAGCCCGAGCATGCTGTCGAGCTCGCTCCGGCTGAACGCCATGCCCTCCGCCGTCCCCTGCACCTCGACGAAGCGCCCGGTCCCCGTCATCACCACGTTCATGTCGACCTCGGCCCGGGAGTCCTCGGCGTAAGGCAGGTCCAGCATGGGCACGCCGTCGATGATTCCCACCGAGATGGCCGCCACCGAGTCGGTCAGCGGGTTCACCCTTAAGGTGCCGGCCTGCTGCAGCCGGGAGAAGGCGTCGTGCAGAGCCACGTAGGCGCCGCAGATGGACGCCGTGCGGGTCCCGCCGTCGGCCTGGAGCACGTCACAGTCGACCGTGATCTGCACCTCCCCCAGCGCGACCAGATCGCACACCGATCGCAGTGACCTCGCGATGAGCCGCTGGATCTCCTGGGTGCGGCCGGACTGCTTGCCCTTGGCCGCCTCGCGTGAGGCCCGCTCGGGCGTGGATCCGGGCAGCATGGAGTACTCGGCGGTGACCCACCCCTTGCCGCTGCCCCGCATCCAGGGTGGCACTCGCTCCTCGACCGAGGCCGTGCAGAGGACCTTGGTCTGCCCGAAGGCGGCCAGCACCGACCCCGGGGCCATCACGGTGAAGTCCCGCAGGAAGCTGACGTGTCGGAGCTCGTCGAGCGCCCGCCCGTCGCCCCGGGCCGTGCGCGGATCCCCCCCACCTGCTGAATGCTCTGACATCTCACTCCTCTCGCCGCTGGGTCGCCGTGCCGGTCACCAGACGAAGACGTCACCCGTGTGCGCCTGTTCGACCACTCCGCCGAAGGCTTGCTCTGCCTCGCGGCGGACGGCTTCGGCCGACACCGTAGGCCAACGGTGGGTCACGATCAGTCGGCGCACTCCGGCGGCACGCGCCATGCTGCCCGCCTCCCGACCACTCAGGTGGCGCATGGTCCCCTCCTCCTCCTGGGTGTAGCTGGCCTCGCAGAGGAACGCCCCGATGTCGGCACCGAGCTCCTCGACCGACCAGCCCGGTCCGGAATCCGATGAGTAGGCCAGGGTGGCGCCCTCGTGGTCCAGGCCGACCGCCAGCGTGGGCGGCCCGTGATCGGTGGCCACCAACCGGGCCGTCAGCGCGCCGATCGTGAGGACCATCGACGGCGCCAACTCCTGCCAATCGATCCACGACGCCGTCGAGAAGTGCGACCACTTGGCCAGGCCGGGCGGGGCGTACACCACCAGCGGGCGGCCACCGGCGTCGCGGTAGCGGGGGCGGCCCGGGCCGTAACCCGCCCACACGGCGAACGACTCCAAATCGGTCCAGTGGTCAGGATGCTCGTGGGAGAGGATGACGGCGTCGACCTGCCCCGGATCGATCCAACGCTGGAGCTGGGCGAAGGTGCCCGGGCCGGCGTCGAGCAGCAATGACGTGGCGTCGGCGCGGACCAGGTACCCGCTCCCCGCGCCCTGGGAACCGGGCCAGCTGCCGTCACACCCGAGAACGGTGAGCGACCGCGGTGCGGTCTCAGTTGCCGTGCTCGACCGCCGCCGGGTAGGAGTGAGGGGCGAGTTCGAGGGCCGCCCTCACGTCCGCATACGTCTTGACCTCAATGACGTTGCCGCTCGGATCGGCGATCTTCGCCTTGGTCTGCTCGGTCGGCTCCCCCTGGTCGTCCGTTGTGACCGGGACGACCCACGACACCTGATGGGCGCGGAGCCGCTCAATCAGGACGTCGAAGTCGTGACGGCTGAGCGTCACCCCGAAGTGCCGCGTTCGGTCACCACCCGCCGGCGCGACCTGGTCGGGCTGATCCTGCAGCGTGACCTGCATGCCGAAGAACCAGACGTCCTGATAGGTCTCGCGGGAGCGGGCCGCCTCGCACCCGAGCGCGTCGACGTAGAACTGCCGCGCCTCGGCCAGGTCACGAACCGGGATGGAGAGATGGAGGATCGGCTGCACCAGGCCACCTTACGCAGCGCCCGGGGCCGGATTCCCCCCGAGTACACAGTCGGCCATGGCCAGCTGGTCGTGCCCGGCGTACGTCCCCCGCGTCTGGCTCTGACAGGTCGACAGCGGCACGCCGGTGATGGCGCCACCCGTGAGGCCGCCGGGCGGCACCTTCCACACCCAGGCGCCGTCCTGCACGCTCGGCGCGACGCCAAGCGCCTCGGTCAGGAAGCCCGAGGCGTAGACGGGATCCCGGCTGACGCCATCGATGACCACCTCGTTGACCCCCCACGTACCCACCGCGTGGCGGACCGCCGCCATCTGGGCCGGCGTCCCCGAGGGCAGCCGGTGGCCCAACAGGGTCAGGTCAGCCAGGATGCGGCGGGCCGACCCCGGTGCCCCTTGGCCCACCGGGCCTCCTTTGGCATTGGGGGTCTTGAGACCGGCTCCGGCCAGACGGAACCGCATGCCGTCGACCGCCTGCCAGAGCATGGGGGCCGTCGATCCCGACACGGGGAACGGCACGGTCAGGAGCACCGTCGAGTTCGGCAGGTCGGCTGCCTGGTGGGCCATCCAGTAAGGGATGGCCGTCGACTGGACGGTCAGAGGCATGTCAAAGGTGACGAAGACCGGGACCAGCGCCACCACCCCGACGACACCGACGAGCAGGGCCGAGGTGAATGAGGTCTCCGCCGGTCGCCATCGCTGACGGGCGAGGACCCGGTGCGCCTCCTCCAAACCGAGGCCCAGCAGCAAGGCGACGAAGAAGGGCAGGAGGGGGGCGAACTGGTCGGCCAGGATCTCCTTGAGGACCGGGAGTTGGCCGAGCGAGCGCCACGGCAGCCAGATGTGGGCCAGGGCATGGGGGCTGCCGAGGAAGTAGGACCCGAGTGAGAGCCACGCCGTCACCAGGATCAGCACGATGAGCAACCACACGATCCGCCGGCGACGGGTGACGACGACCGAGGCCGCCGTGCCGAGGCCGATGCCCCACCCGAGGAAGTTCGGTGGAGGTCCGAACCTCCCGAAATAGCCGCCGAAGCGGACGTAGGAGTTGGCCAAGGCGGCATAGTTCCCCGGTGAGAAGTACCCCGACAGCATCACGCCCGAGAGGGGCGCAATGGAGAAGAGCACCCCGGTCACCGCCTGCGGGCCGCGTAGGCCGAACCAGGCCGGGTAGGCCAGGAGCACGGCCGCCGCCCCGACCCCGAGGCCGAGGGCGCGCCACGCGTGGGGCCATCGTGCCGCGACGTGGCGCGGGGCGGCGACCACCGTGGCCACCAGACCCACTCCCCCGAGCAGGGCGCACATGACCAGCACCTCGGGTGAGATCAGGAACTGGGCCACGGCCAGGCCACCGAGGGTGAGGCCGTCCCGCAGTGGGGAGTGGTCCTGGCGGATGGCGATCTCGTAGACCGTGGCGAAGAGCAGCGGCGGGAACAGGAGGACCGAGACCGAGACGTGGGCGAAGATCAGCGATGACATCACGGCCGACGAATAGCCGTACACGAACGCGCCGGGGAGGGCGGCCGGTCGCCAGGTGACGAAGCGCTGGAGGGCGAGCCAGCACCCCCAGGCACTGAGTCCGGGTGCGAGCGTCACGGCCACGTTGGTGGCGACCACCGGGCCCCACAACCAGGTGACCGGGCTGAGCACCGTCCCCACCAGGGGCCCGGACGTATTGGACAGGAGGTTGGCGCCGAACGGCACGTTGACCGCGCCGGAGAAGAACGGGTTGGCCACGTGCGGGATGGCCCAGGCCGGCCAGGCCATGAACCAGACCTCCTGAGCGGGATCGCCGCAGGGGCAGGTCAGCGTGGTCGCGGGGTGGCCCGCCCACACATGCCACCAGAGCACGACCGCCGGCACCGTGAACAGGACGATCCAAAGGACGTGGCGGCCCACCAGCGCGACGGCGTAAACCAGGCGCGCACCAGTGGCGTCGCCAGTCGACTCCTCCCCCGGGTTGCTCACCGGGGGCGAGCGTACCGCCGGCCCTCGGTCGGCTGTTGGGATCGAGCGCCTTCCTAAGATCCACCCCGTGCCCGCGCGTCAGTTCAGCGCACCAACGGAACACCACCAGTGCATCGTCACGGGGGCCGGCGTCCTCGGGCTGGCGGCGGCCTGGTCGCTCTCCCGCCGCGGCCTCGAGGTCCTCGTCGTCGATCGCCACGCCCCGGGCCACGCCCGCTCGGGCTCCAAGGGCAGCGCCCGCATTTTTCGTCTCAGCTACCCGGACCCGTTCTATGTCGAGATGGCGGCCGATGCGGCGACCCGGTGGCGGGCGCTCGAGACTGACAGCGGTCGCCCGCTGCTGCACCAGCGGGGTCAGGTGAATTTCGGCCGAAGTCTCCCCGAACTGGCTGACGCCATGACCCGCGCCGGCGCATCGTTCGACCGACTCAGTGCCGAAGCCGGTAAGGAGCGGTTCCCAAATCTCAACATCGACGGCCCGTCGCTGTTCGAAGCGGGAGCCGGGGTCCTGGTGGCCGACCGCTGCCTGCAGGCGCTGTGCGACACGGGATCGTTCGAGGTGCGCGCCGGTGCCGGTGTGCGCCTCGTGCGCGACGACGGCGACCTCGTCACCATCATCCTCGAGACTGGTGAGTCGCTGTCGGCGGACATCGCCGTGAACTGCGCCGGCCAGAACGCCACCTTGCTGATGGACGGGCTCCGCGCCCCGGTGGCCGCCCTGCCGTCGCGGCAGCAGGTCGTGTACCTGGAGCCCGCACGCGCCGACCCGGTGATCCCCTCGTTCATCGAATGGGCGGACGACATGATCTACGGGCTCCCCCTGATCGGCCAGGACAGGCTCAAGCTGTCTCACCACACGCCCGGACCCACGGTCATCGCCGACGACGACCTTCTCGAAGACGACGCCATTGGGGTGGACCGGCTCCTGCAGGCGGCGAAACGCCTCCTGCCGACCTTCGCACCGCAGCCGGTGGCCACCGAGTGCTGCGTCTATGACAACACCGTCGACACCGACTTCATCATCGACCGCGTCGGTCGCGTCGTCATCGGCTGCGGGACCAGCGGGCACGGGTTCAAATTCGCGCCCCTGCTCGGTGAGCTGATGGCCGATCTGGCCACCGGGATCGAACCACGGTTCGGGCTGGGCCGGTTCGCCTCCGACCGCTCGGTGCTCCGGCTCCTGCCGAAACCCTAAGGTCCGGTCATGACGATGTACGTCGCGCTCCTCCGCAGTGTGAACGTGGCCGGGTACGGCCGGTTGGCCATGGCCGGCCTGCGCCGGAGCTTCGAGGAGCTGGGCTACGCCGACGTCTCGACCTACATCCAGACCGGGAACGTGATCTTCTCCTCGCCGGTCCGCAGCGCCCCGAAGCTGATCTCGGCCATTGAGACGAAGCTCGAAACGGATTACGGCAGCGCGCCGGCGGTGCTCCTGCGTACCGTGCTCGAGCTGGGCCGGGTCGTCGCCACCAGCCCGTACCCCAAGCGGGGCGCCGATCCCTCCCGCCACCACGTGACCTTCCTGGCCGCGGCGCCGGATCGAACGAGGCTCGCCGATTTCAAACCTCCACCCAGCGGACACGACGAGATCGAGATCGTCGGGCGGGAGGTCTACGTCCACACCCCCGACGGCTATGCCAACACCAAGCTCACGGGCACGCTTCTGGAGCGTCGCCTGGGCGTCACCAGCACGACCAGGAACTGGAACACCGTCACCAAGCTCTTCGACCTCGTCGGCTGAGGCGTCCGGTGGACGTGGTGGCGATCGACTGGTCCGGGGCCAAAATCGGCGCGGCGTCACGTATCTGGGCGGCCCGGGCCAGGGGCGGTGTTCTGCTGGAGCTGCAGGGTGGTCGTGACCGGACCGAGGTCATCGACCACCTCATCGCCGGCAGGGACCAGTTCCCCGATGGCCTCACCGTGGGGCTCGACTTCGCCTTCTCCTTCCCGGCCTGGTTCCTCCGGGAGCGCGCCTGTAGCGAGGTCGGCGCGCTGTGGCACATCGTGGCGGTCGAGGGCGAGCAGTGGCTGGCCGACTGCCTCCCGCCGTTCTGGGGTCGGCCCGGGCGGTCCCGGCCCGATCTGGCCGTGCCCTTCCGGCGGTGCGAACTGACCGCCACCGCAGGTGGCATCGCAGCCAAGAGTGCCTTCCAGATCGGGGGCGCCGGCGCGGTGGGCACTGGCTCGATCCGCGGCATGCCCCACCTGCCCCGGTTGCGCGAGGCGGGCTTCGGCATCTGGCCGTTCGATCCCCCCTCCCTCTGGACGGTGGTGGAGATCTATCCGCGTCTCCTCACGGGTGCGGTCCACAAGCGCAACGCCGAGCACCGCACCCGCTACCTCGCCGGATCTCCCTGGTCTCTCAGCGGACCATTCTCCTCAGCCATCGGCGGCTCCGAGGACGCGTTCGACGCGGCCATCTCGGCCCTGGTCATGAGCCGGCACTCCGCCCAGTTGGCGTCCCTGCCCCAAACCGTCGATCCCGTCACCCTCCTGGAAGGCGACGTGTGGCGGCCTCCTACACTCGATTCGTGAGCGAGGTCACCGGCGAACCACCCACGCCACCGCGCCCGACCGAGAACCGGCCGTCCCTCACGGCGGCGGTGCGCCGCCGACGGGCCGATGAGCAGTTCTTCCTCCGCCTGCGCGACGCCATCGTGCAGAACCACAACGCTCTGGAGCGCCTGATCCATGACGGTTGACCACCTCGAGCTGGCCGACTTCCTCCTCATCGCCGAGGCGGTTCTGCAGGAGCCGGCCAGGAAGATCGCCGAGGACTCCAACCTCAACCTGGCCGATTCCGCGCTCCACGCCCCCAGAGCCCGGTTCGCCGGTGAGGAGTTCTATCCGGACTTCCCCACCAAGGCGGCCGTCCTTTGCTCGCACCTGATCAAGAACCATCCCCTCAAGGACGGCAACGCGCCGGTGGCTCTGGTGGCGACCATCGAGTTCTGCCAACGCAACGGGTTCCGTTGGTCACCACCCCCCGACGACGCCGAGGGCGAGGAGACGGCCACCCTCCTGCTGGAGGTGGCCGCGGCGCCGATCAGCCAGCCGTCGATCATGCAGTTGGCCGAGTGGATCGCCGAGCGGATCGGGTTCCCCAGGGCACAGTGACGCGACGCCGGCTCAGCCCACCCGTTCTCGCCGCCGTGCTGGTCGCCCATCTGGTCGTGACCGCCCTCACCTGGCGCGACATCGCGAACCGGGCCGACGGCGAAGTGCGAGGCAGCAAGCGGTTCTGGCGGATCGCCAGCGCGGTCCAGACGGGCAACTCGCTCGCCTATTGGCTCTTCGGCCGCCGGCGAATCGCCTGAGCCCTGGGACCGGCGGCTACCTCACTTGGTCGGGACCAGCGTGTACGAAATCTGGTTTCCGCCCGCGAGGGGGTTGGAATCCCCAGGTGCGCCTCAGCCCTCGGGCCTATCGTGGCTGGGCTGAGCCGACTTCGGCTCTCGAGCAAGGGAGACAGGCGATGCCCAAGTTCATGGACTTCCACGACGACCTGAAGTTGCCGGGTGAAGCGATCCAGCAGATCACCCAGGACACCAAGGACGCCAAAGCCGACGAGTTCGGGGTCCGGCAGGTCGAGCTGTTCCACAACGCCGACGGGAAGGTGTACTGCCTCCTCGATGCGCCCGACGCCGAGGCTGTGCGCAAGCACCATGCCGCGTTGGGTGTTCCCTGCGGTGAGGTGCACGAGGTCGCCGGGCTCCTCTAGCCATCGACCGCCTCATCACGCATCGTCCTAGCCGAGGATGGTGACCGGCTCTCCGTAGCTCATCGTGACGAGCTCGGCCCATGGCGTGCGGTCGGCCAGGGCCGCCGACGCCGCCTCGATATTGGTTCCGTTCATGAACGGGGGTAGGAACGCGTCGTGGTGGCAGAACGCCACCTTGGACGGACGGAGCATCTCCACCTGGCGCACGATGAACTCGGCCATGGTGCCCTGGAACGGCTCACCGTCGACGTTGGGGCGCCCGGCCGCCGCCAGCAGCGCGACGTCGGGGTGCAGCTCGCGCAGGATGGACGTCCAACAACCTGAGCTCGCGCTCCAGAGGATCGATCCGGCCGCGGTGGTGATCAGGTAGATGAGTTGGCCGCCGTCGAGGTCGGAGATAGGACCCACCGGGTTGTTCAGGTACTCGTAGAGCACCGGCGCCATTACGTCGGGATCGCGTATGAGCTTGAAGAGCGGATCCATCCGGGCCCGCCGCTCCTGCAACGAGAGTCCGAGGTCACCCAGGCAGCACCCTCCCGAGTCCGGGTCGTTCTGGGCGAAGAGGCAGGAGTGGATGCTCGGGAAGACCGAGACGGTCACCCCCTCTCCACAGTCGATCGTCTCGCCGCCCGACACCGGCCACTGCTGTTCGGCGGGGACGCCCCCCTCGGTCATCAACCGCATTGCCTCGTAGGAGCCGACGACGTTGGCTCCGGTGTTGGCGGCAATCACGTTGGCCCCGAGGATGTGGTCGAAGTGGCAGTGGCTGATGAAGATGTAGTCCGCCTCTTCGACCTCCCCCACGGTGAGCCCGACCGGCGGGGCGTCCGGCACCCGGTCCAGGAAAGTGTCCAGCCAGATCGTCAACCCCCCGGTGCGGAGGCGGAACGTGGTGCAGCCGAACCATTCCAAGGTGAGCGCATCAGGCATGCCACATACTGACCATTTCAACGGCGGTGCGTCCACCATGTTTCCACCACATCTCCCTCAGCTCGACGTCGAGTCATCCGCTGGTCAGGTGGCGCGAGTGGTTGAACCACTGGCTTCGGGGTATAGGTCGTTGTTCACGAACAAAGGGATATACATGTCGTTCTTCAACAAGGCAAAGAACAAGGCACAGTCGGCCAAGGGCCACATGAAGGAAACAACGGGCCGGGTCACCGATGATCGCTCGCTGGAGTCCGAAGGCAAGGCCGACCAGCTGAAGGGCGATCTCAAGCAGGCTGGCGAGAAGGTCAGGGACGCCGGTGAAAAGGTGAGGGACGCCTTCAAGCAGTAGCACCGAGCCTGCACCCGGTCGGCGTCACATCACGCCCACGTAAGCAGCAACGAGCCGACCGGACGGGCCGGTGGGTCGATCAGAAGTAGATGATCCCCTTGGCCCGCTCGGTCACCTCGTCCAGGTCGTCGGTCCAGGCCCCGGTCGAGAGGTATTTCCATCCTCCGTCGGCCGACACCACCACAATGGAGGCCTCGACACCCTCCGGCAGCGAGGCGGCACACTTGATCGCCCCGGCCACGGCCGCGCCGCTCGATATGCCGGCGAACACCCCCACGTCGGTCAAGCGCCGCGTCCACTCGATCGACTCGCGGGGCCGCACCACCGTCTTGCGGTCGAGCAACGCCGCCCCGCCCAGCTCTTCGAAGATGGGTGGGATGTAGCCGTCGTCGAGGTTGCGCAACCCGTCCACCATCTCACCCGAGGGCGGCTCGACGGCCCAGATCTGCACGGCCTCCCCCAGCTTCTCGCGCAGGAAGCGCCCCACGCCCAGCAGCGTCCCCGAGGTGCCGAGACCGGCCACGAAGTGGGTAAGGCCCGGGCAGTCGCGCAGGATCTCGGGCCCCGTCCCTTCGTAGTGAGCTTGGGGGTTGGCCCGGTTGCCGTACTGGTAGAGGAAGGCCCACTCGGGATGCTCGGCCGACAGCCGCTGGGCCATCCGCACCGCGCCGTTCGATCCCTCGGAGCCCGGTGACTCGATGATCTCGGCCCCCCACAGCTCGAGCAGCTGGCGGCGCTCCACCGAGACGTTGGTCGGCATCACGACCTTGAGGTGGTAGCCCTTGACCCGGCAGACCATGGCCAACCCGATGCCGGTGTTGCCCGACGAGGGCTCCATGAGGATCTGGTCGGGCTTGCCCGGCACCAGCACCCCGTCACGCTCGGCCTGCTCCACCATCGACCGCGCCACCCGGTCCTTGACCGAGCCCCCCGGGTTCTGCCCCTCCAACTTGATGAACAGGCGCGCCGAGGGGTTCGGGCTCAGCTCGGAGATCTCGACCAGCGGCGTGTTGCCGATCAGCTCGAGCACCGACGGGTAGAGCGTCATCGAAATCGCATCCGGTCGGGGCGTGCCGCCGGCGAGCCGGCTCAGCCCCCGGCCACGGCGGGCAGGATCGAGATCTCCGCTCCGTCGGGCACCGGCGTGTCGAGGCCCTGCAGGTACCGCACGTCATCGTCGTTCACGTAGATATTGACGAACTTGTGCAGGGAGCCGTCCTCCTGCACCACCTGGCCCGCCATGCCTGGATACTCGGCCACCAGCTTCCCCAGCACGTCACCGATGGTCGCCCCGTCGACGGTCACCACGGAGGCGCCCCCGGCATGGGTGCGCAGGACGGTCGGTAGGCGGACTTCGACGGCCACGGGGCCTCCTCGTTCGGTCATCGGGACTGCGCCAGGGCAGGTCAGATGATTGTTGACTGATCTACTAATGATTCTAACTGGCGCCCGGGGTCCCGGGTCCCTCGAGCCCCGGGACCTCGACCGGCTCCTCGCTGATCGCCCCCGCCGAGATCCGGTAACTGCGCACCACCGGGTGGGTGTCGCGCAGCGAGACCAGGACGTAGTGCCACTCCGGGTCGTGCGCCTGGGCCACGTCGGTCGGCGACGGATAGGCGTCGGTGTGGGTGTGGGAATGGAAGACCCCCATGATGTCGGCCCCCAGGGCCTGGGCCTCCCGGTCCACCCGCAGCATCTCCTTGGGGTCGACCTCGTAGATCATCGCCGAGGCCGCCGCGTTCCCGGTCAGGAAGATATGGGTGGCCTCGTCCCCCCCGTAGGACCCCACCAGGAGGCCGCACGCCTCGTCGGGCAGACCGCTCAGGCAGTGCCCCACCATCTCGAAGTAGATGTCCCCGGACAGGCGCAGCACCGGGTCAGAGTACCCTCGTAGCCCCTATGGCCAGGGCGAAGAAGCAGATCGCCAAGCGGGCGGCCGCCCGCGACGAGCGAGGGAGTGACCGGACGGTCGCCACCAATCGCCGCGCCCGTCGGGAGTACGAATTCATCGAGACCTTCGAAGCGGGCCTCGTGCTCCAGGGCTCCGAGGTCAAGTCGCTCCGCGAGGGCAAGGCCCAGCTCACCGAGGCCTACGCCCGGGTCGACGACGGCGAGATGTGGCTCTTCCAGATGCATATCCCGCCCTGGCAGTTCGCCACCGGGTTCGGGGCGCACGATCCCGATCGCCGGCGCAAGCTGCTCCTGCACCGCAGCGAGATCGACGAGCTGCAGGGGAAGACCCAGCAGCAGTCCCTCACCCTGATCCCGGTGTCCCTCTACTTCAAGGACGGGAGGGCCAAGGTCCAGATGGCCCTGGCCAAGGGCCGCCGCCTCTACGACAAGCGCAACCTGATCATGACCAGGGACGCCGAGCGCGAGGCCGCCCGGGCCACCAAGGAGATCAACCAGCGCGGGTAGGCGTGACTTCGGCGCCGACCCGATGCCCTTAGAATGGACGACCTGGCCGAATGGTCAGTGGAGATGACCCATACCAGGGGGTGATTGGCTTCGATTCCGTTCGTTGAGGTAGGAGAAGCGAGCCGTGGTTTCCGGAACCACGTTAAAGAGCCGGAACCAAAAATAAATGCCGAGCCTCAGCTCGCACTCGCTGCTTAAGTAGCGACGTTCACCCGGTCTCAGCCCTATGGATCGGAATGTGGGCGCCATTAAGTAGGGCTTACTCTGCGGC
>DASXZJ010000007.1:0-18611 GCA_036502025.1 Acidimicrobiales bacterium | reverse complement strand
ATGCGGCCCTACGAAGTTATGGCCATTTTCGAGGCCACCACGGAGCCGACCATCATCCAGGGCGTGCTCGACCGGGCCCTCGAGGTCATCCGCAGCACCGGCGGCAATCCCGGTGCCATCGACCGCTGGGGTCGGCGCACCTTTGCCTACGAGGTGAACCACAAGCGCGAGGGCTACTACGTCGTGGTGGAGTTCACCTCGGGCCCCCAGACCGTCGCCGACCTCGACCGCATGCTCGGCCTGGCCGACGAGGTCGTCCGGCACAAGATCGTCCGCCTTCCCGAAACCAAGATCGCCGCCGCCGCGGCCCCGGCCGCCAGTTGACCCCGGGCCCACGGGCGAGAGGAGCAGACAATGCCGACCGATAACAGCGTGGTCCTGGTGGGCAACATCACCCGCGACCCTGAGCTTCGTTTCACCAACACCGGGCAGCCGACGGCCTCTTTCGGGCTGGCGGTCAACCGGCGCTGGCAGAACCGCCAGACCCAGGAGTGGGAGGAGGCCACCTCCTTCTTCGACGTGGTGTGCTGGCGCGAGATGGCCGAGAACGTGAGCGAGACCCTCACCCGCGGGGCGCGCGTCATGGTGGCCGGCCGGCTGGAGCAGCGGAGCTGGGAGACCCAGGAGGGCGACAAGCGCTCCAAGGTCGAAGTGGTGGCCGACGAGATCGGCCCGTCCCTGCGCTGGGCCACGGCCCAGATAACCAAGAACGAGCGACGGGGCCCGAGTGACGGGTCACCGCGTGGAGGGGGAGGGAACCGCCAAGCGGCGGCCCCACCCCCGGCTGCCCCCGCCAACGGTGGCGGATACGGATTCGATGAGGAGCCCTTCTAATGGCACGTAACAACCAACGCGGGGGAACCACCACCCGCCGGGCCCCCAAGGACCTGGGGCGCCGGGTCAAGAAGAAGCCCTGCGCGCTCTGCCGGGACAACACCGAGTGGGTCGACTACAAGGACGTCCCCATGTTGCGCAAGTACATGAGCGACCGGGGCAAGATCCGTTCGCGCCGGGTCACCGGGAACTGCGCCCAGCACCAGCGCGCCCTGGCCATGGCCATCAAGACGGCTCGCGAGCTCGTGCTGCTGCCCTACACGCAGCGCACCGTGACCGAGCGTCCCGGTGGCCGCGGCGGTGGTCGGGACCGGGGCGAGCGCGGCGAGCGCGCCGAGCGGACGCTGAGCGACACCATCGGAGCCGACGCGCCGCGTGACCGCGCCCAGGACGTCGAGATCATCCGGGACGAGGCCGCGGCCCCCGCCGCCGACGCCGCGTCCGACGAGCTCGATGCTCCAGGCGCGGGTGCCGAGAGCGAGACCGTGGAGGCTGCGGGTGAAGCGGGCGTCGAGGCGCAGGCCGAGGCCGAGGACGACGCCCCCGAGGTCCAGGCCGAGGTCCAGGCGGAGGCCCCGTCCGAGGCCCCGTCCGAGGATGGTGACGCATGAAGGTTCTCCTACGTGACGACGTGGCCGGCGTTGGCCGCCGCGGCGACATCGTGAAGGTGGCGGGCGGCTTTGCCCGCAACTTCCTCCTCCCGGAGGGCCGCGCCATCGTGGCCAACGACGGTGTGGCGGGCCAGGCCGAGCAGATGCGGCGTGGCCGCGACCTGCGCGAGGCCCAGGACCGCGGCGCGGCCGAGGCTCAGGCCACCATCCTGGCCGGGGCGACCATCACCCTGTCCGCCCGGGCCGGTGCGGCCGGTCGACTCTTCGGTTCCATCAGCGCGCACGACGTGGCCGAGGCGATCAAGGCGCAGAAGGGCGTCGAGGTCGACCGCACGAACGTGAAACTGGCCGAGCCGATCAAGGAAGTGGGCACGACCGACATCACCGTCGAGCTGTTCAACGAGGTGGCGACCGTGGTGACCCTCGAGGTGACAGCCGCCTCCTGAGCGGGGGTATCCCCGCTCCTGTTACAACCGTCGTAGACCATGGTGGGATGACGACGAGGGGTCCTGGGTCCTCCACAGCGAGCCACCGGTTGTCCACAGCGGTGTCCAGTGTTTTCTCTCGGCAATCCCCAGGTTGTTGCTCTCGTTACCCACAGGTGACAACAGGCACAGTGTTGAGACCGTGACCCAGGCCGTTGATGAAACCCGCCCCCGCCTGAGGGTCGCCCCGAATCCCGCCCCGTCGGGGTCGCGGATTCCCCCGCACAACCTCGAAGCAGAGGAGTCGCTCCTCGGCGCCATGCTGCTCTCCAACGACGCCGCGTCGGTGGCCATTGAGATCTGCGCGGCGGGAGACTTCTACAAGCCGGCCCACGGCCACATCTTCAGCGCCATCCGCGCCCTTATGGAGCGCGGCGAGCCTATCGACGCGGTAACCGTCACCGACGAGCTGCAGCGCACCAACCTGCTCGAGGCGGTGGGGGACCCGTCGGTGTTCATCTCGCTGCAGGCCAACACTCCGTCGATCGCCAACGCGCGTCACTACGCCACCATCGTGGAAGAGCACTCGCTGTTGCGGCGACTCATCGGCACCGCCGGCGAGATCGCCGACCTCGGGTACTCGGTGCCCGAAGACGTCGAGGCCGCGGTGGACGAAGCCGAGCAGATGATGTTCGACGTGGCCGAGCGGCGCACGACCGACACCATGGCCCCGCTCTCCGAACTGCTGGTCAAGGGACTCGACCGCATTGAAGAGCTCGGCCAGCGCGGTTCGGAGCTGACCGGTGTGCCCACCGGCTACCACGAGCTGGACAGGATCCTGCTCGGGCTCCAACCCTCCTCGCTGGTCATCGTCGGCGCCCGCCCCGGCATGGGCAAGACCAGCTTCGCCCTGGGCATCCTGGCCCACGTCGGGATGGTGACGGGCCGGCCCGTGCTCCTCTTCTCGCTCGAGATGGGCCACCTCGAGTTGACCCAGCGCCTCCTGGCCTCGGAGGCCGAGGTCAACGGGCAGAGCCTCCAGACCGGGCGGATCCGCACCCAGGACTGGCCCAAGTTGGGGGCCGCCGTGACCAAGCTGTCCAACGCGCCGATCTTCATCGACGACAAGCCCGACGTGACGGTGATGGACATCCGGGCCCGGGCGCGCCGGCTCAAGAAGTCCCAGGGTGACCTGGGGCTGGTCGTAGTGGACTACCTCCAGCTGATGACGGGGCGGGCCCGCGCCGAGAACCGCCAGACCGAGGTGGCCGAGATCAGCCGCGGGCTCAAGATCCTGGCCCGCGAGCTCCAGGTGCCCGTGGTCGCCCTTTCGCAACTCAGCCGCAACCTCGAGTCCCGGCAGGACAAGACGCCCCAGCTGTCGGACCTTCGAGAGTCGGGCTCCCTGGAACAGGACGCCGACGTCGTCCTCTTCATCTACCGGGAGGCGGAGTACAACGACGAGGTGCCGATCGACCGGGCCGACGACGCCCTGGTCGACGTGGCCAAGCACCGTAACGGCCCGACCGGGAAGGCCAACCTCCTGTTCTTGAAGCAGTACGCCAGGTTCGAAAACCACCGCGGCATGTAGCGGCGGCGGGGGCCCGTTGGGACCTCACAACCGCCCCGGGTGACGTTGTTGGCTACTGGGCTGAGAGGTAGAATGCAGTTCGTCGGAGGGGGACACTTTGACGCTGTGGGGAACTGTCATGGGCGAAATCGCCCTTGGCGCAGGCATTGTGATTGGCTGGCTGGCCACCGCTCAGTGGCACCGCCACCGCGTCCGCGGTTCGGGCTGGGCCGCGCTCGCCTTCGTGCTCCTCGGCGCCGTCCTGCTCGTGGGCAAGGTGCAGACGGTGCTGCACCCGGCCGCCCTCTCCGCGCCCTGGTTCAAAGCGAGCCTGGCCGGGGCGGTGCTGGTGGTCCCCTATCTCCTGTTCAGTTTCGCCGCCACCTTCCGGCCCCCGCTGGCGTGGCTGCGCATCACGGCCCTCACCCTCACCGTGGCCGCCGTGCTCAGCGCGATCGGGCGGGAGCTCCCCTCGGTGCAGCTCGCCCCCTGGGCGCAGACGGCGTCGCGGTGGGTGATCGTCGTTCAGCTGGGACTCCTCTTCTCCTTTGTCGTGGTGCGCCTGTTGTCGTACGGCCGGGGGCGGTCGACGGTCGCCACCCAACGGATGCGCATGCTGGCGCTGGCCACGGTGGGTATCGAACTGGTGGTCCTGGCCGGTGCGGTCGGGTGGTCCAGCCACCGCCATGTGTCCCTCGCCGTCCAAGCCATCAGCGTCGTGGTGGGTGTACTGGTGACGCTCGCGCTGCCTTCGTTCGCCCGGTCATGGGGCAACAAGCGCGACAACGAGGCCTTCCAGCTGGCCGTGGCCGACCTGGTCACCGCCGAGACGGCCGAGGAAGTGTCCTCGGGGATGCTGCCTCACATCTGCGCGCTGGTCGGAGCCTCGAGCGCCGCGGTGGTCGACGAGGACGGCGACGTGATCGCCCACTACGCCACCCGATCAGGCTCGTCGGCGCCGCCGTTCGACTCCGACAAGACGATCAATGTGACCTCCCGCTTCGGCCCGGCCCACCAGCTGGTCGTCGCCGTCGAGCCCCACATGGTGTATTTCGGTCGCGGCGAGATGCAGCGACTCGAGGAGCTGGCGGACCTCGGCGCGTTGGCGATTGAAAGTTGTGATGCCAAAGCCGCGTTGACCCACCAGACGCTGCACGACTCGCTGACCGGCCTGCCGAACCGTGATCTCTTCGTCGACCGACTCACCCAGGCGCTGGCCGTCCTGGAGCGCCACCACTCCATGCTGGCCGTGATGTTCATCGACCTGGACCATTTCAAGCTCATCAACGACCGCATCAATCACGCCGCCGGGGACACCGTCCTGGTCGAAGTGGCGTCCCGATTGGCGCTCGCCGTGCGGGACGGCGACACGGTCGCTCGCATCGGCGGTGACGAGTTCGTGGCGGTCCTCGAGATCGACAACGAGGAGGAGGCGCTGCTGATCGCCGACCGGATGCGCGAGGGCATCGGGGCCTCAATCGACGTGGGCGACCGGGAAGTGTCGGTGACCGCCAGCATCGGCCTGGTGGTGACCACCGATCGCGGCGCCGACCCGCTCTCCCTCCTGCGCGACGCCGACGCCGCCATGTACCTGGCCAAGGAGGCGGGGCGGGACCATGTCCAGCTCTTCAACGAGCACATCCGGGCCCGCAGCCTCCAGCGGATCGACCTGGAGCACGAGCTGCTCATCGCCATCGGTGAAGGACAGCTCGTCCTGCACTACCAACCGGTCTTCCGCCTCAGCGACGGGGTCGGGGTCGGCGTGGAGGCGCTCGTCCGCTGGGAGCACCCGACGCGGGGCCTCTTGCCTCCCGACGAGTTCATCCAGCTCGCCGAGGATTCCGGGCTCATCATCCAACTCAGTGCCTGGGTCCTCACCGAAGCCTGCCAGCAGGCGACGGAGTGGCTGAAGGTGATGCCGGGTGACTACCCCTTCACCATGTGGGTCAACCAGTCCGCCCACCAGTTCCACCGCACCGACGTCGTGGCCGGCATGTTGGAGGTCCTGAGCGACGCCGGTCTCGACCCCCGCCGGCTGGGCGTCGAAATCACCGAGACGGTATTCATGAGCGACAAGGAGCGCCTGCGGACGACCATGAGCGACCTGAACTGGAACGGGGTCTCGATCGCCATCGACGACTTCGGAACCGGGTTCTCTTCGCTGAGCTACCTCAAGCGTTTCCCGGTCGACATCCTCAAGGTGGACCGGTCCTTCGTCCAGGGCATCGGCCAGGAGCCCGAGACCTCCCTGGTCGCCGCCTGCCTCAGCCTGGCCCGGGCGCTCGACATCCACACGGTGGCCGAAGGCGTCGAGACGGCCGAGCAGGCGGACTGGCTCACCCGGGCCGGCTGCGACCACGTCCAGGGGTATGGCTTCTGCCGCCCGGTAACGGCCGAGGAGGCCCTCAAGGTGCTCATCGCCTCGAGGAGGGCGCCCCAGCGACGCTCCAAGACAGCGGCCTACCGGGCGCTCACCAAGAAAGCCGTCGGCGAGCCCGTTACCACCGGCTGATCGTCAGCGGGCGGACACGGCACGTCGCCGCAAGACCGGTGGGGCCAGCGGCGCCAGCATGGGGCCGAGCACCCGGTGCAGGGTCCGGCGAGCGGCGTCCTGATCGCCCGAGGGGAACACGGTCTCGCGGGTGAGGACGAACGAAAGGCCCAGGCGCGCCGCCAACTCGGCCAGCTCGCCCGCCTCCTCCCGACTGATCACGGCCCCGAGGGCCATGGCCTGGGCCACCAGCAGCTCGCGGGCCAGGGCCAGGAGCGGGCCGGCCTCGGTGGTGAAGAAGGGGAGGAAGGTGGTCGGGTCCGAGGCGATGAGCCGCTCCACCAATGAGCCCTCGACCGCACCGAGGGCGACGAGGGCACCCTCGACGACCTTGTCCTCCAGCCGCTCGTAGCCGGCGGCCGCGTCCGTCACCGCGGCGACCACGGCTTGGAGCTCCCGGCCCAACACCCCGTAGACCAGCTCGTCGCGGCCAGCGAACTTGCGGTAGAGGCTCGTCCGACCCACGCCGGCGCGGTCCGCGACGTCGTCCATGCTCCAGCGCCGGAGGCCGAACTCGGCCAGCAACTCGGCTCCCGCATTGAGCACCCGGGTGGTCAGTTCGTCGACCCGGTCAGCCCCGCCCACGCTGGCCACCAGCGGCACGAGGCTCAGGGTCGGCCGGCGCCGGGCCACTCAGGCTGCCCGTCGTTCGGCCCACACGCGCCGCCACCCGTCCTGGGCCCGCGGCTGCCAGCGCATGGGGAACGGCACGAAGCGCCACGCCTGGGCGACCAGGTGCTCCAACGCGGTGAGCTGCAGCTGGTCCTGGCGAGTCCAGCGAAGGCCGAAGCGTTCGCGCACCAGGGGAGGGAGGCCACCGATGGCGGCGATGCGCAGCGGCACGGTGCTCAGCTGGCGCAGCGGTGGGATCGACAGGAGCGGCTGGACCGGGGTCAACGGGCCGCTGAGGCGCGGTGGCTGAAGATTGTCGAGCAGCTCGAGGACGAACTCGACGGCCGCGTTCATCTGCAGGACATTGGCGCAGACGTCGTCCCACGCGGCCGCGAATTCGGCACGGGTCGCCGGCACGGCCCGGTCGCTCACGCCGTAACGGCGGTACCACTCGACGCCGTCGAGATAGAGCGACTCGCGCTCGGCGTCGGTGATGCGGTGGGTGTCGAAGCGATCACCTACCTGTTCGGCCATGAACTGGAAGGTGGCGTGGGCCCACCAGAAGGTGGCGGGATCCAGCGCGTGGTAGCGAGTGCCGGTGGCGTCGTGCCCACTGATGTCCTTGTGAAAGGCCCGGACCTCGCGCCCGGTGGTCTCGGCCTCGGGCCCGTCGTAAACGGCGCCCAGGATCCGGGGCAGCGACCGGAAGACGCGGCCGTAGGGATCCTCGAAGAAGTTGGAATGGTCCATGACCCCGGCTCCGATGGCCGGGTGCATGAGCTGGAGCAACCCGATGGTCCCGCCCAGGAAGGCGATCCGGTTGTCGCCGGCCCAGCGCCAGAGCAGGGACCCGGGCGCCAGCTCACGACGCGCCGCGGTGGGGTGGGACATAAGACCATTTATAGTACCAAAGGACCAGACGGGCACCAGGCATCCGGCGGAAATCGTGATGTCCGAAAGCCGCCAGCGCTCGCGACCGCGCGGCGTCAGCCTGGAGGGGTGGCACTCACCGACACGAGCACATTTCAGATCAGGACCATCGACCCCGCCGAACTCGACCAGGTGCGACAGAGCGACCGCGACATCTCGGGTCATCCGGTCGAGCACGTGGTGGCCAGGGGCGCCGAACCGTTGCGGTGCTGTCTCAGGGGGGCGCTTGCCGGCGAGGAGATCATCCTCTTCGGCTACGAGCCACCGCTGCCGGCGAGTCCGTACCGGGAGATCGGGGCCGTCTTCGCCCACGCCGTGCGCTGTGCCGGGCCGGGTCCGGCCGACGAGTACCCGCCCGCCTGGCGCGGTCGGCCGCAGGTGTTGCGCGCCTACGACGGCCGCGGCTGGATCCACGCCGCAACGACCCACGACGGGAGTGATCCCGAGCGGGCCATCGCCGAGCTCCTCAGTGACCCTGAGATCGTGCAGATCCACAGCCGCAACATCGCCTACGGCTGCTACATGTTCACGGTGACCGGGCCGGGCTGACCCCCCAGTTAGGCCATCGCCGGTTGCGGGGCCACCTCGGGAATCTCGATGACCTCTTCGTCGGCTTCAGGCACCCGCTCGAGGTCGGCCTCAATGTCGGCCAGAATCCCGGGCTGGCGCCGAGCGACCAGGTAGAGCCAGCCCGCGCCGATCAGCATCCACGCCAGGAAGACGTAAGGGAAGAGTCGCACCGGGTACGGCGGAAGGGGATAGAAGCTTCCGACCAACGGCACCAGGAGGCACAACACGGCGGCGCCGGCCATCACGAGGTGACTCCGCTTGAGCTCGCCGATCTTTTTGAGGTACGCCGGCGCCGCCACGGTGATCATGTAGTACGCCAACAGGAAGCCGAAGGCAGCCAGGGTGCCGGCATCCCCGAAGGCCGTGAGCGGGTTGGTGAAGATCATCAAGAAGGCGGGGAAGGCGAAGATCATCCCGATGAACACGGTGATGGCCACATGCGGCGTCCGGTTGGTGATGTGTGTTTTGCCCAGGTGTCCCGAGAAGATGCCGTGCTTGGCCATGGGGTAGATGATCCGTGAGCCGGCGTTCAAGCAGGAGAGCGAGAGCCCGAAGAAGCTGATCATGGCGCCGATGGAGATGGGGATCTTGAAGAAGCTCACGCCGTAGAGCTGCGACAGCACGTTGAGGGGGGCGGCGATCGCGCTCAAGGGGCTGTGGTAGCCCTTGGTCCCCGACACCTCGACATAGGCCATGAACACCATGAAGGCGCCGCTGGCGAGCAGACTCAGGATGACGGCCTTGGGCACCGTCCTGGTCGGGTTCCTCGCCTCACCGCCGAGGGCGGTGGCGCTCTCGAAGCCGACGAGCGAGAAGATGCAGGCCACGACGGCCAGGCCCATGCCGTGCAGGCCGACTCCTTTGAGGGAGAGCTGCGTCGTGTCGACGTGGAAGCCGTGCTTGAACAGGACCACGAGGGCCAGGGCGGTGATGCAGGCCACCGAGACCCCTTCGAGAACCAGGATCAGGAGGGACGAGACCCGGATGTCCTTGTAGGCGACGAGCCAGCACAGCACCGCGCTGAGAGCGAAGAAGAAGATGGGGTGGACCGATCCGTGGTAGCCGAGCGCCTGGAGGAGTTGCCCAGAGAAGACGGCGAACCCGCACATGCCCGCCACGGCGATGAAGAAGTACGACCAGATGAGCGTCCAACCGGAGAGCACCCCGGCACGGGGTCCGAGGCCCCTACCCGTGTAGGCATACATCGAGCCCTGGGCCCCGGATCGCTTGGCGAACTGGTTCAGGCAGAAGACCACCGTGAGCAACATGAACGTGCCGAAGGCGTACGCCAGCCACGTGCCGGCACCTGCGCTGGCGAAGGCCAGCGGGAGGATCAGCACCGCCGTCATGGTGGGCGAGATGGCCGCTACCGACTGGGCGAAGAGCGCCGGCAGTCCCAGCACATTCGACTTGAGTCCCAGCTTCTTGGTCGACGGTTCTGGTGTTGCTTCGGGAATCATTGTCACGGTGTCACTGCTCCTATGTGTGGCCCCCCACGGATACGACGGTCTTCGGCTGCGGTGTGGCGCTGGCCGGCGAGGGGACCAGGAGAGTGGGCTACTCGGGGAAGGACTGGTCTTCGAGGAGGAGGTCCTCGTAAAACGCTCCGAAGTTCCGGCTGGGATGGGCGATGGCGATCTCGAGCACCCAGAGGTTCGGGTTGGGCCGGAAGTTCACCTCGGCCAGCGGCCCGTCGTAGTGCGCCGAGTGGGGGAAGTCGCTCAGGCGGTGGCCCGAGAGGTCCATGTTGAGCTTCCAGCCGTAGCCCGCGGCGGTGGCGATGGCGTAGTCGTAGAGCTCGGTCCCGGTGCTGCCCTCGGTGAACCATTTCTCCCGTACCTCGTCCCAGATCATGCGGACCTCCTTCTTGGCCCGGTGATGGTCGGGGTCCGAGCCCACCACGAAGGTGTCGCCGGCGTCGCCTTCGGTGTCGCCGTAGACCGGTCCGATGTCGACGAAGAAGATGTCGTTCTCGGCGAGGACCACGCCCTTGTCGGATCGCTCCATGAAGTCCTTGGTGGTGTTCCGCCCGACGCGCACGATGATGTGGTGCCAGCCGCGCCGCATGCCCAACCCCTCGAGGGTGGCGCGGGCCATGGCCTTGGCGTCCTCCTCGACCATGCCGACCACGACCTGGTCAGCGATGAGGTGCACGGCCTTACGAGTGCGGACCCGCATGTCCATGAGCGCATCGAGTGAGAACTTCTCCCCGGTGGCTTCGAGTTCGGCGAGCATTGTCATCGGGCTACCTCCTTAGTGGAACGTGATTGAAGAGCTGAAGAGGGGGTGGTTGCGAAAGTCGTTGGGCGCGTCGGCGGCCACCACCAGGACATGGGTCGTCACGCCCTCAGCGCCCAGGCGGTGGGGGCGGTTGGCGTCGAAGTGCGCCGTGGCGCCGGGCCCGAGGAGGTGAACCTGGTCGTCGAACTCCAAGCGGAGACTGCCATCGATGACGTAGATCCACTCCTCGCCGCGATGGCGGGCCGGCGCCGGAGGGACGCGATCCGGGCTGATCGTGATGCGCAGCGCTTCGAGGGTCGCTGCACCGGGGAAGCCGCTACAGCCGGTGATGGTGAGACCGTTCGCTTCATGGGCGGCCTCCCGGCCCGAGTAGACCGAGATCGCCGGCGCTCCCCGACGCTCGCCCAGCAGGGTGCTGAGCGGAACGCCGAGGGCACGGGAGAGCGAGATCAGGGCGGCCACCGACGGTTGCCGGTCACCCGTCTCAAGCCGGGAGAGGTGGGCGGTCGACAGGGAAGCCCGCTGGGCCAGCTCTTCGAGGGTGAGTCCCGCCCGCACCCGCTCCTCGCGCAGCGACTCGGCGAGGGATGTCAGCACGGCATCGAGCTCCATGGCCCGATTGTGGAGGCCTTTTGCCTCAGAGGCAATACCCTTTGCCACAGTTCACGCGGCGGAAATACTGGCGAAACGAGCCAGCCACGCGGCGGCTGTCCGCCTACCCCTTGTCCTACCCCTGGTCGACGAGCTCCCTCTCGCGGGCGTGCGTCACGACCAGGTCGGCGAATCGCTCGAACACGAGGTCCCGGATGACGGTCAAGCCGGCGAGCGCGGGCGGCGTGGCCTTCAGTATCCCCTCGGCCCCCCCGGGAACGCTCGCCGCGTCCGTCGCGAAAGTGGACACGAAGCCCTCAAGTGCCGCTTGGGTGACCTCGAGGTGGAACTGCAGGCCCCACGCCAGCGAGCCGATCCGGAAGGCCTGGTTGGGGTAGTTGGCGTTTCCGGCCAGGCGGAGGCCACCGACGGGCAGGTCGAATGAGTCGCCGTGCCAGTGCAGGACGGTCAGCTCTTCGTCGAGTCCGGTGAAGAGTTGGTCCTCGGCGCACTCGGGCGTCAGGGTAACGGGTCCCCATCCGATCTCGGGTCCTCCTGCGCCCGGAAACACCTCGGACCCCGCGGCGGCGGCCAGTAGCTGGGCCCCCAGGCAGACACCCACGGTGGGAATGCCCACGCGGAGGGCATCGGCCAGCAGAGTGATTTCGCCCGACCGGCTGGGAAAGCCCTCATCGGAGGCTGCCGACATCGGGCCACCCATGACGACCAGAGCGTCCAATCCCGACGCATCCGCGGGGACTAGCTCACCGGCGAAGACGCGCCTGGTCTCGACGACCACCCCGGCACCGATCAGCGCGTCCTCGACGGCGAAGGCGGACTCGACGGCCAGATGTTGCACGACCAGGCAGTTCGTCATGCCCGGCGCTCCTTTCAGCGAAGAGTGGACGTGTGCGGGTGACGAGGAGGCACACCATAGGAGATCCGGTGCCGACCCAGGTCAGTGGCCTGCGTTAACATTCCCGAAACAATCCGTCACGCCGCGCACCGACCTAGGAACCGCCATGTTCGAACGACTTCTGCTCGCCATTGATGACTCGCCGGCCAGCGAGGTGGCGATCAGCTTCGCCACCGCCCTGGCGCAACGCGGCGATTCGGCGGTGCATATCCTGCACGTCAACGAGTACATCGTGGGTGGTCGGAACGTCACCTTGAAGACGAGGTCCGAGGCCACCGAGCTGATTGGCGGCGCGGTGCTCTCTCTGCGGGCGGCGGGAGTTCGAGCGAGCGCGACGGCGCTGGTTGCCTCGCATCGAGACGTGCCGGCCACCATTGTCGAGGTGGCCCAGGCGCGCGGCTCCCAGGCCATCGTCTTGGGTTCGCGTCGGCAGAGGCGCCTCGGACGGATCTTCTCCCCTCAGGTGCGGGAACGGACGACGCGTCTCACGGCGCTTCCGATTCTCACCGCCCCCTCGCCACTCCTGGTTTCCGCGCACCAGCTGCTGAATGTCGACGACGTGGTGCGCGCGGAACTGGAGCGGGCGGCGGCCACATCGCGCTAGCTGGACGGGTTATCCGAACAACACGACATGCGGATCGTGGATCACGCCCGCCGAGACGAGCCGGATGTAGGCGTCGGTCATCATGACCAGCGGGAGACTCACCAGCGCGAAGAGGCCGTGCCGCCGGTTCAGTGCCGAGACCGCGTTCCAAGCCCGGAGCCGCAGCGGGTGACCGGCCATGGCGCGCAGACCACCCCCGACCAGGTGGCGGCAGGCGTGGCACGACAGCAGGTAGGCCCAGAACCCGATTGCCGTCAGCATGATCAGCAGCGTCCCGACGCCGAACCCGTATCCGTTCCCCTGCCGGAAGGCGCGCACGGTGTCGTAGGAGAGCAGTAGTGCCACGCCGACACTCGCGGCCCAGAAGTATCGGTGCACGTTCTGGAGGACGAGCGGGAGTCGGGATTCCCCCGAGTAGCGCGCATGGGGCTCGGCCACCGCGCAAGCCGGCGGGGAGAGCCAGAAGGCGCGGTAGTACATCTTGCGGTAGTAGTAACAGGTCGCTCTGACGCCCACCGGCACGGCCATGACGAGCAGTGCCGGTGACCACCGCCACCAGCTCCCGATGATCACCACCGTGGCGTGCCGGCCGCAGTCCGTCGCCACACACGGCGAGTAGAGCGGCGAGATGTAACTCCCCGTGGCGAAGTGGCCCGTCTGGAAACCGGCCCAGGCGGCGTAGGCCGTGAGCACGCCGAGGAAGACGCCATTGGCCATTGGCGCCAGCCACCACCGATCCGGCCGGGCCGTGCGCATCGGCCCGATCGATCGGGCGCCGCAATGGGCGTCGGTCGTGTCGCGACCCGGAGTTGGGACGGGGGTGCGGGTCGGCCCGGTGCCAGTTGGCGAAAGGGCCGACATCAACTCGCCGCCGCGGCGGACGCCCTGCCGCAGTGGGTTCAACATTTCGACCCACTCCGGAATTCAACTATCGGGAGGTACCGCTGCGCCGCCTTGGCCATACGGCCACCCTAAGGAACCAGGCATTAGATGTCGAAGACATAATAACTCTTACTTTAAGAGCCAAAAGCTCTGAGCCAATCACCTGCGCTCAGATGAGCTCGGCCAACCCCTCCCACCCATCTGGCGGCGGCGCCAGCCGCCAGAACTGCTCGGGCACCCGCCCCGCCATGCGGGCGCTCAGCGCGTGGTCCTGCTCGAGGGGCGGGATCTGGCTGGTGTAGCACCAGATGGCCCTCCGCTTGCGCTCCTCGTCGGGGACGTGGGGGACGATGGCGGGAGTCGGCCACGGGTGCGAGCGCAGCAGCTTGGCCACCCGCCAGGCCAGCAGTCCCGGTATGTGCTTGTAGCCGTGGTCCTCGTAGCAGAACCACTCCCGGTCCGACGGCGCGGCCGCCCGCACCAGCAGCGAGGCCTCGTGCACCAAGACGTGGTCGGGGTTGCCCAGCCCCATGGGCAAGAAGACCGAGGTCGCCGCCAGCTCGTCGAGCGCGGACGCCAGGGCCGGGGCCACCATTTCCGGGGTGGGCCGGTCAGCCGGCGCCAGATACTGGTGGTCCGCGAACTCCAGCCAGCGGTGTTCCGACTCGAGCACCTCCATGGCGGCCAGATCCTCGAGGCGGCGCGCGGCCACCACGTCGTCGCCGGACTTGAACCCTCCGAGCGCGTCCCACTCCGACACTTCAGCGGGGTACTCGGGTGGCCGCCCCGCCAGGACCGTGATCACGGCCGTCTCGGGGTAGCTGGCCAGCAGGTGGCCCGCCCCCATGGCGGCGTCGTCGAAGTGGGGTGACACCACGACGATGCGCTCGAACGCGGTCGGGTCTACCTCGCCCCAGGTTGGCTCAGCGAAGGACATCGCCGGATCATACGAGCACCACTCAGGCGGACCGCTCGGGCCCCTCGGGCACCTGAGGCTCTTCGTCGATCTCCCCGGCGTGATGGTGGCGGAACTCCGGCAGCAACGCGCCAATGACCACGGCGCCCACGATGCAGGCCAGCCCGCCCGAGACCACCGAGAACTCCAGGCTGGTCGCCGCAGCCACTCCGCCGGACTCCATGTCGCCCAGGCGTGGGCCTCCCTGGACCACCGCCATCTGGATGGACGACATGCGGCTTCGGAAGCGCTCGGGGATGGTGCTCTGCAGGATCGTGTTGCGCAGCACGGCCGAGATGACGTCGGCCCAACCGGCGATGGCCAGCATGAGGAGCGCGACCCACAAGGTGTCGACCAGCCCGAACACCGCGATGGCCGCACCCCACGCGATCACGGCGATGATGACGGCTCTCCCCTGGCGCTTGAGGTGGGTGACCCATCCGGTCGTCACCGCCCCGATGAGCGCGCCGACGCCCGGCGCGGCGTAGAGGAACCCCAGGGTGAGGGTGCCGCCGCCGAACACCGACCCGGCCATGGCGGGGAAGAGTGCCCGCGGCATGCCGAAGACCATGGCGTTGATGTCGATGATGTAGACGCCCTGCAGCGCCTGGCGCGTACGTAGGTAGGTCAGGCCCTCCCTGGTCGACCGCCACAGGCTCAGCTTCGTGCCCTCGGCCGGCGGAATGGGCCGGATCATGAGAGTGGCCAGCAGCGCCACGGCGAAGGTCCCCGCATCGATCCCGTACACCAGCGGCAGCCCGATGCCGAGGAGCAGACCCGAGACCGCCGGCCCAACCACCGTCCCCACCTGGAAAGTGACCTGCATCATGGCCGCGGCGGCGGCGATCTCGCGGCGCTGCACCAGGCCGGGCACCGCTGCCAGGCGCGCCGTGTTGGACATGCCGGCGAAGGCGGCGGCGACGGAGCTGACCAGGTAGAGGGCGATCAGGGACGGGTGATGCACCGAGGCGTTCACCGCCAGGATGGTGGAAGTCACACCCATTGCGGCCGCCGTCGACAGCATGATCCGCCGCTTGTCGTGCGAGTCGCCCATCGGCCCGGCCAGCAGGGCGCCGGCGATGAAGGGCAGCAGCTGGGCCAGGCTGATGGCGCCCACCTGGAGGGTGGAGTGGGTCAGCCGGTACACCTGATAGGGGATGGCCACCACGGTGAGCTGCGAGCCCAGCATGGAGATCAGCTGGCCGATGAAGAGCAGCCTGAAGTCCCGGCTGTCCCGCAGGGGGGCGGTGTCCACCAGGATCTTGCCCGGCATGTCAGCAGCCTACGAGCCGCCCCGCGGGTGCCCTGGTGCCACGTAGGATCGGTCGGTGACCACGGCCGGCGACGAGGGGACCGCGGGCCCGACGGGCGGCGCCGAAGCGCTGGCCCGCCAGCTCCAGGACGTGGCGGCCAACGTCGGTTCCGTGCTCTTCGGCAAGCGAGAGGTGGTGCGCCTGGCCCTGGCCTGCATGGCGGCGGGCGGGCATCTGCTGATTGAGGACCTACCCGGCGTAGGCAAGACCACCCTGGCCAAGGCGCTGGCCCAGACGCTCGGTCTGCACTGCCGGCGGGTCCAGTTCACCGCCGACCTCCTGCCCTCGGACCTGATCGGGGCCATGATCTTCGACCGGGAGCGCTCGGCCCCGGTCTTTCACCCCGGTCCGATCTTCACCAACATCCTGCTGGCCGACGAGCTCAACCGGGCCTCGCCCAAGGCCCAGTCGGCGCTGCTCGAGGCGATGGAGGAGGGGCAGGTCAGCGTCGACGGCGTGACCCACCCGCTGCCCAGGCCGTTCATGGTGATCGCCACCCAGAACCCCTACGACTCCTCGGGCACCTACCCGCTGCCGTTCAGCCAGCGCGACCGCTTCCTGCTGCGCACCAGCATCGGCTATCCGGGCCGGGAGGCCGAAGACCGGTTGCTGGCCACCACCACCGAGCGCCCCCGGCCCGAGGACCTGCCCGTCGTGGGTGGCGCGGCCATGCTGGCCCGGCTGGCGCAGGTCGTCAACGAGGTCTACGTGGCGCCCGAGGTCCGGGCGTACGTGCTCGATGTTGTCGAGGCGACGCGCCAGCATCCGAACTTCATCTTCGGCGCATCGCCTCGGGCCGGGCTGGCGCTGCTGCGCACCTCGAGCGCCTTCGCGGTGACCACCGGTCGCGACTACGTCATCCCCGACGACGTCAAGGCCGTCGCCGACGTGGTCCTCTCCCACCGGCTGGCGATGAGCTCGGCAGCCGAGCTCGGCGGGTTCTCCGCCTCGTCCGTGGTGGCCGAGCTCCTGGCAACGGTGCCGGTGCCCGTGCGGGCGTCGAGTCGCGCGCCCGTCGCCGCTGGCTGAGCCGGCCCTGCCCTGACCGTCATGGCTGCTTCGCCGCGCCGAGTCACCGTCACCACCCGGGGCGCCGTCGTCCTCGTACTGGCACCGGCCAGCGCCCTGGCCGGGGTCCTGGCCGGGGCCGAGGAACTGGTCCTGCTGGCCATCCTGCTCGGCTGCCTGATGGCCACCGGCCTGCTGCAGAGTGCGTCGCGGGCGCAGGTGGCTCGGGGCCGCTGGCGCATGGCCACCCGGTTGCCCGCCAGCGACATTGCGGTGGGCGGCGAGCTGCGGGGCGTGATCACCCTGACGACCACGTCGGGCGATCGGGCCGCCTCGGTCCCCACGTGGTTGGAGGATCCCGAGGCGTGCTGGGGCCGCGTGGCTCGGGCCGCCGCTCCCTCACCCGCGGCGCAACTGCCCCGTCCGAACCCCTCGCTGGCGCTGCGGGTGCCGCCTGCCACCCCGCCCTCGCCCGCCGACGGGGCCGGCACCGCCACCCTCGACATCCCCCTCACCGCCCCGACCGAGCACCGCGGGGTGTTCGCCCTGCGTCCGGTGCGCCACTGGTGCTTCGATACGTTCGGATTCTTCGCCCAGCTCGTCGGCACCAGCCCCACCGCCACCATCACGGTCTACCCGGTCCCGGCCCAGGTCGCCGTGGCCGAGGAGGCCCTGCTCGGGAACCTGGGTAACGAGGACGCCGAGCATCTCGCCCCCAGCGCACCCAAGCGCCGCAACGACCTGGGCGACTTCGCCGGCCTCCGCCCCTACGTGCCGGGGGATCGGCTGCGGCTGCTCTATTGGCCGGCTCTGGCCCGCACCGGTGACCTCATGGTGCGCGACTTCGAGGACGAGGGACCCCGGCGGGTCTACCTGGTGGCCGACGTGCGGGCGCTCCTCGGTGAGCGCGGCGCCGAGCGGGTGCTGGCCGCGGCGGCGGGGGTGGGGCGGCAGGTCCTGGTCCACGGCTCGGTCGTCGAACTCTCGACGCTCACCGGCGACCGCACGGCCATCGGTCCGGGCCCGCACGGGGATCTGGCCCTGCTGCGCGCCCTGGCCGCTATCGAGGTCACGCCGGTCCCGGTGACGCTCGGCTGGCGACGGTGGTGGCCCGGATCCGCCCGCACCCAAGCTCCCGCCCCGACCGGTCACCTGCTCGCCCCCATGGCCGGCACCCCGCTGGTGGTCACCACCGCCGACGGCGCGCTCTCCCTCCCCGGGGCCCTGCGCCGGGCCCACCTGGTCATGGCGCCATGACGTACCCGAACACCACCTCTCCGGCGCCGCCAGCCACCCCCCGCCCACACCGGCGGCACCTCACCCCGTGGGGCTATCTCGGCCTGCTGGCCATGTCGCTCTCGTCCGCGGTCGCCATCTGCCGCCTCATCACCCACGGCGGCGAGATGCGGGTGGTCCTGCCCATCGTCGTCGCCATCCTGGTGGCCGACACTCTCACCGCGCTAGCCGCCCGCCGCCTCGGCGTCGTGGCGGCCTTCGTCGTCGGGTTGGTCGGGTCCCTCCTGGCCCTGCTGATCAGCGTCGATCCGTCCTTCTTGAACCCAGCCTCTCAACACTTCTTCCACCGCGGTCTGCTCTCCCAACAGCTGCACGCAGCGGACTACGCATTGGCCAACGACGGCACTCCGCTCCCGCTGCTCAACGGAGTGGTGGTCGCCCTCGGGGTGCTGGGTGCGGCCACGTCGGCGCTGGCCCGGGTGACCTGGATGCGGCGCCAGCGCAGCCTCCGCCGCTCACCCGCTCGGGCCTGGTCGCTCGGTCCCTGCATCGCGCCGTCGTTCGCCATCTTCCTCTACTCGGCCCTGGTCAGTGCCGAGCACGGTCGCCAGGTGGCGGCGTTGGCCTACTTCGCCGGGGTGCTGATTTTCGTGGCGACCTCGGACCGTGGCTCAGCGGTGACCGGGCCCGGACGCGTACACCGGCAGCCCCGGGCCGCCGGCAGCAGGCTGATGTCCGCCGGCACCGTCGCGATGTTCGCCG
>DASXZJ010000006.1:0-3568 GCA_036502025.1 Acidimicrobiales bacterium | reverse complement strand
GGTTCGTACGAGGGGGTCCGTGGACCTTGGTCGCAGGGCCCTGACCAGCACGTTTTATCCGGGAGAGTCCGACAGCGTACGGCAGAACGGGCCTGCAAAGCCCTCTACCCGGGTTCGATTCCCGGCGCCGCCTCGGACCCTTGATCTGCTAAAACAGCAGGTCAGGGGTTGTTTTTGGTTTGACCGGTGGTGACCGGGACAGACCGCAAGTGACCCCCAGAACCCCCTGGTTCGCTCCCTGCGTGCTCCCTGCACGCTCCCTGAGGCAGATCGGAGGTTCGAGGTGGGGTTCATCGAGAAGCGCGACGGCCGGTACCGGGCGCGGTACCGCGATCCTCTCGGTCGCCAACACGGCAAGACGTTCAGTCGGCGGAAGGACGCGGAGCGCTTCGTCCGGGAGACGGAGGTCGACCTCGAGCGGGGTGATTGGATCGACTCCCGTGGCGCCGCGTTGCCATTCACCCATTGGGCTGACGAGTTTCTCGCCCTCGCCCGGCGCCTGTCACCGACCACCCAGGAGACCTACCGGCGGGACCTGACCAAGTACATCCTGCCCAGGTTCGGCTCCTACCGGCTCGGCCGGTTGCCGGCGGACGAGATCGAGAACTGGCTCAATGACGAGGTGGCCAGCGGCATCGCCGCCAGCTCGGTGCACCGCCACTATCGGGTGCTGCGGAGACTGCTGCAGGTGGCGGTCGAGAAGCAGCGCATTACCGCGAACCCCTGTGATCGGGTCCAGCCTCCGCGGGTCCCGTCGCGGGAAATGATGTTCCTGTCGTGGGAGCAGGCGGTAGAGCTGGCCGAGGCCCACTCCGAGCGGTACCGGGCGCTCGTCTACCTCGCTGTCGACCCCGGCATGCGGTGGAGCGAGCTTGTGGGGCTCCGGCGGGCGGGCGTGGATCTGCGCACTCGGAAGGTGCGGGTGACCGAGCAGCTCGTCCGGCTGGAGTCGGGGGAGTGGTTTCGGAAGGAACCAAAGACGTCGTCATCGGTCCGTTCGATCACGATCTCGCCGGTCACGGGAGAGCTGATCGCGAAGCAGCTGGAGCGCTTCGCCTTGCCGGGGCGGGAGGGACTCGTCTTCCCGGGCGGAACCGGCCGGCCGCTGGCGTCGTCGAGCTTCTGGAACAACCACTTGACGCCAGCTCTGCGGCGGTCGGGATTGTCCTGCCGGTTCCATGATCTTCGGCACACGAGCGTGGCGCTGGCCATCGCCGACGGCGCCCACCCGAAGGCCATCCAGACCCGGATGGGTCACTCCTCGATCAACGTCACCCTCGATCGTTACGGGCACTTGTTCCCCGAGCTGGACGAGGCGATCGCGGTGTCGTTCGGGGAACGCCTGGCTGCGGCGCGCGAGCGCCGGGCGACGACTGTGGTTCATGCGTCCTTTGGCTCCGTGTGACACCGCCGAACAGTCACGATTCAAAGCGCTGGAAGTTTGTTTGAGCGGCTCGGTTCGACGTCGCCTCATCCTGTTGGTCGAGAGCGCCCTTCGGCACCTCGCGCTAGTCTTCGCCAGACGGCAATGACAATTCGGGGCAGCGCTGGGGTTCTGTATGCACGCCGAGATGAGCGATAGTTCGACGATCAAAACGGCAATCGTTCGGCTAAGCCGCGAACCCGGATCCAGTGACAGATTGCGCGCCTACAAGGTACTCCTGGATGGGTCCATGATAGGGAAAATCCGCGACGGTCAGACTACGGAACTCAGTGTGGGTCCAGGCCCGCACAATCTCCGCCTGAAGCTCGGCTGGGGTGGTAGTCCTGATCTCACCGTGGAAGTTGGGGCGGGGGAACTTGCAGACTTCGTTTGTCGATCAGGTGCCGCTACTCCGGGCATGGCGTTCTATTACAGCTTGTTTCGCCGTAATCGCCTAGTCGACCTCCGCCGTGTCGAGGAACGGCTTCCACCAGCGGGGGACTGGGTCGCCGACGCCGCCATTCGGGTCGCGATAATCGTGCCAAGCATATTTGTATGGGCCGGTATCTCTGTATGGATGCTCCCAGAGCTTGGGGTGCCCGGCGGGTGGGCGAACGCTGTGATTTACGGTGGAGTGGCGGCCGCCATCGTCAGCGTCGGTATGACGGTTCGGCTACCACCCATCGGTAGGGCGAAGCGGAAGCCTCCTGAGTGGTAGCACGCGGACCCGTCGAGCACCTCACGGCCTAACCGGAGCTCGCGATGGAACGATTCGTGTTCGAGGCAATCGACGTCGATCGACCCCGCCTGTTTGGCCGATACAACCCGCTGCGGATTCGAGGGTGGATCTATGAGTATCAGGGCCCTCGGGGGCCGGTAGAGATCACGATCTCGGACGACGGTCTAACCGCGTCGTTCATGGGACCGGAGATCTCTGCTGTGGATGTCCCCTGTGGGGTCTACGCCTGGGACGACGAGGATGACCCGCTACGCGACGGCGTCGTCGTCGCTATCGGACACGATCAGGTCACGTTTTCGCTTCCGCAGACTCGTGGCCTACCTGTTGTTGAAGCGACCACGGGCTGGGCCACGTGGCGGGCCTACCGCACTTCCGCCTCTCTGTTCCGCTGGAACATGGTCGACGCGCAGACGGGCAGGCACTTCGCCGAGGCCCGCGCGTGGAAAGGCAAAGTTCGTGACTCATCCGAGGCGTGCGGAGTAGGTGCGATGATCATCATTTGGGCGGCGTTTCTTGATCGCTTGTTCGCCCTCGGGCCTAGCTTGGAAGCCGGGATACCGCCGGTTGGGCCCAGCTGAAAAGGCTGGCCTCTGCCGGAGCCAGTCGTGCGGTCACGGCTCAACGTCCGAGGCCGTGACCAATGTCTCGGCCGTGGACGTGACCGCGGTCTATAGCGCCTGGTACCCGCGGTCTCGATCGTTCCGCAATGTAGCGGCTCACAGGTCGCTGCTCGATTCTGTCCAGGCGATCCCGTTGGTAGTAGATCGCCCGTTGGGACTCGTTGAGCGACCGAGCCGAGCCGGTCGAACGGTCCTGGAACTCCTGGAGTCGGTCGACCACGCGCTCGCGATGTGTGCATAGGTCTTCGATGGCTGCATCACCCTCGGCGAGCGCCCTGTCGAGCCGCCTCGCCTCTGGCGCTCCGTGGTCGTCCCATCGCGCCAGCGCTCTAGCCTCCCTCTCCGACCAGATCGCCGTCTGCCTGCGGTAGAAGCGGCGGTCTCTCCAGCCAGCGTGCTCGGTGATCGACGCTAAGCGGGCCAACTCCCTCCTCGCTTCGATCAGCTCGCGGGCCGCCCGACCCGCCTCGGTGCCGGCCCAGGCGCCCTCTCCCCGCTCCAGGTCCCGGCAGAGCTCGCGCAGCTCGCGTAGGCGGCGGTTGACCGAGACGATCTCCAGGGACGGATCCGGCGGAAGGGCGTCCCTTCGGGCTTCGAAGGTGGCCGACAGGCGGGCGTGGGAAAGAGCAGCTCTTCGGGCGCTCTCGAGGTCGGGCCTGTCGGCCACCGGTTCCACGGTAGGGGTGGGCGCCGGGCTAGCGACGTCGGTCACCCACCCCATTCGCCGCTCGGTTGACCACTCGCGGACCAGGTCCTCGGCGGCCTGGTCCAGGTTGTCAGCGACCA
>DASXZJ010000005.1:0-19706 GCA_036502025.1 Acidimicrobiales bacterium | reverse complement strand
CGCCGCGTCCGTAATCTCAAAATCACCCTCAGTTGGGCTCCATCAGACCACGCCGAGGTGCGTGATACACCCGTATTCCATACTGGAGATGCCACGCTGGCAGTTCTGTCGTTGTGGGTAGGCGACTTCTGTCGCTAACCCCGAGCACCCCCAACGGGATTCGAACCCGTGCTGCCGCCGTGAAAGGGCGGTGTCCTAGGCCGCTAGACGATGGGGGCCGGTCGGCCGCTGCGCGGACATTGCCCCGGCACCGACCACATGAAGAGGAAAGCCTAATGGGCGCTGATCGGGACGCCCGCTGCCACGGGTCCGGTGTCGTCGCCCTCCACGGTCTCGGCCGCCGGCGTGGGCACCACGGGCTCGGGACGGTGGTAGGTGCAGACCAGGAACGTCTTGACCATCGCCACCACCAGCATGGTCACCCCGATGAGATGGACCTCGACCAGAAGGGCCGGCAGGTGCGTGAAGTACTGCGTGTAGCCGACGGCCGCCTGCGCCACCATGACGCCGAGCAGGATGCGTCCCGCCTTGCGGACCCGTTCGGGGACCTCGGCCAGGTGGAAGCCGACCACCAGCCCGATGGTCAGGCCGACCAGCAACAGGACCAGGCTCGAGTGCAGCTCGGCCATGTCGCGCAGGGCGATGGGGATCCGCTTGGCCACCTGCTGACCCGTGGCGTCACCGGCGTGGGGACCGGCGCCCGTGGTGGCCGTGCCGGCGGCGATGACCAGGGCCAGGATCCCCAGAACCCCGTAATGCAAGCGCATGAGGGGGAGGGGGATCAGCCGGCGGGCCGAGCCGGCGCTGTAGTCCCGCTGCGATCGGTGCACCAGGACGACGGCGTCCACCAGCAGGAGCATGGTGGCGAAGAAGTGCACCATGACGAGATACGGGTTGAGCTTGGTGTAGACCACGATCCCTCCCAGCACCGCCTGGGCGATCACCCCGGCCACCAAGCCACCGCTCAACCACACCAGGTCGCGTCGCCGGGGCGCGCGGAAGACGGTGCCCAGGAACGAGGCCGCCACGGCGATGGTGATCAGCACGGTCACCAGGCGATTGCCGAACTCGACCAGGCTGTGGAATTGGAGGGCCGGGGTCAGGTGCCCGACCGAGCAGGTGGGCCAGTCGGCGCACCCGAGGCCTGAATCGGTCAGCCGGACCGCCCCACCGGTCACCACGATGAGGGCGACCAGGGCCAGGGCCAGCAGGTTGAGGCGGTGGCTACGGGAGGGGGAGACCGTGAACGGCCGTCGGGGCGACACTCGGGCTAATCGTACCGGGACCTCCCACTTGGTCAGGAGCGAGTGCCCCGTCGTAGGCTGCGTGAAATGTCCTCCCAGGCTCCCGCCCTTCAGGGTCAGCGAGCGGGGTGGTCGACCATCGGCGGGTACGTCGCCCTCACCAAGCCGCGCATCATCGAGCTACTGCTGGTCACCACGCTGCCCACCATGGTGGTGGCGAAGCACGGCCTGCCGTCGGTCTGGCTGATGCTGGCCACCCTGGTCGGTGGGACCCTGGCCGCCGGCGGGGCCAACGCCATCAACATGGTGGTCGACCGGGACATCGACGCCCTGATGAAGCGCACCAAGGGACGCCCGCTGGTCACCGGCGCCATGACGCCCAGGGCCGCCCTGGTCTTCGCCATCGCCCTCGAGGTGGCGGCGTTCATGGAGCTCTGGCTGGCCGTCAACCTGCTCTCGGCCGCCCTGGCCGTCTCGGCCACCCTCTTCTACGTCTTCGTGTACACGCTGTGGCTCAAACGCCGCTCGTCGCAGAACATCGTGATCGGCGGCGCGGCCGGCGCGGTCCCGGTGCTGGTGGGCTGGGCTGCGGTGACGGACTCGCTGTCGTGGGCGCCCATCGTGCTGTTCGCCATCATCTTCATCTGGACGCCGCCCCACTTCTGGTCCCTGGCCGTGCGCTACAAGGAGGACTACGCGGCCGCGGACGTCCCGATGCTGCCGGTGGTGGCGTCCATGAAGCGGACCACGCGTGAGATCGTGCTCTACACCGTCGCGCTGGTGGCCGTGTCGCTGCTCTTCGGGCCGGTGGCTCACCTCGGGCTGATCTACATGACCATCGCCGCCGTGCTCGGTGGCGGCTTCCTCTTCATGACCACCCGCCTGTGGGGCCTGGCCCGGACCGATCGGGCGACCGGACGCGAGGCCATGCGGGTGTTCAGCTACTCCATCACCTACCTGACGATCCTCTTCGTAGCCATGGCGGGTGACGTGTTGATCCGCAACCACATTCATTAGGTTGCAGGACTCGTGACGACGGTCGACCCTCCCGGACCGGAACCCGCCGCCCTCCCGCCCCGCCAGCCGCGCAAGATATTCCTGCTGGTGGGCGTGGTCGTGGCTGCCGCGCTGGGCGTCGGGCTCTTCACCTCGGTCGGCACCAACAACTCCGGCGCGCCCCACCAGGGGGGACCGGTGCCGGCCTTCACTGGCACCAACCTCAACGGCCCCGGTTCGGTGAGCGTCTCCTCCTCCGGGTCCAACGGCCTGCCCACCGTGCTGCTCTTCTTCGGGAACTGGTGTGATGCGTGCCACGAGGAGCTCCCGCCGCTCGCCGCCGCGGTGCGCCACCAGCAGGCTGCGGGCGGCGCGCTGGCCCGGGTGCGCGTGGTCGGCATCGACTCCGAGGACACCACCGGCAACGCCAAGGCGTTCATCAAGAGCAGCGGGGTCACCTTCCCGGTGGCCTACGACCCCAACCTCGACATCACCAGTGGAGACTTCTACTTCACCGGCGACCCCTTCACCGTGTTCGTCAACGGCGACGGCACCATCAACAAGATCGTCGACGGCGCCCAGCTGAATGCGGCGTCGTTCACCGCCGACGAGCGGGCGCTCACTCCCAGCGGAACGTAGCGGCCGCCACCACCGGCGCCGCCACGGCCCAGACGGCCAACACCACCCAGGACAGGGCCGGCACGGCCGACCCGCTCCCGAGCGCCGCATGCAGGCCGGCCGCCAGGGCGTCCGCCGGTAGCAGCTTGGCGAAGGACGCCAGGCCCCCGGGCAACTTGGAGATGGGCACGATCATGCCGCCGAGCAGCAGCAGCACCAGGTAGAGCCCGTTGGCCGCGGCCAGGTTCACCTCGGCCTTCAGCACGCCCGCCATGAACAGTCCCAGGCCGGCGAAGGCGACACTGGCCAGCAGGACGGTGCCGATCGCCCCCAGCACGGCCAGCCCCGGGTCGTGGCCGCCGGGATTCCACCCGAGGCCGAAGCCCACGGGCACCAGCACGAGGGCCTGGACGATCTCGACCGCCACGATGGTGGCAATTTTGGCCCCGAGCAGCCGCGGCCGGCCGAGCGGGGTCGAGCCCAGCCGTTTGAGGACGCCGTAGCCGCGCTCGAAGCCGGTGGCGATGCCGAGCGAGACCATGGCGGTCGACATCACGGCCAGCGCCAGGATCCCCGGCACGAAGAAGTCGACCGACGTGGCTGTTGGGGTGGTGATGACGTGGACGGTGGAGAAGAAGAGGAGGAAGAGCACCGGGATCCCGACCACGAGGAGCAGGGTCTCGCCCCGGCGCAGCGTCATGTAGACCTCGGCCCGGATCTGGGCCGCCAGGGCGCGCATCAGCGCCGCACCTCCCGCCGACCCCGACCCCGCTGCCGTCGCCCCGGGCCGGGCCGTGCACCGGCCGGCTCCGGCGGATCCTCGTCGACCAGGACCGGGGCCGAGCCCACGGCGTCGAAGTAGACGTCCTCCAGGGTGCGGCCCGCCACCAGGTCGGTGAGGCCGGCGTCGCGCTCGGCCAACCAGGTGGCCAGCAAGGCGGTTGCCGCCGGGCCCGACGCCCCCTCCACCCGGTAGCGACCCGGCGCGCTCTCGCTCACCGTGACCCCGGCCCCGAGGGCGGCGGCTAGGTACGCCGTGTCCAGCCCGGCCGGGGCGCCGAAGGTCAGGCCCGCCGGTCCCGCCGCCGTGGTCAGCTGGCGTGGCGTGCCCTCGAGGGCGGCGCGGCCCTCCGACATGATGACGATGCGATCGGCCATCCGTTCGGCCTCGGTGAGCTCATGGGTGGTGAGAACCACGCAGGCGCCCCGGGCCCGAAGGTCGTCGACCACGGCGCGAATGGACAGGCGGCCCTCGGGGTCGACCCCGGCGGTGGGCTCGTCGAGGAAGGCCACCTCGGGCCGGCCGATCAGGGCCAGGGCCAGTGAGAGCCGTTGTTGCTCCCCACCGGAGAGGTGGCGCCACGGTGTGCCGGCCACGGCCCGTAGGGCGACCAGATCGAGCAACGCGCCGGTAGCCAACGGCTCGGGGTAGTAGGTGGCGAAGAGGCCGAGCACCTGGCGCGGCGAGAGCATCGGGTAGACGCCGCCGCGCTGGAGCATGACGCCCATGCGACCGGTCAGTCGATGGTGGTCGGCCCGAGGATCGAGTCCCAGGACCGAGATACGGCCACCGCTGGGCCGCCGGTAGCCCTCCAGCACCTCGATGGTCGAGGTCTTCCCGGCCCCGTTCGGGCCCAGGACGACCAGCACCTCGCCGGTCTCGGCCACCAGGTCGAGCCCGTCGACCGCGGTCACCTCCCCGCCCGGTCCATAGCGCACCGTCAGGCCGTTCACCTGCACGGCGGGTCCGGGCGAGGTTCCGGCGGACATGGCGTCGCAGGCTACTTTGAGGCGGGATGATCGATATCCGCCTGCTGCGCGACGACCCCGATGGGGTCAAGGCGGCGCTGGCCCGGCGCGGGGTCGAGTCGGCCGAGGTGGACGCTGTCCTCCAGGCGGACCTGGCCCACCGCGCCCACCAGGCCCGGTACGAAGCGCGGCGCGCCGAGGTCAAGGCCCTCAGCCGCCAGGTCGGGGAGGCCATGAAAGCCGGCGAAGCGGCGCGGGCCGACGAGCTGCGGGCCGAGAGCCGGCGGGTGGGCGAGGACGAGCGTGCGGCCGGAGCCGCCGCCGAGGCCGACTTCGAGCGGCTTCGCCAGGGCCTCCTCTACCTGCCCAACATCCCCGCCGAGGACGTGCCCGATGGCGACGGCGAGGACGACAACGTCGAGATACGGCGCTGGTGGCCGGGGGTCGATGCGGGCGCGCCGGAGCCCGGGCGGGCCGAGCACCAGCAGGTGCCGCACTGGGAGATCGGCGAGACCCTCCAGTTGCTCGACATGGAACGGGGTGCCCGACTCTCGGGCTCGATGTTCCCCCTCTACCGCGGGGCCGGTGCCCGGTTGCTGCGCGCCCTGACCGCCTTTGCGCTCGACCGCCACTCGCCGGCCTACGAGGAGATCCGGCCGCCGACCGTGGTGCTGACCGAGACCATGGTCTCCACCGGTCACCTACCCAAGTTCGAGGAGGACGCCTATCACCTCGAACGCGACGACCTGTGGGCCATCCCCACCGCCGAGGTACCGCTCACGTCCATGCACCGGGGCGAGATCCTCGAGGAGTCCGTCCTCCCCCTGCGCTTCACCGCCGCCACCGCCTGCTTCCGCCGCGAGGCGGGCTCGGCCGGTCGGGACACCCGCGGCCTGCTGCGGGTGCACGAGTTCGACAAGGTCGAGCTGTTCGCCTACACGACACCCGATCAGGCCCTCGGGGCCCAGGCCGACATCCTGGCGCGGGCCGAGTCGATGCTCCAGGAGTTGGGGTTGCGCTACCGCGTGCTGGATCTCTGCACCGGGGACCTCGGCGGCTCCTCCGCCCGGACGTTCGACCTGGAGGTCTACGCCCCCGGCGTCGACCGGTGGTTGGAGGTGAGCTCGGTCAGCTGGTTCCGGGACTACCAGGCGCGACGAGCGCAGGTGCGCTTCCGGCCGACCGGCGGCGGTGCCCCCCAGCTCGTCCACACGGTCAACGGCTCGGCGCTGGCCTGGCCCCGCATGTGGGCCGCGCTGATGGAGAACGGGCGTCAGGAGGACGGCACCGTGATGCTGCCCGAGTGTCTGGCGCCGTACCTGGGCGGCGAACTGCTGCTCAAAGCTCCCTAAAGTCCTGCCGTCGCCGCCCGCGCGCCAGTGGTCGTGCCGCGCGATCATTCGGCGATGCGTCGTGCGTTTCCCGGGGTCAGCGCCTTCGTGCTGGCGATGTCATTCGTGGTCGCAACCGCCAACCCGTCGCCGGCGGCGTTGCGGCCGAGCCGTGTCGCAGCTGCCGCCGCTACTGCCGGCCCAGCCCTGCCGGCGTGCTCCACCGCTGCCGCCGCGGCCCCGGATCTCTCCACGGTCAAGACCGCCTTCGCACCGGTGCCGGGAGGGTCGCCCTTCGGGGTGGCCGTCAGCCCGGACAGCCGCTTCGCCTTCGTGGCGTCGGTGGCGGAGCCCCTCAGCGTCTATTCCCTGGCCCTCGGCGGGCCCGCGCCGGTCGGCACCGTCTCGATCGGGGACGCCCAGACGGCCGGAGTGACGCTGACCCGGGACGGCCGCTACCTCCTGGCGGCCGACGACACCGGCGCGCTGGTCTTCAGGACCTCGACCCTGGAAAAGGGCGGCTCGCTCTCCTTCGGGGCCATCGCGACCACGCTTCGCAGTGGCGGCAGCGGAGCCATCGAGGTCGCCACGTCACCCGACGGTCACTTCGCCTTCGTCACGCTGGAGGACAGCCAGGAGATGGCCGTATTCAATCTCCGGCGCGCGCTGGCGCACGGCTTCGGCGGCTCGGACCTGGTGGGCTACGTGCCGCTCGGGCTCGCTCCCGTGGGCATCGCCGTCTCGACCAGCGGGCGCGACCTCTTCGTGACCAGTGAGGGGACCACGGCCAGCGAGACCGAGGGCACGCTCACGACGGTCAACCTGGCCAAGGCCGAACGCGCGCCGTCGCATGCGGTGGTGTCGACCGTGCCGGCCGGCTGTAACCCGGTGCGCGTCGTGGCGACCAGGTCCACGGTCTTCGTGACGAGCCGGGCCAGCGATGCCGTGGTGGCTTTCTCAGTGGCTGGCCTCGTGTCCCACCCGGCCCACGCCCTGCTCGGTTCGGTGCAGGTGGGCGAGGCGCCCGTCGGCCTCGCCCTGGTCAAGCACGACACGAGGCTCGTGGTGGCTGACTCCAACCGCTTCGGCGCGAGCGTGGCTCCGTCGGATCTGGCTGTCGTGACCGTCGGGTCGAATGGTCAAATGACCCTCGGCGGATATGTCGATGCCGGCGCGTTCCCGCGGGACATGGCCCTCAGCCCCAACGGGAAGCTCCTGCTGGTTTGCAACTTCGACTCGGGACAGCTCGAAGCGGTCCAGGTGGCCGGGCTGCCGTAGTCAGGCCGACGGAGCCTCGCGAGATGCCGGGATGGCGGGGACGGCGACCGGCAAGGGCTCGAGCAGGCCGCGGAGCTCCAGCGTGCCGTCGGCCACCCAGTGCTGGGCTTCTGGGCCCGACGCCTGGACCGCCTGGTACGACGCCAGCACGTGACCGGGGACGGTCTTCGCCGCCTCGGTGAGGCGCGACGCTTCGTTGACCGGCCGGCCGATAACGGTGTACTCGAAGCGCTCGATGCTGCCGACGTTGCCCGCCACCACCTCGCCGCAGGACACGCCGATCCCGACCGGAAGCCCGATGGCGTCGAGACGCGCCCCGAGGGAACGGGCGGCCGACAGCCCGTGGGCCACATGCCCTTCGAGGTCCATCGGAGCCCCGAAGACACAGAGGCACCCGTCCCCCTCGAACTTGTTGATCCAGCCGCCCGCCGCGGTGACCTCGTCGAACACCGCCTGGAACAGTTCGTTGACCCGGGCGACCACCACGTCGGGCGCATGCGTCTCGGAGAAGGCGGTCGAAGCGATCATGTCCACGAACAGTGCGGTGACGGTGCGCAGCTCCCCCCCGAGCTCGAGGCCCGAGCTCAGGGCCTGCCGGGCGACATCCTCGCCGACGTGGCGGCCGAAGAGATCCTCGAGGGTGCGTCGCTCGCGCAACCCGGTCACCATCTGGTTGAACCCCGCCAGCAACTGGCCCAGATCGCCCGGGTTGGTCACCGGCAGTTCGACGTCGAGGTTCCCGTCCCGCACCGCGTCGAGGCCGGAGCGCACGCTCTCGAGCGGCTCGGCCACCGACCGGGCACCCAGCGTGGCCATGATGCCCCCGAGCAGAAGGCCGCCGATGGCCATGTAGAGCATGGGGACGACGAGCGGGAGGAGGTTGCCGGAATTGGCCCGGAGCGGAATGGCGATGATGAAGAGCAGCGGCAGCGCCGAACCGAGCAGCCAGGTGAAGACCAGGCGGGGCCGGATTCCCACCGAGCGCCGCGGCGGGACGCCTGTGCTGGTGAGCGCCAGGGCGAAGAGCGGTCGGAGCGCCCGCTCGGTCTGCAGGTAGGTGATGGCGCCGAAGGTGAACCCGGTGAGATAGAAACCGATGGCGATGCCCGCAGCGGTGACGGGCTGGCCGTAAATGGCCAGGTCGACCACGGTGATGACCGTCGTGCTGACCGAGACGAAGGAGACGATCCAGACGGCCGCCCGCACGGGCAGCCGGACCAGCAGGGCGGCGTCCTCCGGCGTCGGCGGCTGGCCGTCGACCGCCCACCGGGCGTGCGGGGCTAACCGGTACCGGAGCAGCAGGTTGGCGCCGATGAGGACCACGACCAGGAGGACGGTCGACTGGCCGAAGTTCACCGCCGCCTGGATCAGGTGGGACGAGTAGTTGGTCTCCTCCCAGATGGCGTTGTAGACGCTGATCGCCGCCGAGACGGGCGCGGCGACCACCGTGGCGTGGATGATGATGCTCCGCCGCACGGCGGCGAACTCAGCTGGGGTGAGTCTCTCGCCCGTCATCGTCTCCCTCATCGGGACCCCCGAGATCTCCAGCATGCATCAGCGCCGCATGGATACTCGGACTTGGGTTCAGGGAGTCAGGGCGGCGAAGCGGTAGCCGACACCGCGCACCGTGGTGATGAGGACGGGCACCGAGGGGTCGGCCTCGATGCGCGACCGCAAGCGTTTGATGTGCACGTCGAGGGTCTTGGTGTCGCCGATGTAGTCGGTGCCCCAGACGCGGTCGATGAGCACGTCGCGGGTCAGGACCCGTCCGGAGTTCTCGACCAACAGGCGGAGCAGCTCGAACTCCTTGCGCCGCAGGTGGACCTCGTCGCCGCGCACGAAGACGCGCCGCTGGTCGAAGTCGACCTTGATCCCGTTGGACTCCCACGCCCCTTCTTCACCCATTTCGAGATCGCTGACGGTGTCGCCCGCTTCGGGGCCGCCGGGGGCGCGCCGGAGCACGGCACGCATGCGGGCGACGAGTTCGCGCAGGCGGTAGGGCTTGGTGACGTAGTCGTCGGCCCCCATCTCGAGCGCGACCACGGTGTCGATCTCGGTGCCCTTGGCCGTCACCATGATGATGGGGACGCGGGAGCGGGTGCGCACGGCGCGGCAGACGTCAATGCCCGACATCTTGGGCAGCATCATGTCGAGCAGCAGGATGTCGGGGTCGATCTCGTCGAAGAGGCGGACGGCCTCGGCGCCGTCGCGGGCCACCGTGACCCGGAAGCCCTCGTTGGTCAGGCCGATGACCAGGGCGTCAATGAAGGACTCCTCGTCCTCGGCCAGCAGGACCTTGACCGGCCCTTCCCCGGCGTCGCGTAGGGCATCCTTCTTGGCCGGCGAGCCCTTGGCGGATGACGTCTTGGCTCCGGCGGCTCTGCTCATACGACGCGTTCGGCCTGGAGCGGCAGGACGAGGCTGAAGGTCGAGCCCTCACCCTCGCGGGACTCGACGTCGACCCAGCCCTGATGGTTGTTGGCCACGTGGCGCACGATGGACAGCCCGAGCCCGGTGCCCCCGGTGTCGCGGCTGCGGCCGTGGTCGACCCGGTAGAAGCGCTCGAAGATGCGATCCAGGTCGCGGGCGGGGATACCGATGCCGTGGTCCTGTACCGACAGCCGCACGTTGTCGCGCTCCTCGCTGCTCCAGTCCCGGCCCTGGCTGCTCCCGTCGCTGGCGCCGGTCGGGGGCTGATCACTGTCGGACGGCCCGACGGCGGTCGAGGTCGACGCCGGTGCGCCGGCGATGGTATCGGTGACGGGCACGCCCGCCGGCGGGGTGCCGTCGTCGTCGAAAGCTGCGGAGGTGAAGGCCGCCTCCACCGAGTCGCTGGGGGCCGGGGCGGTGTCACCCTGGCTGGCCGAACTCAGAGACGGTGAGCCGTGCGGTGAGCCGGGCGCGGCAGCGGCCCGCCGGATGGTGCCCGAGACGACCACCTTGGAGTTGTCATAGGAGTAGGTGATGGCGTTCTCCAGCAGCGCGTGCATGGCCGAAACGAGCTGGCGGCGCTCGCCCAGGACGGCGACCGGTGGCGAGGGCTCGTGCAGGACGATCTCGATGCCCCGCTGGTCGGCCGTGGCCCGCACCCGCTCAATGGCGTCGGCCATGACCAGGTTGACCAGGACCGGTTCGCGCTGGGGTGCCTCTTCGGACTCGATGCGGGAGAGGTCGAGCAGGTCATCGATGATCCGGCTGACGCGGAAGGCCTCACTGTGGATCCGCCCGGCCAGCCGCTGGGCCACGTCGACGTCGGGCTCGGCGATCAGCGTCTCGGCCAGCAAGCCGAGGGCGCCGATCGGGGTCTTGAGCTCGTGGCTCACGTTGGCCACGAAGTCGCGGCGGATCTCCTCGAGCCGGCGGCGCTCGGAGATGTCCTCGATCAACGCGATCACGCCCAGCGGGCGGCGGCCGTCGTCGATCTGGCGCGCCCGGACCTGGAGGGTGCGCCGCGGCGGGCCGTAGAGGTCAAGGGTGCGCTCGGCCGTCCCCTCGTGCCAGGCGTCCTCCAGCAGCTCGGTCACCGCCTGCGCCGCCAGCGCGTCGCCGTGGCGGCTGACCATGAGCGCGTTGGCCCGGCCGTTGCGGTAGATAACGGTGCCGTTCTCGTCGCAGAGGACGACGCCTTGGGTGAGGGTATCGAGCGAGCGCCGGAGCCGGATGGCGTCCGCGCTGGACTCGGTGACCGCTTGGGCTGCACCCCCGGTGACCTGTTCGAGGTAGGCCAGCGACGTCTCGATGTTGGTCTCGTCCTCGGGCGGGTCGAGGCCGAGGCGCGAGCCCAGCGCGGTGAGCCGCTGGGAGATGGCCCGGCGGCCGGACCGGCGGCCGAGAGCGGCCGCCACGATGACGCACACCACGAAGAGGAAGGCGGCTCCGGCGATGAGGGCGATCTTGTTGTTGCTGCTGAGCGCACCGATGAGCGCGCCTTCCCCTCTACCGAGCACGCCCCCAATATGACAGGGCTGGGTGGTGCGGTCGAACAGGGGGCCGGGCGGGGGGATCCGGGGGTTGGATCGGGGGAGTGGGATTGACGAAAAACATCGAAAGATCATGGAACCGGTCACGGGCGGTCGTGGACCGTTCATAGGCAGCTGACGTGCCGGGCTGGCCGGTGCATCCGATGACCGATGGAGGCTCACCATGGTCGTGCTGCGCTTGGCCGACGTCACCATGAACCCGACGTTGAACTCGTTGCCCGGCGGGGGCACCCTGCAACAGCTGATCAACGGGCTGGGCGCCTGGGCGCTTGTCGCCGCCCTGGCCGGGTTGGTCATCGGGGCCGCCGCCTGGGCCCTCGGCGTGCACGCCCAGAACTTCCAGCAGTCCATGGTGGGCCGGCGGGCCGTCCTGGTCTCGGGACTGGCGGCCCTGCTGATCGGCGCGGCGCCGACCATCGTCGACTTCTTCTTCCACGCCGGCACCAACCTCCATTGAGCGCGGTGGCCGTGCTCTCTTGGCATCTGCTGGCCGCTCCGGCCGCGCCGGTGACCGCCCGCGCGGCCGGCTGTCCCGGGCTCGATGTGCTGAACCCGGTCTGCCAGCTCGGCAGCATCGGAGGGACGGTGGCGGGCGCCGGGGTGGACGCGGTGCTGAGCGGGCTCAGCCAGTGGGTGGCCGGTGGGGCCGAGTGGCTGCTCTCCCAGATCGGGGACGTGCTGGTCAGCACGACCACCATCGACATCGGGGCGAGCTGGTTCCGCCAGCACTACGCCGTCATGACCGCGCTGGCCGGTGTGGTCGTCCTCCCCCTGCTCGTGGTGTCGACCCTCCAAGCGGTCTACCGGCAGAGCGCGAGCCAATTGCTGCGGGCCTTCTTCGTACAGTTGCCGCTGGCCATGCTGCTCGGGGTGGTGGCCATACAGATCGTGCTGCTGTGCCTGTCGGCCACCGATGCCATGTGCGCCGCCGTGGCCGGCGGTTCGGGCTCGGACGTCAAGGCCCTCCTCAGCGGCGTGACCCATGGTCTGATCTCGGCGGTCGGTGACCCCACCATGGCCACGTTCGTGTTGCTGCTGGTGGGGCTGCTGGTGGCGGCGGCGTCGTTCGTACTGTGGCTCGAGCTCCTGGTGCGGGCGGCGGCGGTCTACGTGGCCGTGCTCTTCCTCCCGATGGCGCTGGCCACCCTGGTCTGGCCCTCGGTGTCGCACTGGTGCCGCCGGCTGGTCGAGACGCTGGCCGCACTGATCCTCTCCAAGTTCGTCATCGTGGCCACGCTCAGCCTGGCCGCCGGTGCGGTGTCCTCGGGCACCGCCGGCGGTGGGGACGCCGGGTCGGGCTTCGCCTCCGTCCTGGCCGGCGGCGCCCTCCTCGTCCTGGCCACCTTCGTGCCCTTCGCCATCCTCCGCCTGATCCCCGCCGTCGAAGCGGGCGCGGTCAGCCACCTCGAGGGCGCCCGCCAGCGCGGCACGTCGGCGCTGACCCGGGTGCCGCGGACGGCCGCGGCCTTCGCCCTCAACGAGGGGATGGCGGCCCACGGCGCGGCCAAGTTGGCCTCCCGCGCCGGCCCGGCCGGCACGGGTGGGGTGGGGGGTCTGGGTGGTTCGGGGAGCGGCGGCGGGTCGGGCGGGGCTGGGGGAGGTGGCTCGGCCCCGGCGGATCCCGACGTGGCCAACGGCGGCCTGATTCCCAACGCGGACGGGGTAATGGTGGGGTTGCCGTCCACCAATGCGGCCTACGAGGAGGCGATGGCCTCGGCATCGCCTCCGGCGCCCCGATCCCGGGGGCCGAAGCCAGTCCGGGCCGCGCCGAGCCGGCCGGGGGAGGAGCCGGCCTATATCGGGCCGCCCCAGCCCCACGGCCGACGCTATGCCATGGGCCGCGACGCCATGGGTCCGGTCATCCGCTACCTACCGTCGCCCGACGAAGGCGCGACGTCCGGGTCGGGGGCGCCGTGAGCCGGGAGCCGGCGCACTACCGCTTCGGCCCGCGTGAGCGGGGCGGGGCCCTGGCCGGATGGCGGGCCGGCCAGATCCTCACAGTGGCCCTCGGCTTGGTCGTCGGCCTGCTGGTGCTGCACAGCCAGACCAACGCCGTCGGCGTCGGGGTGGCGCTCATCATCCTGGTGGTCTGTGCCGCCCTGGCCACCTGGCCGGTCAGCGGCCGGACCGGCGACCAGTGGTTCCCCGTGGTCGTCCGGTGGGGCACGCGCGCACTCGGGCCGGGCGCCAAGCGCAGTCGCGATGTGCTCGGCGGGCTCCGCCTCCTCAGCGCCGGGGCCCGGGACATGGGCGTGGTGCACGACGCCCGGGCCAGGACCCTGACCGCCGCGCTGTCACTGCGGGGCCAGAGCTTCGCTCTGCTCGGCCCCGACGAGCAGGACCGCCGGGTGGCCGGGTGGGCCTCGGTGCTCGCCGCGCTGGCGCGCGAGGGCTCCCCGGTGCGACGGGTGCAGTGGCTGGCGGCGTCGTTCCCCGACGAGGGGCACGGCGTGCGCACGTATCTCGCCGCCGGGGCGACGGGTGAGGCGGCGTCCGAGGGACGGGCGTCGTACGAGTCGCTGCTGGACGACATGGACGCCGACGCCTGCACCCACGAGGTGGTGCTGACCGTGCAGGTTCGCCAGGCCAAGTCGCTCGAGATCGGGTGCGAGGTGCTGGCCCGCGAGGTGGCCTCGATGGCCCGCCTGCTGGCCGAGGCCGACGTGCTGGTCGACGGCGTGCTCTCAGCCGATGACCTGGCCGCCGCGCTGCTGCGCACCTATGAGCCGCACGCCGTCCCGGCGCGCCGCGAGTTCGGCGCCGCGACATCGGCGGCGGCGGGTCCCTGGCCCATGGCGATGGAAGAGGAGTGGTCCAGCATCCAGGTGGACGGCCTCGTCCACGCCACGTTCTGGGTGGCCGAATGGCCCCGTACCGACGTGCGCAGCGACTTCCTGGCGCCGCTCCTATTGGCGTCGGCCCGGGCGACCGTGTCGATCACCATGGAACCCCTTGGCCCCGAGAAGGCGGTGCGTCGGGTCGAGGCGTCCCGGACGGCCGACCTGGCGGACAGCGAGCTGCGCCGCCGCGGCGGGTTCGTCTCCACGGCGCGCCACACCCGCCAGTCCGAGGTGCTGGCCCAGCGCGAGGCCGAGTTGGCCGACGGCCACGCCTCCTTCCGCTACGCCGGGTACATCACGGTCTCGGCGGCGAGCGAGCCGGAACTGGTGACCGCCTGCGAGACGGTGCAGCACGCGGCGGGCCAGTGCCGGTTGGTGGTCCGCCGTCTCTACGGCGACCAGGCCCGTGCCTACACCTGCACCCTGCCGCTCGGGCGTGGGCTCACGTGAGGGCGCGGTGCGTGCAATTGATCGAGCGCCCAAACCATCGCAGGTGCGACGATCTGGGCGCTCGAGGGTGACAATGTTCGAGCGGAGCTCGTCGGGGATGTGCCCTAGGCGTCTCGCCGCATCATCAGCCACGCCCCGAGGCCGAGGGCCACCGCGGCGTAGGCGCAGAGGACGGCGAACCCGCCCCACGGGCCGAGGGATGAGACCGCGCCGGACGGGCCATTGAACTTGACGGTCGTCATGGCCTGGCCGATCGTCGAAGGCTCGAACTTGTTGATCAGGTGGCGCCAGGAGAGGGGCAGGGCCGGGACGATCGCCGGAAGGATCAGCACGAAACCCACGAAGGCGGCGATGGCGCCGGCCGTATGCCGGATGATGGCCCCCAGCCCGAGGCCGATCAGCCCCAACACCGCCAGGAAGAGCCCGCCGCCGACGACGGCGCGCAGCACGCCGGCCTGAACGATGGTGGCGTGAGGGACGTTGCCACCGATCATGGCCTGGCCGATGAAGAAGGAGCCGAAGGAGACGACCTCACCGACGACCAGTGCGACCAGGGTGAACACGGCAGCCTTGGCCGCCAGGAAGGTCCGTCGGTTGGGCACGGCGGCCAAGGACGAGCGGATGGTCCCCGTCCCGAACTCCGCGCTGATGGCCAGGACGCCCAGAACGCCGATGGCGAGCTGGCCGAACTGCAGGCCGGTCAGGCTGAGGTTGGTGGGGTCGAACGTGGTCCGGTCCTGAGCAGCAAAGTGAGCCCATCGACTCGCCTCGGTGGAGGCCGCGATGATGCCGATGCCGATGGTGATGATGATGGTGACGGCCAGGGTCCGCGTCGTTGAGCGAACGCTGCGCAACTTGGTCCACTCGGACCGTAAAACACCGGCGGGCCGGTAGTGCGAGGTGGTCGGCGCCGGTAGGGAGGTGCTGATGGTGGTCATGGTGCTCACTTTCCTGCCGGCAGGCGCCGGTCGTTGTCGGGGGCGGAGTCGGAGTCGGCCGCGAAGCCGCCCTCCCCTCGGTAGTCGACGCTGTCACGCGTCAGTTCCATGAAGGCTTCTTCGAGCGAGGCCGACTGAGGTGAGAGTTCGTGCAGGGCGAGCCGGTGGTCGAAGGCGAGGTCGCCGATCTCCGGCGCACTCAGGCCGGCCACTGACAATTCTCCCCCGTCTTCCTCGAGCACCGTGGCGCCACGGGCGCGCACTACGTCGAGGAACGCGCGCACCTGCGGCGTGCGAACCCGCACGAACTGCTGGGAGTTCTGCGCGATGAACTGGTCCACCGGCATCTCAGCGATGAGCCGGCCCCGACCGATCACGACCAGGTGATCGGCGGTCAGCGCCATCTCGCTCATGAGGTGGCTCGAGACGAAGACGGTACGTCCATCCTGGGCCAGCCCCTTGAGCAGGTTGCGGACCCAGCGGATGCCTTCCGGATCGAGCCCGTTGATGGGTTCGTCGAACAACAGCACACCGGGATCCCCGAGGAGAGCGGCGGCGATGCCGAGCCGTTGCCCCATGCCGAGTGAGAAGGTGCCGGCCCGTTTGTGCGCCACGTTGGCGATCCCGACCAGGTCGAGCACTTCGTCGACCCTCGATCGCGGGATGTCGTTGGTCTGGGCGAGAGCCCACAGGTGGTTCCGCGCGCTGCGGCCCGGGTGGATGGCCTTGGCCTCCAGGAGGGCACCGACCTCCCGCAGCGGCCAGCCGAGGCCGCCGTAGGGGACCCCGTTGATCTCGGCCAGGCCCCCGTCAGGCTGATCCAGGCCCATGATCATCCTCATGGTGGTCGACTTGCCGGACCCGTTCGGGCCCAGAAAGCCGGTGACCTGCCCCGGCCTGACTACGAACGAGAGATCGTCGACGGCCAGGGTCTCCCCGTAGCGCTTGGTGATGCCGGTGACTTCGATCATGTAACGCTCCTCACTATGGGCGGATATGCGGCTGCCTTCATCATGAAGAGGTCGAGCTGGCGGATCGTCGGCCGCGCGGCCACATCTACGCACCACCCGAGGTGTAGGAGCGAGGCCTGGCGGCGGGCCAGCCGTACATCCTCCGATGTAGGCAAGGAACGACCGCAGGGCGATGCGAAGCGATAGCTGCCTCAGTAGCGTCGGACTATGGCGTCAACCATGGGGAGCACAAGCCCCCGACCCCCTCTGCTGCAGCGCATCACGCCGCGCCAATGGCTCTGGGGTGACGTCGTCCTGGCCGGCCTGATCTTCCTGGGTGGGCTATTGAGCATCTCGGCTGGGACGAGACGGAACGTCCCCCTGCTCCTCGTAGCCCTCGTCCTTGGTGCAGGCTCGGTCGCCCTCCGGCGGAAGTACCCCCTGCCGGTACTCGTCACCGTGACCGCGGCGCTAGTGATGTCAACGGTGTTGGGCGAGGGGTTCGCCGGCGCGCCGGTACTGGCTCTCCCGTTGTACATCGTGGCCACGCAGTATGAGCGGCGGCAATCGGTGGCGGCACTGTGTTCGGTCGGGCTGGTTCTCCTCGGTTCGCTCGGGGTTGCCGAGCTCGTGCGGTTAGGTCGGGGCAACGCAACCTTGAACCTCAACGACGTGACGACCAACATCGTCATTGCCGGTGCGGCGTGGTTCGTCGGTGACAGCATCCGCTCCCGGCGGGCCTATGTCACCGGGATGGCCCGGCAAGCCGAACAGCGCCAACGATGGGAGATGGAGCGGGCCGAGCAGTCGATTGTCGAAGAGCGCCTCCAGATCGCCAGGGAACTCCACGACGTAGTCGCCCACAGCCTCAGCGTCATCGCCATCCAATCCGCCGTGGGAGGGCACGTGCTCGACCGGCAACCAGAGGAAGCCCGAAGGGCTCTGGCCGCGGTCGAGACGACCAGCCGCTCGGCTCTCGAGGAGCTACGACGGGTCCTTGGTGTCCTGCGTCGGAATGACTCCGGAGAGCCAACTCTGGCCCCGGCGCCGGGCCTGGCCGATCTGGAGCAACTCCTGTCCCAACTGCGCGGCGCGGGACTCTCTGTCACCTGCCGCCGGCACGGCCGGACGGTTGCCTTGTCACCCAGCCTGGATCTTTCCGCCTACCGCATCGTGCAGGAGGCGCTGACCAATGTCACCAAGCATGCGGGAACGTCCTGCGCCGAGGTGGACATCACCTTCGAGAGCGGTGCCGTCGTCATCAGCGTCGTCGACCAAGGACCGGTCGGGCCCAACGGGGCCCTGCTCGCCCCGAGGGTTGACGACGCGAGCGGGGCGCATCATGGGATCATCGGCATGCGCGAGCGAGCCGCCATGTTCGGCGGCGTCCTCACCGCGGCTCCGGGCCACGGAGGTGGATTCGAAGTGCACGCCCGCCTGCCGTTCGAGTCCTCCGACCGATGACCATCGGAGTGGTGGTGGCCGACGACCAGGCCCTGGTCAGAGGCGCCTTCCGTGTGCTGGTGGACTCGGCCAACGACCTGGCCGTGCTCGGCGAGGCCTCCGATGGCGCCGAAGCCGTCGCCGTGGTCGAGGCCACCCGACCAGACGTGGTGCTCATGGACGTGCGGATGCCGGTGATGGACGGGATCGAGGCGACGCGCCGCATCCTGCGCGGCCCGCCCGACCGCCCCCCGCGGATCCTGATACTGACCACCTTCGATCTCGACGAGTACGTCTACGCGGCGTTGCGCGCTGGTGCGAGCGGGTTCATGTTGAAGGACACCCCCCCAGCCGAGCTGTTGGCGGCCATCCGGGTCATCGCCGCCGGCGACGCCCTACTGGCGCCGAGCGTGACCCGGCGGCTGATCGCCGATTTCGCCAGCCGGGAGGTTCGACCGGACTCTTCCACCGGCGCCATCGACACCTTGACCGATCGGGAGCGTGAGGTCTTTGCCCTGGTGGCCAAGGGCCGGTCCAACCACGAACTGGCCGAGCAGCTGCACATGAGCGCCGCCACGGCGAAGACCCATGTGAGCCGGGTCCTGATGAAGCTCGGGGCCCGGGACCGGGCCCAGCTGGTGGTCATCGCCTATGAGACGGGGTTCATCGCGCCGGGCTGAGATTCCGAGGACACCGAGGCTCGCACCCGACCTTTCTTCCCTGTGATGGATCGAAGCCCACGGGTCCCGGCCCACCAGGTGACCACCCGCAACCTCGGGGCGGCCTATCCCTTCATCGCCGAGGCGGGCCTGGGCCAGCGGGGCGTGGTAATCGGCGATGACCTCCTGGGCGGCTCCTTCGTGTTCGATCCCTTCGAGCTCTATGGCCTGGGGGTCGTCTCGAATCCGAACATGGTCGTCTTCGGGCAGATCGGCCGGGGCAAGAGCGCCTTCGTCAAGACCTTCCTGTGGCGCCAGGCGGTCTTCGGCCGCCGGGCCTGGGTGGTCGATCCGAAGGGTGAATATGCCGATCTGGCCGCGGCGTGGGGCGTTCGACCGGTGGCACTGCGGCCGGGCGGCGCGGTCAGGCTGAATCCTCTGGACCCGGGTCCCGAGCGCGCCGACGGCGCGCGCGACGGCGCGGGCAGCACAGCGCGACGGCAGATGGAGTTACTGGCCTCCCTGGCCGCCGCTTGTCTCGGACGCAACCTGGTCCCCCGCGAGCGCGCCGCCCTGAGCGTGGCGCTCGTCTCGGCCGCGGCGCGGTCGGCCGTCCCCACCGTGCCCTCGGTGGTCGACGCCCTGCTGGCACCCACCGCCGACGCCGCCCTGTCGTTGCGCACTGAGCAACGCGACCTTCTTGAGGACGGGCGTGACATCGCGCTCGAGTTGCGCCGCCTGGTGCACGGGGATCTGCATGGCATGTTCGACGGGCTCACCACACCCGGCCTGGACCTCTCTGCACCGCTGGTGGTTCTCGATCTCTCCGCGCTCTACACGTCGACGGCGCTGGGCGTGTTGATGGCGTGCGCCACGTCGTGGCTGCAGGCGGCCCTGGCGCGGACAACGGCGAGTCGCGCCGCGGGGTCGCACATCTACCTGGTCGTCGACGAGGCCTGGGCCATCCTCTCCAATCTCGGTGTGGCCCGCTGGCTGCAGTCCTCCTGGAAGCTGTCGCGCGCCTTGGGTGTCTCGAACATCGCGGTGCTGCACCGGGTGTCGGACCTGCGTTCGGTCGGCGCGTCGGATTCCGAGCAGGTGGCCCTGGCCCAGGGACTGCTGGCCGACTCCGAGACGCGTGTCGTCTACGCCCAGTCTCCCGGCGAGCTGGCGGCCGCCTCCGAACTGCTCTCCCTCTCCTCGACCGAGGCCGAACTTTTGCCCCAGCTC
>DASXZJ010000004.1:0-12672 GCA_036502025.1 Acidimicrobiales bacterium | reverse complement strand
GGCGACGGTGCGTTCGCGGTCGTGATCGCCAAGCAGAGCGACAAGCCGAAGCTGAAGAAGATGGTCAATCAGATGTTCAATTCCATCGCCGCCAACACCGTCAACGGGGCCGGGAGCGCCTGAGGGCGCGGTTGGGCCCCGCTCCGGGCCTGGGCCGAGGGGGAGGCGTAAGGCCAGTTGAGGGCCGAAAAGGTTGCTCTTTCGGGCCGGTAGAGTGCATGGGGCCGCACCCGCACCTGAAAGAGGTCCACCCTGCACACGTTCAACGCTGAGGGCGCCGCCGCCCTGGCGGGACCCCGATGGCTCCAGGATCGACGCGCCGAGGGCATTTTGGCTTTCGCAGCGTCCTCCGTGCCCACCGAGAGTGAAGAGGTGTGGCGCTACTCGCCCATCAACGAGCTCGATCTGGAGTCCTTCACCCCCGTTGCGACGGGGACCGGCCCCCGGTCGGAGGAGGGAGCCTCCTTCAGCGACGCCATGGCGTCGAAGCTGGGCGCCCTTTCGGGTCAGGTGACCGTGCACAACGGCCAACCGGGCCCCTTCGGAGTGTCGGGGGACGATGCGCTCTTCGGCTTCGGGCGGACAGCCGACGTGCCCGACGCCGCCGACCTGCTGGGCAGCGTTCAGGTCGGCGGGGACGCGCTGGTCCGGCTCAACGACGCCTTCATGCCCGACGCGGCCATCGTCGATGTGCCGGCCGGTGTCCTCGTGCCCCATCCGATCCTCATCGTCCACTGGTGCGAGGGAGGCGAGGTCGGCTCGGCCGCCTTCCCCCGGACTGCCGTCCGGCTCGGGGCCAACGCGCAGGCGGCCGTGGTCGAGATATTTGCCGGGCCGTCCGTTGGGACCCGCTCTCTGGTGGTGCCGGTGACCGAACTGACGGCCGGCGACGGGTCGCGCCTCTCGTACGTGTCGCTGCAGGTGCTGTCCGATTCGGTGTGGTCGATCGCCCGCCTCAGCGGCGCCGCGGAGAAGGACGCCACCTTGCGGACCTTCACCGTCGGCCTGGGCGCCGACTACGACCGGGTGCGGACCGACATTGCGGCCCGGGGCCGCGGCGCGCACTGCGAGATCCTGTCGGCCTACGTCGGGAACGGCACGCAGGTGCACGACATCCGCACCCTGCAGGACCACGTGGCGCCGCGCACCAGCAGTGAGCTGCTGTGCCAGGGTGCCGTGGCCGGCAACTCGCGCTCGGTGTACAGCGGCCTCATCCGGGTCCACCGCGGGGCCGTGCGCACCGACGCTCGACAGACCAACCACAACCTCGTTCTGGACGAGGGCGCGCATGCGGACTCGGTGCCCAACCTCGACATCCTGGAGAACGACGTGAAGTGCGCCCACGCCTCGACGGTGGGGCCGATCGACGAGGACCAGCGCTACTACATCGAGTCCCGTGGTGTGGCGCCCGAGGTGGCCGAGGGGCTCATCGTGCAGGGGTTCTTCGACGCCATCATCGATCGGGGCCCGGTCTCGGCCGCCACCGCCCTGCTCCAGGACGAAGTGCACGCCCGTCTCGACACGGCGTTCGCCAACCGTCGCCTGGTCCGGGAGTCGGCGCATGCCTGAGACGATCACGCTCTGCCGGATCGACGAGCTGCCGTCCGGCCAGGCCCGCCGCTTCGACGTGGGTGGGCGCCGGATCGCGCTGGTGCGCACGGACGACGAGTTCTACGCCATCGACGACCGGTGCAGCCACGAGGACTACTCCCTCGCCGAAGGCGAGGTCTGGGTGGACGAACGCGAGATCGAATGCCCGCGGCACGGCAGCACCTTCGACCTGCGGACGGGCTGCCCGTGCTCTCTCCCCGCCACTCACGCCGTCGCCGTCTACGAGGTGGAGATCGCCGATGGCTCCGTGTCGGTGGTGCTGCCGTGAGCGAGCACGTCTTCGAGGTTGAAGGGTTGGTCGCCATGGCGGGGGGCCAGGAGGTCCTGCACGGCATCGACCTCACCGTCCGGAGTGGCGAGGTGCACGTCATCATGGGCCCCAACGGTTCGGGCAAGAGCACCCTGGCCCACGCCCTCATGGGCCGGCCCGGCACCACGGTGACCGCCGGCAGCATCCGCATGGACGGGCAGGAGCTGGTCGGTCGGCCCGCCTGGGAGCGCGCCCGGGCCGGTTTGTTCCTTGCCCTGCAGCAGCCCGTCGAGGTTCCCGGGGTCGGCCTGCGCTCACTGCTCAGCGCGGCGGTCGACGGCAGGGACAGCGCCACGCTGGAGAGTCGGATGGCGGCCGAAGCCGGGGCCGTCGGGCTCGATCCGAGCCTGCTGTCGCGACCGCTGAACGTCGACCTGTCCGGCGGTGAGAAGAAGCGGACGGAGATGGTGCAGCTCGGCGTCCTCCAACCGGCATTGTGCATCCTCGACGAGATCGACTCGGGTCTCGACGTCGACGCGCTGGGCGAGGTGGCGCGCCGGCTCCAGTTGGCCACTTCGGAATGGCAGGTGGGCATCCTGGCCATCACCCATTTCAACCAGTTCCTGGTCGAACTGGAGGCGGACATGGTGCACGTTCTGGTGGGCGGACGCATCGTGGCCAGGGGTGACGCGGCACTGGCCCTCGAATTGGAACGGACCGGCTACGCCGCCTACAAGGGGGCCGGCGCCGCCGGGTGACCTCACCGGCCGTAGCGGGCTTGGTACCGTGAACGGCCATGGCGAACGGTCGTCCACCGGACGACGGGTCCCGTCGTTCCCCCAGCAGACGCGGTAAACGTGCTGACGCGGGCGGGCTCGAGGCCCTCGGTCACGCGGTCCAGGGCAACGCCGCCTCCAGGCCACCCTCGGCCGCCAACCAATCAGGGTTGCTGGCGCTCGGCGCGCAGATCGATGGCTCGTCGTCCCGCCGCCGGCGCCGGCGGTCGGGCCGGAAACGGCGCACGGCGGGGCAGCGGGCTCTCCGGGTGCTGGTGATCGCGGCCGCCCTGCTGATCTTCATCGCCGCGGCGGGCTACGGGTACTTCCGCTACGAGTTCGGCCGGATCAAAACTGCCCCCTGCGCCAACTGCGTGGCGGTGGCCGACGGGGCGCCCTACAACGTGCTGGTGGTGGGCTCCGACACCCGGGTCGGCGAGACGACGGCCGAGGCCAAGCAGTTCGGCAACGACGTGACCGCCGGCGGCCAGCGCAGCGACACCATCAAGATCATCCACGTCGACCCCAAGACCGGCACCGCCAGCGTCCTCTCCATCCCCCGCGACACCTTCGTGACGCTCTCGGGCGTGCCGGCCTCGTCGGGGGTCTCGACCAAGAACAAGATGAACGCCGCCTTCGCGTCCGGGCCGAACGATCCCAACCCGAACGGCACGGGGGCCAACGGGCTGGTCAAGACGATTGAGAACACCTTCGGTATCCCCATCACCCACTGGATCGTGGTCAACTTCTTCGGCCTCATGGACGCGGTTACAGCCCTCAACGGCGTGTCCATGGACCTGCCCTACCCGGTCCGGGACTACGGCGACTGCAACGGGAACGGTGTCATAGAGAACTGCACGGGTCTCAACATCCCGTCGACGGGGTGCCAGGTGCTCAGCGGGCAGATGGCACTCGCGCTCTCTCGTTCGCGCCACTTCGAGTACTACAAGGACGGCGAATGGCAGAGCGACGGCAGCGGGGACATCGGCCGGATTGAGCGCCAGGACCTGATCATTGAGGCGGTGGTCAACAAGGCGAAGTCGACCTACAACCCGATCGCGGCGGCCTCGTTCATTTCGTCGCTCACCCACGACGTCACCCTGGACAACAAGTTGGGCGCCACCGCCCTGCTCTCGCTGGCTGAGCGCTACCACGCCTTCTCGGGATCCTCACTCAAGACGTACACCCTGCCCACCGTGCCGGCCAACTACGCGCCCTACGACAACGAGTCGGTCGAGGTCACCGAGGAGCCCCAAGCCGCCCAGATGATCACCGAGTTCCTGGGCGTGGCGCCCAACTCGGCGACGACCCCGCCACTCGACCAGTACGGCGAGCCCGAATCCACGTCGGCCGCGAGTACCGGAGGGTCCGAAGCCACGGCGAGCGGCGACACGCCTTCGACCGGGTCGGGTACATCGGCCACCGGCGGGGGTTCGACGTCGTCGGGGACCTCGACGGTTGCGTCCTACGATCCCCGACCATGTTGATGGTGGTCGTCACCGATCAGAAGGATCCGGCCCGCTAGATGGCCGACGATCGCTCACGTCCTCGCCGCGGCCGCCGTGGTCAGCCTCCTAACGCCAGCGGTTTGGAGGCCCTCGGGCGGAAAGTGGGGACGGGCCCCGTTGCACCCTCGGTGGCCAACCAGTCCGGCCTCCAGGCGCTCGGCGCCAAGATCGATCAGTCCGGAGGCGGGCGGCGCCGGAAGCGCTGGAGCAGGCGGCGCAAGGTCGTGACCGTATTGACGTCGCTGCTGGTGTTGATCCTGCTCATCGCGGGCGGCGGCTACTGGTACCTCCAGCGCGGCATCGACAGCATCAACGGTCTCCACGTCGGGGACGAGAAGGCGGTCGAGAGCGGGGCACCCTTCACCATCCTGGTCATCGGCTCGGATTCCCGGGTCGGCGAGAACGCCGCCCACTTCGGCTCGGCGTCGGAAGTGACAGGCCAGCGCAGCGATGTGTTGCAGCTGTGGCGCGTCACGCCGTCCACCCACGCCATCGGGATCGTGTCGATCCCCCGGGACACTGTGGCGTCCATGCTCGGGAAGGATGTCTCCCAGTTCGGCCAGTACAACCGCATCAACTCGTCGTTCAACTCGGGAGCCGACCAGCTCGTCAAGACCATTCAGGCCAACTTCGGCGTCACGATCAACCACGTCGTCGAGCTCGACTTCTCCGGCTTCCAGGACGCGGTGACCGCCCTGGGCGGCGTGTACCTCAACTTCAACTATCCGGCCAAGGACTCCTACTCGGGTCTCAACATCACCACCACCGGCTGCCAGCTGGTGACCGGGTTCCAGGCGTTGGCCGTGGCTCGGGCCCGCCACTACGAGTACTTCAAGAACGGCTACTGGCAGTACGACCCGACGAGCGATTTCGGCCGCATCCAGCGTCAGGATGTTTTCATCCGCGCCCTCATCGCGGCGGCTAAGTCCAAGATCCTGAATCCCCTGGCCGTCAACAACTTCGTGAGCTCGCTCCACAAGGGCCTGGTCATTGACGACGGGTTCAGCGCCAGTGAGGTGATCGGCCTGTTCGAGGCCTATCACTCCTTCAACCCGGCGGGCCTGGTGGCACAGACGCTGCCCACGGTGCCCAGCACCGCCTTCGGTGGCCTGGGCGACGTGCTGACGGTGGACGAGCCCGCCACGCAGCAGATGCTGGTGAACATCTTCGGGTCGTCGCTGGTGACGCCCACCGACCCGGCACCCAACGCCGGCGGCGAGTCCGTGCCGCCACCCGAGGTCACCCCTACCACCGCGGGGGCCTCCCCGGGTTCGTCGAGCGTGACACCGACCACGACGCCGCCGCCGTCGTACAACCCGACCCCCTGCACGCCCAGCTGATCGGGTGAACCGGGCGCCCGTGGTCCGTTACCGGTCCCGCGACGAGGACAGCGGCCGTTGGCTCGACTTCCCGTTCCGCTCGGGCGACATCGTGATCAGCACGCGTTCGAAGAGCGGCACGACGTGGGTCCAGATGATTGCCGCCATGCTGGTGATCGGGTCGCCCGAACTACCCGTACCACTGGGCGAGCTCTCGCCGTGGCTGGACTGGCTGGTGTCGAGCCGCGGCAGCGTCTTCGGCCAGCTGGAGGCGCAATCGCATCGACGGGTGATCAAGACGCACACCCCGCTCGACGGTCTTCCGCTGGACGAGCGGGCTACCTACATCGTCGTGGCCCGGCACCCGCTCGATATGGCGGTGTCGCTGTACCACCAGCAAGCCAACCTCGACCGGGTGCGGCTGCGCGAGCTAACCGGGCAGGCGCCTCCCGCCGGGCCGGAGCTGACCCCGCCGCCGCTCCGGGCATGGCTGCTCTCGTGGATCGACTGGTCGGGCCCGCCAGCCGAGGCGTTGGACTCCCTCCCCGGGGTCATGTGGCACCTGTCGGACGCCTGGCTTCTTCGGGACGAGGCGAACGTGGTCCTCGTGCGCTACGAGGATCTGTGGGCGGACCTCGAGGGTGAGATGCGACGACTGGCGTCGCGCCTCGGTGCCGAACCGGCCGCCGAGGCCTGGCCCGCCCTGGTGGATGCGGCGCGCTTCGAGTCCATGGCCGCCCAGGCGGCGCGGGTGGTGCCCGACGGGTTGGGTGTGCTCAAGGACAGCGCCCGGTTCTTCCGGCGGGGTTCTCCGGGCGAGGGACGCGAGGTGCTGTCGAGCGGGGAGGTCGAGCGCTACCTGGAGCGGGTCGCCACGATGGCTCCCACCGATCTGCTGGCCTGGCTCCACCGCGACCCGCTCGCCAGCTGATCGGGCTTTACCGGACCTAGTGACCTGAGTCAGAGATCCGCTCGCAGTAGCTAGCGAGCGTGTCGAGGATCTCGTCAGCGCTCTTGTGCCAGACGAAGGGCTTGGGTTCTGCGTTCCACTGCTCGACCCAACGGGAGATGGACGCTTCGAGTTCCTTGGTCGAGCGATGGGTGCCTCGGCGGAGCCACTTGTTGGTGAGCTCGGCGAACCAGCGCTCGATGAGGTTGATCCATGAGCTGTACGTGGGCGTGAAGTGCAGGTGAAAGCGCGGATGGCGTAGGAGCCAGCGCTTGATTTCGGGTGTCTTGTGTGTCGAGACGTTGTCGACGATCAGGTGCACGTCAAGATCCTCGGGCACGCTGCGGTTGATCAGGTTCAAGAAGCGCCGGAACTCTTGGGCCCGGTGGCGCTCGGTCATGTCGGTGATCACATGCCCCGAGGCAACGTCGAGAGCGGCATAGAGGTTGGTGGTGCCACCTCGCACGTAGTCATGGGTGCGGCGCTCGGGGAGCCCGGGGCGCAGCGGGAGCACCGGCGCGGTGCGATCGAGCGCCTGAACCTGGGTCTTCTCATCGACGCAGAGGACGAGGGCTCCTTCAGGTGGGTTGATGTAGAGGCCCACCACGTCGCGCACCTTCTCGACGAAGAGCGGGTCGGGGCTGAGCTTGAAGGTCTCGACGAGATGCGGCTTGAGACCGAAGGCCCGCCAAATACGCGAGACCGCAGACTGGCTCATCCCCGTCGCTTTGGACATGGACCTCGTCGACCAGTGGGTGGCGTCGCTCGGCGTTTCTTCGAGGGTCTTGACGATCACGGGCTCGACGTCGTCGTCACCGATGCTGCGCGGCGCGCCCGGCCTTGGCTCGTCGTGAAGGCCATCGAGGCGTAGTTCAGCGAAGCGGTGGCGCCACTTGCGCACCGTGGAGCGGTCGACACCGAGCTGCTTGGCGACCTCGTTGAAGTGGCCACCTTCGGCACAGGCCAAGACGATCCGACAGCGCAACGCAAGCGCTTGTCCGCTCTTGGGCCGACGGGCCCAGCGCACGAGCGTCGTGCGCTCATCGTCACTCAATACAAGCGGTTCGGGCATCGGAGCGGACATGTGCCTCCCATCGTCGCTGACGACGGAAGGAACGCGCGACTCCGCGAATACCTGCGGAACTATTTATGACTCAGGTCACTAGGAGGCTTCGGCCGCCACTTCGTCGAGGCCCTGCGCCAGCGCGTTCCAACTGAGGGTGGCGCACTTGATCCGGACCGGGAACTTGACGACGCCCTGGAGCGCGGCCAGCTCGCCCAGTTTGTCGAGGTCGATCACCTCGGGCTCCTCGACCTCTCCGTCCCGGCCGAGCAGCGCCTCGTGGATCGACATCATGCCCTTGAAGGTGTGGATGAGCTGATGCACCTCGTCGACCGGCCTGCCCTTGACCGCGGATGACATGAGGGAGGCCGAGGACTGGCTGATGGAGCAGCCCGAGCCGCCGATCTTGACGTCGGCCAGCTTGCCGTCCTCGACCAGGAGGCTGATGACCACCTCGTCACCGCAGAGGGGGTTGAAACCCTCCACCCGGTGGGCCGGTGGTGAGTCGAGTTCGCCACGGTTTCTCGGTGAGCGGTAGTGGTCGAGGATGATCTCGCGGTACAGCTCTTCCAGGTCGGCCATCACCCGAACAATCTACCGGCTTCCACCAATCCTTCGATCAACACTTCGATGTCGTGCTCGTCGCTGAACAGGGACAACGAGGCTCGCGCCGTGGCCTGGACGCCGAGCTTGCGCATGAGGGGCTTGGCGCAGTGGTGGCCCGGCCGCACGCAGACGCCGAACTGGTCGAGCACCTGGGCCAGGTCGTGCGCGTGCACATCGCGGTAGGCGATGGACATGACGCCGCCCCTGTCCTCGCCGGCCGGGGGACCGAAGATGCGGCAGTCGGCGCCCAGCTTCTCGTCCAGCCGAGCCAGCGCGTAATTGGTCAACGCGAGCTCGTGCGCCCGGATCCGGTCCATCCCGATTTCGCTCAGGTAGTCGACGGCGGCGGTGAGCCCGACCGCCTCGGCGATCGGCGGGGTGCCGGCCTCGAAGCGCGCCGGGGGTGGGGCGGCCCGGAACGAGTCGAGCTTCACGTCGAGGATCATGCCGCCCCCACCGAGGAACGGCGGCATGGCCTCGAGCAGTTCGGCCCGAGCCCACAGGACGCCGATCCCGGTCGGGCCCATCATCTTGTGAGCGGAGAAGGCCAGGAAGTCGGCCCCGAGCGCCGTCACATCGATCGGGGAGTGGGGGACGAGTTGCGCGCCGTCTGCCACCACAAGGGCGCCGGCGCGGTGGGCGGCGGTGGCGATCTCGGCCAGGGGATTGATGGTCCCGAGCACATTGGACATGGCGCTGATCCCCACCAGCTTCACCCCGTCGACCAAGGTGTTCAGGTCGTCGAGGTCGAGGCGACCCTCGGCGTCGACGGGCAGGTAGCGAAGCTCGAGGCCGATCTCCTCGGCCAGCATGAGCCAGGGGACGATGTTGGCGTGGTGCTCCATCTCGGTGAGCAGGATGCGGTCGCCCGCCTTGAGGTTGGCGCGGCCCCAGGTGTGGGCCACCAGGTTGAGTGCCTCCGTCGTGTTCTTGGCGAAGACGATCTCGTGGGCCGGGTCGGGCGCGCCGATGAAACGGCCCACCACCAGGCGGGCGTTTTCGTAGAGGTGGGTCGACTCCTCCGCCGTGGCGTAGACGCCGCGGTGCACGTTGGCGTGGGTCGTCTCGTAGTAGCGCGTCATGGCGTCGATCACGACGTGCGGTTGCAAGGCCGAGGAGGCTGAGTCGAGGTAGACGATCGGGCGGTCGTGCACCCGGCGGGAGAGGAGAGGGAAGTCCTTGCGGAGGGCCTCGACGTTGAGCGGGGCGGTCGGCGTCTGCGTCATTGCCAGGCTCCGTAACCTTCGAGCTCGACCCGCTGGGCCAGCTCGGGTCCGCCGCTCTCGGCGATCCGGCCGTCGACGAGGATGTGGACGATGTCGGGCTTGAGCTCATCGAGCAGGCGCTGGTAGTGGGTTATGACCAGCACCCCGAGTTCGGGCCGCTCGTCGCGCACGGCGTGGACACCTCGGCCCACCACTCGCAGAGCGTCGATGTCGAGTCCGGAGTCCGTCTCGTCGAGGACGGCCACCCGGGGCTTGAGGAGGGCCATCTGTAGGATCTCGTTGCGCTTCTTCTCGCCGCCGCTGAAGCCCTGGTTGAGATGGCGGGTGGCGAACGACTTGTCCATGCCGAGGCGCTCCATCCACTCGGTCATCAGCACGCGCACTTCGAGCACCGAGACCTCGTCCTCGGTACGGGCCGCCATGGCCTGGCGCAGGAACTGGGTGACCGAGACACCCTCGATCGACTCGGGATACTGGAAGGCGAGGAACAGGCCGGCCTTGGAGCGGACATCGGTGGCCCAGGAGGTCACGTCCTCGCCGTCGAGCAGGATCGAGCCGGTGGTGACGGTGTAGGACGGGTGGCCCATCAGCGCGCCGGCCAGGGTCGACTTGCCCGCGCCATTGGGACCCATCAGGGCGTGCACTTCGCCCGCGCCTACCGAAAGGTTCACCCCGCGCAGGATCTGGTGCCCTTCGGCTTCGACGTGGAGGTCGCGGATCTCGAGGAGGGGTGCCGCCGGTGCCTGTGGTGCCATTGCTAAAAGTCTACCGTTTTGGTCGGGTTTAGCGACACGGAGGCCGGCTACCAGCCACGGTCGATCCATACACCCAGGTGGGGGGCCTCGTTGCCGATGGTGGTGGCCAGCCCATGGCCAGGCAGGACCACCGTGGCGGGGTCGAATTTGGCGAAGATCCGCCGCTCGATGGAGGTGATGATCGCCTCGAAGTCGCCCCCTTCGAGCTTGGTGTTCCCCGGGCCACCTGGGAAGAGGGTGTCCCCGGTGAAGAGCAGGGGGGTCTCCTCCAGCGCGAAGCAGATGGACCCGGGCGTGTGCCCGGGCGTGGTCAGGGTGCGAATCCGCAGGTCACCCACGCTCAGGAGCTCGTCGTCGCCCAGAATCTGGTCATAGCTGGGCAGCATGCCGGCGTCAGCCTGGGTGACCGCCACCCCGATCCCGGCCTCGCGCACGGCGGGCACGGCCTGGATGTGGTCCCAATGGCCGTGCGTCTCGACCACCTGGCCGACGCCCAGGCGGGTGCAGATCTCCAGCAGGGCCTCGTGCTCGTTCGCCGCGTCGATCAGCAGGGCGTCGCCCGATCGGCGGCAGCGGATCACGTAGACGTTGTTGTCCATCGGGCCGACCACAATTTGGTGCACTTCGGCCCGGGCGTCACTCCAGATCATCTCCAGCTGTCCCATGCCCTCCAGCGTCCCACAGCCAGGGGCCTTCTGGTCGCAGTGGCCCATGTTCTGGTAGACCAGCCAGCATGAATTTCGCCTTCAGTGATGAGCAGGAGGAACTGCGCACCGCCGTCCGCCGTTTCCTGGCCGAGAAGTCACCCGAGACAGAGGTGCGCCGCTTGATGGAGACCACCGAGGGGTACGACCCGGCGGTGTGGAGCCAGATGGCCGATCAGCTCGGCCTGCAGTCACTGACCATTCCCGAGGAGTTCGGCGGCTCAGGCTTCACCTACGTCGAGCTCATCGTGGTGCTCGAGGAGATGGGCGCCGCCCTGCTGTGCGCCCCCTTCTTCTCGACGGTCGCCCTGGCCGCCAACGCCCTGCTGACTTCGGGGGACGACGACGCCAAGAAGAACCTCCTCCCGGGCATCGCCTCGGGCGAGACGATCGCCACGCTGGCCATCACCGAGGACAACGGCAAGTGGGACTTCAGCGGGATTGAGTGCGCGGCCGAGAAGGGCGGCGACGGCTGGGTGCTCAACGGCCACAAGATGTTCGTGATCGACGGTCACACGGCCAACCTCATCGTGGTGGCCGCCCGCACGGGCCAGGGCGTGTCCCTCTTCGCCGTCCAGGGTGACGCCGCCGGACTGACCCGGACGCCGCTGCCGACGATGGACCAGACCCGCAAGCAGGCGCGGCTGGAGTTCTCCGGAACGCCGGCCTCGTTGATCGGCACTGACGGTGGTGCCGAGGCCGGCCTGTCCAAGACACTCGACCTGGCTGCCATCGCGTTGGCCGCCGAGCAGGTGGGCGGAGCCCAGCGCGTGCTGGACGCCTCGGTCGAATACGCCAAGACCCGCATCCAGTTCGGGCGACCGATCGGGAGCTTCCAGGCCATTAAGCACAAGTGCGCCGACATGCTGCTCGAGGTGGAGTCGGCCAAGTCGGCGGCCTATTACGCCGCCTGGGCCGCGGCCGAGGACTCCGACGAGCTGCCGGTGGTGGCGTCGCTGTGCAAGTCGTACTGCTCGGAGGCCTACTTCCACTCCGCGGCCGAGAACATCCAGATCCACGGCGGCATCGGCTTCACCTGGGAGCACCCGGCCCACCTGTACTTCAAGCGGGCTAAGTCCTCGGAGCTGCTGCTCGGCGATCCGGCCTACCACCGCGAGCTTCTGGCCCAGCGCATCGGCATTTAGCGTGTCGGGGCCACTCCGGCTCCTGCCTGGCGGCGTAGGCGGTCTCTGGTCGTACGCCACCTCGACGCCCCCCGGCGCACCGCTGACCGGCCATGTGGTGCTCTGCCACGACTTACCTCGGGCCAAGGGCTCGGCCAGTGACGTGGCGCATACCTACCCCGCCCTGGCTGATCGGCTCACCCGCGAGACCGGTTGGCGGGCGGTGGCCGGAACCCTGCGCGGCGCGGGGGAATCCGCCGGCGATTTCTCGGCGCAGGGCTGGTTGGACGACCTGGCCCTTGTGATCGACACCGAGGTCCCCGCTGACGCCCCGCGCTGGCTGGTCGGCTTCGGCTTCGGGGGCGTCCTTGCCCTCCACCTGGCCGCCACCGACGCCCGCATCGCGGGAGTGGCCTGTCTGGGCACTCCGGCCACGCTCGATTCGCTGACCAGCGATCCTCTCGCGCTGGTTGATCGGTGCGTGCGCTCGGGCATCATCCGCAGCGCCGGCTACCCAGGCAACCCAGATACCTGGGCCAAGGAGTTCTTGATCTTCCACCCCAAGGAGGACGCCGGACTCCTCAAGGGTCGGCCGCTATTGGTCGTGCACGGCTCGGACGATCCGAGCATCCCGGTCGACGACGCCCGCGTCCTGGCCGACGCGGCTACCGGACCGGCCGACCTCCGTGTCGTCTACGGCGCCGGCCACTGGCTCCGGGCCGATCCGCGGGTCATCGCCCTCCTCGTCGGGTGGCTCGAGCGGCGGCGCTAACGGCGCCTT
>DASXZJ010000003.1:0-67985 GCA_036502025.1 Acidimicrobiales bacterium | reverse complement strand
AGCCCAGCCTGATCGACCCGACCAGGGCACCGGCCGGGAAGCACACCCTCTGGGCCTACTGCCATGTGCCCAACGGCTCCGACGTCGACATGCGCGAACGGATAGAAGCGCAGATCGAGCGGTTCGCGCCCGGCTTCCGGGACCTCATCCTTGGCTACGCGATCAGCACCGCCACCCAGACCGAGGCGCACAACCCGAGCTATGTCGGCGGCGACATCAACGCCGGCGCCGCGACGCTGCGGCAGACCATCTTCCGGCCCACGGCGCAATGGAACCCGTACCGCACCGGGGCCAAGGGGGTCTATCTCTGCTCGGCCTCCACCCCGCCGGGCGGTGGGGTGCACGGCATGTGCGGTGAAGGAGCCGCCAACACCGTGCTCCATGATCTGGGCCGCCTCGAGGCCCCGAACGAGTTGAGCGGTCGGTGAACGGCGTGCCACCGTGAAGACCCGGACGCTCTCCTTCGCCTGGTACCGCTTCCGCACCACTTTGCGACAACGCGGGGGCGGCCTGCTCGCCGTAGTCCTCCTCACCAGCCTGCTGGGCGGCCTCTCCATGGGGGCCATCGCCGCCGCCCGGACCACCGAATCCTCACCCGCCGACTTTGCCACCAGCACCGACACACCGGACCTCTTCGTGCTCGACGGCTTCTACAACCCCGAGATCGGCCTCAACTCGGCGTACAACCCCACCCTCCTCCGCAAGATCGCCCACCTGCCCCACGTGGAGAAGGTCGAATCAGAAGTGGGGATCAACGCCGGGCCGGTGACCAAGGACGGGGAGTCGCTCCCGGCGTCAAACGGGATAGGGCCCAATGGGAGCATTGACGGCCTGGGCTTCAACGAGGACCGCATCATCGTCACCCATGGGCGCCTGGCCAACCCCACGAAGGCCGACGAGTTCGTCATGGACTCGGCGACGGCGCGCCTCTTCGGGCTGCACCTCGGCGAATCGGTCGACATCGGATGGATCACCAACGACACCGGCATTTCGGAGGGCTCTTCGGCGGCCTTCAAGGTGCCAAGGGATCAGCGAATGCGGGTCACGCTGGTCGGCGTCGGAGCCGTCGACGTAGACGGTTTGTTCCAGGACCAGGACAGCGCCAACAGCGGCACCATCGTGGAGTTCACGCCGGCCTTCACCCGCAAGCTCCTGGCCTGCTGTTCCAGCGACATGGAGAGCGCCCTCACCCTCGAGGGGGGGTTCAACAGCCCCTACTACTCGTCCGTCGAGGCGGAACTGCGCGGTCTGCTCCCCCGGGGTGTGCCGTTCACACACGTCGAAGAGCGCGACGTGGAAAGCAGGGCCGAGCGGACACTTAAGCCCGAGTCCATCGCCCTGGGTGTGTTCGGCGGCATCGCCGGCCTGGCCGCGCTTCTCATCTGCGCCCAGGTCATGGGGCGCCGGATCCGGCTCGGCGCGGGCGACCTCGACGTGGTGCGCGCCCTGGGAGCGGGTCCGGCCATGACCGTCGCCGACGGGCTCATCGGCTCGCTCGCCGCCGTGCTCATCGGCTCGCTGCTGGCCGGGGCGATCGCCATCGCCCTCTCGCCGGTTGGGCCGCTCGGCCCGATCGGACCGATCCTCCCGTTCGCCTTCCGGGTGGACTGGACCGTGGTCGGTGCCGGGGTGGGGGCACTGCTGGTCGGACTCGGGACGCTCGCCCTGGTGCTGGCCTACCGGGGGGCGCCGCACCGCGTGGCCGCGCGGCTGCCGCGCGAAGGTGGGTCAGGGGTGACGCGGGTCGCCGCGGCGACGGGACTGCCCCCGGCCGCAGTCGCCGGGGTCCGCTTGGCCCTGGATCCCGGCGTGGGCCGCAACAGTGTGCCGGTACGGTCGGCCGTCCTGGGGGCCATCCTCGCCGTCGTGGTCGTGGTCAGCACCATCACGTTCGGGTCCAGCATGGGCACGCTGGTCTCCCATCCTTCCCTCTACGGCTGGAACTGGACCTACGAGATCGACGGTGGGGGTGGGCTCGGCGATGTCCCGGGGCCACCCGTCGAACACCAGCTGTCAGCCGACCCCTATGTGGCCGGCTGGGCGGGGGTGTACTTCTCGACGCTGGACATCGATGGGATAGACGTGCCGGTCATGGGTGGCAACCCCGGCGCCCCGGTCGGGCCAACGCCCCTCTCCGGGCACGGGTTCACCAGTGGCAACGAGGTGGTGTTGGGGGCGGCCACCCTGGCCGAGCTCCACAAGCACCTTGGCGACACCGTGCAGGTAGGCGGAGCGGGATCGGCCCGCACCACGCTCACCATCGTGGGCACGGCCACCATGCCCTCCATCGGGGTGGCGGGCTCTTCACATCTCGAAATGGGAACGGGCGCGCTTCTGTCCTACACACTCATCTCCCCAGGCGCGCGCAACGTCTTCGACGAGTCCGTGGCCGGACCCAATGCCATCCTGGTCCGCCTCAAGCCTGGCGCCAACGCCGCGGCCGGGCGGGCATCCCTCGAGACCATCGTGCGCCGCAACCCGCAGATCGCCGGCGGAGGTGGCTCCCTCATGGGCGTGGAGCGGCCGGCCGAGATCCTGAACTACAGCACCCTGGGCAAGACCCCGGCGCTGCTCGGCGCCGCCCTGGCGGCCGGGGCCGTGGTCGCCCTCGGGCTGACGCTGATCACCTCGGTGCGGCGGCGGCGCACCGACCTGGCCCTCCTCAAGACGCTCGGCTTCACCAAGCGCCAGCTGGCCGGGGCCATCGCCTGGCAGGCCACCATCGCGGTCGGGATCGGTTGCCTCGTCGGCATCCCGCTGGGAATCGCGCTGGGCCGCTACCTGTGGGATCTGTTCGCCCGCGGCATCAACGCGGTACCCGACCCGGTCGTGCCGGCCCCGTCGATCCTTCTGATCGCCGTGATCGCCCTGCTCCTGGCCAACTTGGTCGCCTTCATCCCCGGCCGCATCGCCGCCCGCACGCCAACCGCCCAGCTGCTGCGCAGCGAATGACGCCGCGCGTACCAGCACCCACCACGGTGTACTGGTACCACCCGGAGGCGGGGTAGCTCCACCCTGTTTGTCCCGCGGTCGATTTGCGTGAATAGATGCATGGACATCTCCCTGCCTAGCTGCTCACCCGCACCACCTCCGGGCGCCCACGCCCCTATGGTCAAACGCGCCCTGCTCGTGGTCGCCGTCGTGCTCGCCCTCACCGGCCTCGTCGTGGTGTCGCCGGCCGGCGCGGCCAGCGCGAGGGCGCGCACGGCCGCCGGCACGGGGACCGTGATCTCGGCCGAGGCCAGCCCGTTCGGACAGGTCCTAGTGGCGTCCTCCGGGCCGTTCACGGGCTACTCGCTGTACGAGTTCAGCCGGAACACCGCCGCCGCGTGCACCACGACGCCGGTGTCCATCATGGGCATGATGCTGTCGTGCACGGGGCCCGAGACCGACAAGAGCGCCGACTGGCCCGCCCTGACCACCGTTGGGAAACCGGTCGCCGGTGCGGGTGTAAACCAGCACCTGCTCGGCATGGTCCACCGAGCCGACATCGGGGGCGACCAGGTCACCTACGCCGGGCAGCTCCTCTACCTATTCGACATCGCGCCCGACCAGTTCACCGGTGCCAACTTCATGGAGACGGTCGTTCCCCTGCCCCCGTGGCACGGCATCTGGTACCTGGTCTCACCCAAGAACGGACTGCCCGTCCTCGGACCGATTCCCCTGTCCTCCGAGACGCTGGCCGACGGCAAGGCGGTGCTTGCCGCCGGCATGTTTCAGGGCATGGGCCCGGCGGGCCCGATCACCGTCTACACCTACAGCAAGGACCAGAAGCGCCACAGCAACTGCCGCGACACCTGTGCCCTCGACTGGCCACCGGTCCTCACCTCGGCGCCGGCGTCGGCAACGGCGGGACTGCCGAAGGGCTCGGTCGGCAGTATCGAGCGGTCCAACGGCACCCGACAGCTGACCTACCAGGGCAAGCCGTTGTACTTCTACGCCCAGGAGCTGTTCCGCCTCGACGCCAAGGGAACCCCGCTCAACCCGCCCACCAGCGGGAACGGGGCCGGCCTGGCCGGGCCGGGACACGCAGGCCACTTCGCCCTGGTGCCGGCGCCCACCGCGTAAACCGACCCCGTGGCATCGCTACGCCGGGCCGGGCCCCGGGCCGACGCCGAGCTTCTCGCGGAAGAACGAAAGCGTCTGGTCCAGCGCGGCGCGGGTCGGGGTGCCCTCCCGGTCCTGCAGGTGCTCGGTCAGGACGGAGTGCGCTCGCTTGGGGTGGCCGTGGGGGTTGCCCGGGGCGGAGTCGATCTCGACCGCGATGAAGGCGTCGCCCAGCTCGCGTCGCAGGGTGGCGAAGCGCTCCGCGAAGACGAAGGGGTCGTTGGTGAAGCGCAGCCCGAGGAGGCAGGCCCCCTCGGCCGTGCGCTCCTTCACCTTGGCCAGGTCGGTGTCGGATATCCCGATATCGGCCTTGAACTTCTTGGAGAGCGGGAAGGGCTGTGATGGCTGGCTGAGCACCGGCGCCAGCATGATGTCGTCGACCATCATGGCCAGGGCGAAGCCACCGGTGAAGCACATGCCGACCGCACCGACGCCAGGGCCACCGCAGCGCTCGTGCTCGGCCTTGGCCAGATGGCGCAGCCACACCGTGATCGGGCTGGTCTTCTTGAGGGCGAACGCGGCGAACTCCCGCGACACGCAGGCCGGGCCGAAGGACTTGGCCACGTAGCCGCCCGAAATAGGGCGCCCCGGGTCACCGAATAGGTGCGGCATGACGGCAGTGCACCCGGCGGCCACCACCCGGCGCCCGAACTCGGCCACCAACGGGGTGATGCCGGGCATTTCGGACATCACGATGACCGCCGGACCACTGCCGGCCCGGTAGACGTCACGCCGCTTCCCGTCCGCCTCGAAGCTCTCCTTGGTGAAGCCCTCCAGCGCGGCGGCCCATTCCTTCACATCGCTCTTCGCCATGCTCGGACCGTAGCATCGCCATTTGTGCATCCTCCGACCGACACCCTCCCCCGGCGCGCCCCCGTGCTGGTTGGCGTGGGCACCGCCGACTCCAGTTGCCCGGTCACCGAACTGATGGCCCGGGCCACCGTGGCCGCCGCCGCCGACGCCGGCTCCCCGACACTGCTGGGCGCGGTCGAACGCATCGCCATCCCACAGGGCACGTGGACACACACCGACCCCGCCCGTGCCCTGGCGCGGCATATCGGCGCCCCCACGGCCCGCACGTTCCTCTACGAGATCGGGGTGTCCCAGCAGGAGATGATCGACGAGGTGCTGGCGGCCATTGGGCGCGGTGACATCGAGGTGGCGCTCGTGGTCGGTGGCGAGGCCCGGGCCTACGCCCGCCGCGGCGGCGCCGAGGACGAGGGCACGTCGGAGCCGCCCGATGTCACCATCACCCGGCCACCTGACTTCATCGCCCCTATTGAAAGTGCGGCGGGGATCGTCTGGCCGGTGGTCCAGCAGTACGCCCTCATTGAGAACGCCCTGGCCGCTCACGAGCAGCGGTCTCCCGAGGCGCATCTGGCCGAAGTGGCCGCGCTGTGGGCCCGCTTCAACCAGGTGGCCCGGGGGAACCCGCGGGCGGCCTTCCCGACCCCCCGGTCGCCGGCGTTCATCGCCACCCCGTCGGCAGAGAACCGACCGTTGGCCTATCCGTACAACCTTTGGCATTCCAGCCAATGGACGGTCGACCAGGCTGCCGCGCTCCTCTTCTGCTCGGCCGGTCGGGCCGCCGCCGCCGGCGTGCCCAAGGATCGCTGGGTCTTCCCCCGGGTGGCGCTGCACGCGTCGCAGGCCATCACCTTGACGGCCAGGGCCAACCTCTTCGAGTGGCCGGCCATGCAGGTGCTCGGGCGTGCCGCCGCCGCGCATCTCGGCGTCCCGCTGCGCGAGATCGAGATCGCCGAGGTCTACTCATGTTTTCCCGCCGCCGTCCGGGTACAACAGCGCTCCCTGCAGCTCGATGTGGATGCCACCCCGACGCTCACCGGTGGCATGACGTTCGCCGGCGGGCCCTTCAACAATTACGTGCTCCAAGCCACCGCGGCCGTCGTGCCCCGGCTGCGGGCCGAGCCCGGCCAGCTGGGCCTGGTCAGCACCGTGTCGGGCATGTTGTCCAAGCCGGGACTGGCCGTCTGGTCGTGCACCCCGCCACCATCGGCGCAGCGTGCGCTGCTGGCGGACCTGGATGCCGACGCCGCGGCCGCCACGGCGACACGGGCGGTGGCGACACCCGAGCTCGCCGCCGGCCCCGCCACCGTGGTCTCCTACACCGTGACCTACGACGCCGACGATCGGCTGCGCCCGGCCCGGACGGCCATCGTGGCCGACCGGGCCGATGGGAGTCGCGCCGCCGCCGCCTGCGAAGATGAGTCGTTTGCCCGGGCCGCGCTCGGCGAGAGCCCGATCGGGCAGACCGTCCATCTCCAGAGCACCTCCTTCACCCCGTGAACCCACCCCGCTCGAACCGACCCCGGCTCATCCAGCCCGAGCTGGCGGCCCGCCTGCCCTCGGTACGGCCGGCCACCTTGCGGGCCCTGGCGATCGCCGCGCTCAGCGCGGTGGCCGTCGTGGTCCAGGCCGTCGCCCTGGCCACGGCGGTCGACCGCTCCCTCCTGCACCACGTGGCACTGCGCACGGTGGTGCCCGAGCTGGTCGCCCTGGTGCTGGCCACGGCCGCCCGCGCCGTCCTCACCTTCCTCGGCGAGCTCTCGGCCCACCGCACGGCCGAGGCGGTGGTGTCCACGCTGCAAGGGCAACTTTTACGCCGGGCCCTGACGCTCGGACCGGGTTGGCTCGCCGGGGAGCGCCCGGGGGAGCTCTCGCTCACCGCCACCCGGGGACTGCGCTCACTGCACACCTACTTCGCCCGCTACCTGCCCCAGGCGGCCATGGCGGCGGTGGTGCCGCTGATACTGCTGGTCTGGGTGGCCACCCAGGACTGGCTCTCGCTGGTCGTCGTGGTGGCGCTGGTGCTCGCCGTGCCCCTCACCATGACCTACTTCGGCCGCGAGGCGAACCGGCGCACCGAGCGGCAGTGGCGCCGGCTCGGCTCCCTGGCCGGTCGTTTCCTCCAACTCATCGAAGGGCTCCCCACCTTGCGGGCCTTCGGGCGGGACGCCCAGGGGCGGCGCGAGGTGGCCGAGTCGACCGAAGGGGTGCGGGTGGCCACCATGCGCACGCTGCGGGTGGCGTTCGTCTCCGCGCTGTCCATGGACCTGATCGCCGGGTTCGGGGTCGGCTTCGTGGCCATGGTCCTCGGGCTCCGGCTGCTCTGGGGTGAGCTCAGCCTGCAGACCGCCATGGCGGTGCTGCTGGTCGCTCCGGAGATCTTCGTGCCGCTGCGCCGCGCCGGCGCCGAGTTCCACGCCAGCACCGAGGGCCAGGCGGCGGCCGACCGCGTGCTCAATATCCTCGGACGCCCCGAGGCCGGGACGAGCGACGACGCGTCTTCGGCACCGCGCCCGGCGCCGGGAGCGTTGCGCATCGCGCGCCTCCGGGTCGACTACGAGGGTCGCCGCGATCCGGCCCTTTCCGAGTTCTCCCTCGAGGCCGGGCCCGGAGCTCGCTTCGCGCTGGTCGGGCCGTCGGGCTCGGGGAAGTCGACGGTCCTCGCCGCGCTGCTGGGCTTCGTGCACCCGACCGCGGGCACGCTGACCGTGGCCGGGGTGGGCCCGTCCGACGGCGCCATGGCCGACTGGCGCGCCCACTTCTCCTGGCTCCCCCAACGCCCCTACCTCTTCACCGCCTCGCTGGCCGACAACGTGCGGCTGGGTGCACCCGACGCCACCAACGACGAGGTGGCGGAGCTCTGCGAGGCGGTGGGGCTCGGCACCCTGATCGCCCACCTCCCCGACGGGGTGGGCACCTCCCTCGGTGCCGACGGCCTCACCCTCAGCGCCGGCGAGCGGCAGCGGGTTGCGCTGGCCCGTGCGCTGCTGTGCCCGGCCCCCATCCTCCTGCTCGACGAGCCCACCGCCTCCCTCGACCCGCCCACCGCCGCCCGTCTCGCCGCGGCCATCGGGCCCTGGCTGGCCGGGCGCACCGTTATCGTGGCGGCCCACGAGCCGGTGCTGCTGGACCACTTCGACGCCGTACTCGACGTCACCGCGAGGCAGCCGACGGTGGCCCACTGATGCGACCGCTGCGTCGCGTGCTCTCCGAACCGGGCACCCCCTACGGGCGGTTGGCCCTGGCCGGGCTGCTCGGGTTGGCCTCGGCCGCCGCCACCATCGGGCTGCTCGCCGGCTCGGGCTACGTCGTCGGCCGGGCGGCCCTCCGGCCGGGACTCGACTCCCTGGTCGGCATCCTGGCCGCGGTGGAGGTCCTGGCCTTCCTGCGGGGCCCGCTGCGCTACGCCGAGCGGCTGGTCGGCCACGACGCTGCTTTGCGGGCGCTGGCCCGGTGGCGGGTCTGGCTCTACGACTGTCTCACCCCGCGCGTCCCGGCCGCGCTGGCGGGCTGGCGGAGCGGGGACCTCCTCTCCCGCGCCATCGACGACGTCGAGACCCTGCAGGACCTCTACCTGCGCACCCTCATCCCGCTGGCCATCGCCGCCGGCGCCGCCGCCCTGGGACTGGTCGGGGTCGGCTTGGAGCTGCCGGCCGCCGCGTTGGCGCTCGGCGTACCGCTGGTGATCGCCGGCACGGTGCCCCCGCTCATCGCCGGGCGGCGCGGCAGGCACGACGAGGCCGCCGCGCTGGCGGGCGCCCTCTCGGCCCAGGTGGTCGACGCCATCCACGGCGCGCCCGACCTCCTGGCGTTCGGGGCCGACGCCGCCGCGCTGGCCCGCATTGAGGCGCTCCAGGGACGGTCCGACGCGCTGGCCCGGGCCGAGGCGCGGTCAGCCGCGGCGGCCTCCCTGCTCATCTCGCTCTGCTCGGGCCTCGCCGTGGCCGCCGTGCTGGCCGTCGCCGTCGACGCCGTGCACGCCCACCACCTCGACCCCGTCATGGTGGCGGTGCTGCCGCTGGCCGCCCTGGCCACCTTCGAGCCGATCCCCGGCGTGACGCTGGCGGTCGGGCGCGCCATGGCCGCCGCCGCGGCCGCCCGCCGCCTGTTCGCCCTCGACGCCGTACCGGTCCCGCTGCTCGATCCCGCCGTGACAGCGCCCTTCCCCGACGGCGTCCCCGAGGTGTCGTTCCGCCACGCCTCCCTGCGCTACGCGGCCCGGCTCCCCCGCGCGCTCGACTCGGTCACCCTGGGGGTCCCCCCCGGGGACACGGTGGCGGTCACCGGCTCGAGCGGGGCCGGCAAGTCGAGCCTCGTCACGGCCCTGCTGCGCTTCTGGCCACTCGAGGCCGGGGCGCTGACGCTGGGTGGCACCCCGGCCGAGCAGCTGGCCCAGGCCGACGTCCGTGCCGCCTGCGCCCTGGTGGACCAGCGGGCCCAGCTCTTCACCGGCACCCTGCGCTCCAACGTGACGCTCGGTCGGCCCGAGGCCTCCGAGGCCGAGGTCGCCGCCGCGCTGGCGGCAGCCCAGCTCAGTGACTGGGTCGACGCCTTGCCCGCCGGGCTCGATACGCCGGTCGGCAACGAGGGCGTGTCGATCTCGGGCGGTGAGCGGCGGCGGCTGGCGGTCGCCCGGGCCCTGCTGGCCGGCGGAAGGGTCCTGGTCCTGGACGAGCCGACCAGCGGGCTCGAGGTGGCCCTGGCCGATCAGCTGCTCGACGATGTCATGGCCGCCGCCGGTGAGCGCAGCGTGCTGCTCATCACCCACCGTGCGGCCGAAGCGGCGCGGTGCGCCACCACCGTCACCCTCGAGGGGGGCCGCGTCGTCAATTAACCCGGTCCCCGGCCCGGCTCGAGGCGGTGCCGGTCAGAGGGTGGGCCTCACTGGCTGGAGCACCACGCGTTGGCCGGCACGCCGCGGCAGGGATCGGGCATGGTGGGCAGGCCCTGCGGGAACCGCTCGAGCTGGACCCCGGTGGCCGGGGGGTACTTGGCGCCCGCCGGGCAGGTGCCGAACCCGGTGTCACAGAGCACCTGGCCCAGCAGCGCGCCGCCGGTGTTGGCCGCGGTGGTGGTCTTGCCGCAGACGGGCTGGGTGGCCTCCAGGTCGGGCGGCGCGCTACCCAGCGGGGCGCGGTTGCCGGCGTAGCAGTTGCTCGGAATGCCGGCGTCGAGGGTGATCTGCCCGAAGTCCACGTTGTCGGGGTTCCCGAAGAAGCCGTCGTTGGTGAACGTGTTCTGCAGCAGGGCGTCGCCTTCGGGGTCGTAGACGCAGCCGAAGCCCTTGGTCTCGAACCCGCCCGTGCCCTTGCAGGTCTGCCCCGCCGAGGGCTTGCCGCTGTCGGGGTAGGGCACGAAGAGAACGCCCCAGGCGCCGTTGTTGGAGAAGTTGTTGTCCTTGATGGTCACGTTGCGGGCGCCCGAAACGGTCATGCCGGTGCCGATCGGGCCGGCGGCCGCCGAACCCGCCTCGGGAGCGTTGGGATTGTTGTTGTCGTGCACGTCGTTGTCGATGAAGACCCAGCACGAGCGGGTGTGGGTGATCGGGCTGATCGCCTGGCCCGGGCAGTCGCCGTTCTGCGGCGCCGGCGGGTCGCCGCCGATCTGCGTGTTGGTGTCGACCCCGTCCTCATTGTTGTCGAACTGCGAGTTCTCGATGACGATCGCCCCGCCCGAGTTGGTGCCCGAGTAGCCCAGCGCGTTGTTCTCCATCCAGGCGTGGTTGATGGTGACGTCGCACACCTGATGGCAGGCGCCGACGTACATGCCCGAGTCGTTCATGTTGCTGCCGTAGATCTGGTCCCACCCCGCCGGCCCGGCCGAGTTGGAGGAAAAGATGCCGTAGGAGGCGGCGGTGTCCTCGGTGCCGAAGAAGGTCGAGGTGCCGGTCAGGTAGTTGCCCGTGTAACCGGTCAGGCCGATCTTTCCGGAATTGTCGCCGCCGTTCCACCAGATCTCGTTGCCCGAGTCGCCGGGACCGTCCAAGAAGTTGCAGGCGGTCAGGTTCTCGATGCTGACGTGGCTGGCCTTCCAGATCACGATGCCGTTGCGACCCTGCGCCTTGCCCTTCACCACCGGTCCGTAGTTCTGGTACTGCGGCGCCGCGCTGCACGGGGTGGGCGCGCCGGCCTTGGTGCCGTCGACGATGACCGTGTCGCGGTTCATGCCGATGATGTGCAGATCGGAGGTCCTGATCACCAGCCCCCCGTGGTCACCGTCCCCCAGATCGCTCCTGGTCACACCGTGGGCGTCGTCGCTCTCGTGGTAGTCGCCCGGGGCGACCAGGATGTAGTCGCCCGGATGCGCCGCGTTCACCGCAGCCTGGATGGTGCGGTACTGGCCCGCCCGGCCGTGAAAGGTGCCCACCAGCAGCACGCTCGAGCTGCTGGCCGCGGCGCCCGTCGTCGCCACCGTCGTCGCGCCGACCACCAACGTGCTGCCCACCAGCAGAGCGGCGGCCATAGGAGCCACCCCGCGCCAGAGACCTGCCCGCCGCCTCATCGCCATGTCGTCACCCCAGCTGCTCAGCCCCCGCCGGAACCATACCGGAGCCGACCCGGCGAGCTAGGTGTTCTGGGTCAGCCGGCGACGGATCTGGACGAGCGAGGGGGCCGGGTACTCGGCCTGGCCCGGCCGCCAGCCGGTCGCCACCTTCTGGGCGCCGATGCCACCCTCGGCCCAGAGGTGACAGGTGTTGTTCAACCACGAAAGGCCGCCCTCGCCGAATGCCTCCTCGCCGTCACCGTGCTCGACGCGGTAGGCGGCGGACGAGGTGAGGGCCTGGATGACGACGGGGCCGAGGGCACGGGCCAGGAACTCGATGTGGCTGCAGCCGCGCTCGCGCCCGAAGCGCGCCTGGACCGCGTTGCTGTACCCCCGGGAGACCGACAGGCCGATCAGGTCGGAGAAGGCGCCCTCGATGCTGGGGCACTCGGCGTGCGGGTAGGTCCCCATGGAGGCCGCCGCGTCGACGATGACCAGGTCGTCACGGCGGACCACGATCCCCAGTTCCATGTGGTGCAGATCTCTCGGGCCGAGCTCACCCGAGGCCCAGGGCCGCTGGTCGTGCAGGGTGCCGAGCACCACCAGGTGGTCGCCCCGCCCGAACACGGACATGTCGATGGTGCGCCGGTGGACCGGGAGCTCGGCGTCATCCGCCGGCGGGCGCAGCTCGGCCAGCGTCGGGGAGGGCTCAGGCACCCGGTGATTGTGACGTGCCCTCGTCGGTCGGCGCCACCTCGTTGTAGCCGTGCAGCACCGGGCCCCCGTTGCCCCAGCCGATCCGGGTCACCGAGGCGGTGTTGAGGTGGAGGCGCCAGGACAGCCCGGCCCCGGCGCCGAGCGCCCAGGCGACGGCCGCCTTGATCGGCGTCACGTGGCTCACCACCACCACGTCACCGCCCGGTGACCGGGCGCCGGACCCGTCGGCGGCGAAGAGGTCCTGGCAAGCGGCGGCGACGCGGGTGTCCACCTCGGCCAGGGTCTCGCCCCCGGCGGGGCGGAAGCCGGGGTCGGACCGCCAGTTGCGCCAGACCTCGGCCGGTATCTCGCGGAGGGGTTGGCACTCGAACTCGCCGTAGTCGACCTCGACCCAGCGGTCGTCGATCACGATCGGCGCGTCGACGCCGAGGAGCGCGGCCGTGTCGCGGGCCCGGGCCAGCGGGCTGGTGCGCACCAGCTCGACGGGGCGGCGCAGCAGCCGGCGCACCGAGGCGGCCTGGGTCCGGCCCCATTCGGTCAACTCGGCGTCGGTGCGCCCCAGCAGGAGGCCCGCCGCGTTGGCACTCGACTCGCCGTGCCGGACCAGGATCAGCACGGCGGGTCCGGGGCGCTCGTCACACCGGGACGAGGATGCGGCCGCACTGGTCGCAGGTGGCGACGGTGTCCGGCGGGAGGGCCCGGATGCGCTCGACCTCGACCGAGGACAGCTCGAGGTGGCAGCCGTCGCAATGGTGTCCGATCAGCCGGGCCGCCCCCACGCCTCGCAGGCGCGTCCGCAGGGCCTCGTAGCGATCGGCCAGCGCGGCCGGCAGCTCGGCCGCCGCGGCCGCACGGGCCGCGGTGGCCGTGACCAGCTCGGCGTCGATTTCGGCCTGGCCGGCCGCGACCTCGACCCGCAGGGTGCCCACCTCGGCCTCGACGGGTGCCCGGCGTTCGGCCAGCACCTTGAGCTCGGCGTCGACGGGCTCCTGGTCGACCATGGCCACCAGCTCCTGCTCCTCGAGCTCGGACCGGCGCTGGGTCAGGTGGCGCACCTCCTCGTCCATGGCCTGAAGATCGCGGGTGGAGGAACCACGGGCGGCGTACATCCGCTGCTCGATGCCGCCGCGCCGCTCGTTGATGGTGCCGATCTGGGACTCCAGGTCCTTCTGCACCCGCACCAGCTCGGCCCGGCGCGCTTCGGCGTCGGCCTGCTCGGCCGTCAACGTGGCCAGGGTGGCCTCGAGCGCGGTCAGCCCGGCCTTCTCGGCCAGCGCGACGCGCCGGTGCTGGAGCTGGGTGACGGACGTGTCGAGGTCCTGGACGGCGAGGAGCTTGGCGAGCGAGTCGTCGCTCACGAGGCGCCGCCCGAGCTGAGCGACTCCCACTGTTCCCGGGCGATCGCCAGGGCGCCGGCCAGCGCGTCGTCGGCCTCGGCCGCCGCCTCGTCCCAGCTGCACCAGCGGGCCTGCTGGCTCTCGCCGGGCGGCGGGTCGGGGTCGGCCTCGGGGCCGAGCAGCAGGTAGCGCAGGTCGAGGTGGGTATGGCCGAGGGCCGCCTCATGGACGTCGAGGTGGATCAGCCGCGGCCCATCCGCCGGATGCTCGACGGCCAGACCGAGCTCCTCGGTGGCCTCGCGCCGGGCCGCGTCAGGGGGCGCCTCGCCGGGGTCGATGTGCCCGCCGGGCTGCATCCAGCGGCCGAGGCGCTTGTGGAGGTGCAGGACCGTGCCCCTGGTGCCGACGACGAGGGCCGAGGCGGTGACGTGGGTGGGGTCGGCGTGCTCGTTGCCGGGGTCGGGCAGGCGCTCGAGCTCGGCCAGGAAGCGCGCCTTGGCGGCGCGCTCGCGGGGCGAGGTGGGCTCATGGCCCTCCACCAGGGCCCGGAGCGGGACAGATGGCGCGCCCATGAGGGACAGGGTTAGCACAGGTGGCCCTCAAAAACCGTTGTTGCAGTCCCGGCGATGCGGACGCGGTCCGGGCCGGGGCGCACCCGGAAGCGCGCGCCCCGGGGAGAGGCCTGGAGGGCGACGAGGTCGACTTTGCCGAGGGCGGTGGCCCAGTACGGCCCGGCCGAGCACTGCGCCGATCCCGTCGCCGGGTCCTCGTCGATCCCCACATTGGGGCCGAAGACCCGGAGGACGTAGTCGGCGCCGGCGGTGGCGGTGGCCGTGGTCGCCGCCGTGGCCGCCGTGATGAGCAGGGCCTTGTTGTCGACGGCGGCGATGGCGGCCAGGTCGGGCCGGAAGTCGCGCACCGCCGCTTCGGTGGCCAGGACCACCACGGTGTAGAAGCCGGTGCGCCCGCAGGCGATGACGTCGCTTCCGTCGAACTGCGAGGTGAGGGGGGCGGGCAGCGGACCACCGACGAAGGGGTCGGCCGGGAAGTCCAGCTCGATGCTGTCCCCATCGAAGGCGGCCCTGAGCGGCCCGCTGCGGGTGTGGAAGGTGACCGGTACCGTGCCGTCCACCACCCCGCGCTGGCGCAGCGCGTGGGCCGAGGCCAGGGTGGCGTGCCCGCACAGGTCGACCTCGACCGTGGGCGTGAACCAGCGGAGGTCGAAGTCGGGGGCGGCCGGGGCGTCGGTTGGCGTGGGGGTGACGAAGGCGGTCTCGGAGAGGCCCAGCTCGAAGGCGAGCGACTGCATGAACTCGTCGCTGAGGGTGGCGTCGGGGTCGGGGAGGCAGACGGCGGCCTGGTTGCCCGAGAACCTCTTGCCGTTGGAACTCGCGAGGGGATCGGTGAAGGCGTCAACCCAGGTGAGCGAGGCGGTCATGCTGACCACGATGTTAAACGGGAGAGCGCCTCCTCCAGCACGGCGTCGCGCTTGCAGAAGGCCCAACGGACCAGGGTGCGGCCGGCCCCGGGGTCGTCGGGGTCGTAGAAAACCGAGCTCGGGATGGCCACCACGCCGCAGCGCTCGGGGAGCGCCCGGCAGAACTCGAGGGCGCTGAGGCCGGGCGCCACCGCGGTGATGTCGGTGGTGGCGAAGTAGGTGGCGGCCGGGCGGTGGACGGTGTAGCCGAGCGAGGCCAGGCCGTCACAGAAGAGGTCTCGCTTGGCGGCCAGCAGGGCGCCGGGCCGGTTGAGCAAGGCGGGCTCGGCGGTCAGGCCGCGGGCGATGGCCAGCTGGAAGGGCGCCCCGCTGGTGTAGGTCAGGAACTGCTTGGCGGCGCGGACGGCCGAGATCAGCGCGGGCCGGGCGGTGACCCAACCGACCTTCCATCCGGTGAACGAGAAGGTCTTGCCGCCCGAGGAGATGGAGACCGTGCGCTCCGCCATCCCGGGCAGGGTGGCCAGGGGGACGTGGGTGCCTTCGAAGATCAGGTGCTCGTAGACCTCGTCGGTCACGGCCAGGATGTCGTGGGCGGCACAGAGCTCGGCCACCAGCGCCAGCTCGTCGGGCCCGAACACCTTGCCGGTCGGGTTGTGCGGGGAGTTGAGCAGGATGAACCGGGTGCGGGGCCCGACGGCGGCCCGCAGCTCGTCGGGGTTGAAGGACCAGTCGGGCGCGTGCAGGCGCACCAGGCGTGGCGTGGCACCGGCCATGGAGGCGCAGGCGGCGTAGGAGTCGTAGGACGGCTCGAACATGACCACCTCGTCGCCCGGCTCGCACAGCGCCAGCATGGTGGCGGCGACGGCCTCGGTGGCCCCCGTGGTGACGAGCACCTCGTCGTCGGGGTCGAAGGCGAGCCCGTACCAGGCGGCCTGATGCTCGGCGACGGCGGCCCGCAGCTCGGGCAGGCCGGCGCTGGGCGGGTACTGGTTGCGCCCGGCGGCGATGGCCTCCATGGCCACCTCGGCCAGCTCGGCCGGGCCATCGGTGTCGGGAAAGCCCTGCCCGAGGTTGAGGGATCCGGTGGCGGTGGCGAGCTCGGACATCTCCGAGAAGACGGTGGTGGTGAAGCGCCGGAGTCGCCCGGCGAGGTACGGCGGCGGGGCGGGCGTGTCGCCGGGTGGCGGGCCGGTTGGCACTCGAAGATGGTAGCGGTGCCCTATCGTCGGTTCGCCTGTGCTGACCGTCGCCAACTTCAACATGCACGCCGGCGTCGACGGGTGGGGGCGCCCCTACGACACCATCGCGGCGTGCCGCCGGCTGGACGCCGACGTGCTGGTGCTCGAGGAGTCCTGGACCAACGACGATGACGGCCCCGGGTCCGGGCAGGCCGAGGAGATCGCCGCGGCGCTCGGCTACCGGGCCGAGACGTGCACGCTGGCCCAGGGCCGCCGGGCCCATCCCCAGCCCGGGGCGACCGACGCGTGGATGCCCCGCCTGGGGTATCGAGCCAGCCTGAAAGCGCTGTTCTTGAACAGTGTCCGCCCGCTGCCGCCGGCAGCCGAGGGATCGGTGCGGTACAAGTCGGGCGACCGCGGCAGCTGGGGCATCGCCGTGCTGACCCGCCACGCGCTGGCGGTCGAGGGCACCCGGACGTTGCCGCTGCCCACTTTGGCGCGCGACCGGGTGCAGCGGGCAGCCATCGTGGTCGACCTCACGGTCGAGGGCGTGCCGGTCTCGGTGGTCGGCACCCACATGTCCCACCTTCAATACGGCTCGCACCGCCACTACGGGCTCCTCAAGCGGCTCCTGCAGTCCGAGGCGCGGACCGACGCCGTGCTGTTGGGCGACATGAATCTGTGGGGGCCGCCGGTGCGCGCCTTTCTGCCCGAGTGGCACCGGGCCGTGAAGGGCCGGACCTGGCCCGCCTGGAACCCCCACAGCCAGATCGACCACATCCTGGTCCGGGGCGGCATCGGGGTCGTGTCCGGCGAGGTGTGCCCCGACGCCGGATCCGACCACCGGCCGGTGCGGGCCCAGTTGGCTGTGGGCCGGGGCGCCGGCGGCGGTTGAGGAGGCAGGCTCCTCGCCCCCAACGTCTCCCCATTTCAGTTCGGTTTCTGCACCTCCCCGGGGTTGGCAATTTTGCGACCGGGTGCAAATCCGCACTCACCCCGTCACCTCGGTCAGGTCGCTCAGTGCGCTCGGGACCTCGGCACTTGGTGAATGCGGTGGTGCTACCACTACGGAGCCCGGGCGGGCTGGCTGCCTTGTCGGAGGAAGGCACCTGAGCCACACTCCGATGGGGAGGTCCATTTGGCGGTTCTGTCGATGTTGCTCCGGGCGTCATTCCGCCGCCGCTGGCGCTCCTGGCTCCTGCTGTGCCTTCTCATCGCGCTGGTGAGCGGGCTCGTGCTGGCCGCCACCGCCGCCGGCCGCCGGACCGCCACGGCCTTTCCCCGCTACGAGGCCGTCCACGGCTACGACGCCTTCCTCTACAGCGTCACCACGCTGCCCAAGGTCGCTACCCTCCCTGAGGTTGCCTCGGCTACCCAGGTCAGGATCGTAGGCGGCGGTACACCGACATGCGCCTGTTCGCGTCCAATCGACAACATCGACTTCGCCCTCTTCGAGGTGGCGCCGGAAAGCCTGACCCGCATGGTCAAACTGGTGGCGGGCCGCCTACCCGACCAGTCCGATCCCGACGAGATCCTGGCGTCGTACACCCTGCAGCGGGACAACGGCGTGCATCTCGGATCGGTCATCCACGTTCCCCTGCTCGCCGCCTCCCAGCGGGCCGCGTCGCTGAGCGACGCGAACGTCGTGCCCGACGGCCCGACCGTCGCCCTGCACGTGGTCGGGATCGAGGTCTCCGAGTTTGAATTCCCGGCCACCAACACCGTCGCCTACGACGTGTACACCACCCGGGCCTTCGCCCGCGCCCGCAACGCCAACACGGTTTTCTTCCCCGCCGACCTCGTACAGCTCAGGCATGGCGCCGCCGACCTGCCCCGATTCGAGTCCTCGGCCAAGGCGCTCGGCGGGCTGTCGGTGGAGGACCTCGATAGCGCGGCGAGCGCGATCGACACATCGATCCATCCCCAGGCGGTCGGCTGGTGGCTGCTGGCCCTGCTGGCCGGGCTCGTCGGCCTCATGGTGGTGACCCAGGCCCTGGTCCGGCAGGCTGCGGTCGAAGCGGAGGACCAAGCCACCTTGAGCGCGCTCGGCGTCTCGAGACGCCAACTGGTGGCGGTGGGCCTGGTCAGGACGCTGGTCATCGGTGTGGCTGGAGCCATCGGCGGCGTCGGCCTGGCCTATCTGCTCTCGCCACTCACCCCGCTCGGCGAGGCCAGGCAGGCCGACCCCGCCCCCGGGTTCGCGTTCGATGGCGACGTGCTCGGCCTCGGTGCGCTGGTGGCCATCATCGCCGTCGTCGTCCTGGGCGTGTGGCCGGCCGTGCGCGCCGGTCGAATACGCAACCGTGGGGAGTCAGCCCCGGTGGCGCGCCCATCACGGATCATGGCCCTGATGACCGGGGCCGGGGCTCCGGCCAGCATGCTGATCGGGGTGGGCCACGCCCTCGAACGGGGCCGGGGCCGCAACGCCGTCCCGGTCGGGTCCGCCCTCTTGGGATCGGTACTGGCGGTGACGGCGCTGTGCGCCACCGCGGTCTTCAGTTCCAGCCTTACCCACCTGACCGGCACGCCCGCCCTCTACGGGCAGCCGTTCGCCGAGTGGTACAGCGTGAACCCGACCGCACCCGCGGACGAGAACAACGCCATGGTGGCCAGCATCGAGGACGACCATGCCATTTCGGCCATCACCGCCGGCATCGGCGGGGACGTGACGGTCGACGGCAAGGTCGTCGATGCCCTGGCCGGCCAAAGCCTGCGCGGCCCGATGCTGCTCACGGCGGTGGCCGGCCGCCTTCCTCGCGCGGACGGTGAAGTGGATCTTGGCGCGACGACCATGCGGCAGCTCGGGGTGCATGTGGGCTCGCTCGTGAAGGTGACGATCCCCAACAGCACGGCGTCGACGGGCTCGTCGTTCCGGGTCGTCGGAAGCTTGGCGTTCCCGCCCGATTTCGGCGTCGGGGGTTTGGGTACGGGTGCGGTTTTCACCCTCAACGGCTTGCTGGGCGGGCGATGTCCACCAGGGCCGGCGCAGAGGGCCTGCCAGATCCAGGCGGTCGCCAGCGCGCAGGGTGCCTTCCTCGTGCGCGCCGTTCCCGGGGCAGCGGGGACCGCAGCTCTGGCGAGCCTCGCTCGCGCCTACCCGAGCAATGTGTCCTACCCCTCCCCACCGACCAACTTGATCAACTTCGGGGAGGCGGTGAACTTCCCGCTTCTCTTCGGCCTGATGCTCATCATCTTCGGGTCGGCGACGTTGGTCCACGTCCTCGTGGTGAGCGTGGTGCGGCGACGACGGGAGGTGGGGCTGCTCAAGGCGATCGGGTTCGTCCGCCAGCAGGTCGCCCTGTCGGTGGCCTGGCAGACGACGACCGTCGCCCTGGTCGGCATCGTCATCGGGATCCCGGTCGGCCTCGTCGTCGGACGAGCGGTCTGGCGCCTCTTCGCCGACAACCTCGGCGTCCTCCCAGTGCCGGTGGTCATCGCGTGGGTCATCGCGGCCGTGGCCGGGGGGACGGTCCTCGTGGCCAACCTGTTGGCGATCGGCCCGGCGTTGGCCGCCGCACGATCGCACACGGCGAGCCTCCTCAAGACCGAGTAAGCCGCGGCTTCAGGCCGCCGGGTTGGGCCCGGGGTCGTTGGGCCCGAGGGTGGTGACCGCCTCGTCGACGTTGGGGAAGAAGTGGTCCCGGCCGATCCTGGCCAGCAGACCGCTGCGTCGCATCTCCTCGCGTACGTGGTCCCCGGCCCGGGCGACGGCAAAGACGATGTGCTCGCGGTCCAGCTCATCAAGGAGCTCGCCGAGCACCCGCGACCCGGTGAAGTCGAGATCGCTCATCCCGATGGTGTCGAGGACGAACAGCTTGGGCTTCTCGGCGCTGTGTTCGAGGTAGGTCATCATCTCGGCTTTGAAGTGCACCGCGTTGGCGTACCAGATCGGCGTGGCGAACAGGACGACCAGCACCGACGACACCGCGGCACACGAGTCGTCGTCACGGATCGGCGTCCAGCTGGTCGAACCCGGTATGCGGCCGAGGAGATGAGCCTGGGGACGCGCCGCCAGTCGGGTCCGGTCGACCACCGCCAAGCTCACGGCGACGGCGATGCCCTGTTCGACCCCGATCAGAGCCACGGTCAGGAGCGTGACCACCGCCAGCCCGAATTCGAAGAGGTCGAACCTGGCGATTGCCAGCAGGTCGCGACTCTTGAACAGCCGGGTCGCCACGAAGATCAGCACGGCGGCCAGCGTGGCCAGCGGGACATCCTTGAGCACCCCGGCGGCCGGGATGACCAGGAGGACGGCGACCGCCGCCCCCAGACAGGCCGCCTGCGTGCGCCCGCCCGCCGTGGCGACCGCCCCCGTCCGGGCCGGGCTGGCGTTGACCGGGAACGACCCGATGAGCCCGGAAATGATGTTGCCGGCGCCGATCGCCACGAAGTCCCGGCCCACGTCCACGTCGTAGTGGCCCTGGTCCGCGAAATTCCGCGTGGTGGCGGCAGACTGGCTGACCACCACCAGCGCCACGACGGCGGCGATGGGTGCCACGCTCCCGAGGGTGGACCACGAGAGCCCGGCCAGCCCGAGGTGGGGCGCGCCGTGGGCCACGGTGCCGACCACGCTGACGCCGTGAGCGGCCAGCCCGAGCGCGCCGACCAGCAGCGTCGAGCCGATCAGGCCCACCAGCGCGCCGGGGAGCCGCTTGTCGATCCGTTCGGCGGCGAGCACCACGGCGAGAACGACCAGGCCGATGCCGACAGTCCAGCCGTTGGAGCTTCCCAGATGGCTGAGCACGGTCCCGACGCGATGGATGGTGCTGCCGCTGACCGAGGGCAGACCGAAGAAGTCGGGGAGCTGGTGGACGACGATGATGACCGCCACGCCTCCCATGAAGCCGGTGATGATCGGGGTCGAGAGGAACTCGGCGATCCAGCCCAGGCGCAGCAGCCCGATCAGCGCCACGATGGCGCCCACGGTCACCGCCAGGATCCCCACCAGGGCGATGTACCCGGAGGATCCCGTCGGCGCCAGGTGGGCGATGCCGACGGCGAAGAGCGGCGCGATCGTCGAGTCCGCCCCGACGGACATCTGGGGGTTGGAACCGAGCAGCGCGAAGAGCGCCGTGCCGGCGATGAAGGCGTAGAAGCCGGTGATCGGCGGCATGCCGGCCAGCCGGGAGGTCGCCAACTGCTCGGGGACGGCGATCACCAGCAGGGTGATCCCGGCCAGGAGGTCGGGCGTGGCCCACGACCGCTGGTACCCCAGCAGCGAGGTGAAGACGGGCGCTCCCCGGTACGGCCTGCCGCCGGCGGCGGCGGTGGCCGGGGAGCTCACCGCGTCGCTCCCCCGGCCGGCCCTCCCAAAGCTCCCGCCTGCCCTCCCCGCGTGCGATGCACCGGGCCATCATCGCTCACCAGGCAGCCCCGGGCCCCGGAACCAGGCCGCCCCGGGCCCCGGAACCAGACCGCCCCCGGCATTGCGCCCCCGGCATTGAAATAGTCTCCAGTCAGCCGCCGCCCCAACAAGGAGCCCCGCATGAGCAGCTACCCCTACGCCGACCGTTTCGCGATCCACCGCACCCTGCCCGAGGTCGGCCTCAGCCGCGAGGAGGTCCTGGACCAGCTGCACACGATGGCCAAGGAGGAGGACACGTTCTGGGAGGGAGGCAAGGTCTCGGGCACCATGTACTGCGGCGACCACGACCACTACAACTTCATGAACGAGGCCTTCGGGCTGTTCGCCCACGTCAACGTCCTCCAACGCGACATCTGCCCGAGTGCCACCAAGTTCGAGGCCGAGATCATCTCCATGGTCCTCGACCTGCACCACGGCGAGGCGGCACGGGAGTTGGGCGGCGACCCGTGCGGTCTGGTCACCAGCGGCGGGACCGGCAGCATCGCCCACGCCGTCCTGGCCTACCGCGAGCACGCGGCGCAGGCCCGCGGCGTGACCCGGCCCAACGTGGTCAAGCCCGAGACGGCCCACCCCGCTTTCGACAAGGCGTGCCATCTCTTCGGGGTGGAGCTGCGCAAGGCCCCGGTCGACCCGGTCACCACGCAGGTGGACGTCGACTGGGTGCGCGACCACATGGACGAGGGGACCGTGGCCTTGGTCGGGTCGGCCTGCAACTACGGCTACGGCACCGTCGACCCCATCGCCGAGCTGGGCGCCCTGGCGCTCGAGCGCGGCGTCGGCCTGCACGTCGACGGTTGCCTGGGCGGCCTCATCCTCCCCTTCGGCCAGGAACTGGGCTACGACATCCCCCTCTTCGACTATCGAGTGCCGGGGGTCACCTCGATCTCGGCCGACACCCACAAGTACGGCTACGCCTTCAAGGGGTCGTCGGTGGTCACCTTCAGCACCAAGGAGCTGCGGAATTCGCAGTACTTCTACCTGACCGACTGGAGCGGCGGGAAATACACCTCGCCGGGCATGGACGGCTCACGCTCCGGCGGCATCATCGCCGCCACCTGGGCCGCCATGGTCCAGATCGGCCACGCCGGCTACCTGAACTACGCCAAGGCCATCTTCGAGACCTCGTTCACCATGCAGGAGGCGGTGCGCAGCCACCCCGAGCTCACGATGATGGGCCACCCCACCTTTCTCTTCTCCTTCACCTCGGAGGAGTTCGACGTGTACCACATCAACGATTTCATGCGAACCAGGGGCTGGCGCTTCAACGGGCAGCAGTACCCCAACGCGTTGCACATGGCGGTGACGCGCCCGCAGACGCAGGCGGACGTGGCGGCGACGTTCGCCACGGACCTCGACGACGCGGTGGCGTACGCCAAGGAGCACGCGGCCGAGGCGCCCAAGTCCGGCGCCATCTACGGCGGGGTGGCCGGCGGCATGACCGACGAGGCTGACGAGTTCATCCGCGCCGTGATGGCCGACATGCTGGACGCGCAGTCGATCATCCCTCCGTCCTGAGCGGTGTGGATCGACGGCGGCGCGGCGCTTGCCGCCCGGCTGGCGGATCTCGAAGGGCTGACCCACCTGGCCCGCAACGCGGACAGCGTGGTGCGGCGCCTCGAGGCCGGCCGATCGGAACGGCGCGGCCCAAGGCCGAGTTACGAGTTCGTCGTCGAGACGAAGGCGCGGCCGGCCCGGTCCACCGCCACGCAGTAGGCCACGGTCGGGCAGGAGATGCTGGTGAGGGCGTGGCCATTATCGATGAGCGTGCCGCTGCTCCAGCGGGTGCCGTCGAAGCCGAAGACGCGCCCGATGGAGTCGACGGCCCGGCAGAAGGTGGTCGTGGGGCACGACACCGAGGTGAGCCCCGAGGCGTCGGTGCCCGAGAGCGGCGGCTCGGTGGCGATGGAGGTGGGGGCCGAGAAGGCCGAGCCGTTCCACGTCAAGACGTCGCCGGCGCTGTCGACGGCGAGGCAGAAGGCGGGCGAGGCACAGGAGACCGAGTTGAGCTGGCCCTGCGGGTCGGCGTCGTTGGGCTGGGTCCACGAGTGCCCGTTCCACACCGACGGCCCGCCCTCGACCGCGATGCAGAACGCGGGCGAGGCGCAGGAGATCTGGTTGGCGGCGCCCCACGCGCCGACGTTGCCCGACCAGCGGGTGCCGTTGTAGACGAACGAGTTCCCCTCGCCGTCGATGGCCACGCAGAACGTGGTGCCGACGCAGGCGATCGACTCGAAGCCCTGCGCGCCGGGAATGGTGGTCGGCGCCGACCAGGCCGAGCCGTTGTAGAGCACGGCCTGATTGAGATTCGGCACGGCGGCACAGAAGGCGGCGCTGGTGCAGGTGAGGTAGGCCACGCCCTGGGGCGAGGGCGAGGGTCCGACCCCGCCGAGCGCGGCGACTTTGCCACCGCTCAGGCGGTACGACTGGCCGCCGGCCGATCCGGCCAGGCAGGTGCCGGCAACCGGGCACGACACCACGGAGAGGTCGACCCCCTTGGCCAGCGTCACCGGCGCGCTCCAGGTGCCGGCCCCGGCCGCGGTGGGTGGCGTGGCGGTGGTCGCGGTCACGCCCGGCGAGGTGGTGGCGGTGCTCGTGGGTGTGGTCGTGGCGGTGGTGGCCGGGCTCCCGCCGCCGCAGGCGGCGAGGGCGAGGGCGGCGGCGGCGCAGCCGAGGGCGAGGGCGCGGCGCGGGGCGGGGCGGGGCATCAGGGGCGGCGGCCGTCGGGGCGGTCGTGGTCGAAGGCACGGTGGCGTGACCACGTATCGAGGACGATGAGGGTCTTGGTGCCCGTGACGCGGCCCCGCCGCCGCAGCTGCTCGATCACCTGCCCGAGGCGCTCGACGTCGGGCACCTGCAACCAGACCAGCGCGTCGGGGTCGCCCGCCGTGGTGAACACCGCCTGGACCTCGGGCAGCTGTGCCGCCGTCTCCTTGATCTCCTTGAGATCGGCCGTGCCGGCGAACCTCACCTCGGTGAAGGCCTGGATGGGCCGGCCCGCCTTGCCGTGGTCGACCACCACGGTGTAGCCGGCGATCACCCCGGAGCGCTCGAGCCGCTCGATGCGCCGGGTCACCGCCGAAGCCGAGAGGGAGACCCGCTCGCCGATGTCGGCCATGGTCCGCCGCGCGTTGTGGGACAGCAGCTCGATGATCTGGTGGTCGATCGGATCGAGGTCCACGGCGCTCATGGCCGCCAAGACTAACGAAGTTGCATATTCCGTGCGCCTAGGAGGCCCTATTCCCTTCCTCCGTTGCGTGGCTCACCACATCGAACGGTACTTTTCCCCCTCGCCCCACCATGGGTGTTCACTGGACCCATGGCCAGCCGGACGCTCGGGCGAGAGATGGAAGAGGTGGGTGAGGCAGGGCAGGCCGCCCCGCCTCTCGTGCCGGGCACCCGGGCCGAGCTCGGACACGAGGTCGTGCTCTGCCACGACCGGGCCAGCGGTCTGAACGCCGCCATCGCCATCGACGACACGACGCTCGGACCCGGCCTGGGCGGGGTGCGCTGGATGTCGTACCCCTCGTTCGCCACCGCGGTGGAAGAGGCCTGCCGGCTCGCCCGCGTCATGACGTTGAAGAACGCGCTGGCCGACCTGCCCTACGGCGGGGCCAAGGCGGTCATCGCGCGCGACGACTCGCTCCCCGCCACCCCGGCCCGACGCACCGCCCAGGTGCTGGCCTTCGCCGCCACCGTGGCCCGGCTCGGCGACCTCTACGTACCGGGAGTCGACATGGGCACCTCGGTGGCCGACCTGGCCCTCATGGCCACCATCGCCCCGCACGTGAGCTGCACCCACGACGACCCCTCGCCCGCCACGGCGACCGGCGTGTTCAACGCCATCGAGGCCACCGTCCGTCAGCTGATGGAGCGGGACCTGGTCGGGCTGCGGGTGGCCGTGCAGGGAGCCGGGCATGTGGGCGCCTCGCTGGCGGCCCGGCTGGCCCAGAGCGGCGCCACCGTGTTCATCGCCGACGTCAACGGGGCCCGGGCGGCCGAGGTGGCGCGCCTGGTCGGCGGGATCGTGGTCGAGCCCGAGAAGGTGCTGTCCCTCCCCTGCGACGTGCTGGCCCCGTGCGCCTCGGCCCGCGTGCTGCACCCGGTCTCGATTGAGGCCCTGTCCTGCGCGGCGGTGGTGGGCGCGGCCAACGACGTCCTGGCCGACCGCTCCTGTGACACCCTGCTGGCCCGCCGCGGCATCGTCTACGTGCCCGATTTCGTCACCAACGCCGGCGGGGTGATCCACATCCACGCCGAACGCGCCGGCTGGGACGGCGCCAGCCTCGACACCGCGTTGACCGCCATCGGGCCCCGCACTACCGAGCTCCTGCGCACCTCGGCGTCCCGGCACACCACCCCGTTGGTAGTGGCCGAGAGCTGGGCGTCGGACCGCCTCGGCCGGACCGTCACGATCCCGGACTGACCCCCTGACCCTCGGCGTGCCGGGCGTGCACCGACACCGCATAGGTGCTCGCCTCATTGAAGGGGTGACGGTCCCAGGTCGACCAGCGGTCCTCCAGCACGAGGCCGGCCCGCGCCGCCAGCGCGTCGTGGACCGCTACGCCGAAACCGCCGGGCCGCAACGAGTAGCCGGCGATGAGGCGCCCGTGCTCGGCCAGCCGGCTGGCCATGGCGGAAACCACGGCGCCCTCGGTCCCCGGCTCGACGAAGATGAGCACGTTGCCGGCCAGCACGACGGCGTCGAACGGGCCCGGCACGGCCGGGCCGGGGTCGGCCAGGTCGGCCTCGACCCAGTCGAGGTGGGGGGCCTTGCGGCGGGCCTCGGCCAGCATGGCCCGGTCCAGGTCCAGGCCGACGGCGTGGATCCCGCGCCGCTCCAGCTCGATGGCCACCCGGCCGGTGCCGCAACCCGCATCGAGCACGGACGCCGGGCCGTAGGCGGCCACGAAGGACGCCTCACCGTGCATGTCGGCGCCGGTGGCGGCCAGGTCGGCGAAGCGCTGGTCGTAGGCCGCGCCCCGCGGCCCGTCGCCCGCCATCCACCGGTTGGTCGGCACAGGACCCCTTCTTAGGGGATGCTCTCGCCTCCGGGCAGGGTGACCCCGGTCGGCAGGGTCACCGTGGTGGCGCCGGACGGTAGCGAGAACAGGCTGGCCGGGGGGGACGAGGTGAACTTGGTCAACTCGAAGTAGCTGCTCGAGGTGCCTGCGTACGAGAGGATCCCCTTCTTGGTCACGCAGTACTTGCCGCCGTTGCCGTGCACCGTGACCGTGACACAGGTGGACGGCTGGCCGCCGATGGTGGCCGACGACGAGGTGGCCTTGATGCCGGCCAGCTTTGACAGCAGGCCGGACTTGACCTCGGAGAAGGCAGCGATGGCGACGGTCGGGCTGAAGACGTTCTCCAGGCCGACCAGCGGGTTGGAGGAGCCGGCCGAGAGGCACGAGGTCTTGCCGCTCTCGATGGAGCAGTAGTAGTTCCCCTTCCCGGTGTTGATGACCTCACCGCCCGCGCTCGAGAAGTTCGACTTGGGTGGGGCCTGGGCGATGGTCACGGTGGAGGTGGTGCTCCCGCTGACCGACTTGTACACCGCCTCGTAGGTCAGGTGCTTGGTGTTGGCGAGGTTCTTCTCCAAGGTCTTCAAGGTGGCGGACGACGGGGCCTTGGCCGCGGCCACCCCCGGGGCGACCGCACCGGCCAGGAGGAGGACAACGGTGACGGAGCCGATCCGAAGCAGATTCCGAGTTCGCATGGGCGAACGCTATGGACGTTGCAGGCCAGCGTCAACTATCCGGGGCTGGGCCGCGCGCCGGATGCCACCAGCTGGTCAGCGAACGGCCGGAACCCGTGCTATGGCGTACAGTTCGCCTTGTGCCCACCCCGATCGCGCCGGCACGTCCGCTGCCCCGGCGCCTGCTGCGTCGGGCCATCCGCCTCTTCGATCTGGCCGCCACCCCCTACGGGGTCGACCGCTACGTGGAACTGGTGCGGCCGTCCTGGTCCTCGACCGAGGTGCGGGCCAAGGTGGTGAGGGTGGAGCGGACCACGCCCCGCACGGTCACGCTGACCCTGCGGCCGAACGGGAACTGGGCCGGGTTCCGGGCCGGCCAGTACACCGAGCTCTCCGTCGAGATCGACGGTGTGCGCCACACCCGTTGCTACTCGATGGCCAACGCGGCCACCGGACGCGACGGGCTGGTCGAGCTGTCGATCACGGCCGACCCCGAGGGACGGGTCAGCCGGCATCTGCGGGACACGGCCAGCCGGGGCCAGATGGTCGGGCTGAGCCGGGCGCAGGGGTTGTTCACCCTGCCCGACCCCGAGCCCGAGCGGATGCTCCTGGTGAGCGGCGGCAGCGGCATCACGCCGGTGATGTCCATGCTGCGCACCCGCTGCGCCATGGGTTGGACCAAGCCGGTGACGTTCCTGCACTACGCCCTGACCGAGCGCGACATGCTCTACCGCGACGAGATCGCCGAGCTGGCCCGGACGGCGCCGGGGGTCCGGGTGGTCCGCGTCTTCACCGACGCGCCGGGGACGGGCGACCTCGACGGCTTCCTCTCGGCCGCCCAGCTCGAGGCGGCGGACCCCGCCTGGGCCGAGGCCGAGGCGTTCGTCTGCGGGCCCGCCCCGCTGATGGAGTCGGCCCGGGGGCTCTTCGGGCGAGCCGGCCGGAGTGATCACCTGCACACCGAGGCGTTCACGCTGGGCCAGTTCACCGCCGAGGCGGGCACGGTCAACGGCACGGTGCGCTTCGCGGCCAGCGAGATCGGGGTATCGAGCAACGGCAGCCCGCTGCTGGCGCAAGCCGAGGCCGCCGGCCTGAGCCCACTCTCGGGATGCCGAATGGGGATCTGCCACACCTGCACCCGCCGGCTCTGTTCGGGGGTCGTCCGCGACGCTGCGACCGGCGACCTGACCAACGGTCCCGATGTCAACATCCGCATCTGCGTGAGCGTCCCCGTCGGCGACGTCGAAATCGACCTCTAAGCCAGCGCCAGGAAGGGGAAGCCCCGATGACCGTCGCCGAGACCTACGGCCTCACCGCTCCCCAGCTGGACGAGCTGGCCGCCGAGCTCGACGCCCTGCGGGCGCAGGTGGCCGGCCAGCTCGGATCCGAGGACGTGCGCTACATCCGCCGCCTGATCCGGATCCAACGCTGGTCGGAGATCACCGGTCGCGCCTCGCTCTTCCTCGGCTTCCTCCCCCCGTTCTGGCTCCTCGGGGCGGGCGCCCTCTCGCTGTCCAAGATCCTCGACAACATGGAGATCGGCCACAACGTCCTGCACGGCCAGTACGACTGGACCAACGACCCGGCGCTCTCCTCGACCGACTTCGAGTGGGACTCCTCCTGCCCCGCCAAAGGGTGGCAGCACTACCACAACTACCTGCACCACACCTTCACCAACATCACCGACAAGGACCGCGACCTCGGGTACGGCGTCATCCGGATCAGCGCCGAGACGCCGTGGTCACCGGGCAACCTGGGCAACCCCCTCTACGCGCTGGGGCTGGCACTCATCTTCGACCACGGGATCATGCTGCACGATGTCGATGTCGCCGCCGTGCGCGAAGGGACCAAGCCCTGGGAAGAGGCCAAGCCGTCGCTGGTCAACGGGCTGAAGAAGTCGGGCAAGCTCGCCTTCCGCGACTACATCATGTGGCCGGCCTTCACCGGGCCCCTGTTCCTCCTCACGCTGGCCGCCAACGCGCTGGCCAATGTGGTGCGCAACCTCTGGGCCTTCATCATCATCTTCTGCGGCCACTTCCCCACCGGGGTGCGCGAGTTCACCGAGGAGGAGTGCGAAGGCGAGTCCAAGGGGCACTGGTACTTCCGCCAGATGCTCGGCTCGGGGAACATCTCGGGGGGCCGGCTGTTCCACATCATGAGCGGCAACCTGAGCTTCCAGATTGAGCACCACATCTTCCCCGACATCCCGGCCCGGCGGTACCAGCAGATCGCACCCCAGGTCCGTGAGATCTGCGCCCGCTACGGCATCCCCTACAACACCGGGCGGCTGTCCCGGCAGTTCGGCTCGGTCGTCTGGAAGATCTTCCGCTTCGCCCTGCCGGGCCGCCAGAAGAAGCTCCCCCTGGCGCCGCCGCGCCCACCGGTGACCGAGCCGGTCGAGCTGCTGGCGGCCTGAGCCGCGCCGTTCCGGACGCTCGGTAGGGTGTCGGCGTGTGCCTGCTCGTCGTCGCGTCACGCGTCATCCCGGGCACACCTCTGCTGATCGGGGCCAACCGAGACGAGTTCACCGACCGCCCGTCCACCTCGTTCACGGTGCTGGCGCCGTCAGGCCCCCGCATCCTCGGCGGCCGGGACGAGCGGGTCGGCGGCACCTGGCTGGCCGTCAACGAGCACGGCGTCTTCGCCGGCCTGACCAACCAGCCGCTCCCCGACGGCAAGGACCTCAGCCGGCGCTCGCGCGGCGAGCTGCCCCTGGCCCTGGCTGCCCACGCCGACGCGGACGGCGCGGCCGAGGACTTCGTGGGCCGCTTCAAGCCCTCCGACTACAACGGATGCTGGCTACTGGTGGGCGATCGCAATTCGCTCTACTCCATCGACTTCACCGGGTCGGTCGACGTCGACGCCGTACCCCTCGGGCCCGGTGTCCACGTCCTGGAGAACCGGCCGCTCGGTGCCCTCTCGTCGAAGGCCGACCGCGTCGTCCACGCGCTGGCCCCGCTGGACCAGGACGCCGACGTCGTCGTGACCGCCCTCGAGGGCGTGCTGCGAGACCACCACATCTGCGAGACGATCGAAACAGAGCAGGGTCCCCGGCCTATCTCGTGCTGCGTGCACCTGGAGGGCTACGGGACCCGGTCATCCTGCCTGGTGCGCCACGACGCGGGTGCGGCGGAGCCGCCCCGGATGTGGGTGGCCGACGGTCCCCCGTGCACCACGGCGTTCGTCGAGGTCAGCGAGTGCTGGGAGCAGCCACGATGAGGCCTTCCCAGGCCCCCAGCTGAACGGCGTCTCCGAGCCGCTCCCCGTCGCGGGCCCGATCCGTGCCGAGGCGCACCACGCCGGGATGGCCCGAAAGCGTCACCGTCTCCTCTGACAGGTTGACCAGGACGCGGCAACCCCTGCCCCGCCCCCAGGCCCAGATGCCGGCGGGCGCCTCGAGGGTCCGGTAGGAGCCTGTCCGCAGGTCCGCTTCCCCCCGCCGCAACGCGATGAGATCACGTGTGAACGCGAGGACCGAGTCGGGGTCGCTCCGTTGCTCCTCCACGTTGGCCCCCTCGCCCAGGGGAAGCCACGGCCTGGTGTCCGGGCCGGTGAAGCCCCCGCCCGGAGCACCGGTCCACCGCATGGGGGTGCGCCCGGCGTCGCGCCCTTCGTAGTAGGGCCAGTAGCGGACGCCGAGTGGGTCGCGCAGGTCCTCCTGCGCCAGGGTGGCGTTACCCTGGCCGATCTCGTCCCCCTGGTAGAGCACGGGAGTGCCCCGCAGGGTCATCAGCATGAGGAGGGCCAGCCGGGTCCGGGCCGGGTCGTCGGCGGCCCAGCGGGTGGGGAAGCGGAACATGTCGTGATTGGACCCGGTCCAGGCCGGCCAGGCGCCGGGCGGCAGGCCGGCCTCGGTCTCCTCGACGACGGCGCGCAGGGACGCGGCATCGAACGGCGCGCTCATGAAGTTGAAGTTGAAGGCCAGGTGGAGCTCGTCGGCGCCCGTGCCGTAGTAGGCCGCCAGCTGCTCCATCGGGACGGGGGTCTCGCCGATCAGCACCCGCGGTTCCTCATAGGAGTCGGCCAGGGCCCGCCAGCGCCGGATGACCTCGTGCACCTCGGGCCGGTTGCCGTTGAAGACGGAGCGCTGCCCGAACATCTGCTCCTCGAAGCTGTCGTCCTCGGTGGCGACAGGGTTGTCGCGCAGCTGGGCGTCCTTGATGATGATGTTGCACACATCGATGCGGAAACCGGCCACCCCGTGGTCGGCCCAGAACGAAATGATGGCGTCGAAGGTGTCCCGCACCTCCTCGTTCCACCAATTGAGGTCCGGCTGCTCGTCCAGGTGGTTGTGCAGGAAGTACTGCCCGGTCACCTCATCGAGGGTCCAGGCCGGCCCCCCGAAGCTGCTGACCCAGTTGTTGGGGGGCGACCCGTCGGGCTTGGGGTTGGCCCAGACGTACCAGTCACGCCTGGCCGCGGCGCGCGAGGAGCGCGAGTCGACGAACCACGGGTGCTGATCGCTGGTGTGGTTGGGGACCAGGTCCAGCAGGACACGGATCCCACGCCGGCCGGCCTCGGCCACCAGGCGATCCAGGTCGTCCAGCGTGCCGAACTCGGGCGCCACCGCGCAAAAGTCGGCCACGTCGTAGCCCCAGTCGGCGTTGGGCGACACCGTGACCGGGGAGAGCCAGATCCCGTCCACCCCCAACCACTCCAAGTGGTCCAGATGCGCCATGACGCCGGGCAGGTCGCCTACGCCGTCGCCGTCGGAGTCGGCGAACGAGCGCGGGTAGATCTGGTAGAGCACACCCGCCCGCCACCACGGCTCGCCGGTGGTGCTCACGCGCGCCGCGATGCCTCGATCCAGGGCGTCAGGTCGAGCGACGGGTAGCGGGCGGCCGTGCCCCGCAGGGTCTCCGCGTTCCAGTAGCGGTGACCCGGCTCGGGAAACCCCAGCACGGTGAGTTGGCGCACGCTCGGGCTTCCCGCCATGAAACGGTGCCACGACATGTCCTCGGCCGCCCCCGGCCAGGCCTGTGAGCCGAGCCAATCGGTGTCGACCGGCTTGTAGGACACGTGCAGCATGAAGCGGGCTGCGCCGGGCTCGGTCATCCGCACGCCCCGGTGATAGACGTCGGGGCGGTAGGCCAGGATGGCGCCCGCAGGACCTGAAGCCGGTACCTCGGCGTCGTAGAGGGACCCGTACTCGCCCAGGCTCAGGTAGGTCCGCTCGACCGGGATGTCCCCGGTCAGCCGGCGCGAGACCATCCGGGTGGCCGCGGTCGCCGGGGTGACGTCGCTCAGGTAGATGAAGAGCTCGAGCTGCTGGTAGCCCACCTCGGGCCGGGGGACCACGAGGGTGTGATTGCCGTAGTCGACGTGGAGCAACTGCTCGTCGCTCTCGGCCCCACCGCCGTACTTCGCACTGAGCATCCCCTGATAGAGGCGCACGTCGGTCAGGCCGAGATAGTCCTCGGCCAGGTCGATGATCCTGTCGTGCACCACGAGGTGGTTGAGCGCGCCGCTCTCGAAGGGGAACCGGGGCAGCACCCGGTGCGAGTCGACCCGGAAGGGACGGTTGCGGTCCGGATCGCTATCCGCGGCGAACTCCTCGGCCGTCGGAAAGAGGGGGGGCAGGGCGGCCTGGGCCGCGCGCACCTCGTCGTCGGCCAGGAGATCGGGGAGGACGCACCACCCGTCCTCCTCCCACTGCGCCCGGGCCGTGGCGCTCATGGCGCCTTCGGCAGCGGTTTCCAGCCCTGCACCACGTGCCAGCAACGGCCTTGCGGGGGCAGGGTGCCGAGCGGAAGCCGGCACTGGCTCGAGGGCGGGGTGTTGTCGTGCAGCTTGACCACCTGGTACTCGGTCGGTCCCGAGAACTTGTCCGGCCCGAAGCTGAGCGTGGGCGAATATCCCCCGGCAAAGTTGGTGATCCGGGACATGGCCTCGACGAAGGTCCGGCGGGTGAGGTGCCGGCCCGCCATGGTGGCGGCCCGGGCGAAGAGCGTGATCTCCTGGCACCACCCCTGAACGGGGCCCTGCTCCTCGATGAAGTCGTTCATGTTGCCCTTGGGAATCTGCGGGTAGGCCTTGTGCCAGGTGTCCCAGCAGCTCCTGACCCCGGCGTCGTAGCCGCCCTGGGCGGCGCGGCGGGAGTCGTCGATCCCCCCGAGCGTCTCGGTGGTCACCCCTTCCTGGCCGTTGAGGGCCTTCTCAAAGGGGACCGGGATGAGACCGAGCGAGGACTCGATCGAGGACTCGTAGTCCGAGAGGAGCAGCTTGGGGTAGTAGTGCTGACTCGTCTCGGCCGAGAGCACGGGGAGGAACGCGTTGAACGGGATGAGCGGGATGACCGAGTTCACCCCGGCGCTGTGCAGCTTCTCCACCACGAGGGGGGCGTCGCTGTTGATGGCCGCCGTCTCGGTGGTGTCGGCGGCCATGGTCTCGACCACGGGGGTCACCCCGATCTTCTTCAGGTCGGGCAGCAGGTAGTCGTTGAGGGCGAGCTGGTCACTGGCCCGGTCCCCGGCGATGATCCCGACCTTGCGGTGGCCGCCCAACAGGCCGGCGCCGCGGCCCCAGGCGACCGTGGCCGAGAGGATGGCGGCATCGTCGGGACCGGTCCACCAGAGGTAGGGCGCGCCCCGCGTGGTCCAGGCCGAGATGGTGGTCCACTGCCCGAGGAACGGTGTGTGGCCCTCCTGGGTGATGCAGAGCTGGTCATCACCGGTCCAGTCGCCGACGCCGTCGAGCACGGCGAAGGCGGCAGGGCTCCCCTCGGTCCAGTCCTTGCACAGCGCCCGCATGTCCGACTCGCTCGTCGGGTCGAAGAAGGTGATGATCGGGTTGATTTTGCGGCCGTTGATGCCGCCGGCGTCGTTGATCTGCTTGACGAAGAGGTCGATGGCCTTGCCCTGCTCGGTGTACTCGACATCGCCGGCGAAGCCGATCTCGGTCGAGAGCGCCTGCAGGTTCACCACCGGGAAGACGACGTTGATCCGGGTGCTCGTGACACCCCGGCTGCTGGTGCTGGCCTGGCTGACGGCAGACGCACCGGACGAAGCGGACGAAGCGGACGGCACAATCACCGCCACCAGCACCGACGCCACGGCAAGGGCCAGGCAGCCGCGCCGCGTCGGATCCTTCATCGCATCCCTCCCAGAATCGCTCGAGGCGAAAGCTACTCAGAAAACCCCTCCCCGGGAGGCTGCGTCGGAAATTTCAGCCCTAATCCCAGCTCTCGCGGTCCGCCCAGGCTGGTGGCCCAGTCCTGCCTGGTGGAGATCGAACGGGCCCGGGGGGCGCGCCACGGCTGACGCGGCCTGACCGGTAGAACACTGGCATGACCGATTATCCCGAGCGAGTCGTCCCGGTGAACCACACCGAGCCCGTCCCCCGCCGCATCCGCGCCATCCTGGCCGACCGGGTGGTCCTCGACACGACAGCCGCGCTCTACGTGTGGGAATGGCCCCACTACCCGCAGTACTACATCCCGATGGCCGACATCGACGCCGGCCTCCTGGTGGACGAGCAGCACGAGGAGCAGCTCCGTCGCGGCACGGCCAGGCGGTACGGCCTGCGGGTCGGCGACCAGGACCGTCCGGGCGTGGCGCACCACTTCACCGGCTCGGAGGTCGACGGCCTCACGGGCACGGTCCGTTTCGACTGGGCGGCGCTCGACAGCTGGTTCGAGGAGGACGAGGAGGTGTTCGTCCATCCGCGTGACCCCTACTCGAGGGTCGACGCCCTGCGCTCGACCCGCACCGTGGCGATCGAACTCGAGGGTACCGAGCTGGCCCGCTCGTCCTCGACGGTGATGGTCTTCGAGACCGGTCTCCCGACCCGGTACTACTTCAACCGGACCGAGGTCCGTTTCGAGCACCTCACCCGCACCGACACCGTGACCGCATGCCCGTACAAGGGAACGACCAGCGACTACTGGTCGGTCCGTCTCGGGGAGCGGGTCTTTCCCGACCTCGCCTGGGCGTACAACTTTCCCACGCTCGCCCTGTCGCCTATTGCGGGGCTGGTCGCCTTCTACAACGAGAAGCTCGACATCGTGATCGACGGCGAGCGGCTGGAGCGTCCGGACACCCACTTCTCGTAGGGCCTCAGCAGGTGACGGCGATGGTGACCACCGCGCCGGCCGCCGCCGTCACGCCGAGATAGTCCCCCGCCAGTTGCTCGACCGACGCCGTGCCCTCGGGCACGATGGTCTGCGGTGAACACTGCGCCGGATAGGAGATCAGGGTCTGCCCTCCGTCGGAGCGCCACGACAACGTCATGAGGCCGGTCCCGGTCGAGAGCGACTCGGGCGTCCCGGCGATGGCATCGGGCGTGATCCGGGCGAGCTCGGCCCCGATGGCCTGGTTCGGCCCCCGGAGGGAGGAGTCATACGACCAGTAGGCCGAGCCCAGCATGAAGGCGTCCTGCTCGGTCAGATCGTCGGTGACGTAGGCGGTGGGACGCACCGACACGGCGGGGTTGATGGCCCCCCACTCACCCAGCCAGACAGCGGCACCCAGCCGGCGGGCCACGGCGATGTCCAAGGTCAGGTCGGGGATGAACTGGGCCGGGCCGAGCAGATCGAACACGCCCAGGGGTCCATCGACGTTGAGGGACACCGCCCCGTACTGGTGGGGCTCGTAGACCAGGCGGTCGAGACCGATGGGGCCGAGGAACTGGGACACGCCGTTGACCAACCCGTTGAGGATGGAGGGCTCGACGAAGAGGAGCGACCCCGGATCAACCTGGCGGAGCTGCCGTCCCACGGACCGGTAGAACGGTGCCAGGTAGTCCTGCTCGAACAATTCGTTGGGGATGAGGCCGGGTCCGGGCTCGTTCAAGATGTCGTAGCCGAGCAGGAAGTACGGGTGGCCGACCGCCCGGGCGACCTGCACCCAGGCCTGGGCGAACTGGGCCTGCAACCCCGGGCTCTTCCAGAAGGCGTTCTCGGCCACCAGGATGTCGGCTTCCTGCAGGGCCAGGTTGGTGGGCGCCGCCGACGGGCAGTTGGGCACGGCCCAGGTCGGTGTGCCGTTGCCCCCGAAACACGGCGTCCAGAGGTACTGGTGCATATCGAGCACCACCCGCAGGCCGGCCGCCCCGGCCCAGTCGACGATCTGGACCGCCCGGTCGATGGCCGCCTGGTCGAAGTGACCCGGGGTGGGCTCGATCATCGCCCAGGCGATCGGCAGCCGGACCACGGTGGCGCCGGCCGCCCGCATGGCCACGAAGTCGGCCGGGCCGTACGGCAGGTTGTCAGCGGTGGGCGTGTCCTCGGCCCCGGTGACATCGACCCCGCGGAGGAAGAGATCCCGACCCTGGGCGTCGGTGACCCACCGCCCGTTGGTCGAGTAGCGGGATGCCTCCGTGGCCGACGCGGCGGGCGCCCCGCCGGCCATCAGGCCGAGCAGCGCCGCCAGCCCGGCCGAACCGGCCGCCCGCGTGCCTAACCGCCATCGTCGCCACCGCCCGCCCATTGGCGCCACACCTTAGGGTGCGGTCCCTGGTCAGGACCGGATCGGTGCCCCGCCATATAGAGGGTGACCCGGTGCGATTACGCTTGACCTGTTGGGCCGGAAGAAAGATCCGAACTCCCGATGATGCACGACATCGATTGGACTCAGAGTGACGATCGTCTCACCCCCAAGACCACTGCTGGACGTGCCCGAGACGGCCGCTGTCCCGGCCGAGGCACCGCTGAGCGCCTCCAGGGGCCAACTATTCGGCGCGGGACTCCTGGTTGCTCTGCCCCTGGTCGCCCTCGTCCTGGCCATCTTGATCTTTTGGAACCACGGCATCGGCTGGCTCGATCTCGGCTTGGCGGTCGGGATGTACGCGGTCACCGGCCTCGGGCTGTGTGTGGGTTTCCACCGCCTCTTGACCCACCGGAGCTTCGTGGCGGCCCGGTGGCTGAAGGTGGCCCTGGCCATTGCCGGGACCATGGGGGTCGAGGGCTCGGTGACCAGCTGGGTCTCGCAACACCGCCGTCATCACGCCTACACCGACCGTCCCGGCGACCCCCACTCGCCCACTCCCACGGGTCCCGGAGCCGGCCACCAGCTGCTCGGCTTCTGGCATGCCCACGCCGGTTGGCTGTTCGTGCACAACGAGGTGAACGCCGAGCGGTGGAGCCGGGACCTCCTCGAGGACCGTGACATCGCCTTCGTCACCCGCACGGTGGTGCTGTGGACCGTGCTGTCCTTCGCCCTCCCGGCCGCCATCGGCGGGCTCGTCACCGGCACCATCTGGGGGGCGCTCCTGGCCGGTCTCTGGGGCGGCGTCGTGCGCGTCGCCGTCCTCCACCACGTGACCTGGGCCACCAATTCCGTCTGCCACACCTTCGGCCGCCAGCCCTTCGGCGACAAGGACCGGAGCACGAACTTCTCGCCGCTGGCCATCGTCAGCTTCGGCGAATCGTGGCACAACGCCCACCATGCCTTCCCCCGCTCGGCCCGCCACGGCGTCGATGCGGGTCAGGTCGACATCGCGGCCCGGACCATACGGATCTTCGAGCAGCTGGGCTGGGCCACCGAGGTGCACTGGCCGCGTCTGGCCATCGTCGAGAAGCGCCGCGCGCTGGCCAGTTCAGGTCAGTCGCGCACCAGCGGCTTGTAGCGGATGCGGTGGGGTTGATCGGCGTCGAGGCCGAGCCGCTGCTTGCGGTCTGACTCGTAATCGCTGAAGTTGCCCTCCCACCACCGGACTTCGGAGTCGCCCTCGAAGGCCAGTACGTGCGTGGCGATCCGGTCCAGGAACCAGCGGTCGTGGCTGATGACGAGCACGCAGCCCGGGAACCCGAGCAGCGCATCCTCCAGAGCGCGCAGCGTGTCGACATCAAGGTCGTTGGTGGGCTCGTCGAGCAGCAGGACGTTGCCGCCGGACTTGAGGACCTTGGCCAACTGGACCCGGTTGCGCTCACCTCCGGAGAGCTGCCCGACCATCTTCTGCTGATCGCTGCCCTTGAAGCCGAAGCCGGCGACGTAGGCGCGCCCATGGATCTCGCGGGTACCGACGACGATCCGCTCCACGCCACCGGTGATCTCGTCGAACACCGTGGCGTCGGCCGCCAGGCTGTCGCGGGACTGGTCGACGTAGGCCAGGTTCACGGTGGCGCCGACCTCGAGGTTGCCGCGGTCGGGTTTGTCCTCACCCACGATCATCCGGAACAGCGTCGTCTTGCCGGCCCCGTTCGGGCCGATGATCCCCACGATCCCTCCCGGAGGCAGGAGGAATGAGAGGCCGTCGATCAGGAGCCGGTCGCCGAACCCCTTGACGAGCCCCTCGGCATCGACGACGCGATCCCCCAGCCGGGGTCCGGGTGGGATGGTGATCTCCACCCGGTCGGATCTCCGCTCCGCCGCCTCGGCGTCGGCCACCAGGTCGTTGTACGCGTTGATGCGGGCCTTGCCCTTGCTCTGCCGGGCCCGAGGGGACATGCGGATCCACTCCAGCTCGCGCTGCAGCGCCTCCTGCCGGGAACGGTCGGCTCGCTCCTCACCGGCCAGCCGGGCCTGCTTCTGTTCCAACCACGACGAGTAGTTGCCTTCCCACGGAATGCCGGCCCCGCGGTCGAGCTCGAGTATCCATCCGGCCACGTTGTCGAGGAAGTAGCGATCGTGGGTGACGGCGACCACGGTGCCCGGGTAGTCCTGCAGGGTGCGTTCCAGCCAGGCCACCGACTCGGCGTCGAGGTGGTTGGTGGGCTCATCGAGCAGGAGGAGGTCGGGCTTGGACAGCAGGAGGCGGCAGAGGGCTACCCGCCGCCGCTCACCACCCGAGAGGGTCGTCACGTCGGCGTCGCCCGGCGGGAGCCGCAGCGCGTCCATGGCGATCTCGAAGGTCCGGTCCAGGTCCCAGGCTCCAGCGGAGTCGATCTTGGTCTGGAGATCGGACTGCTCGGCCAGCAGGGCGTCGAAGTCGGCGTCGGGTTGGGCGAAGGCGGCGCAGACCTCGTTGAAACGATCGAGCAGGCCCTTGACCTCGCCGACGCCGTCGGCCACGTTGCCGGCCACGTCCTTGGTCGGGTCCAGCTGGGGCTCCTGGGCCAGGTAGCCCACGGTGAAGCCGGGGGTCAGCCGAGCCTCCCCGCTGAACCCGTCGTCGACGCCGGCCATGATCTGGAGCAGCGACGACTTTCCCGAGCCGTTGGAGCCGATCACCCCGATTTTGGCCCCGGGATAGAAGGAAAGGTTGATCCCGCGGAGCACCTCACGATCCGGTGGGTAGAACCGCCGGAGGTCGCGCATGGTGAAGATGAACTGAGCTGCCATGCCAACCAGTGTGGCCCACCGGGGAACATCCGGAGCGCAGACCCTGGTAGATCAGCCGTATGGTGACGCGATGCAAGATTCGGTCACCGTGCACATGGCGGCTCCGGCGGCGAAGATCTGGGACCTGGTCAGCGACGTCACCAAGATCGGCCGTTACAGCCCGGAGACGTTCGAGGCGGAATGGCTCGAGGGGGCGACCGGCCCCGCCGTGGGGGCGAAGTTCCGTGGCCACGTCAAGCGCAACGGCTGGGGTCCCGTCTACTGGACGACCTGCACCGTCACCGAGTGCGTCCCCGAGCGCGCCTTCGCGTTCGGGGTCGGCTCCGGTGAGAAGCCCCTGAACGTGTGGAGCTACCGCCTCGATCCGAGCGGGGACGGCACCGACGTGACCGAATCCTTCGCGCTGACCCAGACGGCGTTGCTCCGCCTCTACTGGGCCGTCCTGGGCTGGTCGAGGGGGCGGACCAACCGCAACGACATGCGGACCACCCTCGAGCGCATCAAGGCCGAGGTCGAGTAGCCGCGGAACCCGAACAGGAAGGACCGAACCGATGTCCATGGCAACGCGCTATCAGGAGAACCTGGAGAAGGGCGTCGCGGCGCTGATCGACGGGCCGCTGGTCGTGGCGACCATCGGCAGCCCGGTCGGCTCGATGTCGCGGCTCTTCACGTCGGAGGCGTTCAAACTGGGAATGTCCGCGGCGGGAGGAGACGGCACCTTCACGGTCTCTGGTTCGACGCGGGGCCGGGTCGAGCAGCCGGAGGGGAAGGACATCCGGCTGCCCCAGAGCTTCGCGGTGGCCCTGACAGGCTCGTCGGTCTACTTCTTCAAGTGGAAGCCGTTCTGGGGGCGGGTGAAGATCAAGAAGGAGCTGGCTCGGATCCCCCGGGAAGGGCTGCGGGTGCGGGTGACGCAGGGCAAGGCGACGGCCACCGTGTTCCTGCTCCTCTCGGAGACCACCGGCATGCGGGTGGCCTTCGAGATGGCGACCCTCGGCATGGCCAAAGCCAAGGAGAAGGTGGCCGAGGTGGTTGGCGCCTTCGTTCCAGAGACGGCCTGAGGGTCAGGCTCGCCAATCAACCCACGCCCCGTGCTCCTGGACGAAGGCAAGGAGGTCGACGCGTCGCGACCCGCGATCGAATGAGACCGCGCCGAGCACGTCCGAGGCCGAGTGGTCGTGACCGGCCACGGACTCGGACGCGAAGGCCTCGACCACCCCGGCGCTCTCGGCGCTCACCCAGACGATGGGCCGGTTGGACGATGCGGTAGCCAGCAGCTCCACGAAGCGCTGGCGGTCATGGAGCGAGAAGTAGGCGAACACCCACGTGGTCACGACGGCGGCGGTGGCGCCGTCGGGGAGATCGGCCAGCACCTGCGGCAGGACGTCGTTGGCCTCTCCCACCACCACACGGGGCGGGTCGCCCTGCGCCAGGCGAATCGATGCCGCCGTCCGCTCGAGCCGATCGGTGTCGGGCCACACGCACGCCAGCAACCACCGGGCGTCGCCGGCATCGGAGAGGTCGATCGGCGAACGGTCGATGCCGACCCGGGCGGCCAGGCTGGGCAGGCGACCGGCAATCGGCGGGTCACCCCCCCTGACCCGGCAGGCGATCTCGACCGGGGACTCGGGCGGCCCCGTGACACCGTGCGCGCCGTAGTCGATCCGGTACTGGTCGAGCAGCAGGTTGAGCCCAGCGCTGGCGCCCACGTCCACCAGCGCCAGCGGCCCCGGGTGGCGGGAGGCCGCCCAGGTCAGACCGGGCGCGATCAGCGCACTGCGACCGCAGTCGTTGGTCTGGATGCGCCGGGTGGCCAGCAGCGCCATGACCTCCTCGCGCCGCGTGCGGCACAGGTCGAGGAATAGTGGACCCGGGTCGGCATCCGAACGAGCGGCGTAGACGTCAGCCAGGGGATGATCCTCCCCCTCAAGCAGGAGATAGTGGACCGCGGCCAGGAGGGCGGGCGGCAGGTGCGCGTCGGGAGGCGCGCCGCGCAGGGCGTCGAGCAGGTCGCGGTCCCCGGCCACGGCGAGGGAGATCCGCTCGTAAAGGGGTGAATAGCCATGGCAGTGCGTCGAGAACCACTCCCACATGTGCACGAAGTCGTCGGTCTGGTCGCTCATCTCGGGCATTTTCCCACGACCGCACCGCCGACCCGGCTAACCGGGCAGGTCGAGGGTGAGGCTGACCGGGCAGTGGTCGCTGCCCAGAATGTCCGGATGGATGTCGGCCGCGCTGACCCGTGACGTCAGGCTCTCCGAGACCATGAAGTAGTCGATCCTCCATCCCACGTTGCGTGCCCTGGCGTTCGCGAAGTGCCTCCACCACGTGTAGTAGCCGTTGCCTTGGTGGAACAGACGGAACGTGTCGACGAACCCGGCGTCGATGAACCCCTCGAAGCCCTGGCGCTCCTCGGCGGTGAAGCCCTTCTTGCCCTCGTTCGTCGTCGGGTTGGCCAGATCATCCGGTGTGTGCGCCACGTTCAGATCGCCGCAGAAGACAACCGGCTTGGTCTTCTGGAGGCCGTCGACGTAGGCCAGGAAGGCCGGATCCCACTGCTCGTGGCGTAGCGCGAGCCGGCCCAGGTCGTCTTTGACGTTGGGGGTGTACACGGTGACGAGGAAGAACTGCTCGTACTCGGCGGTCACGACGCGCCCTTCGAGCGTGGGATCGCCGAAGCGATCGCCCACCACGCGGTTCCGGGAAATGACCTCGGGCGGCAGTCCATCCGTCACCTCGAGCGGTGTGGGCCTGGTGAAGATCGCGGTGCCGGAGTACCCCTTCTTCTCAGCGGAGTTCCAGTGCTGCTCGAAGCCGGGCAGGCCGACGTCGACCTGGGACGGCTGCGCCTTGGTCTCCTGCAGGCAGATCACATCGGGCGCGAGGTCGTCCACAAACGTCGCGAAGAGCCCCTTCTCGGTGACGGCCCGAATGCCGTTGATGTTCCACGAGACCAGGCGCACGGACACGAATGTAACAACGGGCGACGGGCCGGGCCGCAGGCAGCGCCGGGCCCGAACCGATAGACAGTGGGCCGTGGCGGCAGTTCGACGCAGGCGGGTGGCGGGAGGCGGCGTGGCCGCCTCGATCGGCTCCATCATTCTCCTCATCCCGCTCTGCGCCCATGCGGCGGCCGGCCCACCCGCATCCAGCGCCCGAGCCGCCACCGGCTCTCCCCCCGCGCGGTGCCCGTGGGTCGGATCCACCGCGGCGGCCGGCACGCGAGCCAATGAGGTCGTGTCCCAGATGACCCAGACCGAGAAGCTGGACATGATCCACGGTGTCGCCAACGTCGAGAAGGGTCATCTCACCGGGCCGGAGTACGCCGGCCTCATCCCCGCCCTTCCCCGTCTGTGCCTGCCCGCCCTGGGCTTTGTCGATGGTCCGGCCGGTGTCGGCGACGGTCTGACCGGGGTGACCCAGCTCCCGGCTCCCGAAGCGCTGGCCTCGACCTGGGACCCCGCGCTGGCCGGTGCCTACGGGACGGCGATCGGATCCGAGGTTCGGTCCAAGGGGGCGTCGGTGTCCCTCGGCCCGACGGTCAACATCGTCCGCGATCCACGCTGGGGGCGCGCCTTCGAGTCGCTGGGTGAGGACCCCTACCTCACCTCCGCTCTCGCGGTGGCCGAGATCGACGGCATCCAGAGCCAAGGGGTGATGGCCGAAGTGAAGCATTTCGCCGTCTACAACCAGGAGACCCTCCGCGACAGCGCTCTCGACAATGCCGTCGTCAGCACGCGGACGATGGAGGAGATCTACCTCCCGGCCTTCGAGGCCGCTGTGAGCGATGCGCACGTCGATTCGGTCATGTGCGCCTACAGCTCGATCAACGGGACGCCCGCCTGCGACAACACCTTCCTCCTCACCCAGACGCTCTCGGAGCAGTGGGGCTTCACCGGATTCGTCACCTCCGACTGGTTCGCCACGACCAGTGCGGCCAGCGCCGCCCAGGCCGGCCTCGACGTGGAGATGCCCGACACCTGCTACTTCGGCACGGCCCTCCCGGCCGACATCAACCGCGGCGTCGTTCCCGAGTCGACCCTCGACAACATGGTGGAGCGCGTCCTGGCCTCCGAGTTCGCCGCAGGCATCGTCGACGATCCACCCACCGGGAACCCATCGACGGTGGGCACGACGCCGGCCCACCAATTTGTCGCCCAGTACACCGCTGAGGAGGGTTCGGTTCTCCTCAAGAACGCGGCAGGCACACTGCCGCTCGGGCCGTCGATCCACTCCATCGCGGTGATCGGCACGGACGCGACCAAGCCGATCACCGGCGGCTCCGGGAGCGCCGCGGTCGACGCGCCCTTCACCGTCACCCCGCTACAGGGCATTACCGAGCGCGGCGGCGCCGGCGTCCACGTCACCTACAACGGCGGGACTTCGCCGTCGGCCGCGGCGGCCGCAGCCCGTGGCGCCGACGACGCCATCGTCTTTGCCGGCGTGCAGGCCGGTGAGGGGGAGGACCTGAGCACCATCACCCTGCCCGAGGAGACGAACCAGATGATCAGCGCGGTGGCCGCGGCCAACCCGCACACCATCGTCGTGCTCAACACCGGCAATCCCGTCACCATGCCGTGGCTGTCTCAGGTAGCCGGCGTCCTCGAGGCGTGGTACCCGGGCGAGGCGGACGGCACGGCCGTCGCCGCCTTGCTCTTCGGTGACGTCGATCCGTCGGGAAAGCTGCCGGTGACCTTCCCCACCAGCCTCGCGCAAGTGCCCGCGTCCACCCCCCTTCAGTGGCCCGGCGTGCTCGGAGCCCACTACTCCGAGGGCCTGGACGTCGGCTACCGCTGGTACGACGCTCAGGACCTCACCCCGCTCTTCCCGTTCGGATTCGGCCTCTCGTACACGACCTTCGGCTACTCCGACCTGGCGGTCTCGCCCGAAAGCGGGAACGGGAACGTGGAAGTGACCGCGGAGGTCACCAACACGGGCTCGCGCCCCGGAGCCGACGTCGCCCAGCTCTACGTCACCGATCCACCGATAGCCGGCGAACCGCCACTCCAACTGAAGGGCTTCGAGCGGGTGAATCTCAACCCGGGGCAGTCGGCCCAGGTGTCGTTCACGCTCACCCCGCGCGACCTCTCCTACTGGGACGCCACCCAGAATCGCTGGATGGCCCCGGCCGGCACCTTCGGGATCCACGTGGGCGACTCGTCCGCCTCCCTCCCGCTCACGGGCAGCTACCAGTCGACCAGCACGTTCCCCACCGGGTCGAGCACCCCGGCGGCACCGTCGCCACCACCACCCAGCAAGGCCCACATCGTGGCCGCCCAGGACGGCGTCCGCTGCCCGGTCGACGCGGCCTTGCCCAATGCCAATGCCGGCTTGACGCTGACCGGGTTGGGATAGGGGTAGCGACTCGTCGCCGTCAGTCCGCGTTGTGGCGCGAACAGCGCGTGACGCCCACGCGAACGTTCTCTTCCCACCTGTCCAGGTTCGCCCCGCGATGGCCATGATGGGGCCATCTCAACTTTGAGAGGGCGGATTTCTCGTTGTGGCGGACAAGGTACGCATTATTGAGTACGAGATTGTCGCGTGGGCCGACCTGCTGTTGATGGGGTCGTTCGCCGTCATCGTCGAGGAGAAGATGGGGGTGCTTCCAGAAGTGGGCGTCCTTCGTTGTACGGCTCGGGGCACGACAAAGCTCACCTTCATCGGGAAGGCGGCGCCACGCGTGCCCTGGTGGCCAGCGGCCAGGCAGGTGATCCCTCCGGCGTACCACTGCCGAAGAAGGACTTCCCCGTGGTGCTCGAAGGGTGGCCGAAGGCGCTGGGAGCCCGATGACCCGGGGAGGGCTACGAATCTGGCTGACGAGACCATGGAGGGTTGGTTCAGCGATCGCACGCGCGTCACGAGGCACGCTGGATCTGCCCAGCCCCGTCCTGTAGTGAGGCTGGGGTGGGTGGCCTCAAACGGTCACTGGGACATTGCGGCGGCCGTGCGCGCCCGCTCGCCGCTCATGCGCCACAGCTGCTCGCCGGACCCGGGGTGGCCGTAGAGGAAGCCCTGAGCGAGCTCGCAGCCCATGGACCGAAGGGACTCGGCCTGGGTGTCCCGCTCCACGCCTTCGGCGACCACCGTCATGCCGAGCGAGTGCGCCAAACCGATCAGGCCGTTCACGATGGCCGAGCCGCGGACATCGCCGGCGACGTCGAGGGTGGCGACAAAACGGCGATCGATCTTGAGCCCGGTGATGGGCAACTCCTGGAGCCACCACAGGTTCGAGTGACCCGCCCCGAAGTCATCGAGGTTGAGCCCGACGCCCATCGAACGCAACTCGCTCATGACCTTCTCCGTCGCCCCCACGTCGAGGAGGGCCTCCTCGAGAATTTCAATCCCGAGAAATTCAGGAGACACTCCGTACGTCTCCAACCGCTCGTGCACGATCTCGGCAAAGTGGGGATTGACCAGCTGTTGTGGCGACACGTTGACCCACAGCCGGAACCCCGCCGGCAGGGCCTTCTCCGCCTGCCATCTGGCCAGTTCAGCCAGGGTCTCATTCAGCACCCACATCCCGATGGGCACGATCAGGCCCGAATTCTCGGCCACGGGAAGGAACGCGCCCGGCAGCAGCGACCCGTATCCGGAACGCTCCCAGCGCACCAGTGCTTCGGCGCCCACCATGGCTCCCGACTGGATATCGACCAGGGGCTGGTAGACGACTGAGAAGCCGCTCTCCTCCAGCGCGTTCCGCAGACCACGCTCGATCTCGAAGCGCTCCATGACCCGGGCTCTCATGTCGTCGTTGTACAGCTCCCAGCACGCCCGGCCGGCTTCCTTCGCCCGGTACATGGCCGTGTCGGCATTGCGCAAGAGGGTCTCCGCGCTTTGCAGGGGAGCCCCTGGTTCGGTGACCGCAATCCCGATGCTCGCCGTGATGGAGTGCGCGGTGCCGTCGATGGTGATGGGTTCGGCCAATCGCTCGAGCAGGTGCGCCGCGATCACACAGGCATCGGCCGAGAGCTTGACGTCCGGGCACACCAGCACGAACTCGTCACCGCCGAACCGCGCCACGCTGTCGGATTCCCGGCAGTTGTCAGCCAACCGGGAGGCCATGGCGCGGAGGAGGTCATCCCCCACCTGGTGCCCGAACAGGTCGTTCACGACCTTGAAGCCATCAAGGTCAATGAAGAGCACGGCCATGGCGCGAGCGCTGCGCTGACAACTGGAGAGCGCCTGGGCCAACCGATCGTCGAGGAGCGCCCGGTTGGGCAGCCCGGTCAGATGGTCGTAGAGCGCCTGGTATGCGTTCACCCGCTTCAGGCGCTCGAGCAGGCTCTTGTTCTCCGCCACCAGCCGTCGACGGACCAGAGCGTTCTCGATGGCCTGGACGAACATCGGAGGGGCGACCGGCTTGATCAGATAGGCGTCGAGATGGCCGACGGCACTGATGGCCGTATCGAGGCTGGCGTAGCCGGTGAGGAGAAGGACAGGCGTATCGGATTTGCGGGTCTTGATGGCGTGGGCCAGCTCGATCCCGGTCCCGTCGGGCAGGTGGTAATCGACGACGACGGCGGTGGGGTCGTGCAGGGCGACCAGTTCAAGAGCCTCGTCGGATCGGCCGGCCGCGATCGCTCGGATGCCCTCGAGCGCCAGCACGTCGACCAGGGACTGGCCGAGAACCGCATCGTCGTCCACGATGAGGACAACCTCGTCGTGATTGAGGTGGCCGGCGGCTCGTGTCACTGGTGGTCCCCCTTGCGGAAAGCAGCCGCAACTTCGTCAAGCAGTTGAAGCGGAGCGACCGGTTTGGTCAAGAACGAGAACACCTTGTCGCTCACCATGGCCCGCTCGCTGCCTTCGATCCGGTGGGCCGACATGAAGATCACCACCGGGGGCGAGGCCAGGGCATTCAGGACTTCGATGCCGCTACGCCGGGGCATTTTCTGATCGAGAATGATCACCACGACCTTCTCGGTCTCGAGGAGATTGAGCGCGGCTTGTCCGTCCTCAGCTTCGATGACGCTGTACCCCTCGCCGCGGAGGATGTCGGCGACCGAAGACCGAAGCGACTCCTCGTCGTCGACCACCAGCACATCGGCGGTTGCACTCATGTCGACGTGAGTTCGAGCAGACGGTCCGGTATGAGCAACGTCACCCGTGCTCCGCCACTGGGTACGTTCTCGAAGTCGACCACACCTCCGTGGGCGACGACCAGCCGGTGCACAATGGCCAGTCCGAGCCCGGTGCCGTTGTACTTGGTGGTGAAGAACGGCTCGAAGACCCGGTCCGCCACCGCATCGTCAATGCCGGTCCCGCTGTCCTCGACTACCAGGTGGACACCCTCGTCGTCATGACTGACACTGATGCCGAGAACGCCCCCTGCGGGCATGGCCTGGTACGCGTTGGTGACCAAATTGGTGAGCACCTCGGCCATCTGTCCCCGGTCCGCGACCAGGGTGCAGGGGTGGACATCAGACTTGAGGGCGACTCCGGGGGGCAACGGGGTGACCGAGAGGACCTCATCGACCAGGCCGGCGACCGGTATGGGCACCCGGTCCATCTCCCGCGGCCGGACGAAGGCCGTGAGATCGTCCGCCAAGGTGGCCGCCTTGCCGGCCTCTCGTTCGGCCATGGCGAGATTCCTCGAGAGCATGTCCGTCATCGGTGCCGCGAGTTCGCTGCGGATGAGGTAGAGCGCGTTGATGACCGCAGCCAGCGGATTGCGGAGTTCGTGACCCACCACGCCGGCCATCTCGCCGATCGCGGTCAGGCGCTCGCCCCGTACGAGCGCATCCTGGGCCTCCTCCAGATTCTTCAACGATCGTTCCAGTTCGGCCGTTCTCTCATCGACGAGCGCTTTGGAGTAGCGCTGGCGACGATGGAGGATCTCAATGGTCACCCCGATGATGAACGCCAACAGGAGACCGAGAACCAGAAGCGCGAGAGACGAGAACTTGGCGAAGCCTCCGATGAAGGGGCTGCGGGCGGACGCCACCAGTGAGTAGTGGGAGGAGCCCACCGGAACCGACGCCGTGGCCTTGGGGCCGCTCAGAGGAAGCGAGCTGCTGGTGCTGATGAGGAGATTCCCAGGACGGATGGCGCCGGGGCCGTAGAGCGTCGCATTGAGTTGGGCAAACGGCTTCCCGGTGGTGACCGGTGTCGCCGTATACGGATTGAGCGTGAACTGTTCGTAGATGACGTAGCCGGCGCTCACGGTCGGCGCGCCCATGGCAAACCGGGCCGTGCTCAATTTCTTGTTGGTGGTTACGGGACCAGCCGTGAGGGTGGACCGGGCACCTTGCACCGTGGCCAGGGTCGGACCCGTAAGAACCTGGCCGGGCTGGAAGCCGCTGCCCGATGCCGCCGTCACGGTGTAGGTCGCGCCGGTCTTCTTCACGAGCACCAAGGCCAGAGGCCCTGGAACGTGCTCGGCGCTCTCGAACGCGGCCGGGGACGCATCCGTCGACTTCACGACCGCGGCAGCGGAGGCGAGGGTTTCCCCGAGCCCGGAGAGAACTTGCGACGCATAGGCGGCCGCCTGGTTGGCGTTGCTCTGGAGGAGGTCCTGCTCCTGCTGACTGGTATTGCGTTCGGTCAGGGCAAACCCGACCACGGCCACGATGCCCACGATGAGGGCAACCGACAATGAGAGCAGGGAGGGCCGCCAGCGCACGTTGGCAGGAACGACGGCCTAGAGCCTGTCGGCGGTTGGCGTGAAGCCGTCGATCCCAGCAATCCGGGCACCAGTTGGCCCGAGCAGAGAAGTCATCATGTTTCCGTCCCCTCGTCCTCCGCCTCCCATGGAAGCACGGGCGGCCGGCCCCAGACAGTGCCAAGAGTCACGACCTGGGCCGATTCGGCGAGCCTGCTCTCGATCACTCTGCACGGCCGATTTCAATATGCTTGCCGCGTCCACCTCCGATGCCGTTGACACGGTGCTCAGGCGAAACCGGGGAGCAAATTCATGACCGTGGAGTTCGGAGGCCGGATCGGAAGAGACTGGCGTGAGTCGGAGCCCTGGTGGCCACCGGAACCCGCGGCGCCAGAGGGCGCGCCCAACGTCGTCCTCGTCGTGCTGGATGACGTCGGTTTCGGCCAGCTGGGCTGTTACGGCTCGGGCCTCGAAACTCCGGTCTTCGATCGGCTAGCCGGCAACGGCATCCGGCTGGCCAACTTCCACACCACGGCGTTGTGCTCCCCCACACGAGCCTGCATTCTGACGGGCCGGAACCATCATCGGAACGCCATGGGCCGCGTGGCTGATCTGGCCACCGGATTTCCCGGCTACTGGGGCAAGCCCCCGCGCGAGAACGGCTTCCTCTCGGAGGTCCTGCGCGCCTCGGGGTATGCCACCTATGCCGTGGGCAAGTGGCACCTCACCCCCGACGACGAGAGCAACATGGCGTCCTCGCGTTCGACCTGGCCACTCGGGCGGGGATTCGACCGCTGGTACGGCTTCCACGGTGGCGAGACCCACCAGTTCGTCCCAGCCCTGTACCACGACAACCACTCGGTCCGGCCGCCAACCGAAAGCGGCTACCACCTCACCACCGATCTGACCGACCGGGCGATTGAGTTTATCGGCGACCTAAGAGCCGTTGACGCCCATCGTCCCTTCTTCCTGTACTTCGCCACCGGCGCCTGCCACTCTCCTCACCAGGCTCCCCGGGAGTGGATCGAGCGGTACCGCGGCGCGTTCGACCTTGGTTGGGACGCCTTGCGGGAGCGCATCTACGCCCGGCAGCTCGAGCTCGGCATCATCCCCGAGGGCACCATGCTCTCACCGCGCCCGATCTGGGTTCGTCCATGGTCGGAGTTGAGCGCACCCGAGCGGACGGTGGCCGCACGGTTCATGGAGTGCTTCGCCGGCTTCCTCTCCCATACCGACGCCGAGATTGGCCGCCTGGTGGCCTTCCTCGAGCGCCTGGGCGAACTCGACAACACGGTCGTCATCGCGGTCTCGGACAACGGCGCCAGCTCGGAGGGCGGCTCGGAGGGGTCCATCAATGACATCCGCCTGAGCAATATGGATCCTGCCGGGCTCGAGGAGATGCTGTCGAAGATGGACGACATCGGTGGCCCCCTCACCCACAACAACTACCCGTGGGGCTGGACCATGGCCGGCAACACTCCCTTCAAGCGCTGGAAGCGGGAGGTGCACGAGGGCGGCGTCGCCGATCCCTGCATCGTGCACTGGCCCAACGGAATCGTCGGCGCCGGATTGATACGTCACCAGTTCGCCCACGCCATCGACATCTTTCCCACTGTGCTCGACCTGGTGGGCCTGGCCCTTCCTGAGACGATCGACTATGTACCGCAGTCGCACATCGATGGCGTGAGCTTCTCCTACCTCCTGGGCGAGAGCGCGCGGACGGAGCCCGGTCGCCATGAGACCCAGCATTTCGAGATGTTCGGCTCCCGTGCCATCTACCACGACGGCTGGAAGGCGGTGACATTTCATCCGGTCGGGCCGCTCTACCCGGATGGACTGAACCCCAACGCGCCGTTCGACGACGACATATGGGAGCTCTACCACGTGGCGATCGACGTCTCCGAGACCAATAACCTGGCTCAGGAGCACCCCGAGCGGCTCGATGAGTTGATCGCGCTCTGGTGGGCTGAAGCTGAGCGCAACCAGGTCCTGCCCCTGGACAACCGGATCCTGTGGGCTCTGGTGCACCCCAAGCCTGACGCCCGCCGGGGACGGGACCGCTTCGTGTACTTCCAGGGCGGCGCTCAGATCCCCGAATCCGTGGCGGTCAACGTCCGCAACCGCTCGCACGCTCTTGTGGTGGACGTAACCGTGCCAGACGGCGTTACTCCAGAGGGCACGCTCCTCGCCATGGGTTCGGCCCTCGGAGGATGGTCCCTCCAATTCCGATCCGGCCGCCCACGCTATGTCCACAACCTCTACGGCAAAGAGCTCCACGTGATCGGTTCAGATGACGTCGTGGGTCCTGGCGCGCACACGGTCGAATACGAATTCACCAAGGACGAGGGTTTGGGGGGCGCCGGCATCCTCCGCTGTGACGGTCACACGGTGGCGGAAGGGACGATCCCCCGCTTCACCCCTCAGGCCTTCAACGGCGTCGGAGTCGGCCTCACTTGCGGCTACGAATGGGGCCCGGCCGTGGGGAGCGGCTACGCCGCGCCTGACCACTTCAGCGGCACCATAGACCGGGCGGTGGTGGAAACCCTCGGGCCGGTCGTCCGCGACCCCATGGCCGAGGTAGAGGCGATCCTCGCCCAGCAGTGAAGCCGGGCGGCGGCGGGTAACGTCCTCCCCATCGTCACGCTCACCTGCCACCGCCATCAAGAAGCGACCCACTGCGTCGCGCCCATCCCCGGACCTCCCCATGCCCGTTGAACGGGAACGGCCACCGCCGCGCCCCGCCGGGACGAGGGGCGCGGTGAAGATCAGTCCCGGTGACCGAGTGGTGGTGACGGGGGCGGCCGGATTCATCGGATCGTCCGTCGCCCGCGCCCTCCTCGGGCGAGGAGCTCGCATCGTGGCACTCATTGAACCGGGGGGAGACGCGAAGAACCTCGAAGGGCTCGATGCCGAGCAGATCGTGGTCGATGTCCGCGACCCGGACGCAGTCATCAAAGCGTGCGACGGAGCCCGATTCGTCTTTCACCTGGCCGCGATGTACCGGTTCTGGGCGCCTCGCCCGAAAGACTTCTACGACGTCAACGTCGGAGGCGTGCTCAACATTCTCGAAGCGGCCAAGCAGGCCGGCTCTGAGCGTGTGATCTACACGAGCACGGTCGGAGTGATCGGACTTGACGGTGCCGCGCAGGGGGAGCCGGCGGACGAGACTTGCTACGCCGATGTCGCGCACCTCTTCGGCCTCTACAAGAGGACCAAGTACGTGGCCGAGCATGAGGTGTTGCGAGCTGCGGCGCAGGGGGCACCGGTCTCCCTGGTGCTTCCGACCTTCCCGCTGGGCCCGCGGGACAGCCGGCCGACACCGACAGGAAAGCTCGTGCTGGACTTCCTCAACGGGAAGATACCGGCCTTCGTCGATACCACCCTCAACGTCGTCCATGTCGACGATTTGGCCGAGGGTCATCTCCTGGCCCTCGAGCGCGGCGCCGTCGGGCGCAGCTACATCGTTGGGGGCGAGAACCTTCCAATGGGCTCCATGCTCGCTACGCTGGCTCAGCTCACCGGTCTCCCCGCCCCGAAATGGCAGGTACCGAGAGCGGTCGCCCTCGGCGTGGGAGGGCTTTCCCAGTTGGTTGAGGGCCGGATACTCAAGCGCGAACCTAGCGTCGCCCTCGAATCGGCTCGGATGTCGACTACCAACATGATGTTCAGCGATCAGAGGGCTCGTGAGGAGCTCGGCTACTCGCCCCGCCCGGCATCAGAGGCCATCGCCGACTCCGCCCGGTGGTTTGCCGAGAACGGCTACGTGACGCCGAAACGCCTGAGCCGCATCACTCTTCGATCGAACTAGACCAACGGTGGCCACCCGGCACCGGTAGAAATCCCCCGTCGATCCGTGACTGGTCGACCGTCGTATGGTGCGAAAGACCTACATACGCAAGAAGAAGGCACCGATAGCGTTGTCAACTTGGAGTAGGGGCGCTCGGCGCGCCAACACCCCGGGGGGGGAACGTGCAGGGAAGCCCGGAGTTCCATGGTCGTCGCGCGGCCTTTTCGAGGGTCGATGCGACAGTTCGGACTCGTCGGACCGGACCGCGACCGGCCGGAAACGGCCGACGACCTCACCCGCACCTGAACACGGCCGGATGTGTCGTTGGACTCGTCCTCGCGCTGGTGGTTGTGGGAGCCCTTCCGGCCGCGGCGGCCCGCCATAGCGCAACATCGTCCAAGGGGTCACCGGCATCGGCGGTCCTCGGTCCGCTGGCCAAAGTGCTCGGCTCGCTCCCGGGGGCGCACTCGTTGCCGACGACGGCATGGCCCGGCTACTGGCTGGCCAGCAACGCGGGCGGAGTCGGCTCGTATGGCGGGACATCGTTGGAAGGATCTTTGGGAACCAATGCCCCACATCGACCGGTGGTGGGTATGGCGGCCACGCCCGACGGCCGCGGCTACTGGCTGGTCGCGGCCGACGGTGGGGTCTTCGCCTTCGGTGACGCACCGTTCTTGGGATCGGCCGGGGGCCAGAGCGTGAACCAACCGGTGGTGGGTATGGCGGCCACGCCCGACGGCCGCGGCTACTGGCTGGTCGCGGCCGACGGCGGGGTCTTCGCCTTCGGGGACGCGCCGTTCTTGGGATCGGCCGGGGGCCAGAGCGTGAACCAACCGGTGGTGGGTATGGCGGCCACGCCCGACGGCCGCGGCTACTGGCTGGTCGCGGCCGACGGTGGGGTCTTCGCCTTCGGTGACGCACCGTTTCGGGGTTCCGCGTCGGGCTACGTGCCAACCGACGAAGCCATTGCCGCCATAGCCTGGGGTCCCGGTACCGAGGGCGACACCGGCGTGACGGGTGACTTCACCGAGCAAGTGGCTGCGACGGGTCCGCCATACGCTGCGGGCGCCTACGGGTACGACATCTCGTTCCCGCAGTGTCACACGGGCTATCCAGCCCATTCCGAGGTGGCCGTCGTGGGAGTGAACGACGGATCGGCCTTCACCGTCAATCCCTGCTTCTCAAGCGAAGCATCCTGGGCCGGACCCAATCTTTCGGTGTACCTGAATCTCAATTCACCCAAGGGCTCTGATGCCGCAGAGTGGTCCCGCGGACCGGCGGGCAACTGCGGCCCTAGTGACCATGCCTGCTCGTCCTACAACTACGGCTTCAATGCCGCGCAGAGATCCATGGCGTTCGTTCGGAGCGCAGGGTACGGCTCGCAGACCTGGTGGCTCGACATTGAGACCAGCAACTACTGGGCTCCCGCCACCTCTGACAACGACCAGGTGATCGCCGGCGCGCTCACGGCGATCCACCGTGCCGGCTACGCCGCCGCCATCTACAGCACCGACTACCAGTGGAACACCATCGCCGGCAGCTATGACCCGCACGTGCCGGCGTGGTACGCGACCGGGGTGGCGACCTTCTTTCCGCAGTTGTGGTGCTCGGGCACCAGTTTCTCCGGTGGTCCTGTCTACCTTGTCCAAGGTCGGGCCGGGTCCTTTGACGGCGCCTACTCGTGTTGAACCGGTCGAACGGCGACATGACGATTGGTCCCCGATACTCCCTCAGGGGCGCTCGCAGTTCCGGACGGAGGCGAGGTGGCTTCGCGGTTCCTAAAATGAAATGGTGGTGGCCCCATGATGACCCGTAAGGCGGGGTACCAATCCACACGTTCTGAGCTCCACCGAGTCGCCGCGCACATCCTCGCCCGCCGCCGGTTCGAGGTCAGCGGGCGATTCGGATTGCGGGCCAGCCCCGGTGGACTGGCCACCCCTTCATTTGGTGAAGGCCCAGAGACCATTCGCGTCGCCGGTGACAGGTTGGTTCGCGAGATCGGCGCTCTCTCCACTTCGACGCCCCTGGTGGGATCGACGTTAACGGAGTTGGCGCGAGCTTCCGACGTCGACCTGAGCAAGCCGTTCGATTGTGGTCCGGATACTCCTGCACTCGGCGAAATAGACGAACCGATTGACCTCGACCTTGATGCCATGCGGGTGATGGCGGACTGGTACAACCTAGGCTGGCGCGCCCTCGACGCCGTCTTGGCCGACCTTCCCGGCAACGCGACGCCGGCCACTATCCAACTCTGGCCTGAGCACTTCGACGCGGCCACCAATTTTCCGGTGACGTCGGGGACAATGGTCAACCTGGGCTGCTCACCCGGAGACGGGTTCGAACCGGAGCCCTATGTCTACCTTGGCCCATGGGACCTGTCTCAGGTCCCTAAATCCGAATTCTGGAATGCCCCCTTCGGCGCCGTGTTGCGTCGCTCGGACCTGCCGGCGTCGCCAGACGGCTTGGTGCAATGCATCCAGTTCTTCCGAGACGGAATCGACCTGGCTGCGCAATAGTCGGGAGGGCGAATCAGGCGATAGGGGCAGTCGGCGCCTGGGTTGTCTCCACGTCGACGTTACAGAGGGTGACGAGCCTGCGGGCCCCGACGAGTCCTGCCAACGCGATAACGAGGTAGGCGAGGGAGAAGCAGTCATTGGCGAAGGCGATCCATCGCGAGCTGGCCGCGATGCCCGTCACCGTGGTGACGAGCACATTTCCCACCCCCCGGCGACGCCGAGATCACCGTCAGGAAGATCAGAAATCAGTCGTTCTCGACGACGAAATCCCACTTGGACACGATGCGCCGTCCGACCGGGGCCCAGCGCATGAGGCCCTCACCAACGGGCTCCACGGCGCGTCCAGACCTCACCGGTGCAGGCGTCGGGGCAGCGCCCGTCTGTTGGCTGAGGTTGCGCTGACCCGATGGGGCTATCGGAGACGCTCGGTGCGCAGGGTGCTACGACGGACCTTTCCGGCATCGTCGCGCAACGGTGCATCGACGATTTCGACCGTCCGGGGCACCTTGTAACGGACGAGGCGCTCGCCGAGGAACGTGAGAAGTTCGTCGACCTGAAGCTGGTCGCGATCAGCCTCGATGATGGCGTGCACGATGTTGCCAAGATCGTCGTCGGGCAGCCCGATCACCGCACAGGACCGCACGGCGGGATGCTCAGCGATGGCCGCCTCGACTTCGGCCGGGTACACGTTCGAGCCTCCTGTCAGGATCATGTCGGTCGTGCGATCGCCGAGGTAGAGAAAGCCGTCCTCGTCAAGCCAGCCATTGTCCCCGAGGGACTCCCAGCCACCTTCCCGAATACGGGCCTCGGCCCCGATGTAGCGGTAGGTGGGACTGTCGAGGCCCGACTTCAGCCAGACCTCCCCTTCGACGCCGGCCGAGACTTCATTGCCCTTCTCGTCGGTGATGCTGACCGATCCGCTGAGCGGGCGGCCGACCGAGCCGCGGTGCTCGAGCCATTCGGCACCAGTAATCACCGTGGCCGTCTGCGCCTCCGTGCCGGCGTAGAGCTCCATGATGCGCTGGGGTCCTAGCCATTCAATCCACGCCTCCTTGAGCCAAGGCGGGCAGGGCTCGGCCAGATGCCAGATCAGGCGAAGGGATGAGAGGTCATATCGCTCGCGCACGTCGAGGGGCAGCCTCCAGATGCGCTTCATCATCGTCGGCACCAGGTAGGCGATATCGGCTTGGTGTTCTTCGATGCCGGCCAACGTGGCCTCGGCATCGAAGCGTGGGAGAAGCACGACGTGGTTGCCGGCGAGCAATGCCGTGCACGCCCACACGATTGGACCGTTGTGGTACAGCGGTCCCGGCATCATCATGCAGCCATTGGGTTGAATGAGCAGCAAAGGGAGGGTCTCGTCATCAATGCTCCCGGGTTGGCCGGTCACGATCAGTTTGGGCCGGCCGGTGGATCCACCTGAGGTCGGTGCCTTCCACGCTGGAGAGATCACGTCGGGCAGCGGCTCGGAATTCGGATTCACCGCCGGGGCGACGTAGCCAGCCGGTCGGCAAATGCGCTCGCGGAAGGCCTCGGTGTCGACGCCGAGCACCACCGGAGGATCGGCCAGCTCGATGATGGCGCTGAGCTCGCGCGCGGGGAGCCGGGACGACACCGGTTGGGGAATGGCGCCGATCTTCCAAGAGGCCACGACGGCGACGATCCAGTCGACCGAATTGGGCAGAGCGATCGTGACCATGTCCCCAACCCCCACGCCGTCGTCGAGCAGTTGCCGGGCAAGGGCATCGGCGGCTACCTCGAGCTCGGCCCGTGTCACGCTGTGTTTGCCACACGTGACGGCGGTACGTGAGGGATCGGCCGCGGCCATGTCGGCCAACCGGCGGGAGAACGAGACGATGGCCATAGACGAATGCTCCGATCGAGGGACGGCAGATCCTTGAAGGCGATTTCTAGCATTTGCGAGCATCACGACCTGCGGGGTTTGGACACCCAACCGGGAGCAAAATCGGGCTTGGGATGCTTGACGGTCATTGAGAGGCGCTCGACGCCGCGGCAAAGACTCACAGCGCGCTGCATCTTCGGTAAGGTGCCGCCGACGGAAGGAGGTGGGGTGGCGATTCGAGCCGTGATGTTCGACTTCGGCGGAGTTATATCTTCGAGCCCCTTCGAGGCTTTCGCCCACTTCGAGGCGGCGCACAGGCTTCCTTCGGGATTCATTCGCACCGTGAACGGCACGAATCCCGACGACAACGCCTGGGCCAGGCTCGAGCGAGCTGAGGTCGACGTAGAGACCTTCGGTGCGCTCTGGTCGGCCGAGGCCCGCACCTTCGGCCACGACGTAGACGGGCGGCGGGTGCTCGAACAGCTGGCCGGCGAGATTCGGCCACGAATGGTCGAGGCGATCCGCGCCTGCCGAAGGGACTATAGGACCGCCTGCCTCACCAACAACTTCGTGTCTGCCGAAGCTGTTCTCTCCGGCGCGGTGGCCGCCGTTTACTCCCTGTTCGACGCCGTGTTGGAGTCCCGCGTCCTCGGTGTGCGCAAGCCCGATCCACGCTTCTACGAACTTGCGTGCGAGGCGGTGGGCGTGCGCCCGGAGGAGTCAGTGTTCCTGGACGACCTCGGCATCAATCTCAAGCCGGCACGAGCGCTTGGAATGCACACGATCAAGGTGGTCGATCCGGATGAAGCGATTGCCGAGCTCGAGGCGCTCCTGGGACTCGCCCTTGTCGAATGACCAGGTGCCGCTGTCGGAGTACTTCAAGGGTTTCCTTCGATGTAGCCGCAGCGCCAACTTGCCGTTTCCGGACATTGAGCGCAAGGCGGGCTCGGGCGGGATTCGTAGATTCAGCCGCTCTGATTGGTGAGGGTCTGGCCATGCGACAGGGTCCAGTCCCTTATGGCCATCCCCGGCGAAGGCCCTGGTTGTCCTTGCTCGGTCCTCATCTCTTGCGGACGGCGGCGATCTTCCTCCGACCAGGTCTCACCCTTCCCGGTGGCCCTGTCGAACGCAGCGCTGCCCAGGTGGCTGCCCGGCCTGCGGTGCCCTGTGGCAGGTATGAACATTTCGCATCGGGGGTAGGACACCGTCATGGCGGATCTCTGCTCATTGCCCATTGACCCCGGCCCGGGCTCGACCGCGCCTGGGTCACCCAGCCCAGGACCGATTGACGAAGTGATCGAGGCGTACCCAGCAGGCGCAGCCGAAGGGGCTCTCCCACGACGCCGCGTGGACGCGCCATGACGAGATCCGAATCGAGCTCGGCGGCCCCGGCGCACTCAGGAGATGGGCCCGATCCGAGCATCACCGGGCGGCCGACACCAGCCCCGACAAACCCGGCCACCGGCCCCGACCTGGCCGGCGGCCACCGGTCGGCGCACTCGCTCCGAGCCGGGCCGAACGGCTGGCAGGGAAAGGGCACTTCGGACGCAGTTCAGTCACGCGACGAGCAGCTGCGAGACCTCCAGGCTGTATCTGACGCGGCGCTCAGCCGGTTGAGCGCCGACGAGCTGCTCGGCACGCTGTTGGACCGCGTCGTAAGGATCGTCGACGCCGACACTGCCACCGTCCTGCTCCTCGACGCCGCCGCCGGTGTGCTGGCTGCCCGAGCATCCCGCGGGGTCGAGGAGGAAGTCCGTCAAGGCGTGCGCATCCCCGTAGGGGTCGGCTTCGCCGGGCGGATCGCGGCCGAAAGGCGGCCGGTCATGGTCGACCGGGTCGACTCGACCACGGTGACCAACCCCATCTTGTGGGAGCGCGGGATCCAGGTGATGTTGGGCGTGCCCTTGCTCGCCGCCGGAGAGTTGCTCGGCGTCCTCCACGTCGGCCGCTGCGGTCCCAGCCCGTTCTCCTCTCACGACTCCGAGATCCTCTCGGTGGCGGCCGAGCGCGTCGCCGCGGCCATCCAAACCGAGCAACGGCGCCAGGCTCAAGACGCCGCCGCGGCTCTCATCGACGGTCTCCGGCCCGGGCCAGCCCCAAGGTGCCCAGGGTTCGAGTTCGCCACCCGCTACCTTCCGGCCGAGCGCGGCGGCGCCGGGGGCGACTGGTACGACCTTTTCCTCGGCGAAGCCGGCCAGCTATGGATCGTCATCGGTGACGTGGAGGGCCACGGCCTGGGTGCCGCCGTCATCATGGGTCGAGCCCAGAGCGTCATCAGGGCCTACGCGTCGTTCGATGACGATCCGGCCGCTGTCCTCGAGCGAGCCGACCGAACCATGCAACGATTCGACCCTGGGACCCTGGTCACGGCCATCTGTGCCGTCATGTCTCCTCCCTATGACCACATGCGTCTGGCCGTCGCCGGCCATCCACCGCCGGTTCTGGCCGCGCCCGGCAAGCCGGCTGAGCTCTTGGCACCGCCGATAGGACCGCCGCTCGGGCTCGGGATTGACTCGGGCCGCTCCGTCCAGAAGGTGCCCTTCCCCAAGGGTGCTACGGCCGTGTTCTACACCGATGGCCTGATTGAACGACCGGACGAACCGATGGACGTCAGCCTGGATCGACTACGCCGCAACGTCCGCCCTGAGCCGGCCGAAGACCTCTGCCGCGACCTCCTGCGCCGACATCTCGGCCCCGAAGCCCTCCGGGACGACGCCGCCCTCCTGGCCGTGCACGCCCTGCCGGGCTGACCGACCGCCCTCGTGGTGCGCCCGAACCTCGGGCCGAACGTCGAAGGGCGCCACACCACCTGGGTCTCTCACCGCCCCTTCGCCCAACGGTCGCGCGCAGCCGGTCACCGAACTGCGTCAACACACGCGGAGGAGATCCCGAACTTCGAGCCCGGCCAGCTCGCTCTGCCCGGCAGATGTCGGGTGGATGCCATCAGGTGATACCCAAGTCGGGTTTTCATACTCGACCTGACCCCAATCGAGAACGTGCACGTTGGCGTGGGCCTCGGCGAGCCTCTCCATGCTCGAGTCGATCTGCGTGGCGATCGGTCCGGCGCGGGGGGACACCGTGACGTAGATGACGCACGCTGCAGGTGAGATCTCCGCCCATTCGGCCAGGAAAGGCTGGGGCCACGATCCATTCCTCGCGCCTGCATCGTCGGTTCCAAGTTGGATGACCCATGCCCACGGCGGGTGTTCGGCCAGTGTGGCGACATTCGTTACGGCCTGCCCGATCTTTGCTCCTGGGGTCGCGCTGACCGTCGGCCGATAGCCCGCTTGGATGAGGGCCGCTGAGATGGCGGCTTGGCTCAATGAGGTGATCGAGTCGCCCACGACGTAGACCGCCGGCTGGCCCGTCAGGTCGTCCCACAGCCACCCGCCCAGACCGACGATACCGGCGACCACACATCCGATGATCAGCAATCGGCGCGGTCTGCGGAAACGCGGTGCGCCGATTTCCCTCCGTGTTGCACGGCTCTGCAATCCCGGCCGCTCGCTCAGCAGGTCCACGTCTAGTACCTACCCAATCCCCGTGACGAAATACGGCAAAGCACCAAGAAAAAGGGCGCCGTTTCAGGTCCCGACCAATGGGTACGTTCGAAAGCAGGACGACAGGAGATCGCTGATTCAATGCCCAGCAGCGCCCAATCGCACGGGAAAGGCTCCCGACGATGAGTTCGGTTACCGGGGAACAGTCCCGCCAAGTCGCAGAATCCGCCCGCGAGGAGGAGTGGACTCGGCCGAGCTTCGCCAAGGGTCTCTTTTTAGGGGATTTCCAGCTGGACCTCATTCACCCACATCCGCGCCCGGCACCGGACGACCGGACCAAAGGCGAAGCCTTCTTGGCGGAGCTCGGCGATTTCCTCCGCTCCGAGGTCGACCCCCTGGAGATCGAGCGAGAGGCCAAAATCCCTGAGCAGGTGATCAAGGGCCTGGTCGCCTTAGGTGCCTTGGGCCTGAAGATCGATGAGTCCTATGGCGGGCTTGGACTGTCCCACCTCTACTACAACCGAGCGCTTGCCCTGGCTGGGTCGGCGCATTCAGCGCTGAGCTCACTGCTGAGTGCCCACCAGTCGATAGGCGTACCTGAGCCACTGCATCTGTTTGGCACGGATGAGCAGAAGCGACGGTTCCTGCCTCGTGTCGCCAAGAGCGACATCAGTGCCTTCCTGCTCACCGAACCCGATGTCGGCAGCGACCCCGCCCGGATGGGGTCGACCGCCGTGCCCACGGCCGACGGATCGGCCTACCTCTTGAATGGGACAAAGCTGTGGACCACCAACGGCGTCATTGCCGACCTACTCGTCGTTATGGCTGTGGTTCCACCGACCGATGAACACCGCGGCGGGATCACCGCATTCGTCGTCGAGGCGAACAGCCCAGGGATCACGGTGCTGCACCGAAACGAGTTCATGGGCCTGCGTGGCATCGAGAACGGAGTAACCAGATTCGAAGACGTGTGCGTGCCGGCGGAGAACGTCATTGGTGGAGTGGGGCGGGGCCTCAAGGTGGCCCTTTCCACTTTGAACACCGGGCGTCTCTCGTTACCCGCCATCTGCATGTCATCATCGAAGTTGTCGCTGGCCATCTCGCGCCGCTGGGCCAATGAACGGGTGCAATGGGGCGTGCCGATTGGTCAACACGAGGCCATAGCCCACAAGCTGGCCTTCATGGCTGGGTTGACGTTCGCGATGGAGTCCGTGGTCGAACTCTCCAGCTCGCTCGCCGACGAGGAGCGCAACGACATCCGCATCGAAGCTGCCCTGGCCAAGTTGTATTGCTCGGAGATGGCATGGCGTGTGGCCGATGACATGGTCCAGATCCGTGGCGGGCGGGGGTACGAGACGGCCGCCTCGCTCAGAGCGCGGGGCGAACCGGCGATCCCGGCCGAGCAGATACTGCGGGACCTGCGCATAACCCGCATCTTCGAGGGCTCGTCGGAGATCATGAAGCTGATGATCGCCCGCGAGGCGGTGGACCAACACCTCACCGTGGCCGGTGATCTGGTCGACCCAAAGGTGAGCTCCCGAGCCAAGGCCAACAGCGCGTTACGCGCGGCACGCTTCTATTCCAGGTGGCTGCCGTCCTTGGCCACGGGGCCTGGCCAGCGCCCGAAGAGCTACCAGGAGTTCGGCGACCTGGCTGAGCACCTGCGCTTCGTCGAGCGCGCCAGCCGTAAGCTCGCGAGAACGACGTTCTACGCCATGTCGATCTGGCGGAGCGACCTGGAGAGCAAGCAGGGGTTCTTGGGTCACGTGGTTGACATCGGAGCCGAGCTCTATGCCATGAGCGCAGCTTGCGTCCGCGCCAAGATGCTGCTCGCCGACGGGGCAGAGGGCACCAACGCGCTTGAGCTCGCGCAGTGTTTTTGCTTGGGAGCGGAGCGAAGAGTCCGGCAGCACTTCCATGACCTTTGGCACAACGACGACTCCGCCAATAGCCGGACGGCCCAGCGCGTGCTCGATGGCCGCTATGAATGGGCGGAGGCCGGAATTGTCGACCCATCGCTCCTAACACCCGACTGAGGCTGACCGAGACTCGACTACTTGAGAAAATCCCTCAGGCAGCAGGCTTTTCTGCAGCCGCCAAAAAGGCGGTCGTTCGTCGTGGACTCGGTGACCGTAGCCAGCATCCTGGCCCGTCTGGCCGTCAACCTGCTGGTTGTAAGCCGGGACGGGCCGAACGCTGTGCACACCAGGGAAAGGCAGGTCGAGTCGAACCGTACACGGGATGACCAGGAGGTCTCGTAAATTTTGGTGACAGCATAGGTAACCGAAGTCAGCCCGCCTGGGCCCGCCCGGGGTCACCTCCTAGCCGTACCACACGCGGCGTTAGACCGCATCGGGAGGTTCCCTCATGCCCATCCTCGCGCTGCGCTCGATTGACGAATGGGCTGCTGGCGCGCAGCGAAGCCGAGCGGCGTCAGCCCGGCTCCCGCTGCTTAGTTGAGTTCGGCTTCCCAACTGACCCGATCATTACCCGGTCCGCTCGCTTCCTACACACCGGGGACACTCGCGCATCTTCAGCGTCGCGTTTGCGCTCCCGTTCCATGGGTAGTTCCAAGTTTGGTTCTTCGCAAAGGAGGTTTAACGTGGATACTGATTTTCAAGCAACAAGCGTTCGGGACGTTATGACACGGAGCCCGATCTGCATGCCGGAAACCATGACGGTCCTCGAAGCGGCGCGAGCAATGCGTGACGCCGAGATCGGTGACGTCATCGTTGTCAACTCCCAGAACACGCTCAAAGGCATCGTGACAGATCGTGACATCGCGGTACGGGCGGTAGCCGAGAATCGCGATCCGTCACAAACCACGCTCTTGAACATCTGCAGCGAGTCTCTGACGGTCCTCTCGCCCAGCGATGGCATCAGCGATGCGGTACGGGTGATGCGAGAACACGCGCTGCGTCGTCTGCCGGTGGTCGATGGAGGGACACCAGTAGGAATCGTCTCGCTAGGAGATCTTGCCGTGTTCCGTGACCCTGACTCGGTCCTTGCAGACATCAGTGCCGCCCCTGCGAATCACTAGGGACGGCCGCGAGGCTGCGGGGTAGTAATCGGTCGGTGACTGTGAGGTTTCAGCCGATCCGTTGGGCCAGGGACACGATGATTCCCTCTGGACCGCGCACATAGGCCATACGCCAGAGGTGCTCGTATTGGCCGATGTCGCCGACCAGTCCGTAGCCTTCCGCGGCCAGCCGATCGACCGCCGCTTGGAGGTCGTCGACCTCGAAGGCCACGTTGCGCAGCCCCAACTCGTTGGCCATCGCAGCAGGCGATCCGGGCCCCGCTATTTACGTTGCCGACGCCTTCAACGTCGAGGTCGTTGGGATGAATCTTCGTCAGAACGTGGGGGTGTGTGTCGAGGAAAGACAGAGCTTGGTCGTGTGACACTTCGCGAGTCGGGGCCGAATCCGCAGTTACAGATGAACGAAAGCTTCGGCTTTGAAGTAGCCATCGACCACCCCTCGATCGCCGAACTGCCCATTGTCGACGTGGCTATGTGGACTTCGATCCACGCTCGGTCAATCATCGACCTCTTCACCGCGCGCTATCTATCACCCGTTGTGCCACGCGGTCAACCATGATCGTACTCAGGTAGGGAACTGAACTAGAGACCGCTGTGAAAAGGTTGCCCGCCACCGCTTCGCAACCCCGCAGCGCGCGCTTCTTCGGTGAGCCGTTGGGCGGCGTCTGCGTCGTCGCACGCCATCTGACACAAGTGGATCGGGGCTTCCGCGCCATTGGTCGCGAACCCTCCGCGGTTCCCAGCACCGAAGGTGACGGACTCTCCGCTCGTCACCCACGAAGTGATATCGGCCAAGGGATAGGTACGCTTCTCCTTGGGTTCAATCATCCCTACTGCACCTCGGGGATGTACTGCGACCGTGATTGAGCCGTCTTCAATCTCCGCCCAACCGTGGCCGATAATGTTGTGTTCCTCGTTCATGCTGGCCCCGGCCGCGCCACCACTCCCCCCCATATTTCGGGGTCTCGATGATCACGTCGGTGACCGGGTAGCGAGTCGCTGCCATGTGTAGACGGTAACTGCTCAGATACCCAGCCTCAGTTTCCGCCGCCGTCAAGGAACCGGTCGGATAGTTATCTGTGCCGAATCTGCTCCCCCAACCGATTCGACTGAAGCGATGGTGTTGTTCGTCGACACGACTAGTTGCAAAGTATCGAGAACTGAGGCGGACACCAGCATGTGTCCACTCACTAGAGCAGTGCACGTTTGCGGGGCTTGGCAGTTAGTCGCGACAGCGATCTCGCTGCCCGGAAGCGTAAGGCCGTTCAGGGTCAGGCCGAGTGTGATGCTCCCACTGGTATCCAGCGGTACGTTGATTCCAGCCGTGGCTTGGTACGAAACGTCATATTCGCCAGTGGACTCAATGATGAATGTTGATGTTCCCGCAACATGCGAAATATCGCTTTCCTGGCCGTTGGTTGAGAAGTTGATCGCTTGAAATGTGTTCGCCGATAGCACCGGTTGGATTGTGTTGTCATACGCAAAGGCGAAGTTGCCAGTGATGGTCGAACCTTGGGTGCCCTGGTTTCCCTGAGTGCCCTGAGTGCCCTGCGCGCCTTGCGCGCCCGTACCGGCGACTCCCTGGAATCCTTGAACTCCTTGGGGTCCTTGTGCGCCAGTCCCAGTAACCCCTTGGAACCCCTGGAACCCTTGCGCACCAGAGCCGCCTTGCGCCCCTTGGAAGCCCTGAAAGCCTTGGCTCCCCTGGCCGCCTTGGAACCCCTGGAAGCCCTGCACCCCTCGCGGTCCTTGTGGCCCTTGGTTGCCCTGGAACCCTTGAATCCCTTGCACGCCGGTGACCCCCAGATTGCCCTGGAAGCCCTGACTGCCTTGGGCACCGGTCTGACCCTGGGAGCCTTGGCTCCCTTGCGCTCCGGTCGCCCCTTGCGAACCTTGGCCCCCTTGCGAACCCGCCGACCCCTGAGTGCCAATGACACCCTGGAGACCCTGGCTTCCCTGCACCCCAGCCGCGCCCTGCACCCCTTGAGGTCCACTAGCTCCTTGGAACCCTTGGCTCCCCTGCGGTCCCGTCAGACCCTGGTTTCCCTGAGCGCCCCGCGCGCCGGTCGACCCCTGAGTGCCAGTGACACCCTGGAACCCCTGCGTCCCTTGTGCTCCTTGGAACCCCTGTGGTCCGGTGATCTGGGTCAGCACCTCGCCCGGACTGTCGGCACAGAACTGGGGCGTGAAGGGCATGGCCTCGACGCCAATTATCTCGCCTCCCTCGATGCAGGCGTAGAAGGTCTTCGTCGAAATGGTCGGGGCCTTGGGTGGGGACGCCCCGGCTCCGGCGCCGATGGTCATGCCCGAGGAGATGACGGCTGCCCCGAGGGCCAGGGCCGTGTTACGGACCCGACTGCCGCGTGAAGGTGGGGTGTAGCGGCCATTCCCGCTCGTCCGCGAGTGTCGTGCCATGGGAACCTCCTCAGCCGTGGGGAAGGTGCCCTACGCATCCGCCCGCGGCATAAGGCTACGACCTGAGGCGAATCGAGGTACGGAGTGTGGCGACGCCAGTGGACTGACCCTGTCATCCGAAGAGTGTGAGCGTGCTGCGGTGTCCTCCAGGCACGCCCATCTCCGTCAGGTTCGTCGGGTAGGGGTTAGGCGTCGAAAGCCGGTCCCTCGCATGTCCGGTACCGCATGAGGGCCGTAGGCCCGAATGGGCGTTGCCCGGCGGTAGCGGGGGTGCATGGCCCCGCAGGGGGGCCAACGGTTTGGGGCGGCGGGCGGGCGAAGGGCAGACCGTCGGGTCAGTGGTGTGGCTGGACCTTCTCAATCCGACCGAGCAGACCCCCTCGCCAGCATCTCCAACGATCCTGCCGTCGGGACGGCGCTCCACCCTTCGCGTGCCACAGCCAGGTGGTCAGTATCGGGGACTGTTCACCTAGCTGAGTGAACAAGCCCCTGAACTGGGTGAGTGGGCGCCGAGGGACTCGAACCCCCGACCTGCTGGTTGTAAGCCAGAACGGGCTGAACGTCGTGCTCACCCGGGAAAACGCAGATGGGGCCGGGGCGAAAAACGGCATAACCAGTAGGTCTTGTTGGACTCAGTCTCTGGCGCCTCCACAGAATCCCTTCCTGGAGCTAGTTGAGCCACTCCGCGCCCGCCGATAGACCCTCCCGGCGTACAGGTCCATCAGCACCTGGCGGAACTCCTCGTCGTCGAGGATGCGCTTGAAGAGGGCCTCGTTGTCGTCCATGCGCCCGACCACGGTCCCCGTGAACATGCGGTCGAACACCAGCCGGAAGTTCTCGATGGTGTTGTTCTGGGCCTGGGCGCTGACCTCGGGGTCGGCCAACCAGGTCCCCTCAAACTGATCGAAAAGGATCTGGTCCCGGGCGAACTGCCGATATCCAACGAGACCAGCGTGGATAGTTCACCTTCTGGTTTAGGTGGTACCTGCTGGTGCGGGCTTGGCGGCGGTGACCGTGCATGAGGTGCTGCCCTGCTGGCAGGCCTGAAACATGCTTATGGTGAGCGTGGTGGACACGACGTAGGCCTGGATGTCGATGACTGTGGACAGGCCGCTCACTGGGGAGGTGGTCGTGAGTTGGAAGTGTGCCCCTGAGTTTGGGGACTGACTGGGGAGCAAGGAATTGGACGCAATGGTGAGTGTCGAGCTTTTGTAGCCCGTCATTCCGAAGTCGGAATACGAGGATTGGTTACCTCCTGTAACAAGTGCGTTGGGTGACAGGTAGTTGATCACCCAGTGGTAGGTCAGCCCGGAGCCGTCGGGTTCGCAGGTGGCCGGGTCAGTGGTGTCGGTGGCGTTGAGGTTCGTGGGTCCCGAGCTGCTCGAGTTGGTAACTGTATTGGCGGTGAGGTCGGTGTAAGTGGTGATCAGGGTGTTCTGCGGTCCGCGGATGCGGTATATCTGGCGGTTGATAGGTGCCTGGTCCACTGCATCGACAGTCACGGCGACATTGCCGGTCGCTACACCGTTGACGGTGTAGGTGAAGGTGTCGGCAGCGGTGTCGGCTTCGTTCGGGTCCAGTGAATGGTTGCAGTAATCCAGGGTCGGCAGATAGCGGATGCTCTGGCCGTCAGCGGCGATGGTCACGGTGCCGTTGGTCGGTTGGGTAACCGCGGTGATGGACATGGGAGCGCTGCCCGCATTGTCGTTGGCCAACACGTCGAGCGTGGTGCCGGTGACCGCCGTGGTGTCGAGGTTCTTGTTCACGGTGAACGAGTCATCTTGAGGGGCGGGGGCGACGTAGGCGACGATGATGACGAAGGACTGGGGCACCGTGCTGGCGGCTTGGTAGGCGGAGTTGCCGGACTGGTCGGCGTTGATGACACAAGTTCCCACCCCGGTGAAGGTCACGATCCCAGCGCTGATACTGCAGCCAGTGCTG
>DASXZJ010000002.1:0-6943 GCA_036502025.1 Acidimicrobiales bacterium | reverse complement strand
GGCATGAAGGCGACCAGCAGGTTCTTGCCCAGGGCCAGCTCACCGTTGTGGGTCGAGGGGCCGTCGGCGATGAGGTCGCCCGCGGTCACCTTCTGGCCCTCGACCACCAGGGTGCGGTGGTTGATGCAGGTGTTCTGGTTGGAGCGGCGGAACTTGGACAGCCGGTAGGCCTTCTTGGCCAGCGTGGTCCCGAGGCGGTCCTTCTGCCCGGGGGCGTACTCAATGGTGACGGTGTCGCCACTGATCTCGGTCACTGTGCCCGTGCCCTCGGCGATCAGGACGTCACCGGCGTCGCGGGCGGCCCGCGCCTCGACCCCGGTGCCGATGTACGGCGCCTCGGGCACCACCAGGGGCACCGCCTGCTTCTGCATGTTGGCGCCCATGAGGGCCCGGTTGGCGTCGTCGTGCTCCACGAAGGGGATCAGCGCGGTCGAGACCGAGACGATCTGCTTCGGCGAGACGTCCATCAGGTCGACCTCGGACGGCGGCACGAAGTCGATCTCACTGGTCGTGCCGTAGGAGGTGTTGACCGCGCCCATGCGGACGCCGGTGCCCTGCGGCCCACGGCGCACCAGGACGCGCTCCTCCATGAGCTTGCCGTTCTCGCCCACGGCCGCGTTGGCCTGGGCGATGACGTGCTCTTCCTCCTCGTCGGCGGCCAGGTAGCTGACCTCTTCGGTCACCCGGCCGTCCACCACGGTGCGGTACGGGGTCTCGATGAAGCCGTACTCGTTGACCCGGGCGTAGGTGGCCAGGGCGCCGATCAGACCGATGTTCGGGCCCTCGGGCGTCTCGATCGGGCACATGCGGCCGTAGTGGGACGTGTGGACGTCTCGCACTTCGAAGCCGGCGCGCTCACGCGAGAGGCCGCCTGGTCCGAGCGCCGAGAGACGGCGCTTGTGGGCCAGGCCCGACAGCGGGTTGTTCTGGTCCATGAACTGGGACAGCTGCGACGTGCCGAAGAACTCCTTGACGGCGGCGACCACCGGGCGGATGTTGATCAGCGTCTGGGGCGTGATGGCCTCGACGTCCTGGGTGGTCATGCGCTCGCGCACCACCCGCTCCATCCGGGACAGGCCGACCCGCACCTGGTTCTGGATCAGCTCGCCGACCGAGCGGATGCGGCGGTTGGCGAAGTGGTCCTGGTCGTCGATGCGGTAGGTGGACTCACCGTCGGCCATGTGCAGGGCGAGGTGGAGCATGTAGGTGGCCGAGGCCAGGATCTCCGAGGGGCTGAGGACGCTCTGCCCCGGGGCCGGCTTCTCGATCTCGATGCCGAAGAGATCCGAGAGTCGGTCGATTTCCGGCCCGAGCTTGCGGTTCAGCTTGTAGCGGCCGACCCGCGTCAGGTCGTAGCGCTTGGGGTTGAAGAAGGCGTTCTCGAAGTAGACCCGGGCGGCTTCCGCCGACAGGGGCTCGCCGGGACGGGCGCGCTTGTAGATCTCGAGCAGGGCCTCCTCGCGGGTCGGGGCCAGGCCGCGCTCCTTCTCCCACTGTCCTTCGAGGAAGTCGAAGTGGCGGACGAAACGGTCGAGGAAGGCCTCGTCGCCGTAGCCCAGCGCGCGCAGCAGCACGAACAGCGACAGCCGACGCTTGCGCGCCACCCGGCAGCCGGCCGTGACGTCCTTGCCCGGCTTCGCCTCGATATCGAGCTCGATCCACTCACCCCGGTAGGGGTGGATGGTCCCGGTGAAGACGGTCTTGACGTCGCGACCGGGCTGGAAGATCACGCCCGGCGAGCGGACGAGCTGGCTGACGACGACACGCTCGGTGCCATTGACGATGAAGGTGCCCCGGTCGGTCATCATCGGGAAATCGCCCATGAAGACGGTCTGTTCCTTGATCTCACCCGTGGTCGCGTTGAGGAAACGCGCCCGGACGAAGACCGGGGCGGCGTAGGTCATGTCCTTTTCCTTGCACTCCTCCACCGAGAACTTCGGCGGCGGGCGCAGGTCGGGGTCCTTGGGGTCGAACTCGAGCTCGAGGCTCAGCTGCCCCGTGAAGTCCTCGATCGGACTGATGTCGTGGTAGGCCTCGGCCAATCCCTTGTCGAGGAACCACTGAAATGAGTCGCGCTGGATGGCGATCAGATCGGGAAGCGGTAACGCCTCATTGATGTTGGCGAATGAAACACGTTCGGGGCTGCGGGACCGTGAGGACAACGGTCAACTCCTCCCAGGTGGGCTTGCGGCGGGTGAGGACGGTGCGGCTAGGTGGTCGGGGGTAACGGGTGGATGCTCGGGGTAACAGGGGATCAATTACGGGTCGGATCAGGGTCCGGGTGCTGCCAGGGCGCGCGCCGACCCCGCGGAATTACGGGAGAAGCAGACACAGGGACGCACGGCAACCCTGCATCTTAACCACGGGCGTGCCTGAGCACAACCCCTAGGCCGCGACAGGCTAGACGGGCAAGCCGCCCGGAGGTCTGCGACAGGCTATGGGCGCCCCTCCCCGGCGTCAAGGATCCTGGTCCCAGGACGGGCCGGAGCCCGGCCAGGACCGCGGACTACTTGACCTCGACCGTGGCCCCGGCAGCCTCCAAGGCCGCCTTGGCCTTGTCGGCGTCTTCCTTGTTGACCTTCTCGAGCACCGGCTTGGGAGCGGCCTCGACCAGGTCCTTGGCCTCTTTGAGGCCGAGGCTGGTGAGGGCACGGACTTCCTTGATCACCTGGATCTTCTTGTCCCCGGCCTCGGTCAGGACGACGTCGAACTCGACCTTTTCCTCTTCGGCGTCGGCGCCGCCGCCGCCACCGCCACCGGCCGCCGGCGCGGCAGCCACGGCCACCGGAGCAGCCGCCGTCACGCCGAAGCGCTCCTCAAAGTCCTTCAGCAGCTCGCTCAGCTGGATCACCGTGAGTTCGGCGATTCCATCGAGGATCTGGTCCTTCGTCAGGGTTCCTGCCATCTGGATGGCCTTCCTTTCTTACCTTCGGTCTTGTTGGTTGGTCGTGCGATCTGGGTGTTACTCGGCCGCCGGGTCGGGGGCATCCTCTTCGGGGGCCGCCTCGGTCTCCGTTGCTACTGCTTCGGCGGGAGCCTCGGCTTCGGCTACCGGCGCTGGGTCCCCGGCTGGCTCGGGGTCCCCGGTTGGCTCGGCTTCGGCGGTGGGCTCGGGTTCGGCGGCTGGCTCGGCTTCGGCGGTGGGCTCGGGGTCCCCGGTTGGCTCGGCTTCGACCGCTGCAGGCGCCTCGGCCGCCGGCTCCGGCAGCTTCTCGCCTCCCGCTTCCCGCTGCTCGATCAAGGCAGAGATCCCGTAGGCCAGGCTCCGGGGGAGCGCCTGGAGGAGTCCGGCCATCTGTTGCATCGGCGCCGCCAGGGCACCGGCCAGACGAGCCAGCAGCACGTCACGGGGCGGCAGGTCGGCCAACGCCGTCAGGTCCGCCGAGGACAGCAGCGAGCCGTCGGCCAGCCCGCCCTTGATGACCAGATGCGGGTTGGCGCGTGAGAAGTCGCGGAGGGCCTTGGCCACCGCGCTCACGTCGCCCTGCACGAAAGTCAGGGCAGTCGGGCCGCTCAGGTACTCCGACAGCGGCTGGTAGGCGCCCCCGTCGATCGCCCGGCGCACCAGGGTGTTCTTGAAGATGCGGTAGTCGCCCCCGACCGCGGCCAGCGACGTACGTAGCTCGGCCAGTTCGGCCACGGTCAACCCTCGATACTCGCTGACGATCGAGGCCGTCGCCTCGCCGACGCGCGTCGTGATCTCCTCGACCACCGCGATCTTGTGGGTCATCTGTGCGTTCTGCGTAGCCATCGGTGTCCTCCACCGGGATCAACTGCCCGGGTGTGGGCCAGGATCTCCGGTGTGCGACGGCGCAGCGACCGGCGGGGCCGGCCTTTGCAGTGTCGCCTCGTCAGGCGGACCCGGGTGGGCCCTTTCGCACCCGCAGGTGCACCGGAGGTCTTTGGCGTCTGGATTCAGTGCTCGTTCGCCGGGGCGGCGAGCTGTGCGGTGAAGCGTAGTACGGCGGACCGGGGCGGTCCGACGGGTCAAGCGGTGGCGGCCAGCTCCTCGTCCACCAGGCGGGCACGGGCGGGATCGATGTGGACCCCGGGACCCATCGTGGTCGACACGGTCACCGACAAGAGGTAGCGGCCCTTGGCCGAGGCCGGCTTGGCCCGCTGCAGCTCTTCGACCACCGCGTGCACGTTGGCCACCAGCTGCCCCCGGGTGAACGAGGCCTTCCCGACCCGGATGTGGACGTTGCCCACCTTGTCGGTGCGGTACTCGACCCGGCCACCCTTGAACTCGGTCACCGCCTTGCCCACTTCCATGGTGACGGTGCCGGTCTTCGGATTGGGCATCAGGCCGCGGGGCCCGAGAACCCTACCGAGCGTTCCCACCTGGCCCATGAGGTCGGGGGTGGCGATGGCCACGTCGAAATCGAGGAAGCCGCCGTTCACCTTGGCCACCAGGTCGTCAGCGCCGACCACGTCGGCTCCAGCCGCTCGCGCCTCGGCCGCCTGCTCGCCGGCGGCGAAGACAGCGACCCGCTCGGTGCGGCCCGTGCCCGAAGGCAGCGAGAGCGTGCCCCGCACGATCTGATCGGCCTTGCGGGGGTCGACGCCCAGTCGGACGGCCAACTCGACCGTCTCGTCGAACTTGGCGCTTGACAGGTTCTTGACCAGGTCGATCGCTTCGCCCACGCCATAGAGCGACTCGCGGTCGACCTGGGTCAGTGCCTCTCGGTACTTCTTTCCGTGTTGCGCCATCGTGTGTTGTCTCCTCTACGCGGTCGTGTGTGGTCGCTCAGCCGGCGACTTTGATCCCCATGGAACGTGCCGTTCCCGCCACCTGCTTCTTGGCGGCCTCGAGATCGTTGGTGTTGAGGTCCTTCAGCTTGACCTGGGCGATCTCGGCTAGCTGCGAGTCGGTAATGGTGCCCGCCTGCTCACGGCCCGTGGTCGACGAACCCTTGGCCAGCCCGGCGGCCTGCCGCAGGAGCACCGGCGTCGGCGAGGTCTTGAGCACGAAACTGAACGTGCGGTCCTCGTAAATGGTGATGTCGACCGGGACGACCTGGCCTCGCATGCTCTCGGTGGCCGCGTTGTACTGCTTGCAGAACTCCATGGTCTGCACGCCGTGGGGTCCGAGCGCCGTTCCCACTGGGGGGGCCGGCGTGGCCGTTCCGGCTTCGAGCTGGATCTTCACCACCGCCAGCACGCGCTTCTTGGGTGCCATCGTCTTTGTCTCCTCTTCCTGATCCGGCGCCTACAGCTTGGCGACTTGGCTGAACTCGAGCTCCACCGGAGTCTCTCGTCCAAAGATGTTGACCAGCACTTTCAACTTGAGCTGGTCCTCGTTTATTTCGGCGATCTGACCCGAGAAGTCGGCGAACGGACCCTCCTTCACGCGCACCGTCTCGTCCACCTCGTACTCGAGGCGGGGTCGGCTGCGCTTGGTGGTCGCTTCGACGCCCTCGGCCTTGACCTGGAGGATGTTCTCCACCTCCCGGCGGGAAAGCGGTGTGGGCTTGGTGCCCGGACCGACGAACCCCGTCACACCCGGTGTGTTGCGGATGGCGCCCCAGGTGTCGTCGTCGAGGTCGCAACGCACCAGCAGGTAGCCGGGGAAGACCTTCTTCTGCACGGTGACCTTCTTGCCACCCTTGAACTCGACCACGTCCTCCATCGGGATGACCACCTCGAAGACCCGGTCTTCGATGCCGCGCGAGGCGACCACGTTGCCCATGTTGGAGCGGACCTTGTTCTCGTAGCCCGAGTAGGTGTGGACGACGTACCAGCGGCCAGGACGGTCGTAGGGACTCTCGACCGGGATGGCCTCCTCCTCATCGTCACCCCATCCGCCCAGCTCGACCGCCTCGTCCGTGGCCTCCGGCTCGGCGGTGGCATCGAGCACCAGATCCGGCTCGCCGTGCGCGGTGGCGGCCTCGTCGGTGGCGGCCTCGTCGGTGGCGGCCTCGTCGGTGGCGGCCTCGTCGGTGGCGTCGACCACTTGATCTGGCTGACCCGCCTCGGGCGGGCTCTCGTTGTCTTCCGGGGTCGTCACGGCTACGTCCTCTGCATCAATGTCGGTCAAATCGGTCATCGGACTACTTCGTGAAGAGAAGCGTGATCAGCTTCCCGAAGGCCAGGTTCAGCACGAAGATCAGGCTGATCATGATGATCAGCGTGGTCAGCACGACCGAGGTGTAGTTGAAGAGCTCAGACCGGGACGGCCAGGCGACCTGGCGCATCTCGTCCCTGATCTCCCGGGTGAACTGGATCGGCGTCGTCCGCTTGCGGCCCGATGGCCCCTTGGGCGTCCGGGCACCTCCCCGGGCCTGGGCCGCACCCGCGGGGGCGCGCCGGGTAGCAGGGGACCCATCGGCCTCCATCTGCCCTTGACGCTGCATCATGCGCTTGGTTTCGCGGTTCACTTGCTGTGCCTCATATCAATCTTTGTTCACAACGGCTGGGGATCTCGGGGCAGGGCAGGAGGGACTCGAACCCCCAACCGCCGGTTTTGGAGACCGGTGCTCTTCCAGTTGAGCTACTGCCCTCGGTGGGATGCCGTCGGTTGCCCTCTAGCAGTTGGTTCGTTCCCCCTGACCTGGGGAACAGCAATTCAGAGTAGCACCGGCCGCCTGAGGGTGGCTCAGCGGGTCTCCTTGTGGAGCGTGTGCTGGCGGTCCCAACGGCAGAACTTCTTCATCTCGATCCGTTCCCGGTCGTTGAGCTTGTTCTTGGTCGTGATGTAGTTCCGCCGCTTGCAGACCTCGCACGCCAGTGTGACCTGGACTCTCTTCTCGTTCTTGGCCATCTTTCGTCCTTCCTTGTGGCTGCCCCGGGAACCGCCCCGGGGTCTGGTAGCGGCGGCGGGACTCGAACCCGCGACAACACGATTATGAGCCGTGTGCTCTGACCAACTGAGCTACGCCGCCAGGGCGAGCCCCCTGTCAGAATCGAACTGACGACACCAGCCTTACCATGGCTGTGCTCTACC
>DASXZJ010000001.1:0-29354 GCA_036502025.1 Acidimicrobiales bacterium | reverse complement strand
AGACCAAGCCGAATTTGATCACCTGACCCGCCCTTCCCACCCCTGCCTCGAGGAAGCCAGTCTGACTGAATTGGTCGGCCCGGCGCACGCCCGGCCCGACGGGAGGTGACCTGGGCCTCAGGTCCGAGTGTTCACCCCGGGGAGCTCGTGCCGGACGGGGAAGTCGGTGACCAGGGCCTGGCACGCCCCTTCCACCCGGGCCGAGTGGGGCGTGTTCGGGGGTACGACGGCGGCGCACCCCTCGCCCACCCGCTGCTCCTCCCCATCGATGGTGAGGAACAACTCGCCGGCCACCACGTTCCAAACTTCCTCTTGCACGTGATGGTGCTCGTACAACGGCGCCGCATCGGCGGCGATGCTCCAGTGGGCAAACGTCATGTTGTCGGAATGAAAGAACCGGCCCTCCCAGCCCGGGAGAGGGGCGCCATGCAGCATCTCGGTCGGGTCGATGACGGGCACCGTGCGAAGGCTACGACTCCGGCCGGCGCCCGTCGAGGAGTGGAGACCCTCAGAGCACCGCGTGCTCTTCGGCCAGAAAGATGGGCGAGCGGGCATGATCGATGAACCGGCGCTCGTCGACCAGGAGCTCCTCTCCCGCCGCCGCGCCGTCGGGGGTGGCCACCGATGACATCAGGGCATCGACGCTGTCGAACCACAGTTCGGCCACGCCGTCGAAGGGCTCGGGCGTACCTCGCGACGCGGCCAGGGCCCGGGTGACTGGTCCAGGCACCGTATGCGCCTGGACGTATCTCCGGATGCCGAGCACCGATGCTCGGGTGACGACCAGCGGCCCGTGTTCCTCGCGCCAGTAGCGGTGGAACTCCTCCTCGTTGACGTCCTGACGCCGACGGACACAGAACATGAGCTTGACCATGGGGTGAGGGTACTTCGGCCCCGCCAACGGTTAGCCGACCGGTGGGGTGTGGGAGAGCCACCGGTTCAGGAACGGGATGGCCTGCTCGCCGTGCCACTGGTGTTCGCCCTCGAAGATGTCGTGCACGAGGCACTCTCCGGCGTCCTGGTCTTCGTAGACAAGTCGGGTCCGGCGAACCGATTCGGTGGCGGCGGCCACCGGGAAGAGGAGGTCTTCGGTCCCCGACTCAATGAGGAGCGGGCGCGGCGCCATCAGCGCACCCAGATCCTCGTGTTCGAGGCGGCCGAGCATGCCGAAGAGGACCTGCGAACCGCACATGTTCCAGGGCATCTTGTGGCTCTCGGCCCATGACGAGAAGAACCCGCTGACGACGGCGGCGGCCACCCGGTGGTCCAAGGCGGCGGTGAAGAGCGTGACGGTTCCGCCGTAGGAGAGCCCGACCATCCCGATGCGGCCCGGGTCGACCAGAGGGTGGTCGCTGAGCAGGTCGAGAGAGCGCGCCAGGTCCCAGACGTTCTGCGCCAGCGGGTTCCATCCGGCCATGACGGCGTGGACGAGGTTGGTGTCACAGGCATAGTGATCGTCGGGGTTCCAGTCCAACCGCTCGCCAAAGCACCGCAGGTCAGGAGCCAGCACGACGTAGCCCTGCCGGACCAGCTGCAAGGCGTAGTCGCTGTTGGGGGCGTCTGTGTGCTCGAGGCCGACGGCTTGGGCCTTCCCGGGGCCGTGGCCGTGGCAGGCCAGGACGGCGGCGCCTTCTGACACCCGCCCATCGGGCACCAGCAGGTAGGCGGGGACCGACATGGTGTCCTCGGTGTCGTAGACGATCTTGTCCCGGCGGTAGCCGTCGCACTCGACCGATTCGAGCGTCTCGACCCTGGGCTCGACCCGGTCGGGCGACGGGCCGAGCAGTTCACCCAAAGCGGTCCGTCGCCCACGTAGCCAGGCCGGGAACCTCGCCGGGTCGCTCTCGGGCAGCGGATCCTCATGCGTCGTGGAAGCCAGGCGGGACATCCACTGGTACCAAGGGGAGAAGTTCCGCTCCGGTACCGGCAACCCGAGCCCAGCCGCGTCCTTGCTCACGTGCTCCCCTTTCGCGAGGCGTTCGGAGTTCAATGTAGGTCCCGGCGCACCGATGGGATTGAGTGACCCGGCGTTCTCGGGCACAATTCCTCGGTGACCCTCGCCACCCGCCTCGACCTGCATCCCCTTTCGCCGACCATCGGAGCGGAGATCCTGGGCCTCGACCTGTCATCACCGCTGGCGCCCGAGGTGGTGGCCGCGGTGCGTGACGCCTTCAATACGCACCACGTGATTTTCTTCCGGGACCAGTCACTCGCGCCCGACCAGCAGGCGGACTTCGCCCGGCAGTTCGGTGAGGTGACCGAAGCCCATCCTGTACTTCCCGCCATCGCCGAGAGCAGTGAGGTGCTGGCCATCGACGGCAAGGTCGATCGGGCCAGCTGGTGGCACACTGACGTCACCTTCCTCGAGACGCCGGCGATGGGGTCCATCCTCTACATGCTCGAGGCACCTGAAGTCGGAGGCGACACCATGTGGGCCAGCCTCCAGGACGCCTACGACGGGTTGGCCCCCGGGGTGCGGACCCTGTGCGACGGGTTGATCGCCATCCATCACGACCCGTGGTTCGCCGCCGATGTCGAAGCCCGAGGCGGTTACGAGTGGAACGGCACCTGGAGGGACAAGCTCTACCCCGCCCTGCACCCGGTGGTACGCACGCACCCCGAGAACGGCCGGAACGGCCTCTTCGTCAACGGGCAGTTCACCCAGTCGCTCTTCGGGCTCTCCAAGAACGAGAGCAACGCCATCCTCGAGATGCTCTACGCGCACTGCGTCCAGCCCGAGTTCACCTGCCGATTCCGCTGGAAGGCGGGGTCGGTGGCCTTCTGGGACAACCGGGCCACCATGCACTATGCGTTGGACGACTACGGCGACGCCCCGCGCTTCGCCCACCGCGTCACGCTGCGGGGCGACCGACCGTTCGGACCGGCCATGCCCGCCGTCTCCGACGGCTGACGGCGCCACCAAATGCTGGCCGGCCTGCCGGCCGATCTTGGTGTGGCCGCGGCCGCCTTCATCGGCACCAACGTGGACAACGCGGTGGTGACCGTGGCCATGGTGGCCGCCGCGCCACCCGAGCGGGCGTCGCGCCTTGTGCTCGGCCAGGCCACCGGTTTCCTCGTACTGGCGCTGGCGGCGGGGGCCACCGCCATCGCCCTCTTCGAGCTGTCCACCCGCGTCATCGGGCTGCTCAGCGTGGTCCCGCTGGCTCTGGGCCTCCGGGGCCTATGGGCGCTCCGTCACCGGGAGGGCCCGAGCCGAACCTCGACCCGGGCCGTCGGGAGCGGCTTCACCGCGGCCGCCTTGGTGACGATCGCGGCCGGGGGCGACAACCTCGCCGCCTACATCCCGCTCTTCCGCGTGGCGGGACCGACCAGCGTCTCGGCCACCGTGTTCGTCTTCGTGGTGGCCGAGGCGGTACTCAGTCTCCTCATCCTGCGGGTCGGGCTTCATCCCCGCACCCGGTCCGCCGCCGTGCGGGTCGGAGAGCTCGCGTCGCCCCTGCTCCTGTGCGCGGTCGGGGGCCTGGTCATCTGGCGGGCCGGCACCCTCACCTGGCTGACCTGACCCGCGCCGAGCTCCCCCGGCTAGGTGGGCAACGGCTTCCACTTCTGCTCGACCACCCAGCATGTGCCCTGAGGCTTGTGGTTGGTCTTCAGGGCACACTGCGATGACGGCGGCACGTTGTTGTGGATCTTCACCACTTCATATTGCGTCGGGCCGTACATCTTGTCGGGGCCGAAACTCCACGTCGGTGAGAAGCTGCCCGGGAAGTCGGTGATTTTCGACATGGCCGTCACGAACGTCCGCCGGTTCAGCGTGGGCCCGGCATCGGTCGCTGCCTTGGCAAAGAGGCGGATGGCGCCGCACCATCCGGCGATCGGGCCCTGCTCTTCGATGTAGTTGCTCGAGGCGCCCTTGATCGGCTTCGGATGCGCCTTGTGCCAGGTGGCGTAGCAGGACCGGACGCCGGGGTCGTACCCACCCTGGGACTCCGGTCGGGCGTCGTCGAACCCGCCCAGCGTCTCGGTCGTTACGCCTTCCTGGCCGTCGAGAGCCTTCTCGTAGGGCGCCGGGATGAGACCGAGCGCCAGCGTGATGGTGGACTGGTAGTCGCTCAGCAGGAGCTGGGGGAAGTACTGCTGTGAGTTCTCGGCCCCCAGGTAGGGGAAGAAGGCATTCTCCGGGACCAACGGGATGACCGACTGCACCCCAGCCGACTTCAGTCGTTCGACGGCCAGCTGGGCGTCCGAGTTGGTGGTGGCCGTGTCGTCGGGGTTGGCCGCGACGGTCACCACCTGGGGTGTCACCCCGATCTTCTTGAGGTCGGGCAGCAGGAACGAGTTGAGCGCGGTCTGGTCACTGGCCTGGTCGGATACCACCACGCCGACCTTCTTGCCGTGTCCCAGGCGGCCCGAGCTCAGGCCCCAGTGGACGGTGGCGCTGAGGACCGGCGCGCCGTCGGACTCGGTCCACCACAGGTAGGGCGAGCCCAACTGGGTCCAGTCGGTGATGGTGGTCCAGCCGGCGATCATGGGGGTGTGACCCTGCTGGGTGATGCAGAGTTCGTTGTCGCCCGTCCACGACCCCAGGCCGTCGATCACAGCGAAGACGGCAGGGCTGCCCTGCGTCCACTGCTTGCACAGGGCTTCCATGCCGGCTTCGTCGGTCGGGTCATAGCTGACGATCATGGGATTGATATCGCGTCCATGTATGCCGCCGGTCTGGTTGATCAGATTGACGAACAGGTGAATGGCGTAGCTCTGGGCGCCGAATTCGGTATCGGACGCCAAACCGAACTTCCCCTGCAGGCTGGTGAGCGAGATGATGGGGAACACGACATTTATCGAATGTGCGCTGACCCCGCGTGCGCTGGTACTGGCTTCGCTCACCGGTGTCGGCTTGAACGCGGCAACTTCGGCCGCCCCGGCCACGCCTGACGAGCCCGGAGTTCCCGTGGGCGCCAGCACCAGCCAAGCCACCAGACCGATCACGACGGCGACAATGATGAGCACCGTCCGTAGCTGCATCATCCGGGGTCGGCGGCGTAGCCGCCGCCATGTTCGGCCGACTGGTGCCAGCGGATGGATCCGGATCGGAGCAGAGGGTGAGTTCATGATCCCCACTTTCAGCTTTCATCTCGGTCGGTTGGCGGCGTCGTGATGGGTCCGGAGGCCAAGAGCGCCTCGTCGCTGGCCCCAAGGTAGGCCATCAGTGCCTTTGGATCGGCGCGAACTTCGTCGGGCGGGCCCGCGGCCACTACCTGGCCCTGCTCCATGACGACCACCTTCGAGCACAGTTCGAAGACGAGCGGAACGTCGTGTTCGACCAGGACGATCGTGGTGTCCGCCACTTGATGCAGCCGCCGCAGGAGCGGGATGAAGGCCTCCGCCTCCCGTTGCGCGATGCCGGCGGTCGGCTCGTCAAGGAGGAGGAGACGGGGGTTGGCCAGCACGATGGAAGCGAGGTCGACCACGCGGCGCGTTCCGGTGGAGAGCTCGGCCGTCCGGTGATGCCGGAATCGCTCAATGCCGAAGGCCGCGATGACCTGATCCACCGCGACATGCTTTCTCTGTTCGGCCTGGCGCGCCCACGGCATCTGCAACGAGGTGGAGAGGACGGCCACCTCTCGTTTGGCGTCCTCGCACAACATGAGGACGTCCTGCACCGAGAGCTCGGGGTAGAGCCGACAGTCCTGGAACGACCGGATCATGCCAACCCGCGGCCGCTCTTCGGGCAGGTATTCCGACATGTCGACGCCATCGAGTCGAACGGTCCCCCTGAGTGGCTTGACCAGGCCGGAGACGACGTCGAGGGTGGTGGTCTTGCCTGATCCGTTGGGTCCGATCAGACCGACGATGGAGCCCGGCTCCGCGGTGAAGCTGACGTCGACCACGGCCTTGACACCACCGAACGTCACGCCGAGCCCTTCGACGTCGAGGTGAGCCGGTCCAACGGGGAAGCCGAGGGGGCCGGGTCCGGTCGGGGAGATCGTTGACGTCACCAGTCGACGTTCCCGGGTACCGCCGCCACGGTGGCGGTGCCAATGGCGTTCGCTTCGGCAGGCGTCACTCCATCGGGATGAGGGCTCGACGGGTCGGCCCTGCGGCCGGACATTCTCTGTTGGAGCGAACGGATGCCCAGGGTGACGAGGTCGCCGATCCGGTGGAGGACTTCGGCCAGACCGCCGGGGAGATAGAGGATGAAGGCGATCAGTCCGAGGCCACTGGTCAGGAACTCGATGGTGGGATTGGTGCCGAACAGCGCAGGGAGGCCCTCGAGATACAGCGCCCCGAGGATGGCGCCGGGGATCGATCCCAATCCCCCGATCACGATCATGGCGATGATGATGAAGGAGACGGTCGGATCGAAGGTGGCCGTGCTGAACTGCTGCTGCGCCAGGGCGAAGCACACACCGGCACACCCGGCCATGAAGCCCGAGAGGCCGAACGCCAAGAGCTTGGTGCGGAGCACCGGGAGGCCCATGGCCGCGGCGCCGATCTCGTTGTCGCGCACCGCCACCAGACGGCGGGCGATGCCGCGGTCGCGCCAGAGGCGGACCACGACGATGAAGATGAGCAACACAACCAGGGAGAAGTAGGCCACAGCCCGTTCGGACGAAAGGCCGAAGCCGAAGAGATTCGGCCGGTTGATGAAGGTGTCGGACGCATTGGGCAATCCGATGTTGAACGTCTTGTTGAAGCCGGGGATGGTGATGGACGGCGTCGCCAGGACCGACTGTTGCATGAACAAGCCGAAGGCCAGGGTACTCACGGCCAGGAATAGACCCGGCATGCGTAGGGCCGGCAATCCCACCACGATGGCCACCAAGGCCGTGACGGCGCCGGCGTAGACCATGAGGATCGGGAGGGGTATCGAGTTGCCGAGGTGCGCGGCCATCAGCACCCCGACGGCGACCAGGCCGAACTGCCCGAGCGACACCTGTCCGCCCCAGCCGGTGAGGACGGTGAGCGAGAGGGCGATGATGGCGTAGATGCACACTTCGCTGAAGAGGAAGGTGCGGCCAATGTCGAGGACCAGCGGGAGCAGGGCGGCCAGGAAGACGGCGGCCCAGATGCCCGTGGTCGACACCCGTTGGCGAAGTTTGTCGGTAGCCCCCCGGAGGCTCGTGCCGCCCTGAAGCCAGGTTGACGGTGCGTCGGAACGGTTCGTCTTGCGCAGTGCTCGCACCCGCACCAGCAGGGCCCCCAGGAGGACGACGAACAGCCAGAGCTCCTGTTGGGCCGTCGACGTGATGTTCCACTGCAGCAACTCGTAGAACAGGCCGACGCCGATGCCGGCCACGAACGCCACCGTGAGATTGACCATGGCGCCAATCAAGGCTGCTGTCAGCGCGATGAGAAGCAGGTCCGGGCTCAGCACCTGGGTCAGCGCGCTGGTCTGACCGGGAGCATTGAGGATGGCCGTGAAGGCCGAGAGCGCTCCGGCGACGGTCCAGGTGAGCGTGGAGGTGCGCCGGATCCACACGCCGGAGAGCCGGGCCGAGTCGGCGTTCTCCGACATCGCCCGCATCGAGAGCCCCCACGGCGTCGAGCGGACGGCCATGGCCAGGCCGATGGCCACGATCGGCGCCACGATGAGGGTCAGGACCTCGCCGGGTGTGATGATGACCGATCCGACGGTGAAGGAAAGGTCGAAGGGAACCGGGAGGGGTTTGTAGAGGTTCTTCGGACGGATAAAGGGCAGTGCGGTCAGCGCGAGCAGGACCTGGCTCAGGCCGATCGTGGCCACCATGACCAGGACCCGGGGCCGGGTGAAGAGACGGCGGAGGACCAGTTCCGAGAGAGCGCCGACCGCGGCGGCCAGGGCGATGGAGAGGACCAGCGCGAACCAGTACTCGAACTTGAAATCGGCGGTCAGCTTGACCAGGAAGACCGCCGCGATGACCCCGACCTGACCCTGGGCGAAGTTGAGCACGCGATTGGTGCGGTAGACGAGCACGAAACCGATGGCCAGCAGTCCGTAACCCAGGCCGGTGATGACCCCCTGGATAATGACGCCACTCGGTGCCGAGACGGCCAGCATTCAGGCCGCCTAACCCAGCCCGGTCGATGCCGTACCGAGAAACACCGGTCGGAGGAGGTCGTCGCGCTGCATCAGTTCGGCGGTGGGACCGTCGAATCGGATCTCGCCTCGTTCAATGAAGAAGCAACGCTCGGCCAGGCTCATGGCCCGGTTGACGCTCTGCTCGACCAGGATCACCGTGGCGCCCTCTTCATTGATGCGGCGCACCATGCCCATCAGCCGCTCGACCGTCATTGGTGCCAGGCCAAGGGCCAGCTCGTCAATCATGAGCAAACGGGGCTTGGTCATCATCACGCGGGCGAGGGCGAGCATCTGCTGCTCACCACCTGACAGTGTCCCGGCGGGCTGATCGATCCGCTCCCCCAGCTCAGGGAAGACGGCCAGAGCCTCCCTGAGCAGGCGCGTCGATCGGGACCGGTCACGGCGCACGATGTGACCACCGATGCGCAAGTTGTCGCGGACCGTCAGCCCGGGGAACGTCATCTTCCCGCCGACGAGAAGGGCCACTCCTTGCTCAATGATCTGCTCGGGTTCGAGGTACGTGCAGTTCATGCCGAAGATGCGGATCACGCCCCGGTGGGGGTGCGAGAGCCCGGATACGGCGCGCAGCAGGGTGGACTTGCCGGCGCCGTTGGTACCGAGCAACGCGACCATCTCACCCTCCGCAATCTCGAGGTTGAGGTCGAAGAGCACCTGGTTGGTGCCGTAGTAGAAGTCGAGGTTGTGCACCTGAAGGGCCGGGATCGCACCACCGCCTTGCCGCCGTTTGCCCTCGGCGTAGCGCTCGATCACGTCTTCGATCACCAGGGTGATATCCCGCCGCACGTAGCGCGACCCGATCAGCAACAGGAACCCGCCGCTCAGGCAGACCGGACCGATGATGGACAGCGACACCACGATCCCGTGCAGCCCGCCGATGGCGTCGGAGACGGCACCGAGCAGCACGCTTCCGGCGAAGCCGCCGAAGACCAGGGAGTAGACGCCGAACATGGCGAAGCAGATCGTTCTCATCTCCGGGGGCGCGGTGGCGGCCAGGGTGAGGAAGATGCAGATGGCCAGAGGCTGCACTGCCGACTGGGCCAGGAACTGCAGCATCACGCAGACCCAGAGCTGGGGGACGTAGAGCGAGCTCACGAAGAGGATGCCGTAGGCGGAGATGCAGATGCCGGCGATGGCCAACGGCTTCTGCGGGGCCCGTCGGAAGAACCGGTCGCCGATGAGGTAGGCCACCGGCAGCCCGAGGAAGCCGGCCACGCCGATGATGGTCTCGATCTCCCCCCGTCCGGCGGTGCCCAGGTGGAACTTGTCGTGGAAGAACAGATTGCCGAAGAGGGGCGCCCCCGTCGAGGCGAACCCGAGGATGGCCACCGCCACCAGCTCGTAGTAGAGCGAACGGATACGCAGCAGCCTCGTCATGGCCGAGCCCAGCAGGACGCGGGGCGCTTTCTCCTGTTGGGTCTGCAGGTCCATGCCGGAGGACTTGAGGATGTGGCTGGCCTCGTTGGCCCCCTTGTCGGGTTCGCGCAGGCGGGTCATCCCCAGGGCCAACGGGAAGCCGGCCAGCGCCAGCAGCAGGCCGTAGCGCCAATCGTGCGTCAGCGACACCACCCCGCTGAAGATGAGCAGCCCCACGGTGCCCGACAGCGGGTCCGACAGGTTGTGCCAGCTGAAAATCCGGCCCCGGCCCTCCGTCGGGTAGGCGTCGGACAGATACGAATTGTGGACCGTCAGGTTGGTCGAAAAACCGATGGAGGCGATCAGATACAGGAAGACGAACCACCACACGTTGGGCGAGAGGCCCATCAGCGGGACGAACGCCGCCACGATCAGCAGGGAGACGATCGACACCAACTTACGGCTGCCCCGGTCGGCCCAGAGCGCCAACGGCACGGCCCAAAGCAGTTGGGCCGCCGAGCCGACAAAACTCACGGCGCCCAGGCCGGCATTGGACAGGTGGAAGGAGCGCTCGAGGTTGACGCCGATGAGGGTGATGCCGTAGCCGACCGAGCCCGGGACCATGGCCGCCGCCGTCAGCAGGACGAGCGGGGCAAACGAGGCGGTCCGCAGGATGTGCAGCAGCGACGGCGGCTTGCCCTGACCGGTGCCGGGCATCATGTCGACGTCGGCGATGGCTTCCCGGTCTCGGCTCTTGGCCACGACCTCTTTGAGCAGATCTTCGGGAACCGCGAAGTCGAAGAGCGGCTCGTCGATCACTCGCTGCACTCTAACCCTGACACGTGCGTCAGGGATTGGTATGCCGGCCCGAATTGCCGGCGCTCAGCTGGAAGAAAGGGTGGCCACCGTCAAGGGGCCCTCGGGCAGCACCGCCACCCGCCCGGTCCCCCCGAGCTGCTGGCGCGCCTCGGCCACGGCGGCCGAGAGGTCACCGATCGGGCGCAGCTGGGCCCGGCGCGCCATCTCGTCGGTCAGGCCGTCGCTGTAGAGCCACACCTGCGCCCGCATGAGCACGCGACCGAGCACCTGGGCCTGCCAGCGATCGAGCTCGGCGCCGGCGTCGGGCCTAACCAGGTCGCCCGGCGTGATGGCCGCGGCGAGCAGCCGGGCGAAGGCCCCGTCATCGGGCATGCCGTCCGCGCAGGCCGCGGCCATCACGATGATCCCGCCGCTGCGCACGATGCGTTCCGCCGCCGCCATTCCCTTCACCGCCTGGTAGAGATTCCGGTCCAGCGGGTGGCCGCCGTTGGTCGAGACCACCACGTCGAAGGCGGCGTCGATCCGTTGCACCGCCGACGCCTCGGTGAACGCGCACGCGGCATCGTGGGTCTCGGTGAGCGCGCCGGCGAACACCGCCGTGACCTGGCGCCCCCGGTTGATGGTCACGTCCAGGCAGAAGTGCGGCGGGGCGAGCGCCACGGCGGCGCGCACGAAGTCGTGCACCGGGTTGTGGTGGCGCGTGACGAAGGTGGCCGCGGCGTCGGCGATACGCCGGGGGTGGTGCGCCTCCAACGTGGTCACGGTCGCCGCCAGCCCCGGGCAGACCGCTTTGGGGCCGCCGCTGAAGCCGGCGAAGAAGTGAGGTTCGACAAAGCCGGTGATGATGCGCACATCGGCCTCGACGTACTGGCGCTGAAGGAGGACGGGCACCCCGTCGATCCGGCCGACCTCCACGTGATCGCCGCGCTCGGAATCGTGATCGATGATGGCGTAGCGGGCCACGATGTCGGGCCCGACGAGCTCCTCCATCTCGGCCGGCGTGGCCTGGCGGTGGGTCCCGGTGGCACAGAGCAGCGTGATGTCGTCGTCGGGGATGCCGCATCCTTCGAGCGCCGCCAGCAGCGGGGGGAGGACCGTGCGGTTGGGCATCGGCCGGGTGAGGTCGGGAAAGACGACCACGATCCGTCGCGCCCCCTCGACGATCTGGGCCAGCGGCGGACCGCACCCCGGCCGCGTCAGGGCCTGCGCCACCGCGGCGCGTTGGTCGGGCAGGGCGGGGAGATCGTTGGGCAGGATCACCGTCGTATCCTCGGGCACCTCGACCGCGGCGCCGTCCCTGCCGTAGGCCAGGTTCACCCGCACGGCCGTCTAGGGGCCTGGGTCTCGCCCGGCCCAGGGGAACGACTCCGTCGCATCGAGGACCGCGGTGGCGACGTGGTCGACCTGGGGACGCATGTGCCGGTAGACCTCGACGGCCGCGGGCTCCGGCGCGATGACCGCCTCCACCGGATCGAGCTGCTCGAGCGTCAGCCCCATGCCGAGAGCCCGGCCGGCCAGGAGGGCCGCACCGGCTGAAGCGGCCTCACCCGATCGATGGCGCGTCGCCGGCACGCCCAGCACCGAGGTCAGCACCTCGACCCACAGGGCGATCCCGGTCCCGGCCCCGCCGAGGGTGACGCCGCTGGCCGTGCTGCCGCCCAGCCGACCCGCGGTCACCACCTCCATGCACCGCAACACATCCCAGGCCACCGATTCGACCACGGCCCGGGAGAGGTCACCGGCACCGTGCGCCGCGCCCAATCCGACGAAGCCCGCTCGGGCGTCGTCCCGCCACCATGGGGCGCGGGCGCCGTCGAGCCAGGGCACCGCGATGACGCCCCGGGCCCCGGGGGGGCTCTCGGCTGCGGCTCGGGCCAACTCCTCCACCGGGCGGTCGAGCAACCGGGCCAACCAGGCCAGGAACGACCCGGCCGCCGACAGCCCGCCCTCCAGTAACCATCCGCCGCCGGCGCCGCGCGTCACCACGGCCCCGGCCGGGGAGGGAACCGGTCGATCGTGCACCGGCACCGAGACGTTGGCCGTGGTCCCCCAGCTCACCATGGGGCACTCCTCGGAGGCCCCCGAGCCCAGCACCTCGCACTGCCGGTCGCCGGCCCCGACCACCACGGGGATGCCCTGACGCAGACCGAGTTCCGCTCCGGGCACCGGCCGCAGCGGACCGATCACGGTGTCGGACGACACCACGCTGGGCAGCTTGCCGAGTGCCGGTTCGGCCAGCTCGCGCACGGCGTTCCCGTCGAAGTCGTAGAGACCGCTGCGCGAGGCGAAGGTGACGTCGGTCACCACCTCGTCGGTCATGCGCAACACGACGAGGTCCCGGGGGGAGAGGATGAGATCGCAGGCCGCCAGCCGCTCGGGCTCGTGCCCCGCCAGCCATGCCAACTTGGAGGCCACCGCGCCGGCGTCGAGCGGGATGCCGGTGCGGGCCCGGTTGATGTCCTCGCCGCCGAGCTCTCCCGTCAGGGCGCGCGCCTCGAGCGTGCCGCGTCGATCCGACCACAGGATGCCCTTGCCGATGGGGTCACCCGCTCGGGTGACGGGGACGAACGTCTGGCGGGCCCCCGAGCAGGCCACCACGTCGACCTGCGCGAACGCCTGCGGAGCCTGGGCGCGGGCTTCGGCGCAGGCGATCACCACCGACGTCCACCAGCGCAGCGGTTCCTGTTCGGCCCATCCCACCTGCGGGTGGGTCGTGGTGAGCTCGGAGCGGGTCAGGGCCACCAGCCCCTCGTCGTTCCACAGGCCCACCTTGGTCACCGTGGTGCCGAAGTCGATCGTCAGGATCATCATTGGTGCACCAACGCGGCGACGAGGCCGGCCACTTCGGCCGGATCGGGGTCCTGGTAGAGGGTGCGGCCCATGGCCATGCCGCAACCACCTCCCGCCATGACGTCACGCACCTCCTCGAGCACCGGGGCGCGCCCACTTCGGCCGATGGGACCGCCCAGGAAGAGGACGGGCACCCCGACGCTGGCCACGATCCGGGCCACCGCCCGCTGACGCTTGGCCCCCGCTGGCACGGCCGGAACGGGAACCTTGATGATCGGGGCCCCCATGTCGTGCGCGATCACGGCGGCGTAGACGATGGCGTCGGTGTCGCGCGCCACCTTGCCGTCGCGCCACACCAGCGGTTCGATGAGCGCTTCGAGCCCGGCCGAGCGGGCCTCCTCGAGCACCTGGCCCAGCAGCTCCAGGGCCGGGGCGGTAGCCGGGTCCTCCAGGTCGATCCGCGTCATGTGCTTGATCCCGGTCCATCCGTCCGCCGCCGCCCGGGGCACCGTGGCCACCAGGCGGTCATCGAGCTCGAAGCTCGAGCCGGCCAGACCGGTTCGGTTGATGGAGAGGTAGGTCCGGTGCGCCGGACCGAGGTGGCCCGCCTCGGCCAGGTCGCCCAGCGGTTGCGCGGTGGCCAAAAGGCCGTCGCAGGACGGCAGGGTCTGGGCCAGCGCCGCCAGGTAGACGCGGTAGTTCTCCACGGTCATCACCCCGCGGGCGCGGTGGTCAGCCGCCAGGATCAGCGCCGGTACGGGCAGCGCTCCCGCCCGCGTCATCCCACCCCGGCCTGGGCCAGGACGACCTTGGCCACCGCCGAGAAGTCCTCCCGGCCGTACCCGGCGCTCGAGGCCGCCCCGAGCATGCCGCGGGCCACCTCCGTGGTGGCCATCGGGACCCCGGCCCGGTCGGCGTACGCCAGGGCGAGGTCGAGGTCCTTCGCCATCAGGTCGGTCATGAAGCCGGGGGCCCAACCGTTCGAGGCCGGGCTCTCGACCACCACCCCGGGCACCGGCAACCGGGTGCGCACCGCCACGCAGTCACCCGTGGCGTGGGTCAGCACCTCGTAGAGCTTGGCCATGTCGACCCCGGACTTCACCGCCATCGCCGTGGCTTCGGCCGTCGCCGTCATCTGCGCGGCGTAGATGAGGTTGTTGCAGAGCTTCACCACCTGTCCCATGCCCGGACCACCCACGTGGACGATGAGACCGGCGAAGGGGGTGAGCGCAGGCTCGGTGTCGGCCAGGGTGGCCGCATCCCCGCCCACCATGAGGGTGAGCACGCCCTTGCTCGCCCCCACCGTCCCACCCGAGAGCGGGGCGTCGAGAAAGCGGGCTCCGGTGGCGGCGACCCGGATGTGCTGGGCCCGTTCGACCTCCGGATCGATGGTCGAGCAGTCGACCACCGTCTGGCCCGGTGCCAGCGCCGGCAGCATGTCGTCGATCACCTGGACCACCTCGGGCGAATTGGGCACGCACAAGATGACCACTTGCGAGGCCTCGGCCACCCCTCGCGGCGTCGTGCCGTCGTGGGCCCCGAGCGCCAGCGCCGCCTCGATCGGCCCGCGGCCGCGCGAGGCCACCGTCACGTCGTGCCCCGCCCTGAGCAGATGACCCGTCATCGGCAGCCCCATGGCGCCGAGCCCGATGAAACCGATGCGCATTGTGTCCTCCGGCTGCTGGATGCTTCAGCCCGGTGTCGCACCGGGTGACCAGGTGCGACGCTACGCGAACTGGGGCAGCCACTCGGCCGTGCCGGCCAGGAGCTCATCCACCATGGCGTCGGTCTCCCCCAGATCACCCCGACCGGCCAAGGGATCGAGCGCGAAGGCCTCGCCGGCCAGGGCCCGATCACCCCGGAGCGCCGCCTCGACGGTGAGCTCCTGGGTGGCCACGTGCCGGCGGACTATCTCGTCGTAGGGGGCGGGCAGGCGCGACCGGTCGCGGCCACGGATGCCCTGCCCGTCGATCACGCAGATCGACTCCAGCACGGCGTCCGCCGGCAGGCCGGGCGCCTGACCGGTGTTGGGTACGTTCACCGGCGCCTCGAAGGGCACGTCGGTCAGCATGGCTTCGATCATCGGCGAGGGGAGCTCGCCCGACTGCCATGTCTGCAGGTCCTTGGTGCCGGCCAACCACGCCTCGACATCGGCGATGTAGCCGGCCTGGTGCTTCTCCCGCCGCGAGATGGGGCTCAATTCGATGTTGTAGGCCGCACCCCAGTCCGACTCGGGGGTGAGCGCAAAGGCAACGAACTCGGCGATGTGGCGGTCCCCGGCCGCCGGGAAGGTGCCCCACCGCTCCAGGAGGATCAGCTTGAGCAGATGGCGCTGCGCGAAGTCGAGCTTGGAGAATTTCTCCGCTTCGGGCCGGCCGGGGTAGGGCGCCAGCGCATCGAGGCCGCCGACCTCCTCGATCAGCTCCCGCAGTATCTCGAACCCGTCGGCGCCGTCGACGGTGAGCGAGGTCAGCACCGGGAAGTGGTTCACCCCGGTCACCGACGGCTGTACGGCCTCGGCCGGCTTCCCCAGCGCGATGGCCAGGTCCATGCAGAAGTTGCCCACCTCATGGCAGAGCCCGACCGTCTTGATGGTGGTCTCCCGGCACACGGCCCGGGTCAGCGTGGTCATCGGATTGGTGATGTTGAAGAGCCAGGCGTCGGGACACTGCTCCTCCATGCCGTGGCCGATGCCGACCAGGACCGGGACGTTGCGCAGGGCGCGGTTGATCCCTCCCGGTCCGACGCTGTCGCCCACCGTCTGGGTGATGCCATGGGCCGCGGGCACGTCCAGGTCCACCGCCATGGAACGGAACCCGCCGGTCGAGATGCAGACGATCACAAAGTCCGCACCGTCGAGCGCGGCCTTCTGGTCCGTCGTCGCCGCGATGGTCGCCTTGGCCCCGAGGGCGTCGTTCACCCGGTGGGCCAGCGCTTCCATCTTGGGCAGGGGAGCCGGGTCGATGTCCTGGAGCACGAGACGCATGCCGGCCAGCGACGGCGTGCCGAAGAGGTCCGCCATCAGTTCGGGTCCCCACTGGTAGCTCCCGCCGCCGATGATCGTCACCTGGGTGCGCTCCGACATGCGCGTGAGTCTACGGCGCCTCGACGTCGAGCTTCGGGGGCGCCGAGCCGATCTCCGTTACAGTCCGAGGCCATGAGTCGAATTCGCCGGCGTGCCCCGCAGGTCCTGGCGGCGATGTTCGTCGGCAGCGGCATCATCCATCTGGTCCGCCCGGATACGTTCGCCTCGGGCATGCCCAGGGTGATCCCTGACCGCCATCACAAGAAATTGATCTACCTGAGCGGGGTGGTCGAACTGATCTGCGCCGGAGGGCTACTGCGGCGGACGTCGTGGGGCGGGCCGGCCAGCGCGGCCCTCCTGGTCGGCGTGTTTCCCGTCCACCTCCAGATGACGCTCGATGCCGGGACCGGCCGCAACCCCGGACCGGCCGACAAGGCCGCCGTGGCGTGGGCGCGGATGCCGCTGCAGATCCCCATGATCTGGGCCGCCCTCCAGGCGCGGCCCACACGCCGGGGCGCGACCCCCTAACTCTGGGGCGGCGGCTCCGCCAACTCCTTCTCGGCCCAGTAGCAGGCGAAGGGGTTGTCGTTGTACGGCGGGACCTCCACGTAGCCCGAACGGCGGTAGAGGTTGAGGGCGTGCTGCTGCCGGGGGCCGGTGTCGAGTCGCACGGAGCGGTAACCCGACGCCGCGGCGGCGTCTTCGAGGGCACCGAGCAGCGCGGCCGCCAGCCCCCGCGAGCGGGCGTCGGGTCGTACGTACATGCGCTTGATCTCCGCCAGTCCAGGAGCGAGCTGGCGCAGACCGCCTCCGGCCACCGCCTTCCCCTCCTCCCAACCCACCAGGTAGGCGCCCCCGGGAGGCTTGAGCTCTTCGGGTGAGACCACCGGGGTGTCGAGGCGGGTGAGCGTGGCGTAGACCTCGTTGAGCTCGACCGTCATCTCGGCCAGGAGGTCGGACGCCGGTGGCACCCCGGGGTCGCAGATCTCGAAGTGCACCACGCTCAGTTCACCTGGTCGGGGTGCAGCGCCTTGGCCATTCGTCGCATGCCGTCGCGCCAGTCGACCGTCGTCTCCCCGATCAGCTCGTGCATGCGGGTGGTGTCGATCTGGACGCTGTCGATGGTGAACTCGGTCGGTTCGAAGCGGGCTTCGATCCCCACCAGGCCGGCCAGGTAGTCGCACCACTCCTCGATGCTGACCGCTTGGCTGCCGCCCCAGTTCACCGTCGTCGCCGGCACCGACGCCACCTCGAGCAGGCGCGGCACCATGGCCAGAATGTCGTCGGCGTGCAGCGGGTGGTACACGCTCGGGGCGTCGACGTGCACCGGAACGGCCTGGCCCGACAGCATCATGTGCAGGTGAATGGCCGGCCACCCGCCACGGTCGCCATAGGGGACCGAGAGGCGCGCGATGGTCGTGGGCAGCGAGAAGCGTTGCGCCGCCCACCGGGCCGTCCCCTCCGCGGCGATCTTGCAGATGCTGTAGGTCCGTAGGAACGGCCACACGCCGTGGTTGTCACCGAGCGGGCCGTCCTCGGCGAACCGGCGATGGCCTTGGGGTTTGTACACCCCGGTCGTCGAGCAGTGCAGGAACGCCGAGGCGTTCTGGTGGTGCTCCATGAGGTAGGCCAGGCCGCCACTGTTCGCCGCCAGATCGGTCTCCCAATCGTTCGTCTTGGCCACCGCGAAGTGCAGGACGAAGTCGGCGTCGCTGGGCAGTCGCGCGACGTCACCCTCCAACAGGTCGATCGGCACGCAGTGGACGCCGGCCGCCTCGAGGGAGTCACGGGCCGCCGGATCGGCGAAGCGGGCCGCCCCGTACACCTCGTTGTTGCGGGCCAGGGCGACCGCCAGCGGCTGGGCCACCTGGCCGGTCACGCCGGTGATCACGACCTTGCGGCCAACTATCGCGTCAGGACACATGTCCCCCTTCGTACTCGCTACGCGCACCCCGGTGCACCTTTACGCGGCATTTCTGGGCGGGGACCTGGCCGAGGGGCGGATGGGCGAGGACCACGAAGTCGTCGACGCGGTGACCCGACTGGACCGCATCGACGGCTTCGACATCTCGTTGGACCCGTCGGGCTCGGGGGACGCCACCCACATGGAGGGCTACAACTGATCCAGCCTCAGACGGCGGGTGACAGACCGCCGTCGAGGTTGATGGCCGTGCCGCTGAGGTACGAGGCGCGGGCCGAGAGCAGGAAGCTGGCCAGGTCGGCGAACTCCTCGCTGCGCCCGACCCGGCCCAGCGGGATCCCGGCGCCCTCCGCCATCTGCTCGTAGAAGGCTGGGAGGGGCACCCCCGCCGCGGCGGCCCGCCGGACCCACTGCCCGCTCTGGATGAGCCCGATCAGTATCGCGTTGACCCGGACGCCGTCGGGACCCAACTCCTTGGACAACGACTTCATGAGCGCCATGCCGGCCGCCCGGGACACCGAGCTCGGGGCGCTGGAGGCACCGGGCGCCTTGGCCGAGGTGGCCAGCGTGAAGAGGACCGACCCCCGGCTCTCGCGCAAGCGGGGCAGGGCCATTCGGGTCAGCCGCACCGCCCCCATCAATTTGAGCTGCAGGTCGCCCTCCCAGGTGGCGTCGTCGATGGACTCCAAGGCACCGCCCGCGCTCCGGCCGGCATTGTGCACCACGCCGTCGATCCGGCCCCAGCGCGCCTCGGCCGCCTCGACGAACTCCCTGATGTCCTCGGCCCGCTCCATGTCGGCCCGCACGGCCAGGACCTCACCGCCGGCGGCCTGCACGCTGGCGTGGGCCGCGGCCAGGCGGTCGGCGTCGCGACCGCAGATCGCCACCGCGCCACCCTCCTGCGCCAACCGGGTGGCCAGGGCCAGACCGAGCCCGTCGGTGCCGCCGGTGATCAGGACGACCTTGGCGGCCAACTCGAGATCCACTACGTCGCCCCTCCCCGCTCGGCGAAGCGCTGCGCGTTGATGAGGAACTGGGTGACCTGCGTCGAGGACTGCAGGGCGATGAACTGCACGCCGGACCATTGGGGATCCACCGTTGCGTCGGCATAGCGGCGGCGGTAGAGGGCGTGGCGCGAGAACGACCAGGCGATGATCGATCGGTCCGGGTTGAGGGAGAACAGGTTGGCGAACGACTCACGGTTGCCGTTCCACAGCTCGGTCTGGCGGTAGGCGCGCCGCAGGCTGCGCCGGATGAGGCGGTACATCACAACCGGCCGCGGGAAGTCCAGGCAGATCACGGTGTCGGCCTTCTGCCACACGAGATCGCGCACGGCCGAGTAGTTGCCGTCGGCCACCCACGCCGGGGCCGACAGCGCCGCCTGGACCTGACGGCGGAACGCCTCGGGCTCGGGGTGGGTCCACCCCGGCTGGTGGAAGATGGCATCGAGCTCAATGTGATCGCACCCGAGCGCCCGGGCCAACTCGGTCGCCACCGTCGTCTTGCCCGATCCGGCGCTCCCGATCAACGAGACCCGTTTGATGGCTCAACGCTCCTGCTCGGTCGGCCGGATCAGGATCTCGTTGACCGCCACGTGGCGGGGCTGCGTCACGGCATAGCGCACGCTGTTGGCGATGTCGTCGGCCTGGAGCATCTCGATGCCGCCGAAGGTCTGGGCCATGCCTTCGAGAATCTCCGGACGGTTGTGCGAGGCCAGTTCGGTGGCCGTGGCTCCGGGCTCGATGATGGTCACGCGCACGTGCCGCGCCGTGACCTCCTGGCGCAGCGACTCGCTGAACGCACCCACACCCCACTTGGTGGCGTTGTACACGCCGCTGTTGAGGCGGGCGACCCGGCCCGCCACCGAGCTCACGTTGACGACGTCGGCCACCGATCGGGGCTCACTTTCGGCGGCGGCGAGCAGGTGGGGCAGGGCGGCGTGCGTGCAGTAGAGCAACCCCAGCACGTTGAGGTGCACCATGCGCTCCCACTCCTCGATCGGTGCGCCGACGATGGGGCCGAGCAGCATGACCCCGGCGTTGTTCACCAGGGTGTCGAGGCGACCGAACTCCGACCGCGCGGTCGCCACGGCGCGGCTGGCCTGCTCCCGGTCGGTCACGTCGGCCTCAATCACCAGCCCGCGGTCACCGATCCGCTCGGCCAGCGCTTCGAGCCGGTCCCGCCGACGCGCCACCAGGGCGATCGATGCCCCCTCCTCGGCCAGCGCCACCGCGGTGGCCTCGCCGATCCCACTGCTGGCACCGGTGACGAGTACGACCGTCCCCGTCAATGTCTGTGTCATTCGCCCTCCATCAAGATCTCTCCGACGGCCGCACCGCGGCCACTACCCGGTTTAGCGGAACTCGCCGGCGTCGCGCCGCGCCGGGTCAGGTGGTGGAGTCGGCCTCCTCGAAGGGGTCGATGCCGAACAGGCCGACCTCGACCCCGATGTCCTGGGGCACCCGGGTCGGCGTGTCGCGGTTGAGGACCTCGCCCCGGAAGTAGGCGGGTCGGATCGCCTGGAACGCGTACATCAAGATGATGCCGAGCAGCAGGACACCGATATCGAGGATGAACACGCCGCCGATGATCCGGTGGGTCCCGGGAACTTTCCAGCTGGTATCGCTATTGGCAGCGTTCCAGTAGTACCAGAACGACCACCCCATGCAGAACCACAGGATGAGCGCACCGAGTAGCGGAATGATGCCCCGGAGCCACAAGTTGCGCGCGCTCTCGGTCAGCGTGGCTCGGTAGTACCAGACGCAGGTGAATCCGGTCAGACCGTAGTAGAAGGCGATCATCACACCCAGGGCCGATACCGAGTCGACGATCACCGAGCCACCCGAGGTGAGGTAGTTCATCGCCACGTACAAGATGATCGATACTCCCCCCATGGCCAGCGTCGACACCGTCGGCGTCAGGTACTTCTGATGGATCTTGCCGAAGGCGGAGGGGATCGCCTTGTAGACGGCCATGGACAGCGTGGTGCGAGCCGTCGGCAGGATCGTCGTCTGCGTGGAGGCGGCGGCCGAGCTCAGCACCATGAGGATGAGGAGATGGCTGAGCACGTTGCCGAAGCCCGAGGTGCCGAAGATGGAGTGGCCAAGGACATTGAGCACGTCGCCCGTGTTGGCCGAGTTTTGAAGACCTATACCTTTCGTCCCGATGCCGGCGTAGGACTGTGTGGCCAAAACCACCAGGGCGTACGTGGCCAGCAGCACCAGGGTGGAGAGCACGGCGGCGCGCCCGGGTGTGGTCTGGGAGTCCTTCGTCTCCTCGTTCACCGACACCGTGGTGTCCCAGCCCCAGTAGATGAAGAGCATCAGGGTGAAACCGACCATGAACCCCGAGAAGGTGAAGTTGTGGAAGGGATTGAACCACGACACGCTGGGCACGAGGTGGCCCACCGGCGCGGTGCCGGCCCCCACCTTGTACAGCGCCACCACCGAGAGCACCAGGAGCATGGTGAGCTCGATCCCCAGCAGCGCCTTCTGGAAGTTGGCCGAGATCTCGATCCCGACGTAGCAGATGGCCGTCATGACGATGATCCAGGCCACGCCGACCAGGAGCACCCAGCCGCTGCTGGAGTCACCCCCAATGCTGTTGGAGTTGAAGAGCAGGAAGACGTACTGGCCGGCGACCTGGGCCAGGCTGGCCATGACCAACAGGTCGGCCGCCACGATGCCCCAACCGCCCAACCACCCCGTCTTGGGACCGAAGGCCCGGGCCCCCCAGGTGAAGGTGGTGCCACAGTCGGGGTCGGCGTAGTTCATCTCCTTGTAGCCGTAGGAGATGAACAGCATCGGGACGAAGGCCAGGATGGTGATGATGGGCGCCTGCAGGCCGTTGATGGCGATGACCACGAAGCCGAGCGTGGCGGCCAGGCTGTAGGCCGGCGCGGTGGACGCCACCCCGACCACGGTGGAGGAGATCAGGCCGAGGGCGCCGGACTTCAGCCCCTTGTCGCCCACCAATCCAATCGGAGGCACCGCATGGGCCGGCGCCGGAGCGGCCTGATCAGTCATGGGCAGTCCTTTCGGGAAGGAAGTGCCCGCACCCTACCCAAACGGCGTCAGAATTGCCTCGTTATTCCGGCTCGACCTGCCGATCCCGAGCGTCGGATGGGAATCCGCCACGCTTTACGTCGGATAGGTGGGGCAACGGTGAAGGAAATCGTTACTCGCCGTCGTCGCGGACGATCTGCTCCCGCAGCTGCTCGAGGCTGGCGGCCAGCAGCCGCGAGACGTGCATCTGGCTTACCCCGACGGTCACCGCGATCTCGGACTGGGTGAGACCCTCCACGAAGCGCATGCGCAGGATGGCCTGCTCGCGCGGCGCCAGCTTGGCCAGCGCCGGAGCCAGTAGGGCCCGCTCCTCGACCGACTCGAACCGCGTATCGAAGTCACCCAGGCGAGCCGAGAGTGGATCGTCGTCGCTCACGGCCGCGTCAATGGAGGTGGCCCGGTAGCCCTGCCCGGCTTCAATCGCCTCGATCACCGACTCCTCCGTGGCGCCGGTGGCGACAGCCAGCTCGGCCACCGTGGGGCTGCGCCCGAGCTCCTGCACCAGGGTCGAGGTCGCGTGCCCCAGCTCGAGGTAGAGCTCCTGGACCCGTCGGCTGGCCCGCACCGCCCAACCCTTGTCACGGAAGTGGCGCTTGAGCTCGCCGATGATGGTCCGGGTGGCGAACGCGGCGAAGTCGACCCCGCGCCGAGGGTCGAAGCGGTCGACGGACTTGACCAGGGCCACCGAAGCCACCTGTACCAGATCGTCCAACGGCTCACCCCGGTGCAGGAAGCGCCGGGCCAGCTGATGGGCCAGCCCGAGGTTGGCCGTGATCATGTCGTCGCGCGCCCCCTCGGAGAGGGGCTCCGGATCCGCTTCCTCCTCCGCCAGCGTCGCCGTGCGCGCGGGAGCCGGGTCCCCGCGCTCCGTCACGCCAAGGGTCCCTTCCGGCGTTTCTTCAGCCAGGTCCGGACGGCGCCATCTGCTTGCTCCCGGCCGTGCTCGTCCACCAGCGCCGCCAGGATCTGCTCGCTGAGCTGGTCCGTTTCGGCGCCCTCGCCGTTCTGGGTGGCCATGTCAGGCGCGGCACCCACCAGGGTGCAGGAGATATCGAGCGACGCCTCGGACACCGTGAACTCCAACCGGACGTCACCGTGCCGGGCGTCGCTGCCCTGGAGGGCGAGCAGGCACAGCTCCCCCACCGCCAGGCGCAGGTCCTCGAGCTCCTCGATATCGAACCCGGCCCGGGCCGAGATGGCCGATGCCACGAGCCGGGCCAGCACCACCAGATCGCCACGGGCGGGAAAGATGAGCTCGACGCGGTCGCCGATGCCCAGGGTGTCAGTTCTCAGAGCCTCGTGCTGCTCGGTCATGCCGCACCGGCGGCAGCCAGCGAATCGGCGATGGGGAACACCTTGGTCAGCCCGGTGATCTCGAAGATCTTCATGATCCGGGCGTCGGCCACCACGACGTGGAGTTCGCCGCCCAGCTCGCGGCACCGCTTGAGCGCGCCCACCAGCACGCCGAGAGCGGTCGAGTCCAGGAACGTGACCGCCAGCAGGTCGAGCACCACCGACGGCCGGTCGGGGCCGATCACGCCGTGCAGGCATTCACGGAGTTGCGGCGCGGTAGCCACGTCGATCTCCCCGATGACCGAGATGACCGGGACTTCCCGGTTCACGTCCTCTTCAATGCGGAAGTACTGCTCCATGCGTCCCCAATCATCGTCGATGTCGGTCCACCGCGGGCGGCCGGGCGCGCTGCAATAGCGATTGGCACGGTGCACCTATTGCCTACCGTGGAAAATGTAAACCTCCCCGGGGGTCCTTCCTATCGCACCCCGGGGGGGCCCGGCCGGCGAGAACCCGGGTGCAGGCGTGGCGCGGTGGAATTCACGGGGTCGCTCCAGGCAATAGCGTTGGCGGCGAGACAGAGGCCCACTGCCCGTCGGTCGGGGGAGATGCAACGTGCCAGAGCCTGAAGCCGAAGCACCCCAAGCGGCAACCGGCCCACCCAGGGCGGACCGGACCGAGGCGGTGGCTACCTGGGTGGCAGTTCTCTGGGTCTCGGCGGTGGCCGTGGTCGACGCCCTCTTCGGCGGCAAGTTCGGGCTCATCGGTTTCCTCGCCATCGGCCCGTTCATCGTGGCCGCCTTCGCCGGTCTCCGGCGGACCGCCCTGGTCGGGCTCTATGCCACCTTCTTCTCGGTCATCCTCAGCACGCCGCCCCGCGAGTACGGCCAGCTGAACCACCTCCTGCGCGTGCTGACGCTGGTCGCGAGCTCCGGCGTGGCCATCTGGATCTCCTACCTGCGCGGCCAACGCAACGAGCTCCTGTCGTCGGCCCGCACCGAGACCCGCGACGAGCGGCGGCGGCGGGTGGCGGCCGAGACGGCACAGCGCATGCAGGCCATGGCCCGGGCGCTGACGACGGCGGTCGACCCGGGTCAGGTGGCCGACGCCGTGTTCGCCGCGCTGCGCGACGAGCTGCACGTCGATGCGGCCACGTTCGCCACCGCCAATGCCCGTGGGGTGCTCTGCGCCAACCGGCGCTTCGGCTACGGAGCCCACCAGTCCGAGGAGGCCGTTCTCTCCGCCATGGATCCCGGCGGTGCCATCGACGATGTCCTCCAACGCCGGGTGGCGCTGTTCTCGGAGTCCACCGCCGACCTGCAGCGCGACTGGCCGGCCATCGCCCAGTCGCTGCACTCCACCCGTTTCCACTCGCTGGCCGTGGTGCCGCTGGTCGTCTCGGATCGCTCGGTCGGCGTGGTCATGGTGCACTGGATCAAGCCCCGGTCCATCTCCAAGGCCGATAAGAGCTTCCTCTTCACCATCACCGGTGCCGCGGCGCAGGCCGTGGAGCGAGCCCGGCTGACCTTGACCGAGTTCACCAACCTCGAGCGCAACCAGCACCTGCACCACCTGAGCTCGGCCCTGGCCGCGGCCACCACCCCGGGCGACGTGGCGCTGGCCGCCATTGCCGGGGGGCGACGCGCCCTCGGGGCCCAGTCAGCCGTCGTGCGCGTCCCGGTCGCCGGTGAGCGCGCCCTCTCCTGCCTGGCCAGCAGCGGGCATCCGGCGCTGCTCTCGCGAGGCGATGTCCCGGTCGACAACACGCCGTCGGGCTCCACCTTCACGCAGGGCCGTACGGTGATCACCACGATGGCGGCCGACACCCGCCTGGATCCCGACCTGGCCAGCGAGGTGGTCCCGGGCGCCCTGGCCGAGCTCAACCAGTCGGTCACCATCGTCAGCGAACCGCTCACCGGCAGCGTCGGCCAGCTCGGGGTACTCACCCTCGCCTTCGTGGCCCAGGCCGAACCCACCGAGCCCGAGCTCCGGTTTCTCTCGACGCTGGCCGGGTTGACGGCCCAGGCGTTGGAGCGGGCCCAGCTCTTCGAGCAGGAGCGCCAGGCCCTGCGCGACGCCGAGTCGGGCCGGGAACGCCTCTCCCTCCTGTCCGAAGTGACCAGGCTGCTGAGCTCGAGCCTGGATCCGACCACGGTGATTCAACGCACCATCAACCTCGTGGTCGGCCGGTTGGCCGATGCCTGCGTCGTGCAGGTACCCGGCGAGAGTGGGCTGCAACAACTGGAGGTTCCCGGGACAGAGAGCGACGAAACCCGGCGCCTCATCAGCACCGACGACGTGCCCTTCGACTGCGACGCCCCGGCTGCAATCGCCTTTCGGACCGGTGGGTCCCAGCTGGCGGCCGTATCCTCGCCGGCGGAGAGCGGCATAGGACTGAGGGACTCGACCGCGTTGGCCGTGCCCCTCACCGCCAACGGAGAGGTCATCGGCGTCATGACCTTCATCGACGGGCCGGGCCGGAACTTCGAGTCCGATGACGTCTCCCTGGCCACCGAGGTGGCCAGCCGCACCGGCGTCGCCCTCTCCAACGCCACCAGGTTCCAGCGCGAGCACGTGGTGGCCGAGGTGCTCCAGCGTGCCGTGCTCCCCGACTTCCTACCCGTCGTCGACGGGCTCCACCTCGACGCCGAGTACCGGGCCGGCGCGGCCGGCACCTACGTCGGTGGTGACTGGTACGACGTGTTCCAACTCGATGAGGGACACGTCGTCTTCAGCGTCGGCGACGTCATGGGCAAGGGCCCGTCGGCCGCCGCGCTCATGGGTCAGGTGCGCAGCACCATCCGCGCCTACGCCGTGACGGGCCAGTCGCCCTCGGAGGTCCTCTCCTCGCTCGACCAGTTCTTCGATGCCATGTCCGAGGAGCGGGTGGTCACCGTCGTCGTCGGGATCATCGACCCGACATCGGGTGCGGTGCGACTGACCAACGCCGGTCACCCGCCACCCCTGATCGTGCACCGGGACGGCAGCACGGCGTTTTGCGACGCCCCGAACTCGTTGCTCATCGCAGCGGGGCTCGGTGGCCCGCCCCGGCCGCATCAGGACATCGACCTGCGACCGGGTGACTCCCTCGTGATGTACTCCGACGGCCTGGTGGAACGGCGCGGTGAGCTCATCACCATCGGGATGGACCGACTCTCCGTTGCCGCAACCGAGGTGGCGCACGCTGGCTGGCAGCAACCGGCCACCGCGTTGGCCACCATGCTGAGCGACGACGAGGTGGCGGACGACGTTGTCGTGCTGGCGTTGCACTACCTCGGTGTGCCGTCGGAGGGTAGACAAACGGCGGCGCCGGGTACAGACCCGGGTGGAATGTCGATGTTGACCCTGGACCCGGTGGTGGAGAGCACACCCGTGGCCCGCCATTGGATCACGGCGCACCTCGACGGCGTCCCCGAGGAAGTGGTCGAGTGCGCCGCCCTGCTGACGTCAGAACTGGTGACCAACGCGGTGCTTCATGCCGGCACACCCCTCGGCGTCACGCTGCACCTGCTGGCCGATCGCATCCGGGTCGACGTGGCCGACGGCAGCGGAACCATCCCGGCCGTGAAGGAGTACAGCGCCGACGCGGCCACGGGACGTGGTCTCACCCTCTTCAACACCCTCGCTTCGGACTGGGGCGTGCAGGTGGTGCCGGGCGGGAAGATCGTCTGGTTCGAGCTCCCGGTGGACTATTCGGTCTCCCCCTCCGGCGTGTCGGACGGCTCGTTCCGCTTCGACCTGACCGGCTTCGCCAACGCGGACCTGCACGACGGCGCCGACGACTCGCCCAACGTGAACGTCCGGCTCCTGGGCATCCCGGTCGCCCTGCTGCAGAAGGCCAGTGAGGAGTATGAGGGATTGTTCCGCGAGCTGCGCCTCATGAAGGAGCGGTCCGAGGCGAATCCAGACGGGGGGTCGTCACTTCCCGAACGACTCTCGGTGCTGATCTCGGAGATCGGGAACCGCTTCAACGGGCTGGGGGCCGGGATGGACGAGATGTGGCAGGACGTGGTGGACCGCAACGAGAGCACCTACGACTGGGAGATCGAGTTGCCCGAAGCCGCCGTGGTGGCCTGTGAGTTCTACGACGCCATGCTCAATGAGGCCGATGAGTTCGGGCTGTCGGCCCAGTTGCTCACCCTGCCGGCCTCGCCGACCAGCGTGGCCGTCCGTCGCTGGTTCCTCTCCGAGCTGATCGGGCAGTTGCACGGCATCGCGCCCACCACCTGGAACGACAGCCGGTTCCGCAACGAGATGGCCACGACCGGGTGACTCAGCGGGACTTGGCCAGGGCCTTCTTCAGCACCTTCCCGTAGAGCTCGAGTCCTTCGGGTGACAGCCGCGCCGAGGGCCCAGCGGCGATGGATACGCGCTCGGGGATGATGCCCCACACCGGGATCTTGAGCTCGGTCCACCACTCCACGGTGGCTTCCAGATCGTTGGTGCCCAGCCGGGCCGAGCAGATGACCACGCCGGCCGGCACGTTCGACGGGGTCATCTCGAGTGTGGCCACCACACGGTTCGGCTCGACCCCGCCGGCCCGGGTGGGGATGACCACCGCATCGGCCCGGGACAGGGCGGCGCGCACGATCGTCCCCTCACCCGGTGGGGTGTCGACGATCACGACACCGCCGACCTGCTCCATGGCCTTGGTCACGGTGCGGACCGACGGGCCTTCGACCAGGTCGACCCCTTCGAAGGGCACGGCGTCGTACCACTCGGCCGTGGAGCCCTGGGGGTCGGCGTCGACCAGGGAGACGGGGTCCCGTCCCTTCTCCGCGGCCACTCCGGCCAGGTAGACCGCGGTGGTGGTCTTGCCCACCCCGCCCTTGACGTTGCTCACCACAATGTTCATCTCTGCCGGGCCCCTGTCGATTGGGATTTCGGCCCTACGGTAGCCAACCCCCTCGACCCCGGCTTACGGCAGCAGCAGCCTTCCGAGGCGGCGGCGGGTGATGATCACGCCGGCGACCGCCATGGCCACCAGGTACGCCACGTGCGCCAGCAACACCCAGGTGAAGATGCCCAGGTCAGCCGAGCGGACCAGCACGACCCCCTGGTAGAGCGGGGTGCATCGCACCACGGCTTGCAACCAGCCGGGGAAGACGGTGAGGGGATAGAAGGTGGCCGAGAAGAGGAACAGCGGGATGAAGGCCAGCGAGACCATGTCGAAGTCCTGCCAGGTCCGCATGAAGGTCGTCCCGGCCATGCCCGCCGAGGCAAAGGCCAGGCTGACCAGGATGGCGCAGGGCCAGCAGAGGATGGCCCAGGGCGAGACCACGTAGCCCAGCGCCGTCATGATGCAGAGGAAAGCGCCCGAGTAGAGCGACCCCCGCAGCACGCACCAGCTCAGCTCCCCGAGGGCGACGTCACCGACGCCGAGTGGGGTCGACAGCATGGCGTCGTAGGTCTTGGAGATCTTCAACTTCATGAAGACGAGGAAGGTGGAGTCGATCATCGCCCCGTTCATGGCGGACGAGGCCAGCAGCCCCGGGGCCACGAAGGCGGTGTAGGCCACCAGCCGGCCATCGACCGGGATCGGACCCACCAGCCGGCTGAGCCCGATGCCGATGGAGAGCAGGTAGAAGAGCGGCTCGAAGAAGCCCGAGATGATGAAGATCCACGACCGCCGGTAGACCAGGATGTTGCGCTCGAGGACCCGGGTGGCGTGCCGCCCGCCCAGGAAGGCCAGGGGCGTGATGCGCAGCGCCACCCCCCGGGAGGCCCGCTCGCCGGCCGTGCTCATGCGGCTGTCCTCGTGGCCCGGGGCCACCTGGCCGGTGGTCATACGACCAACCGCCGGGCGAAGGTGCGCCGCCCCGCCAGGTAACCGGCCCCGACCCAGGCGGCCAGGTAGGCGGCGTGCCCCAGGTCGACCCCCAGGTGGACCTGGCCCAGAGTGAGGTCCCGGCAGAGTGCGACGCCGTGGAAGAGGGGCGTGACGTAGGACAGGTACTGGAGGCCCACGGGGAGCTGCGAGATCGGGAAGAACGTGCCGGAAAAGAGGAAGAGCGGCACCACCACGAAGCGATAGATGGTGATGAA